>JAHBSP010000003.1 GCA_019639055.1 Microbacteriaceae bacterium | reverse complement strand
CCTTCTCGATATATATTGATCGACGTATTTTGTGCATCGTTTTCAAGAACTTTTGACTTAATAAAATCTCTTGAGTAGCGCCGTGAAACTTAGTTCTGACGATTTTTTTGATTGCTGTTTCTAAAACATCCATAAGCATTGCTACCCCGAACACGAAAATCAAGCGCAACAGGATTCACAGACTGTTTATAAATTGGAAAATTTTTGTAGGTGGAAAAGCAATTTTTTCTGAAAATGCTTAGTTCATCCGCAAATTTGCTGGGTCGGGTTTATGCTCCCTACCTTTTCTTTGACGTCCCTACCCCTGCAAAGAGTAGGCTCACTTCAAAAAGGGTAGGGAGTGCTCAGCTAAGGGGTAGGGAGTGCCGCCGAAACCAATTAGACGAAAGCTGAAGGATCAGGGCAGGAGCAGAATATATTCCGATCGCCGTATGCCTGATCAATGCGCGAAACAGGAGGCCAATACTTCCAAGCAATTCGATCATGCTGTTCTAAAGTATGACCGCCCGCGACTTCCCTACTCTCCACAAAGGGATAGAGAGCCTCTTCGCGAGTGTATGCGTGATCCCAAGAAATTGAGGAATCGTAAGCGGTATGCGGAGCATTCTTCAACGGGTTGTCATCCTTTGGCCAAGTTCCGTCAGCAACCTTCTCCGCCTCTTTCTTGATTGAAATCATCGCATTGATGAAACGCTCAAGCTCGGCAATGTCTTCGCTCTCAGTCGGCTCAACCATAAGCGTATCTGGCACAGGGAAGGAAACGGTTGGGGCATGGAAACCGTAGTCGATAAGTCGCTTAGCAACATCCGTATTATCGATTCCTGAAGCAGCCTTCAAAGGGCGCAGATCAAGGATGCACTCATGGGCTACCAGCCCACCCTGGCCGACATAGAGCACCGGATAGTGCTCGCCTAGTCGCTTAGCAACATAGTTCGCGGAGCCAACAGCAGCTGCGGTCGCTTCAGTAAGACCCTCAGCACCCATCAACCTTATATAGGCCCAGCTGATTGGAAGCACTGACGAGCTCCCGTAAGGTGCAGCAGAGATTTGGTATTTTGCTCCGTCGTTGCGACCTTCAACGAACTCCCGCTGAGCTGCGAAATGCCCTGGCAAGAAAGGAGCCAGATGACTCTTTGCAGCCACCGGGCCAACGCCAGGACCACCTCCACCGTGCGGAATCGCAAAAGTCTTGTGAAGGTTCAGGTGCGAAACATCCCCACCAATCTCACCAAACTTGGCATAACCGAGCAGTGCATTCAGGTTGGCGCCGTCAATATATACCTGACCGCCCTCCTCATGGACCATCTCGCAAATTTTGCGGATATCAGCCTCAAAAACTCCGTGAGTGGATGGGTAGGTGATCATCAGCGCAGCCACATTACCAGCGTTGTCGGCAATTTTTTTCGCTAGATCATCAACATCAACCGAGCCGTCTTGAGCGGTCGCAACCACAACAACTTTCATACCGGCAAGGACAGCAGAAGCTGCGTTGGTGCCGTGAGCACTTGCTGGAATTAAACACACTTCACGGTTATCGCCACGACTCTGGTGATAGTCGTGAATCGCAAGTAGACCTGCAAGTTCTCCCTGACTGCCAGCATTTGGCTGCAAACTAACATCATCGTATCCGGTAAGTTCCGCAAGCCAAGTTTGTAGCTCCCCAATCAGACTCAAGTAGCCTTCAACATCTTCTGCAGGAGTAAAAGGATGAATGCCCGCAAACTCCGGCCAAGTTATCGCAGCCATTTCAACGGCTGAGTTGAGTTTCATTGTGCAGGATCCGAGTGGAATCATCCCCCGATCGAGCGCGAAATCTTTATCGGCTAGGCGTTTTAGATAGCGCATCATTGCAGTCTCGGAATGGTACTTGTTAAAGTTTGGATGGGTTAGGTATTCACTGGTGCGATGAAGCGACGAAGCTACCCCATCCAACACCGCAACACCTTCGGCCTTGCCGTCCTGCCAACCAAAGCCGGAACGAGAATGACCGAACGCTTTCTGGAAGTCTTGATCTGTGCATCCGAAAGCCTCGACAAGGCCCTCAGGACCGAGTCCAAAAGCGTTCACTTCGTCAAAGGCAACGGTAAGTTTGTCCTCATTTATAAGGTTGAGCGTGATTCCGGCTTGGCGAGCGCGTTCCCAAATTTGCTTGGCCTTCCCCGGGGCCCTAACCAACACAGTGTCAAAGAAACTTTCAGAAGTTTCGTAGCCCGTGGCTCTAATTAGTTTCGCGAAACGGTTAGCGGTTTCGTTGACTCTGGTTGCTATAGCACGTAAACCTTTGGGTCCGTGATAGACCGCATACATGGATGCCATTACTGCTAACAAAACCTGCGCAGTACAAATATTTGATGTTGCCCGCTCCCTACGGATGTGCTGCTCACGAGTCTGGAGCGTGAGTCTGTAGGCAGGACGGCCATGCGCGTCAACCGATACACCGACAAGTCGCCCAGGCATTTGCCGCTCTAGACCGTTAGCAACAGCCATGTACCCTGCGTGCGGGCCACCAAAACCTAACGGGACCCCGAAACGTTGCGTGTTGCCAACTGCAACATCTGCACCGAGTTCCCCCGGTGACTTCAGCAGCGTAAGTGCGAGTAAATCTGCAGCGGAAATCGTGAGTGCACCCTGCTCCTTTGACTGCGCGAAGATTTCGCTCGGATCCCAGACGAGTCCGTCAGCTCCCGGATACTGCACAACCACACCAAAGTGAGGAGGGACCATGATCCTGGCACCCCGCGAAATCGCGACCAGGTCCATTACTGCGACATTAATTCCAAGCACGGATGCGCGTCGCTCAAGTAGTGAAATAGTCTGAGGCAGCAGATTGGAATCGACAATGAAAATATTTGATTCGCTCTTCGAAACTCTACGAGCAAGTAGCATCGCCTCAACGACTGCGGTAGCCTCATCCAACATCGAAGCGTTGGCGATATCTAGCCCGGTCAGATCACAAAGGGCAGTCTGATAGTTGATTAAGGCCTCTAGCCGCCCCTGAGAGATTTCTGGCTGGTATGGGGTATAGGCGGTGTACCAGGACGGGTTCTCTAAAACGTTGTGCTTAATCACCGAAGGGGTGAAAGTGTCGTAGTAGCCGAGACCGATCATGCTGGTTGTCACCCGGTTTTGCGAAGCATATTCACGAAGCTGGGCGAGTGTTTCTGGCTCGCTGGCAGCGGGTGGGATGCTCGAAACTTCGCTAGCTTCAGTGCGGATATTTTCCGGAACTGCAGCATCCATTAGCTTTTCGAATGAGTCAAAACCTAGGGTGTCTAAAACAGCGCGTTCGCCTCGCTCGAGGCCGATGTGCCTGCGAGAAAAGTTGGAATCCACTTATGCTCCGATGTGGGCGTTGTAGCTAGCCTCGTCAAGCAGGCTATCTAGCTGACTCGGGTCGCTTAGTTTTACTTTGATTAGCCAGCCAGCCTCATAAGGGTCGCTGTTTAGGGTATCTGGAGCATCAACAGCATCCTGATTCAACTCGACAACTTCCCCATCCGCTGGTGTATATAGTTCCCCGACACTTTTAGTTGATTCAATTTCACCAACGATAGTTCCAGCTTTGATCATGGTCCCTACCTTAGGAAGGTCAAGATAGACAATGTCTCCAAGTTGATCTGCTGCGAACTGGGTTATGCCGATAGTGGCAACATCGCCATCAAAGAGTACCCATTCGTGGTCTGTGGAATATTTCAAATTTGACGGCGCAGACATTTATCCTCTTTTCATTTCTGCCGCTTGTAGAAAGGTAATTCAACTCTACTTACTTCTAGCGCTGTTCCACGAATATCTACAGTCAAATCTGCATCAATTGCGTCAATATCGATTAACGCCATAGCAATCGGGTATCCGAGCGTTGGCGAGAGCACTCCGGAAGTAACCTCTCCAACAACTTTCTCGCCATGCATCACCGGATATCCTGCTCGAGGAGCTCGTTTGCCCTCGGCCCTGAGCCCAATCAGCTTTCGAGTCGGAGCTGCGGATGCCTGCAAGGCTGCTTTCCCAACAAAATCTGCTTTATCAAAGGCAACTGTGCGTTCTAAATTAACAGCGGCAGGATGAATATCTAGGCCCAGCTCGTGGCCGTATAAGGGCATCCCCGCTTCGAGACGAAGCGTGTCTCTGGCTGCCAGACCTGCTGGATTTAGACCCAGTTCTTCTCCATGCGCTAGCAATGCTCGCCAGATGAAAGTAGCAAAATCATTTGGCACGTAAATCTCAAAACCGTCCTCACCCGTGTAACCGGTGCGGGCAACGAAAAGTTCCACATCAACCCTGCCATTAGCGCTCTTAAACCGCATAAAGGTTCCGGAGTAGTACTTCATTTCTGCAACGCCCTCGATACCTTCAATCAGGCTGGGAATGTTCTGCAGGATTTCCAAGGAGCGCGGTCCCTGAAGCGCAATGAGGGAATAAGCGTCTGTTATGTCATCGATTGTGACTTGGAAGTTAGCGGAGCGAGCTTTTAGCGCCTCGGCAACTGCGTCATGATTTCCGGCGTTGGCTACCAGAATATAGCGCCCTGGTTTCCAGTGGTAGATGATTAGGTCATCCACTATGCCGCCCTCTTCACTCAACAGCAACTGGTATTTAGCCTTATTTTCGGCGATTGTGCTTGGCTTACCGCCGACCGCATAATCCAAAAATTCGGTAGCTTCCGGACCGTAGATTTCGAACTCAGCCATGTGGGAAATGTCAAAAAGTCCGGCAGCCTTACGCACCGAATGGTGCTCGGCTAGGTCACTTGTGTAGCGAACGGGCATCTCCCATCCACCAAATTCAACAAAACTCGCACCTAACTCTTGGTGCTCCTCGAAAAGAACTGTGCGTTTCACATATATAAGGCTACTGGGAATAAAATCAAAGTAAGTGCGTTAACATCTTTAGAGGAGATATTCCATGGAACAAGAAATCAAACTTATGAAAATGTCGGAAGTTGCGGGTACAACTTTCGATAGCGGTTGCGGTTGCGGTGACGGAATTTGCGGAACCGGAATGTCTGTAGACACTAAAGAAACAAAGGAGAACGCCAAGATGAGCGAAACTTCAAAAGACTATCTAGTTGAAGGAATGACCTGCGCTCACTGTGTGGGTTCTGTAACAAAGGCCGTTGCAGGAATCGACGGTGTTGAGGATGTCGAGATCGAGCTAAACGCTGGCGGCGCATCCAAAGTAAGCATCACTTCTGAAGGCCCCATCGACGAGACTGTGCTTTCTGCCGCTATCGAAGATGCTGGCTACAACCTCGTAAAGTAAAACTCCTCTCCGATCTGGAGCATTTATGACCGACGTCACTGAACTCAAACTCGACGTGGGCGGAATGAGTTGTGCCGCCTGCGCTATGAAGGTTGAACAATCAATCAACAAACTCCCCGGAGTTCAAGCCGAAGTAAATTTCGCGACCGAAAGAGCCCGAGTATGGCTAGATGATGAAGCGCTGGGGGCAAGCACACTTACAAATAATGACGAGGTCAGCCCTCTTGACCCAGCCACAATCATCGCTCAAGTGGAAAAGATTGGTTACACGGCTCAAGTTCCGATTTCGGTTGAAAAAAGCCAGCAGGCTCGTAGTGAGCGTTTTGAGAAAACTATCCGTAGCTATGTGATCAGACTTTGGGTAGTTGGCGCTCTGACGATTCCGGTGATGCTTATCTCCATGATTCCAACACTTCAGTTTGATTACTGGCAGTGGCTTGTGATGGCGATGGTTATTCCTGTTGCAACTTGGGGTGCTTGGCCTTTCCACAAAGAAGCGGGGATGCGCATCCGCTACGGCAGCGTCACCATGGAAACGCTAGTCAGCTTGGGCGTAATAACTTCTTTCGGCTGGAGCCTGTACGCGATATTTTTCACACATTCCGGCGACCCTCATATGCGTATGAGCTTTGAACTTTTTACTACACCGGGCGGTGGTGGGCACGAGCTCTACTTTGAAGTTACCGCTGCCGTTGCATTCTTCCTACTGCTAGGAAAATACTTAGAAATTAGGACGAAAAACGAGACCGGTAAAGCGGTCCGGGAACTTTTCAACCTTGGTGCTAAGGTCGCTAGGTTTGTGGATGCCTCTGGCTCAGTTCGTGAAGTACCGGCAGATTCTCTTGCCCCAGGTGATTTGGTTGAGGTTCTCCCCGGCGATAAAATTCCCAGCGACGGTGAAGTCATAGACGGAGTCTCTGCTGTTGATGCATCGATGATTACCGGCGAGTCACTCCCCATTGATATAGAACCCGGCACTGAAGTTACCGGCGGAACTATAAATCTGAATGCGCGCATCCGAGTGAGAATCACCAAAGTTGGTAGTGAGACCGTTTTGGCTCGGATGGCTGATTTGGTTGATTCTGCGCAGTCGGGCAAGACAAATGTGCAGCGGATTGCTGATCAGATTGCCAGCATTTTTGTGCCTATTGTTATCGGTTTAGCGGTTTTGGCATTCATTCTTTGGTGGAGCCTTAGCGGTTCGCTGCTTTCAGCAATCACTGCCGGAATTGCAACACTAATTATTGCTTGCCCCTGCGCACTCGGGCTTGCAACGCCAACCGCACTACTTGCAGGCACAGGTCGTGGATCGCAGTTAGGTATTTTGATTTCGAACCAGACCGCACTTGAGAGTGCTCGGGAAATCGATACCGTAGTCCTTGATAAAACCGGCACCGTAACTAAAGGTGTTATGAGTGTTGTTGCCGTACAGCCAGCTGAAGGCATTTCGGAAGCTGAGTTGCTTGCTATTGCTGCTGCTGTTGAATCTGGAGCGGTGCATCCGATAGCCAAGGCGATTGTGGATGCGCTTACCGAGCTTGATTCGACCGCCACAATTCCAGAATCCAGCGACCATGCAACCGCTGCGGGTCAGGGCGCTTTTGCGATGACAGGAAACAAGATTGCTTACGTCGGTAAGGTCTCCTGGATATCTGAACAGATTGGTAGCGATGTTCCGGAAAAGCTCTTTACTGCTCTAGCTGAGAAATACGACGGGCCAGCAACCGTGGTCACTGTTTTACACGGCCTGAAAGTGCTGGGACTGATTGCCGCTACCGATGTCATAAAGCCAGACTCCGCCGAGGCTATAGCTCAGATGCACCCTCTAGGTCTTGAGACAATTCTGCTCACCGGCGATAACGAGGTTGCTGCCTCGGCAGTTGCCTCACAAGTGGGTATTGATCAGGTATTTGCCGAAGTACTCCCTAAAGACAAGCTGGTTAAGATTTCGCAGTTGCAGGCATCGGGCAAGCGCGTCGCTATGGTCGGTGATGGAGTGAATGACTCCCCCGCACTCGTGCAAGCAGACCTTGGGATTGCGATGGGGCATGGCACTGAGCAGGCGATTGCAGCATCAGATATTACTGTTGTGAGCGGTGAGTTGAAGTCAGTTGTAACCGCAATAAAACTGGCTAGAAAAACTTTGGGAACCATTCGCGGAAACCTGTTTTGGGCATTCGCCTACAACGCAGCTGCGATTCCTTTGGCGATGCTTGGAATGCTGAATCCTTCAATCGCTGCACTAGCAATGGCTTTCTCTTCGGTTTTTGTCGTCACTAATTCTTTGCGGTTGACAAGATTTAAAGACTAAATCGAGAGAATATAGACATGGCAGAACAAAAAACAAAGCCAACCACTGTCAAAGTGCAGGACTTCCTGAACTCTGTCGAACCTGAAAAACGCCGTGAAGACGGTATTGCGCTAGATCGAATATTTCAAGAAGTAACTGGCGAAAACGCAGCGATGTGGGGCCCTTCCATAATCGGTTATGGAAGTTTTAACTACGTATCTGCCAAAGGAACTAAAGGCGTATGGCCGCGGGCTTCATTTTCACCGCGAAAAACGAGCCTTACACTTTACGGATTGAAAGACTATCCGGAAGGTGCTGCCCTGCTCCCTGGTCTTGGAAAATTTACAGAGTCTAAGGGCTGTGTCTATGTCAAGAAACTAGAGGACATTGATTTGGATGTCCTCAAACAGTTGATAAAAATTAGTTACGAGTATTCAATATAGTTTCCAACGACTGCGCAATCATGTAATTAATCGCAGGACTGTTATAGTGGATTTGGTGCTTCGGGAAGTCTGGTCGATAAGAAATTTTCAACACTTTCGAGTTAGAGACTATGCATCACCAATCTAAAATCCCAAATAAATTTAACATCTGGATTGCCAAGGATTCATCTGCTGGACTGCTTTTAGCCATAGCAACAGCTACCGCGCTTCTTTGGGCCAACTCAGCCTGGCATGAGAGTTATACAGTATTCTCCGAACTAAAGTTTGGTATTTCTATACTGAATTTAGAATTACCCATACACTCTTGGATAACTGATGGCTTATTAACGTTCTTCTTCTTTTTGGTAGGCATGGAAGTAAAGAAAGAATTCGTTTCAGGTGAATTGCGCACACCCAAAAAAGCAATGGTGCCTATATTGGCCGCATTCGGTGGGGTAATAGTCCCAGCAATTATCTACTTGACAATAACTAGTTTCAGTGCTGATTCGATGGATATACATGGATGGGCAATTCCTACTGCAACAGACGTCGCCTTTGCTTTAGCTGTCCTAGCAATATTCGGAAAGGGGCTTCCAAAAGCGTTACGAAGTTTTTTGCTAACACTAGCGGTAATGGATGACCTAATCATCATCTTGGTAATAGCGATTTTCTACTCCCAAGAAATCCAAGTAATACCTCTTTTCCTAGGTCTGGTTTCCATATTAATTTTTGCCGTATTGGTTAAATTTGAAAAAATTCATGGTTTAGCTTTACTCCCAATAGGAATAATTAGTTGGTGGTTTTTCCACGAGTCAGGGGTGCATCCGACAGTAGCTGGAGCGCTACTAGGATTCTGTGTCCCTATCCTAAGAGGAAACAGGTTACAGAAATTCTCCACCAACCTAACACCGGTAACTTACGCGATAATCTTGCCACTTTTTGCATTCTTCTCCGCCGGCATCAGCTTTGTAGGGGAAGGCGCTAGCTGGCAAGATTTCTTAAAACCCGTATTCTTTGCCGTCATATTCGGAATGATTTTAGGAAAACTTCTTGGAGTACTTGGGACCACATTATTGGTAACCAAACTCACCAGTTTGAGGTTACCTGATTCAATTGGTTTAAGAGATTTACTGCCTATAGGCTTTTTAGCTGGTATTGGATTCACTGTCTCTATATTGGTGACTGAGCTTTCATTTTCGGGTAGCGACCAATATAATTCAGCAAAAACAGCAATCATTCTTGCTTCGACACTTTCAGCTACTTTAGGAGCAGTTACACTTCGGTGGAATGCACGCCTACCACGATCTAAGGATATGAATGAAGACGGCATTGAAGATTCAAATAATTCATTGATAGATGGCTAGACTAAGGACATGGAAGCAGTAATCCCGTACCTAGTTTTTATTCACATTCTTTCCGCAGCAGTAATTGTTGGTGGTTGGATTGCCCACTTCAAGACTCCCAATGTCACCGGATGGCAACACATTGCAGCTTGGGGAACTCTACTTTCAGGATTGCTAATTGTAGGTATCCGCGAAATGGGCGACGGTGGCCCACTGAACCACATGAAAATTGGTATCAAGCTTGGTATCGCGTTGATTGTGCTGATTGCTGCAATCATTGCACGCTTAAAGATTCGTAAAGGTCAGCCAGTTTCTAAGGGCCTAGCTCACGCAGTTGGTGGCATGGCCCTTATCAACATTGCTGTTGCTACTATTTGGGTCTAACTAGCGCCCGCGGAAACGCTTAGCAGTGGTCGCTTTGCGCCCATTAGAGGCATTTTTGCGACCGCCATTTACATTGTTACCAGCAGAAGAGTAACTCTTAGGCGCCGATGAACCACGAGTGTTGCGAGGTTTGGAAGTCTCCTGGCGAGATTTCCCTGAACTCTCTCCCCAAGACTTTCCTGAATTCATATCACGCGATTTTCCGTAAGTTTCGCGTGATTGTGGAGACCCTGAACGCTTCTTACCTTGGGAACGTTGAGAATCCGAGCTCCTTGAACCGTAGTCTTCTTTGCGACCATCACCGCGGTTTTCACGGTTTGAACCGCGGTTCTCTCTGCGGTCTTCGTAACGTTTCGCGCCACGGTTTTCACGACGGTCATCGTTGCGGTTACCGTTTCGGTTCTCACCTGACTTGGTGCGAGGCTTGCGGAATTTCGGCTCAGCATCCTGAATCTGCGCATCACTATTTTCAATCACACGCTCACGTGGTTGCCTGCGCTCCTGAGAATTTTTACGCTCACGGAATTGTCCGCCATCCCCAGCATTACGAGGTTGCTTGGCTTTCTTGGACTGATTACGCTCAGGTTGCATTGCTGCTTCCCAAGTACCCGGCTGCACATATGGAGCTGCAACACCAACAAGGTTCGACACCTCGGAAGATGCCGGATAAACCGTTACCGGCTTAACTTTGATTTCAGCCTGCTTTAGAAGTGCCTGAGTCTTGCGTCGCTGATTTGGGAGCATGACTGTAACGACATCCCCAGCAGCGCCGGCACGAGCGGTGCGCCCAGAACGGTGAAGGTATGCTTTGTGCTCCTCTGGTGGATCAACATGAACCACCAGTTCGATGCTATCCACATGCACTCCTCGCGCTGCGACATCGGTAGCAACTAGAACATTCACGATTCCATTACCAAAAGCCGCAAGGTTGCGATCACGAGCTGCCTGAGAAAGATTTCCGTGTAGATCTAGGGCTGGGATTCCACTGTCTGACAGAGACTTGGCCAGCTTCATAGCCTGGTGCTTGGTGCGAGTAAACAGCACCCGGCGGCCAGAACCGCTTGCGAGACTCTTAATCACATCTTTCTTGTTGTCAATGTTGACCTCAAAAACGTGGTGGGTCATTTGAGCTACAGGAGAATTTTCGGAATCTACCGAGTGTGTAACCGGGTGGTTTAGGAACAAACGGACCAGTTCATCCACTCCGTTGTCTAGAGTGGCTGAGAAAAGCATCCGCTGGCCATCAGCTGGAGTCTGAGAAAGGATGCGCGAAACAGCAGGCAGGAACCCGAGGTCGGCCATGTAGTCGGCTTCGTCGAGCACAGTGATTTCGATGGTATCTAGGGATACATAACCCTGCTTGATTAAGTCTTCAAGACGTCCAGGGCAGGCAACAATAATGTCGACTCCACCTTTGAGGTCGTTGATTTGCTTCTGGTAACGCACGCCGCCATAGATTGTGGTTACGCGCTGGCGATACTTATCAGCGAGCGGTTTGATAACCTCAGCGATCTGGGTGGCAAGTTCACGGGTAGGAGCTAGGACTAGACCGAGTGGCTTGCGCATTTCGGCGCGAGGAGTGCCTCGGCGGTCGCCGACACGCGCAACCATAGGGATTGCGAAAGCGAGAGTCTTACCAGAACCAGTTTTTCCACGACCGAGGACGTCGCATCCAGCTAGGGTGCTTGGAAGAGTGTCACGTTGGATTGGAAAAGGATCGGTGATTCCGAGTTCAGTTAGGGTTTCTACCAGCGCATTAGGCACGCCAGCTTCAGCAAATCCGACCTCAAGAATCGGAGCAGTAATAGTTGTCAAAGGTTTCTTTTCTTAGCTTTTGGGCACAGGGCAAAATGGCGCTTTCAATTGAACTATTCGTTCATTCGCGGAGCGCAGCCGTGGGCTCTTTAATGGCGAACATGCGAATGCGCATATTCGTTCGCCTTGGGAAATGTCTACAGAAATGGGAAAGGCACGAAGCCTAAACAAAATAATGAAGCGATCTTCAGGCGCAGGGAATCACATTCAGCGATTCACACCTAAATAAGGATACAGGTTTTTGCCCAGAAAGGCTGGGAGTTTGCAACTTTTTCTTCAGTTACCAGGGGAAACGACTTCTAAACCTAGCTCTTTACATGCTCCTGCAAGACGATGGTCATAAGTCAAAATCGCCTCGGCATTTAACCTAATCGCGACTTCAAGATGTAAAGCATCTAAGGCACGCAAATACTTCATAGGTAAAAATCCAGCATTTCTATAAACAGCACGGTCAAGTGAGACTAACGTAATACCATCTAAGATTTTGGTCACAGATGTTTGATCAATATCTTCCCTAACTGCAACGCGACGCAATTCAGTTTCAAGTAAATCGCTTGAAATGAGAGAATTTTCTGTAGCGTCTAGCCATTTCAGCAAGTCGGAAGTTTCAGCTTTTTCAATAAGAAGAGCACCAAGAGCAGAAGTATCTACATATACAACTTTTGAATTACTCAAGTTCTATCCTCGCGAAGCTCGTCGATGATGTCGCTCAAAGCTGTTTTAGTTTTCTTTGGCTGAACGCCCAGAGCCAACCAACCTCCTTTTCGAGCTGCAACCTTGGATATTTTTAATGACTGCGGAGGTGTATCAAGTGGCACTAGTTTCCCTACTGCGATTCCACTATTTGTGACAATGAATGACTGTCCCTGACTCACAGCGCGCAAAACTTTACCTGATTCATTCCGCAACTCTCGTTGTGAAAGTGATTCTTCATCTTGGTACTGACTCTGCATAATGTAACCGTAGCACATATGCTACGCACTATAAAAGAACTTTTCAATGAATACTCCTGAGATCTCGATTTGGTGCCCCGGTACTGATTACTTATTTACAACAGTATGAGGATTACCTTTGACTTGGACAACTAATCTTCTAGCTGTGGATAACTACTGCTAACCTGACCAGTGATGATTACATACGAAGTCAATGCCGCACCTACAAAACAGGAACTCACCGAGCTTTATGACTCTGTTGGTTGGAGCATCTACACCAAAGATCCGGTCAAACTTGAAGATGCTGTAAGCGCTTCACTCTATTTAGTTACTGCACACGACGGAAATAAACTTGTCGGTCTCGCACGAGTTGTTGGCGATGGCTTCACAATCATTTATCTACAAGACATCCTGGTCGCACCCGATTATCAGAGGCGAGGATTAGGCCGCGAACTATTTTCACGAGTATTCGAACCTTACGAAAATGTGCGCCAAAAAGTACTGATGACCGACGACGACCCTGCACAGCTTTCTTTCTACAAATCTATGGGTTTCAAGCAAACCGGTGAACTAGATTCACCACTGAATGTCTTTGTGAAGTTTGACTAATAGTTGAAGATTTGCGCTGCTAAGAACTAAACCTAAACTCCACAACATCGCCATCCTGCATCACATAGTCTTTACCCTCTTGCGATTCACGTCTGCACAAAATCACAGTGTCAATGCGGAGGATCTCTTTGAACTCAGCAATATTCGCAATTCATATCGCAAAAGTAACCATAGATTCTACCAAAAGCTAATCTAGGTCAACAAGTCTTGTGTCGTCCCAACTCCAATGCAAAGCTCCCTGATATGCTCCCGACTTATTTGAATCTCCTTCACGCTGCTTTAACTCTCTTGTTAGCGGCGAAAGGCTCCATTCTTTATCCTCAAATAAAACTTTAGAATCGCTTAATACTTGAGCAGTAAGTGCGGGATTCGAGACAAAATGGATAGTTTCTCCTATCAGCTGATTTAATATCTGTCTTGAATCGAACTGGGAACTACCCTCCCCTGATTGATTCCAGTTATTTGAACGCCTAAATCTGTTTGGAACAATTATCACATGACCAAACAACTGCTCAATCAAGTAATTTTGGCGGCGTTTAATCGAATTTACGCCCCATTTTTCACAATCAAGAATGTAATTCTGGGTGATTTGTAATCCAGATTGCCCAGCATATACTTTTTTCTTTTCAGAAAATGCTTTATTACCAAGTTCTTGATTGTGTCTTATCAAAGTTATATTTCCAATATTATTTAGGTATTCTTGATGATCTTGAATTGCATTTTCTCCAAGATCATCACGCCAATCTGAGTTCAACTTTTGTGGCATTATGTGTTCAAGTTGTAGGTGATTGTCATCCCACAAGGGTCTTGATTTAGTAAGCAATTCTTCAATGATCGAAAGCAAAAGCCTAGGATAATTTCTAGACTTCCCTAGGTTGTAGAAGTTCATAGATCTGAGCCTTGACTCCATCTCATCATCGTTAGGAAGGCGCAACGCATACTCATAGGAGGATAATTGTGTAAACACTGCCTCTTCAACATCGCTAGATTTTATTATTTCGTCAATTCGTGAGCCTAGTGTTGGAAAGAATTTATTCTCTGCTTGAGTTATACCAAGTACACGCCGTCTCAGTAGATAGGTCCTGATTGCAATCAGAATACTAGCAACTTCATATTCGTCCAGTTCTTTGTTTAGCCAAGTCATAAGCACTTCAGTTAAGTATGAATATGCTGGTGCTACTCCAATAATATTAAGATCCACAAGTACCTGATCTATAACTGGCAATCCTGTTCGTTCAAGCCCACAGGCTATTGAATAAGGATGAGCGAACTGTAAAAAGTTCTTAAAAAGTTCTTCAACATTTCTATTGTTAACTATTTCCTTAAATGAGTTATAGAGTTCTTTGTAATTATTTTCTCGTGCGACTTTATAACTTTTGTGCTGATCAGCTTGCATCCAGTCTCTAATGAAAGGCGATAGATTTCCTTGTAACCTTTTTTCTAAACTTAACCAATACTGGTCATATAACTTTGTCTGTTCATCTGCACTCTTTCCCATCAAGAGATAGTTGCGCACAAGGTCCGCCAGTGAGAGCGGTTTACCTAGAGAATTCATAGATTCAAAAATCTCTTGCGGGTTTTCCCACGGATTACGATCAGGCTCTAACTGTATAGAAATGATACTAAATTTGGTGAGACCGTTTTCCAGCAGACTCTTTACCTCAGCATCTGAAAACTTGGAAAGCTCACGCTTAAAAAATAGATAATTTTGATAAACCGAGGAATTTTTCAAGTCTGTGGGGATACCGTGACCCAGAACCAGCAATCTATATGCTTCCCAGTCAGTTTCGACCTGCTTTAATTTGATCTTGTACTCTGTGCCAGACTCTGTACGTTCGTTTACTAAAAACCTTTTCTGTATAGTCTCTTTGTAGTTTTTATCTTCAATTGTGTCGCGAAGAGCTATCAAGAAAAGCATTGTTGTGGTTATGCGCTGCTGTCCGTCGGTAAGAACGTACCTTGATGGCAATCCAAAACCTGAATCTTGAATTACATAAACTATGCTCCCAAAAAATGTTCAGTTTCGTTTTCGTTAGAGCTGTTCGATTCAGCAACCTTTTTAACATCATTTAGAAAGACTCTGCAAGTATCTGTATTCCATTCGTAATTCCGTTGGTAAGGAGGGATAAAGAACGTAACATCGTTATTTGACAAAGATTCCAGAAGGTAAGTAGCGTTTGGCTTCATAAAGTGATGATAACGGATACTCAATGCAACTCAAGGAGATTTCCAACTGTAAGCACTCGTAGTAGATGGGGTAACTTCAATAGAGTACATATAAATTACTAGCGATATAACATATTGAAAGAAAACAAAGAGGTTTATAAATATGGCAAACAAGAATCTGGCAGTTGCTAAAAAGGCAAAAAACGATGAGTTTTACACGCAATGGGCAGATATTGAGCGCGAAATGAACGCATATTTAGAATATGACCACGATGTATTCAGGGGTAAAACTTTACTACTTCCTTGCGATGACCCTGAATGGTCCAATTTTACAAAATTCTTTGCTTTGCATTTCGCCGATTTTGGGATGAAGAAGCTTATATCAACTAGCTACGCACCGAATAGCAATGCCGGTGCTAAATACTATCAACCAACGCTATTCGAAACGGAAAGCACTGAATACGACCAATCAAAATCATTGGAGAAAGGTAAGGTCTTTGTTTTAGAACAGAAAGATATCAATGAAGATGGGAAGATTGACATCAACGATCTCCAATGGTCCTACCTCGAGGGTGATGGTGACTTTCGGAGTGAAGAAGTAACTAAGCTACGAGATCAATCTGACATCGTTATTACGAACCCGCCATTCAGTTTGTTCAGAGAGTTTGTAGGCTGGATTTTTGAAGGAGAGAAGCAATTCTCAATAATTGGAGGAAAAAATGCCATTACTTACAAAGAAATTTTTCCGCTTATACAACAAAATAAACTCTGGCTAGGAAAAGGATTTAATAAAGGAGACGCTTATTTTCGCGTACCTGAATCAGCAGGGTTTACCTATGCAGCCGGTGTATTAGATGAAGAAACTAGCACAGTTCATTTTCGAAATATTGCTTGGTTTACAAATATTGAACATGGTAGACGCCACGAACCACTAAAACTCATGACTATGGCAGACAATATTAAATTTAGCAAGCATAAGGAAATTCGCGGTAAAGGTTACCAATACTACGATAATTTTGATGCGATTGAGGTACCTTTTGTGGACGCGATACCTAGTGACTACACAGTTGAACGAGAAATGTCAAAGGCTCAACTTGAATCTCTGAAGAATCAAGGGTTTGCTTTTGAAATCCTAAGAGAGAGAGAGAGAGAGAGAGAGAGAGAGTCAGAATAAGAATTCTGAACCCATTGATGGGGGTACCCATCACATTCACGGACAAACACAATCCAGACCAGTTCGAAGTGGCTGCATACACCCGCAATCAACATTGTCCAGAGGAATGGAAGCTCCCCTCTCAGAATGGCTACAGCCAACCATTCATAAGCGGGAAAGCGATTTACGACAGGCTTCTAATCAGAAGGAAACTCTAACTGTGAAGGTTATGAATCCAGCAATAGGAGTACCCATCACTTTTCTTGATAAACACAACCCAGACCAGTTCGAAATTGTGAAATTTAGACATGGGAATGACGGCAACGATTTACAAATTACTTCAAATAATCAGACAAGGACGCCGTATTTCCGAATCCTCATAAGAAAGAAGATTGAAAATGAAAGCTGAACTCAATCACTACACAGTAGAAAAGATCACTGAAGGGTTCATTTACAACGAACTGGAAGGAAAAGGTCTATTTGGTCTATCTGGCAAGCTTGTAATCCAACCTGAATACCAGCGCAATTATATTTATGGAGATGGTAAGAAAGACGTTGCTGTAATTGAGTCTCTTTTAAAGGGATACCCCCTTGGCCTAATCTACTTTAACCAGAGTAGCGATGACAGATATGAAGTTCTGGATGGCCAGCAAAGAATTACATCTATAGGTCGTTTTGTAACCGGCAAGTTTGCCATAAAACGGAACGGCAGCGAACAAACATTTTCACCCTTGTCAGCAGAAGATCAGTCATTGATACTCAAAAGCGAACTTCTCATTTATATCTGCCAAGGAACTGAGAACGAAATAAAAGAGTGGTTCAAGACAATAAATATCTCAGGCATCCCTCTTAATAACCAGGAATTGCTGAACGCAATCTACTCTGGTCCTTTTGTCACCAAAGCAAAAAAAGAATTTTCAAACTCAAATAATGCGAACATACAAAAGTGGTTAACTTACGTGAAAGGCGACCCAAAGCGTCAAGAAGTATTAGAAGTCGCACTTTCTTGGGTAGGTAGTTCGCAAGGTAAATCTATTGATTCGTATCTAGCCACACACCGCAATGATACGGACATAAAGCAACTTGAAATTTACTTCACAACCGTCATCAATTGGATAGATGGGATTTTCACTCGCTCACCTGATAAAGAAATGAGAGGACTTGAATGGAACCGTCTTTACGAGGAATACCACAATAAGGCATACGACGCCGCCGCTTTAGATACTCGAGTTGAAGAGCTAAGAGGTGACCCTTACGTTACAGATAGGAAAGGAATATATGAATATATTTTGGGTGACGAGTTAGACAAAAGACTTCTCAACGTCAGAGTTTTTGATGATAAAACAAGACAAGCAAAATATAAGTTGCAAACAGACTTTGCAATAAAAAACAAAGTTTCTAACTGCCCAATTTGTGCTGAAAGCAATAACGTAAACAAATCCCGCATTTACAAGCTCGAAGAAATGGAAGCAGACCATGTTACTGCTTGGTCTAAAGGTGGAGCCACTGGTATAGAAAACTGTCAAATGCTTTGCAGAACCCATAACAGTTCAAAAGGCAACAGGTGAGGCTTTTCATAGTTGCACGTAAGCATTCCGAAACTATTTATAAGAACCTAACGCCATAGGGGACTGCTCTCCTGCCAATCGCTAGGAGCACCTAAGTGAGATATAGGGACGCTCCGAACCTTTGGAAAAGTCTTTACAACAGCTGGAAGCAAGTGCTTATTTCCGACGCCCAATCTATCGGATAAGAACTGAATAAGTGTAAGTTGGCCGAAAGTGCGACTCCAGTCAACAGACATAGAATCCAAATCGGAATGTCGCCCAACCCTTGGCAACTTTGGCATTATCGTGTGGACTCGGTTGAATAAACGCCCGTTATGAGCACAAGTGTTGCGTACGAGGTTTAGTGCTTTGAGCCAAGAAGCCAATTGCGGCACAGAAAGTCCACAAGTTCTAGCAATTGTTTCTTTCACATTTTCAGGGGAAAAACTGAAAAGATAAGCCAAGCTTCCCCAATCAAGTATTTCAACCGCAACCCAAACTGGTAAAAGACCACCATATTTTCTATTGTGGTGAGTTACAAAATCTTCACGCGATTGGGCAAGCTCTTCATCAAATCGTTTGCGCCATGCTTCGTACTTATCTCCATCCCTTGCAATTGGCCCAAGTTTGGAGGGGTCAAGATATACATATGGATCAATTTTTCCAAGCTCATAACCAAGCAAAGCCCTTACAGCAAGCTCCACTGGCATAAGCGCATTAAATGTAATAGCGCGTAGTCGTTCGTCAAATTCGTAAAGCGCAACTATATCTTCAAACTTAGTTTCAGGATAGAAAGCATCCTGCCTAACATCTGAAACGATTTGCCTGAATGGGTACCAATAACCGCTCAGGCGGTAGTAGTTTACGCGCTTCAAAGTTGTTATAGCTGAGTCATAATCTTCGATGATCATCCCTCGGCTAACAAGTAATTCCACTTGGTCAGAGTACGACTTGTGCCCTTTAATCTCTGCGTGCATTGTCCCCACCTATAAATGAGGACCGGCCCTGGACCTAGCTATGTAGGCGGAACCGGTCTTAGTAACAATTACTATACAGGTTACTAGTGACATGACCAATAAAAGACACTACTTAATGTCCACCCAAACTACTAAGAACTAAACCTAAACTCCACAACATCGCCATCCTGCATCACATAGTCTTTACCTTCGATACGAGCCTTGCCTTTAGCGCGAGCTTCGGCGACTGAACCGGTCGCAACTAGGTCATCAAAAGAGATGACTTCGGCCTTGATAAAACCTCTTTCAAAGTCGGTGTGGATGACTCCGGCAGCTTGCGGAGCTTTCCAGCCCTTGTGGATAGTCCAGGCGCGAGCTTCTTTAGGACCGGCGGTCAAATATGTCTGTAATCCAAGGGTCTCAAAACCTACACGAGCAAGCTGATCAAGCCCACTCTCATCCTGACCAACCGAGGCAAGCAGCTCAGCAGCATCCGCCTCATCCAGTTCCATGAGTTCACTTTCAAGCTTTGCGTCTAGGAACACACACTTGACTGGCGCAACCAGCGCAGCGAGCGCATTCTTCGCACCGGCATCCTGCAAAATTTTCTCATCAACATTGAAAACGTAAATAAACGGTTTCGATGTCAACAGCCCTAATTCGCGAATCGGCTCTAAATCAACCCCAGATGCGCTCAATAACTCACCGCGACCAAGCACATCTCGCGCGCTAATTGCAGTATCTAAAACTGACTGCTCAATCTTCTTGCCGCGCACTTCTTTCTCGTAACGAGCAATTGCTTTATCGAGGGTCTGAATATCGGCGAGCGCAAGTTCAGTATTGATAACTTCAATATCGTTTTGTGGCGACACTTCGCCAGCCACGTGGATCACATCACCGTCGGCAAATCCGCGCACAACCTGGGCTATCGCATCTGCTTCACGAATGTTCGCCAGGAACTGGTTCCCCAAACCTTCACCCTCCGATGCGCCCTTCACGATACCCGCAATATCCACGAACGATACCGTCGCCGGCAGGATGCGCTGACTACCGAATATTTCCGCCAGCTTGTCGAGGCGTGGGTCGGGAAGGTTCACGACTCCCACGTTTGGCTCGATGGTTGCGAAAGGGTAATTCGCCGCCAAAACATTGTTTTTGGTGAGAGCGTTGAAGAGTGTGGACTTGCCCACGTTTGGGAGCCCGACGATACCTATTGTTAGTGCCACAATCATCCATCGTATCGTGATTATTGCAACGTTCAGAATGCCGATACCGACTCAAATTTTCACACTTATGTTCTCTACGCGGCGTGGCAGAGGCTCTAGTGTCGGTGGCCGCGACCAGACTTAAACGGTGCCACTAAACTTCACCGCAATAGATTTTGAGACAGCGAATGAGCATAGCGCCTCTGCTTGTGCTGTCGGTCTTGCGAAAGTGGTCGGCGGAAAAGTTGTGGATCGGGTTAGCTGGCTGATTAGACCAACCGCCCCTTTTGACTATTTTTTACCCATAAATATTTCGATTCACGGCATTAAACCCGGGGAGGTGGAGAGCGCCGATACTTGGCATTCACAACTTCCAAGGATGCTCGAATACATTGACAACGATCCGGTGGTTGCTCATAACGCAGGATTTGATATGGCTGTCTATACCAGATCCAGTCAGGCAGCCGCTATTGAGGCTCCCCAATTGGAATACGCCTGTTCTGTCTTGATTGCGAAAAAGGTTTTCTTAGGTCTTGAATCTTATTCGCTTGCAAAACTCTCCAACAGTCTAGGTCTCCCAGATTTTCATCATCACGATCCAGCCGAGGATGCTGAAGCTAGTGCCAATATCGTGAATTTAGCGGCTAGGCGTTCTGGAGCAGCTTCGCTCAGCGAGCTGATTGAATTTACCGGTCTCAAAATTAAACAAACCGCTACTGAAAGCGCTGGTTTTGGGCAGCATGCCTTTGAACCGCCCAGTTATGACCGCACTGAAAACATTCGTGTCAGTGGTTGATAGGAGAATGTGAATATGGAACTTTGGATTGCTGTCGCATATGCCCTGGGTGGTTTGGTTGTTGGTATTTTCCTATCTTTCTTGCTCCTTTCTAGAAAAACCGCTCGGTTGGAACTTGAGGCAGCATCCAAAGTTTCTGAAGCAGAGAAGCAGGCAGCGGTTGCTTCTGCCACTTCCGAAGCGCTCAAGCAAGAGTTAGAAACTCTGCGTGAACTTCGCGAGACCGATGCGGAGCGTGAGCGCTTGCAAGTTGCAGAAGAAAATAAAGTGCTTCAACAATTAGCACCGGTTAAGCAGATCGTCGAGCAGATGCAGGTGAAAGTGCAGGATCTTGAGAAGGAACGAGCCAGCCAATACTCGATGATTGAGGAACAACTGCGCAACCAGAAAATTTCCGGCGAACAACTACGGATGACCACCGAGTCACTAGCCTCTGCCCTAAAGAGCAACTCCACCCGTGGAGTCTGGGGAGAAACCCAGCTACGTAGGGTTGTGGAAGCAGCCGGGATGCTCGATCACGTTGATTTCACAACTCAAGAGACTTTCGCAAATGAGGATGGCAAAGTTCGCCCCGATATGGTTATCAACCTACCGGGCGGCAAGAAAGTTCCTGTGGACTCAAAAGTTCCACTCGATGCTTTTCTTGAAGCAAGCCAGATACCAGACACTGCAAGCGCTGAGGAACTTGCCCGCCGCAAGACTCTACTCACCAAGCACAAGAACGATTTGCGCGGTCATATAGACGCACTCCAGAAGCGCAACTACGAAACCATCATCAACACCACACCGGATTTTGTAATCCTTTTCCTACCAAATGAGAATCTGCTTTCCTCAGCTTTAGAGATTGACCCAGGGCTGATGGACTACGCATTCAGTAAGCGCATCGCACTAGCAAGTCCGGTAAATCTCTGGGCAGTCATAAAAACAATTGCTTTCACATGGCAACAGGAACTTGTGACCGAGGATGCTAAAGAATTTTTCAAACTGATGAAAGAACTCTACGAACGCATTGGCACTATCGCCGACTATTCCGAAGATCTACGGAAGGCAATTGTCCAGACCGTCACCAAATACAACGCATTCCAGTCATCCCTAGAATCGCGTGTGCTATCCACTGCACGGAAGTTGCAGAAACTAAGCCCCGATAAGGTGCTCGGTGTCGGCGTCGAAATCGATGAACTACCTAAGCAGTCAACCGCACCCGAACTTGCCCAGTCAGCCGACGAGTAGTCTCGCTATCGAACCAGCGGAACTACGCAGTCAAACTAGCTAGCGAGTAACTTTTCTGAAAACTTGTCCAGCTTGCTTTCGGCAAGACCGGCTTCGACTAGGTAATTACGACTACTGCCCCACTTGTCACGGATGAAAGACATCGCGTCCATCATCAGCCACTTCGGAGTCTCGACCATGACCTTCTTGTTATGGTCAGAAATGTTGATACCCAACTTCTCAAACACCAGCAAGCTCTTTTCCAGCCATTCACCGCTCAAGTTCTCTTGAGAGAGGGCATAGTTGTCGGCAATGTCATCATCCTTAGCGCCGACAGCACTAAGTGCAACACCTACCACTAGACCGGTACGATCCTTACCGGCAGTGCAATGCACAACAGTTGCACCATCTGCATCGGCGATAAGTTCAATCGCTGAGGCAATCCGATGGGCACGCTCAGTAATGATCTGAGGGTAGAGCAGTTTTGGCACCTGCTTCGACCAGTCAGGAATAAATTCACGCTCGAAAATTGGGTGATGAACTTCCTCAATTGGAGCAACCTTATTAATTCGCTCAGTAGTTTCGAAAGTAGCGCGAAGATCAACAACACGAGTGATGTTCAAATCCTGCATTGTTTTCACACCAGCTTCATCAATCAGATAGAAAGCATCCGATCTGAAAAAAGTATTTGGTTGTACTGTTCCCCCGTCAATATCGATTCCTGAAAGGTCACGGAAATTGTATAGACCCGAAATTTGTGTCAACTAAAGCCACTTCTCCTCTGCATGTTCAGCCAAAATTCTTCTCACCGTTCCAGTCTTGGAGCGCAAAATAATACTTTCGGTAAAGATCCAGCCGTTCTCCCTGCGTACACCGCGAAGCATATCCCCGTCGGTCACACCGGTAGCGACAAAATATGTATTGTCTGAAGCAACCAGTTCATCGGCTTCGTAAACATAATCAAGTTTTAGACCAGCATCGATAGCTTTCTGTCGCTCCTCATCGGTTTGTGGGTAAAGAATGCCCTGGATCAGACCGCCGAGTGCCTTAACCGCACAGGCCGTGCCAACACCCTCAGGTGATCCGCCAATACCGATACACATATCAATACGAGAGTCTGGCCGAGCCGCATTGATTCCGCCAGCGACATCACCGTCAAGAATCAGCCTGGTGCCAGCACCAGCCGCACGGACCTCATCAATAATTCCTTGGTGGCGTGGCCGATCGAGAATTGCCACCCGAATATCTTCAACCTTCTTGCCCTTAGCTTTTGCGAGTGCGCGAATATTCTCAGCAATCGGCTTACGGATGTCTACAACACCGATTCCCTCATGGCTGGTAACAAGCTTGTCCATATAGAAAACTGAGGATGCATCGAGCATGGTTCCCCGGTCCGATGCCGCAATCATAGAAATAGCATGCGAACGCCCGGCTGCGGTAAGGCTAGTGCCGTCAATCGGGTCTACGGCGATATCGCATGCTGGGCCGAGTCCATTACCCACATGCTCACCGTTGAAAAGCATCGGGGCTTCGTCTTTCTCGCCCTCACCAATTACGACTACACCGTCGAAACTGACTGTTGCAAGGAAACGACGCATAGCATCCACAGCAGCACCGTCTGCCGCATTCTTATCCCCTTTACCAATCCAGGGGGTAGCTCTGATGGCCGCAGCCTCAGTAGCTCTAACAAGTTCCATCCCCAAGTTTCTGCCGGGATGTTGAAGCATTGATGATTCGCTCACCTTTTTATCCTAGAGTTGAATGGTGAGCGATAACACTAATCAAGCACCTAAATGGGGAGAATATTCTCCAGAAAATTCCACAGCATCCCAGAATTCTGAAACTGGGCAGGTTCCAACTGCGCCAAATCAGCCACCAGCATACGGTCAAAACCCTTATGCACAGCCGCCAGCATACGGTCAACCGGTATATGGCCAACCACCTGTATATGGGCAACCGCCCTACGGCCAGCCACCATACGGGCAACCACCTTACGGATACGGTTATGTAGCACCCGTCAGAAACATGACACCGGACAAGGTGGTCACAATTGTGCTGCTTGCTTTAGGTGTTCTGGCAACATTCGGCGCATACATGACCGCTATGGCAATGCCCCAAGCTATGCAGGAAATGTACCGCCAATATGGTCTCGGCACCTATGTCGCTCCTGAAGGAATGTGGCTACTGCAGCTTGGGATGGTCCTCAGCTTCGTAATTCCGCTTCTGATCGCAATCCTTTGGTCAGTTCAAAGAATCAAGGCGAAAAAGTTTGCGTTCTGGGTTCCGATAACATTCGCAGCGATAGCGTTCATCCTTTTCTTCATGGTTATGATCGCGCTAATCCTGAACGATCCAAACCTGATGGATTACATCTACTACCGTTCTTACTAAACTCTTCCACCTAGAGCTCGTGGGTCTTTCTTGCCATCAAGTGAGACCCGTAACTCTTTAGGGAGTGAGAAAACCAAATCTTCGTGAGCGGTTTTTACTTCCTCAACTTCATCAAAGCCGTATTCACTAAGTTTGCGAACAAGTTCCTGAACCAGAATCTCTGGAACACTGGCACCGCTAGTGACTCCAACAGTTTCTGCCCCTTCTAACCATTCGGGCTGAACTTCATCTGGGTAATCAATACGGTAAGACTTCTTGGCACCGGCGTCCAATGCCACTTCCACCAGACGGACCGAGTTTGAAGAGTTGGATGAACCAACCACTATCACTACGTCTGCGCCGGCTGCGATTTTCTTCACAGCAACCTGGCGGTTTTGGGTTGCGTAGCAAATATCGTCGCTTGGAGGGTCTTGTAGATTAGGGAATCTGGCGCGAAGTCTGCGCACAGTTTCCATGGTCTCGTCTACTGAAAGGGTTGTTTGGGATAGCCAAACCAGTTTGTCAGGATCTTTCACCTGGACAGTATCTGCTTCATCAGGGTTATTGACGATAGTCACGTGATTAGGCGCTTCACCGGCTGTTCCCTCAACTTCTTCGTGACCTTCGTGACCGATGAGGAGGATTTCAAAATCGTCGCGAGCAAATCTGACCGCTTCACGGTGCACCTTTGTGACAAGTGGGCAGGTGGCATCAATAGTGACCAGGTTTCTCTCTTCGGCGCGTTTTACAACTGCTGGACTTACCCCGTGTGCGGAGAAAACCACATTCGCACCCTCAGGGATTTCATCAACCTCGTCAACAAAAATTGCTCCACGTTCTTCAAGAGTTCGCACCACATGAATGTTGTGCACAATCTGCTTGCGAACGTATACGGGAGAGCCAAAACGATCAAGAGCCTTTTCCACAGCGATAACTGCCCGATCAACTCCGGCACAGTATCCTCTTGGTGCTGCTAGTAGTACTTTCTTGGTCACGTCTGCAATTGTAGTCTGCAAGTCTTAGAATCAGGAGAGTGAATAGTGTAGAGACCCCGTGGAGTGTAGCCTCTTTAGCGAAAAGACTGAAAACCCACATCGAAGCACTCCCTGCCGTATGGGTTGAGGGAGAACTCACCCAATGGGATCACCGCGGTGGGAATGTCTACGCAAAGCTCAAAGACACGAGTGAAGACGCCACGATTGGTCTGACTATCTGGTCAAATGTCGTAAATTCATCTACCGAAGAGTTCAAACAGGGCGACAAAGTAGTCGTCAATATAAAACCTAGCTACTGGCTAAAGGGCGGGACCCTCTCTTTCAATGTTTCCAGCATCCGCCACATAGGTCTCGGTGATTTGCTGGAGAAGTTGGAAGCACTCCGTAAGCAGCTAATGTCTGAGGGACTTTTCGATTCAGCCCGGAAAAAGAAGCTTCCATTCCTGCCAAACGTTATTGGCCTAGTGACCGGTAAAGATTCCGACGCTGAAAAGGATGTGCGACGCAACGCCCAGCTTAGGTGGCCGGATGTGCGCTTCCGCATCGAATACGCAGCGGTGCAGGGAGATGAGAGCCCGACACAGGTAACCAAGGCGATGCTATTGCTGGATGCCGACCCGGAAGTGGATGTGATTATCATCGCCCGCGGAGGTGGAGATTTTCAGAACCTACTAGGTTTCAGCGATGAAAAACTTCTGCGCGCGGCTGCTAACCTAAACACCCCGCTGGTTAGTGCCATTGGTCACGAAGCTGATCGCCCCCTCCTTGACGAGGTGGCCGATCTTCGCGCTTCCACACCGACAGATGCTGCAAAGCGTGTCGTTCCTGATGTGAGCGAAGAAATCGCCAAAATCACCCAAGCCAGGCTACTGATCCTTGGCAGGGTGAGTTCACTACTGTCAAACGAGTCGAGTGTTATTGCCAGTTGGCGGAGTCGCCCAGCACTAGCGGAGCCAACAACCGCAGTCACAAGACGCAGTGAAGAATTGGTACATCTGGTGGTCAGGGGTGAATCTCTTGCCAACACCGCTATCGAGCACGCAACGCTTCGCACAGCAGAGGCAACATCAAGGCTCAGAGCACTATCACCACTTGCCACAATCAGTCGCGGATACGCGATTGCTACTAAAGAAGACGGGAAGATTATCCGCTCAACAAAGGATATTAAAACTGGCGAAGCACTAAATATTACGGTTTCTGACGGCAAGATAGCAGCCAAAGCCGAGTAGTCTGAAATGGAGTCAAAATGAACCAAGAAGAGATTAGCCAACTAAGTTACGAGGCCGCAAGGGATGCCCTGGCCGAGATTGTCACCAAGCTTGAAACCGGCACAAGCACCCTTGAGGAGTCGGTATCTCTATGGGAAACAGGTGAGGCATTGGCTCGTCGTTGTGAAGATTTACTTAGCGGAGCAAAGTCGAGACTTGAACAGGCCAGAGCGAATTTGGAGCATACCGAATAGTGCCGCAGCCTGAAAACACTTCAATAATTCCTGAAGAGCTAGAGAAAGAACCTCAAAACCAGGAAGAGTTAGCGGCATATAAACTTCGCAACAAGATTCGCCGCAGCCAGAGGCAAACCTATATCAATCTAGTTCTTGCTCTGCTTGCATCTGTTGGCGTGATGCTCTTGCTAGTTTTCGTGGTCGTGCGGCCGCAAGGGAATCTGGTTCCCCAGGTTGACTACAAAGCAATTGCTGCGACCGAACAACCGGCATTATCTACTCCGCTACTTGTTCCAGACATCCCAACGGATTGGTACTCGAACAACGCCAGATTGAAGGTCGGTAATGCTGATGAGGTGGATGTCTGGCAACTCGGCTTTGTTACCAGCTCAGAAACTTTTATAGGTATCCGTCAGGGAATTGGCGGCACAGATGTTTGGGAAGTTCGCACCCTTGACGGCGCCCTCCCCACCGGATCAATCGACCTGAGTGGAACCACTTGGGTACTTTACGACTATCGCGACAAAGCAGATGAGGCTGGAAACTACCAGTTCGTGATCTCACGCGATATTGGAAACAGTCGTGTGCTCATTTACGGAGATGCGGCAAACGCAGATTTTGAATTTATCGCGAAAGAGGTGCTGAAGTAATGGCAGAAACCGATCTTGAAGAATACACTCCTGAAGCTGCCTGGCAGAGAATGAAGGAAGGGAACTTGCGTTTTATCGCGGGCTCTCCTGATCATCCCCGCCAGGATATTGAGCGGCGCAATGAATTAGCCCACAATCAGCGACCAATAGCAGCCCTCTTCGGATGCTCAGATTCTCGCCTCGCTGCTGAAATAATTTTCGACCTAGGTTTAGGCGATCTTTTTGTGATTCGTAATGCCGGACAGATTGTTTCCACCTCAGTTCTGGGGAGTATCGAATTCGCTGTGGGTGAGTTACAGGTGCCACTTATTGTCGTGCTCGGTCATGACGAATGTGGTGCGGTTGCGGCAGCCATCAAACACCAAGCCCAGGCCAATCCTCCAGAGCCTTCAATCAACTCTCGCTCGATTATTGGTCCGATTCTTCCGGCTGTAAAGGCCGTGCAGGATAAGACCGGAGAAATGGATGCCTCCCAGATTGGTAAGGAACATTTGCGCAATTCAGTGAAAGAGATTTTACAAAAGTCGGAAATGGTTGCCCAAGAAGTTGCAGCACGTAGGCTCGCAATTGTGGGTGCTAACTACCGACTTGGTGAAGGCCTAGTTATTCCCGACTTTGTTCTGGGTAACATTGGAGATGAAGGCAGTAACGCTTAGACCCACAAGGAGAAAAAGTTGAGCGAGCAGTTCCGTATTGAGCACGACACTATGGGCGAGGTCAAAGTACCAATCAATGCCCTATACAGCGCACAAACCCAGCGTGCAGTCGAGAACTTTCCAATTTCAGGTAGTGGACTAGAGGATGGGCAAATCATCGCCCTGGCGCGAATCAAGCGGGCTGCTGCTATAGCTAACGCGAAACTTGGAATCCTAGAACAACCTGTAGCTGACGCTATCGTTTGGGCTGCCGAAGAAATCATTTCAGGCAAGCACCTTGACCAGTTCCCCGTGGATGTGTACCAGACCGGTTCGGGAACCTCATCTAACATGAACATGAACGAGGTTCTTGCTAACCTCGCAACTGAAAAACTTGGTGCAAAGGTGCACCCAAACGATCATGTAAACGCTTCCCAGTCATCAAACGATGTCTTCCCAACCTCCGTACACGTGGCAGTTACCGAAGCGCTCATCAAAGAATTAATTCCGGCACTAGATCATCTTGCAAAGTCTCTTGAATCGAAAGCCAAGCTGTGGGCTAAGGCGGTCAAGAGTGGTCGTACTCACCTAATGGATGCCACACCGGTTACTCTTGGGCAGGAATTTGGTGGCTATGCTCGCCAGATTCGCCTCGGAATTGAGCGCGTAGAAGCTACCCTTTCCAGAGTTGCCGAAGTACCACTCGGTGGTACCGCAGTTGGCACCGGCATCAACACCCCTAACGGTTTCCCCCAGGCGGTAATTGCGGAGTTAGCAGCGAATGCTGGGCTACCTATCACTGAAGCACTCGACCACTTTGAGGCGCAGGCTAACCGTGACGGCCTAGTCGAGGCATCCGGCGCGCTTCGCACAATCGCTGTGAGCCTTACCAAGATCAACAATGACCTGCGTTGGATGGGTTCAGGGCCAAACACCGGACTTGCCGAGATTCATATTCCTGACTTACAACCTGGCTCATCGATTATGCCCGGCAAGGTTAACCCGGTAGTTCCAGAGGCAGTGCTGATGGTGGCTGCCAGGGTGATCGGAAACGATGCCACAATCGCTTGGGCTGGCGCATCTGGCTCGTTTGAACTAAACGTCGCAATTCCAGTAATGGGCACTGCGCTCCTTGAATCAATCCGGCTACTCAGCAACTCGGTAAAGGTTCTTGCAGACAAGACCGTCGACGGACTGGAAGCAAACATTGAGCGAAGCCGCGCACTGGCAGAGTCTTCACCTTCTATCGTGACTCCGCTAAACCGAATCATCGGTTACGAGGCTGCAGCGAAAATTGCGAAGCATTCGGTAGCTAAGGGAATCACAATTCGTGAGGCAGTGATTGATCTCGGCTTTGTAGAGCGCGGTGAAATCACCGAGGAGCAGCTAGATTCAGTGCTTGATGTGCTGAAGATGACTTCCCCAAATCTCTAGCGATTGCGAGCAACGTAGGCATTTAGGAGGCCCGCGCCAGTTTCGGCATCGTCCACGGTGACCACAAAAGAACGCTTTTTGTCACTGCGTTCGATGATTAGCGCATCCCCTTTTCGAAGCACGATTCCGAACATGCTCATTGTGGGGTTTAATCGCAGTCCATAACCGCCAAAATCGGTAAAGGGCTCAATATCTGCCACGCTGGCACTGACAATTTTTTCAATTGGGATGTTTATGCGCCAGACCCCGAGGGAGCTAATTGCGGTAAAACCTTTTTCACTAATCACTATGCTCCAGCTAAGTGTTAGCGCACCTGCCACCACGACCAATCCGGTCACCAGCAGAACGATACTTACCCATACTTCCCACAGTAGGAAGAGCGCTAATACGAAGATTGCCAGAAGCGTTAGGTAAATGAACCAGCGGAAAAAAGCGGGTGCTGAGAGTCTAGTAACCCAGAATCCGTGAGCATTCTCCGCAATTGGAAGCAACGGTGAGGTGCTGGGTGCTCTTGTGTACTCATCAGTAAAACGCACGGTAGCGAACCCGTAAATAAGCGCAAGCACTAAACCAGCAACCGCGCCATAGCCCATCCAGGGGAGAGTTTCTGTGACCCAAACACTGGATGGATCGCGGTCTAGCTGCACATAAACACTTCCGGCCATGGAGATGCTCAACCAAATGCTCATGCCAATCACAAAGGCGTTAGTCCAAACAAAAGGCTTGAAGAAAATATCTCGCTTAATTCCCCCGAAGGATACAACCAGGCCGATAATCACAAACACCAGAATTAGGATACTTACAAGCAGAACCAGGAACCAGGGACTTTGAAAGTCATTGGGACGCCCGTCTATTCCCCAGTGGGTAGCAATTTTTTCGGGAAGCTGTGGCAGCCATCCGTAAATTAGGAAAGCAAAAATAGCCACACTCAGGGCGCTAATAAGGACAGGAATTATCGCAACCGCATATTTTGGTCCGCGTGGTTTAGGGCTACCTTCTAATACTCGGGTTTGATATTTCATTTTTCGCTCCAAATTTCTTTTGTCAGGCTAATGATTGCGTTAAGTTCAATGCCTTCCGCTTTTGCCTGAGCGACGACATTTTCAAGTTTTTTACCGATTGCTTCCGGTAACGGATCAATATTCACTACCGCTCCTCTGCCCCGCCCCAGGGATATAACTCCTTCAGCTGCTAATTCTCGATATGCGTGTAGCACCGTGTGCAGGTTAATCCCCAAAGTTTCGGCCAGGTCTTTTGCGGCTGGGAGTCTTGTGCCTTTAGCAATTTTCCCACTCATCGCCTGCGCTCTGATTTGGTGCAACAGTTGCTCAAAGATTGGCTCTGCTGCCGTTGGATCAATAACAAATAACACATAGTTATTATAGCACTACTATAACTAGTATCGCGTGTTATCTTCGCTCTAAACTCGCAACCATTTGGTTAGCAAACTTCTAAGTTAGGGATTCGCGCTCCAAAAGATCAGTAACCAGGGCCGCCACGGCACTTCGCTCCGACCTTGTAAGAGTAATGTGCGCAAAGAGCGGATGCCCCTTCAACGACTCAATCACGCTGGCAACGCCGTCGTAGCGACCAACTCGCAGATTATCGCGTTGAGCAACATCGTGAGTTAGTACCACCTTCGAGTTCTGTCCGATACGGCTAAGCACAGTAAGCAACACATTCCGCTCCAACGACTGCGCCTCATCCACAATTACAAAGGAATCATGGAGGGAACGGCCGCGGATGTGTGTAAGCGGAAGCACTTCCAGCATCCCGCGCTCAAAAACCTCGTCGAGAACATTTTGCGATACCAAAGCACCGAGAGTGTCGTGGACTGCCTGCGCCCATGGATTCATCTTCTCGGCAGCATCCCCTGGAAGATAACCAAGTTCTTGACCACCAACCGCATAAATTGGCCTGAAAACTAGGATGCGCTTATGGGCCTTTCGTTCCAATACCGCTTCCAGCCCTGCACAGAGAGCGAGCGCACTCTTACCGGTACCAGCCCGGCCCCCTAGCGAAACAATTCCGATAGCCTCATCCATCAGCAGGTCGATTGCTAAGCGCTGCTCTGCACTTCTACCGTGGAGTCCAAAAACTTCACGATCCCCGCGAACGAGTTTCAAAGTACTCTTTTCGCCCACTCTCGCGAGCGCGCTACCTCGCTCCGAGTGAAGAATTACCGAAGTGTTTATAGGCAGTTCTCTGGCTTCAGCACTTTGCAGCACCTCATCCTCATAGAGTTTTGAAATCTGAGTAGCGGAGAGATCAATATTTGCTAAGCCTGTATACCCGGAATCAACCACCTGCTCTGCGCGATACTCCTCGGCAGCTAGGCCAATTGCGGAGGCGCGCACGCGGAGTGGAAGGTCTTTGGTGACGACCACAACATCCATTCCGTCATTGGCAAGATTTGCTGCCACAGCGAGGATGCGTGAATCATTGTCGCCCGTCTGCATTCCGCTTGGCAGAATCGACTGGTTTGAGTGATTGAGCTCAACCCGAATCGAGCCACCCTCTTTACCCACTGCTATCGGAAAATCGAGTCGCTCGTGCTCGATACGCAAATCATCCAGATTGCGCAACGCCTTCCTAGCGAAATAGCCAAGTTCAGGGTCGTGCCGCTTAGCCTCTAGCTCGGTAATAACCACCACTGGAAGCACAACCGCATGCTCGGCGAACCGGAACATTGCGTTCGGATCAGACAAAAGGACCGATGTGTCAAGCACATAGGTCCTTAGTTTTAGGGCATTTTCAGTTATGTTTTGAGTCTTACTCTTTGGCTTAGAGGTCACATGCGCTCCCTTTTCGTCTTAACACTGAAGTTAAACCCGAACTTCAGGAATACAAGAATGCCTAACGGAGTGTCAAAAATTGGGTTATGCGCCGTAACGTCTTTGCCTTCTGGAATAATCACGAACCGCACGCAAGAAGTCAATCTCACGCATCGCTGGGCCAAGAGCTTCCATGAAGTAGAACTCGCTGTGCGCGCTCTGCCAGAGCATAAAATCACTCAGTCGCTGTTCACCGGAGGTGCGAATAATTAGGTCTGGATCAGGTTGTCCGGATGTGTAGAGCTTTTCACTCAAAAGTTCCGGTTCAAAATTGCGGCTAAGTTCTTCTAGGGTCTTGCCTCCCGCCGCAGCTTCACTCAGGACCGCACGCACTGCATCCACAATTTCGTGCCTACCGCCATAACCCACAGCCATGTTTATGTGCATTCCGGTGTTACCTGCGGTCTGGTTTTGGGCATCGGCTAATCTCTGGTTGAGATTTGAGTCTGTGCTTTCTGCATTACCCACCCGCTGCACCTTCCAAGTGCCCTCTGAAGCCACCGAATCCGCTAAATCGGCAATAACCTGCTGTAGGTCTGAAAGTTCCTTACCGGTGCGATTACTGAGATTATCGTTTGAGAGCAGATACAGGGTGACAACTCTAACTCCAAGACTGTCGCACCATTTCAAAAACTCGAGCAGTTTCGCAGCCCCAGCACGATGTCCGTGAACCGGTGTAAAACCACCCAGCTTTGCCCAGCGCCGATTTCCGTCGATAATCATCCCCACGTGGTGAGGAAGTTTCGCCCCCTTAAGCCGCTTACGTAGCGCCTTCGCATACGTGCTGTATAGCGGTTTAGTAAAAAGTTGAAGCACATAATTAACCTACTACCCAGCACTCCCATAAACTGTGAGTGTGGCTATAACTGACCTAGAAAATCATCTCGAACCTGAACCGACACCAGTGAAACCAACCTGGCGTGGCTGGATACACGCGGGCACATTTCCAGTTGCGATTGCGGCTGGGGTGGTGCTTATAGTTTTAGCTAATGGCTGGGTCGCAAAAATGGCTGCAGCTATCTTTATGTTCTCATCACTACTGCTCTTTGGAGTCAGTGCCCTCTACCATCGTTTCAACTGGTCTGAGAATGTAAAACTTGCACTCAAGCGACTAGATCACGCAAATATTTTCGTGCTGATTGCAGGAACATACACACCGATGTCACTGCTCGCGCTTCCGCTAGATAAGGGACTATTCCTATTGATTCTGGTTTGGTCACTAACGATTTTGGGCATCCTGTTTCAAGTATTTTGGATCCATGCCCCGCGTTGGGTTTATGTGCCACTTTATGTTGTGCTCGGATGGGCTGCTGTTTGGTATCTTGCAGACTTCGCCCAGGTGAACGTGGCAATGGTTGTGCTGATGATTGTAGGTGGGGTTCTCTACACAATTGGCGCGATCATTTACGGCACCAAATGGCCTAACCCTTCACCAAAGAATTTCGGTTTCCACGAAATATTTCACGCCCTCACCACTCTGGCATTCTTGTGCCACTGGACTGCTGCGTTACTTATCTGCCTGAACCCGGCATACCCGCTCTAAATCAGGTATGACTAATCCTGTTCGGGGTCAGTTTCGGTGAACTCTCCACGCTCTTCAGCGTCGAGTTTGGCATTAATTTCAGCGCGGTAGCGCACGCGCCTTAGACGCCTAGTCATGTCGAAAATCAACAAAATAACTAGAAGAGCAACCAGTCCAGTTACTACAAATCCCAACCAGCCCGGTGTTACCTGGTCATCAGGCGGTGTGGTTGGAGTTGGAGTGACCGCAGCGATTAAGCTAGAAACATGAATAAACATAACGACACCAGTCTAATCGCGGATCGTTATGGTTCTACCGAAAGCTCTAAAAAGAACATAAAGCTGGCTGCCTGGATTTTTGGGGCACTTTTTGCTGTGGGTTTTGGGCTCTTCGTTATCTTCCAAAACTGGAATGCGGCATCCTCAATCAATGTGCAAGTGATAAATATGCGTGTTGATAGCCAGACTCAATTCACTGTCGATTTGCTCGCGGATGCTCCACCCGGCACCAAATACCAGTGTGCAATTGAGGTGCAGAGCGCCGGCAAAGGCGTCGTGGGGTGGAAGATTGTCGACTTTGATGCTGTTAACGTCTGGTCCCAGTCGGTAACAGTTCCGATAAATACTACTGAAAGTGGCGCTAGCGGCTTGATTTCCAGCTGCTGGCTGCCATAGGGTATTGGCTGTGTCTGAATCAACTTGGTTAACCGAAGCCGCATACGGCCGATTAAAATCAGAGCTCGAACATCTGAGTACAACCGGTCGTGTTGATATTGCCAAACGCATCGAAATCGCTCGCGCGGAGGGCGACCTGAAAGAGAATGGCGGCTACCACGCGGCCAAAGAAGAGCAAGGAAAAATGGAGGCGCGCATCCGCCACCTCACTGAAATGCTCGAAAACGCTGTCGTCGGTGTTGCTGCAGAAAATGATGGCACAATCCGCCCCGGCAGTGTGGTCACAGCAGAGATTTTTGGCGATGTTGAGAAGTTCGTAGTGGGTAGTCGTGAAATCGCTGCAGACACTGAAATTGAAGCTTACAGCGAGCAATCACCAATAGGTAAGGCGGTAATTGGTGCCGTAGCTGGCGCAACCGTGGAATACACCACACCGACTGGGAAAACCATTAAGGTAAAAATCCTCGAAGTTGAAGCTTTCGAGGCTTAGGCCACAACTTTCGGGTTGTATCCGTGATCGCGAAGTGCCTGCATAACATTCTCTGCATGCTCAGGACCACGGGTTTCAATATGGAGTTCGAGTTCAACATCGGAGATTTGTAGACCGGAACCGTGCCTCGTGTGTTGCACCTCAACCACATTGCCGTTCGCTTGCGCCACAATTTTTGAAGTCTCGGCAAGTTGCCCGGGAAGATCGGGCAAAGGAATACGCAGTTTCAGATAGCGACCTGCAGTCTCTAAACCGTGGCTAACCACGCGCTGAAGTAGAAGCGGATCGATGTTACCACCGGTGGCAACCACAACAACTCGGCTGCCTTTTTCAACGATGCCTTCCAACTTTCCAGAAAGAAGTGCCGCAAACCCGACAGCACCGGCCGGTTCTACCAAAATCTTGCTCCGCTCAAGAGTAAGCAGAATTGCTTCAGCAATTTCATCCTCAGTGACGGTGACAAAATCATCAACTAAATCACACACAGCTTCAAAAGTAAGTTCACCCGGATGCCCAACCGCAATACCGTCGGCGATTGTCGGTCTGATTTCTTGTGATAGCCGCTTTTTCGATTTGAATGAGCGAGCAAAGACATCCACACTGCCTGATTGCACACCAATAATTTTTACCCCGGGTTTTTTTGCTTTTATTGCGGTTGCGATACCGGAAATTAGCCCTCCACCACCGACCGGAACCAGCACATAATCGAAGTCGTCAATCTGTTCCAATATCTCTAAGCCAACAGTTCCCTGCCCTGCAATGATGTCGTAATGATCAAAAGGAGGGATGAAGATTGCACCGGTTTCGTCGGCAAATTTCAGCGCAGCTTCTAGGGTGCGATCGAAGTCGATGCCCTCAAGCACAACCTTGGCACCGTAGCCTTTTGTGGCCTGCATCTTTGGAAGGGCTGCACCAACAGGCATATAAATAGTTGCCTGAATACCGAGTTCTTTAGCCGCCAGCGCTACCCCTTGAGCATGATTACCGGCTGAGGCAGCCACCACACCTTTTGAGCGCTGCTCATCACTCAACTGCGAAAGCCGGTTTAGTGCGCCTCGAAGCTTATATGAGCCGGTGCGCTGTAGGTTCTCGCACTTAATGAACATAGTCACACCGGTGATGCCAGAAAGAGACTGCGCAGTAAGAACCGGTGTTCGTTTTACTGATGGGGAAATCCGGCTCTCGGCAGCAACTACTGCATCGTAATCTGGGAGTTTAGCCACATTTCAAGTTTAGTTCCTTACCGTTACACTTATCGCTAGATATTTATGGATGAAATAAGCATTAAACAAGCCCGCCAAATTACCCTGCATGCAGCAGGCTTTGGTCACGGATTCACTGCGGACCAATCTGGAATGGATGCACTAATTCGAAAAATAGGATTACTCCAAATCGATTCGGTGAATGTTTTTCAACGCAGCCACTATATGCCGGTTTATTCTCGGGTCGGTAAATACAGCCAAAGCGATTTGGATGCGCTAACCCTCGCCACCCAGCCGAAATTTATTGAATACTGGGCACATCAGGCATCTTTCATTCCACTGGAAGATCGCCACCTGTTTCATCCGCGAATGACATGGTATCGGGATCGTTTTCACAAGAAACCTGCAGCTGAGCGAAAACCTATCCAGCAACTAATGGACTGGATTGTGAAAGAGCTAGAGGCTAACGGACCAATGCGCATCAATGAGTTTGAGCACGACTTGAATAAGCGCAAATCCACCAGTTGGTGGGGTTGGTCGGATTTGAAGGTTGCCGCTGAGCGACTGTTTTTCATGGGAACGCTCACTTCTGCCGGCCGTCATAATTTTCAGCGCAGGTATGCTCTCGCAGAGCAGGTTGTCCCAGTAGAACACCTGCAGTCACGCCTGAGCGATGAAGATGCCCAAGACGAACTGGTCTTGAAGTCACTAAGGCACCTAGGTCTAGCAACTGTCGATCAAATCGCAGACTTTTACCGCTTCTACCCCACCGAAATTCGCGACAATATTCGCAGGCTTCAGGATGCCGGAAAAATCATCCAGGTGTCGGTCGAAAACCAGCCAAAGCCGGTTTATATTATCCCGGGCACGACCGAGCCTGCCCCATTTAGCGTGAATGCGATACTTACACCTTTTGACCAGGTTGTTTGGCACAGAGAGCGCGCAAAATGGCTTTACGATTTTGATTACAAGATTGAAATCTATGTGCCTGAGCCAAAGCGTATCTACGGATACTACTCGCTACCAATAATGCTCGAAAACGAGCTTGTAGGTCGTGTTGATCTAAAACACGAACGCAAAGAGGGCACGCTCCTTGTTAAGAGTGTTTGGCAGGAGAATCCTGAACATAAGTACCAGATTGGACCAATTGCTGTTCTACTCCGTGATGCTGCCGAATGGGTGGGAGCAGAGAAAATTTCAGTCGAAAGCAAAGGCAATGCGGCTGCATCCCTCAAAAAAGCTTTGAAGTAGCTTCTTGCGGCATTCGCCTAGAACTTACCGCCCATGGTAAGTAGTCGGTTGATGCGATCCTGTGTTGGTGGGTGGGTGGAGAACATCCGGTCCATCAAACCAGGTTTCATCGGGTCTGAGATCCATAAATGAGCCATTGAGGAGTTTTGACGCTTCATAGGCATCGCTACTCCACCAATTTTCGCTAAGGCACTGGCGAGAGCTTCAGGATGCCTGGTGGTCATTGCACCGGTAGCATCGGCCAAATATTCACGCTGCCTAGAAATCGCCGCCTGCACCACGGCCGCAACAATAGGGGCAACCATAATTGCCACCAGCCCAATAATCATCACAACCGGATTGGCATTGTTGTTATTGTTGCGACTACCCGCACCCCAGAAAGCCATGCGAGAGAGAATATCTGCGAGCAGACCTATTGCGACTACGAGTCCAAAAACTATTGTGGATACTCGAATATCGTAGTTGCGCACGTGTCCTAGTTCATGAGCCATAACACCCTGCAACTCAGCATCGTCGAGCAATTCAAGGATGCCCGTGGTTGCGGCAACAGAAGCATTTTCTGGGTTTCTTCCGGTAGCAAAAGCATTAGGCGATGGGTCATTGATTATGTAAACCTTCGGCATCGGAGTTCCGGTAGTTATAGCTAGATTCTCCACAATGCGATACAGTCTCGGGTTCGTGCTCTTATCGATTTCCTGTGCACCGGACATCGACAGTGCTTGCGAACTGGCAGCGAAATACTGGAACAGTGCGTAAGCGGCAGCAATCACTAAGGTGGTTATGGTTATTGACCACTCGCCGTTACCGAAGATATAACTTGCGATAAAGGCGAGCAGACCAATAATCATCAGGAAGCCGGCCATTATTATTACGGTATTGACCTTGTTCTTCCGTATCGCGCTATACACGAGTGGTTAAACTCCTTGCTAGGAACTTATGTGGTGATTAGAACTGGACGCGAGGCGCTTCAGCGATAGCACCAGGATCTGCAACCTCGAAGAATTCGCGCGCGTGGAATCCAAACATGCCAGCAATTAGGTTGTTTGGGAATACCTTGATCTTGGTGTTGAGTTCGCGCACACCACCGTTGTAGAAGCGACGTGATGCTTGAATCTTGTCTTCAGTGTCAACAAGCTCTGCCTGTAGCTGCAGGAAGTTTTGGCTTGCCTGTAGCTGTGGGTATGCTTCAGCAACTGCGAAAATACTCTTAAGGGCTGCTTGCATATGGTTTTCAGCAACAGCAGCTTCTGCTGGCCCCTGTGCCGAGAGCGTCTCTGCCCTTGCTTTTGTAACAGCAGCAAAAACTTCTTTTTCATGCGCTGCATAACCCTGCACGGTTGAAACAAGGTTAGGGATTAGGTCTGCACGACGCTTGAGCTGAACAGTGATGTCGCTCCATGCCTCATCAACACGAATGTTGAGAGTTGTCAACTGGTTGTATGTAGACCATAGCCAGATAACGATTATGGCTACAAGTCCAAGAATTATGTATAGAGGTAAGAATTCCATATTTAAACTATAAAGCTTTATACCCTGTATAGATACTTAGAGCTAACTGAGGAATACCCCACCGAGGGATGCGCCAATCACATAGGCGACCCCGGCAGCACCCCATCCAATTGCCAATTGCCTGAGCGCTCGTGGAATAATTGGCTTCCCTGAAAGTAGCGCCACTATTGATCCAGTAAGCATAAGTGCGACACCTGAAATCACTAAAGCCCAAATTATTGCAGCAATACCAGATGCCCCAAAAAGGAACGGAATAATCGGCAGGATTGCTCCGATAGCAAAGAAAGCGAAACTTGACGATGCCGCCCCAAGTGGTTTGCCGATCTCGGTGTAGTCCGCTTCCGCATAGCTGGGTAGGTGGAGAGTGCTATCTTTTAGGGCCTTGTTTGCAGCATCCATGGCATCATGCTCGTCAAACCCGCGGGCTCGGTAGATGAGCGCTAGTTCATTTGCATCAACATTGAGACTCCTGATTGCATGTTCCCTAGTTGTTGAATCTTTGCTTGATGAGAGTAGCTCGTTTTGGCTTTTTACGGACACATACTCCCCTGCTGCCATTGAAACCGCACCGGCGATTAGCCCGGCCACTCCCGACCATGTCACTGTCGCCGCGGCAACTCCGGTTCCCGCAAAACCCATAATTAGAGCAGTATTGCTCACTATCCCATCGTTTGCCCCAAAAACAGCGGCACGGAAGTTTCCAGCTAATTGCTCTCGACCCGACTGCGCAAGCTCGCTGATTACTTCTGCATGCACTTCCTCATCGGCTGCCATAGTGCGGGATGCGTCAACGTCGCCATCGTAGGGACTACGCTTTTCGGCGCGTTGAGCGAGCATCAGCACAAATAGCATTCCGAAATGTTTTGCAAGCCAGGAAAGCACTCTGGACCCAAGACTGGGTTCTGGTAGTGGTTGAGCTTTATCACCAAGCAGCTCCACCCAGTGCGCTTGATGTCTTGATTCAGCCTCAGCTAGTCCACAGAAAATATCGTGGTAAGTGCCATCAGCCCTTTCAGCTAGGGTGCGATAAAGCTTTTCTTCAGCAATTTCATCGGCTAAATACCGGCGCCAACGCCTAATTTGAGCTTTATCGGGCATTCGTTAGTTTATTTTTCTGCTGTTCCTGAATCACATTTTCTAATCCCACGAATGATATAGCCCACTAGTCTCGACGTAGCTTCGTAGTCAGCATTCCTGTTACTAGATAACCTGAGCGGAAGGGACATAATCTTTGCAAGATCTTTTTGCGTAAACTCATCAAGAAGCTTGCCAGTGCTGGATAGTTCGTTGAACAGTCTTCCCACCACTTCTGAATCAGAAGTAAACACTTTACCCTGCGGGTTGATTCTCAAGTACTCCTGCAGAATTATTGGGAAAGAAAGATTACTCAACATTTGTTTTGAGAGATGGACGAATATTTTGTCTAGCTTTTCGAAAGGGTCGTTTTTCGCATCCCTGGCAATCCTCTCTACTTCGTGAGTCATCGCTTCAACCATTTGCTCAAATAGTTCGTCGATTAGGTTTTCACGGGTCGGGAAATGGGTGTAAAGGGTAGGCAATGTAAAACCTGTTTCTTTAGCCAAATCAGACCAGACCATGCCTGCACCATCACGTTGGTATAGTTCCCTAGCAATTTCGAGGATTGTTTGGTGATTACGCGAATAGTCCGACCTCAACGAACGCACACGCTTAACCGCATTCATTCTTTAAAGTATACAAAGCATAGGTTATTTAAGCTGAGGCATTGCTAACCTGACTATATGAACTTAATCACCGGTTTATTCAGTGGACGTCAGGGCCTGCGCCGAATCATCCTCACACTTTCAATCACTGGGCTGTTTCTTTGGTTACAGCTTTCTGCATTCAATGCGGTCTTGGGCATCGTTCAAAATGCTATTGAAGGCGCTGGGGCTATTGGCGACAGTTCTTGGATTTCGTTTTTTGGGGACAGCATAGATACTTCTTGGTTTAACGTCATTGGGGATGCCAGCCAGAATGTGTCCGGGTTTGCAGCTTTTTGGAGCGAGTGGGGGCTGATTATTTCGCTTGCAGGATTGGTCCTCGGTGTTTTACTCAGCAACTCGCCATTCAAGCTTGTCGGGCAGTTGGGCGTGATTGCTTTTGTGCTCGTGCTGGCACTTCCCTTCTTGATTACTGCCCTTTTGAACTGGATGACTACAAGTGGCATTGCTCCAGAACTCACAGCCGATGTTGGCCCACTGTTGATAGCTGCTAATGAGCAAATACAGCAACACAGCTTGCCAATTTTGATAGGTTCTTCTGTCGTGGCGGTTGTTGGTTTTGGGATCCACTTCCTGTTTAAAAAGGGAACTGCCCCAAGATCTAATGACCCCGAGGCAGCTGCAGCTTAGTAAGCGCGTTTAGTGGACGCGGCTAGCCACTGCGGTTAGCCCCGCATGAGCAAGTGTGTTCTCGCTTGCACCTTCATCACCGATTTGGGGTGCGCCGGTGAAGAAAAGCACCCCTCAATGGTTTCCACAGTGTTTTTCTGTGGCAGTTACGCAGACTGTTTCTGCGGAATCTAAAGCCGACAGGCTCTAAATGGAAAGGAACAGACTCATGTCTGAAAACACCACTGCCACAGATGCTGGGCAGGCCGATAACACTAACGATAAGACACTGGTTGCTTTTACTCCGATTACTTCTCAAGAAGATTTCGATAAAGCAATTCAGGCCCGTATCGCTAGGGAGCAATCTAAGTACAGCGACTACGCTGACTTAAAAGCCAAAGCAGAAAAGCTGAATCAGATAGAGGAAGCTAACCTTTAGAGCGACGTAATGACTAGAAAACACTAAGCAGCGAAGCGAAATACAACCCCTAATTCGACCCATATCTTGGATAAGTTCCTTCAGAATTGATTTCATAAAGGGCACAAACCCGATTTTTTACTAGTACCGAAAACCGTCTACCCTTAAAAATAAAGGCCTCGCGGTACCCCCGGTGGGACTCGAACCCACACTGGAAAGATTTTAAGTCTTCTGCCTCTGCCATTGGGCTACGGGGGCAATTAGCCAACTATAAGAGTCTATAAGTTTGTAGCGCCAATCTTTTACGAAAAGCGCTACAAACCATTCACGCAACTAAGCTTTTGGCCGAGAAGCGAATTCTTCGAAAGCTGCGCGAGGTGTTTCGAGACCGTTTAGAGCCACAATGTCGCGCTTCTGGAAGAAGTGCCAGAACCAGTTACTAAATAGCAGAGTCTTACGCTCCCAGAAAGGGATTGCTAGGCCGTGGTAGCCACGGTGCATAACCCAACCAATCCAGCCCTTGAGGGCAAACTTCTTCTTGCCTCCGGTGTAAACACCGCGACCAATACCGAGACCGGCAACCGCACCGATGCTGTCGTGGCGGTATTCGCGCACTGCTTCACCGCGAATGCTTGCAGCCACGTTCTTAGCCAAAAGCTTTCCTTGACGGACAGCGTGCTGAGCGTTTGGCACACAGAACCCACCAACACCGTTACCGGTAAGGTCTGGCACTGCGGCGCAGTCACCAGCTGCGAATGCATCAGCAACAACTTCACCTTCAAGGGTGCGCACACGCAGGTCAGCACCAACGTTTATGCGGCCACGCTCTTCAACGGGTAATCCGGTGGTGCGAACCATTGGGTTGGCCATAACACCAGCAGTCCAAATAATCAGATCTGTTGGGTACTTCTCACCAGTGTTGGTCTCGACCACACCATCCACAGCATTTACTACCTGGGTGTTTAGGTGAACGTGAGCGTCACGTGAAGCGAGGTCCTTCAAAACCCAGAGACTGGTCTTGTGGGATACCTCAGGCATAATCCGGTCCATCGCCTCAATGAGGTGGAACTGCACTTCGCTTGCTGCAATCTGGGGATAATACTTTAGAAGGCTGGATGCGAGTGAGCGCAGTTCAGCAAAAACTTCGATACCAGCGAAACCACCACCAACAACAACCGTGGTTAGTAGGCGATCACGAGCAGGGCCTGCAGGGATAGCTGCAGCCTTACCGAAATTGTTGATTAGGGTATCCCTAATAGCAACTGCTTCTTCAACATTCTTGAGACCGATTGCATTATCTGCAATACCAGGGATAGGGAATGTGCGAGAAACCGCACCTGCAGTAACAGCGATAATGTCATACTCAATTTCGTATGCTTCGCCAACCTTAGGAGTAATTGTCGCCTTCTTCGCAGCGTGATCGACACCGGTTACTCGAGCAGTAATTACTTCGGTACGCTTCAGGTGCTTGCGCTGGGAAACCACTGTGTGTCGTGGCTCTACATTGCCTGCAGCAACTTCCGGCAGCAGTGGCTGGTAAGTCATGTAAGGGTTTGGATCAACCAGGGTCACCTGGGCTTCGCCCCTCTTTAAATATTTACGTTCTAGTTTTCTTGCTAGATACAATCCGGCATAGCCACCACCGACTATTAGAACCTTGGTCACTGCACTCCCTTAAATTTTTTATTACGTTTTAACGGGGCCAACCCACAGCAAGCGCATCTCGTACCGCAAAATCGCCGACCGGGTTAACTCCCTCACCCACAGCTAAAGCGTGAGCCGCTAAAGCGTGTAGGCACTTCACTCGCGTCGGCATGCCACCGGCGCTTATCCCATCAATCTCATCTGGAGAACCATATTCCGACCGGTCCTTCAAATAAGCTTCATGAGCTGAAGTATATATTTTACCAAGCTCTGCATCCTCATTCAGACGAGCCTCGTATTCGCGCATTTTCCCTTCCGCTTCTAGGCGAGAAAAAACCGCGGTTGCCGCTGGATGGGTGAGGTAGTAAAAAGTTGGAAAAGGGGTGCCGTCCTCCAGTCGCGGACGGGTAGCTACCACCAATGGTTCACCACTGGATGTTCGGGCAGCGATACCAATAAGGCCACGCACGGGACGACCTAGCTGCTCCCTTAGCATCATCAAATCTTCTTCGGTAGCTTCCTCAAGCATCTATTCACCAGCCTCAAAATCACCGGCGCCTGCAAGTAGCGAACTTAGAAAAAGCGTTGAAGCCCAGTTCGACTCAGTGACCGTGATTTGGTCTGTAATCGTAGTGTTTCCACCTGTACCAGCCTCAAATTCTTCCCCACCTATCAGCAAGTAAGACACCTCACCGGGCATCGCGTAGAAGAGTCTCTCCCTGGCCACTGAGCGGATATATGCCGGGTCGCGCCAGCGGTCAAGCTCAGCAGTCAAATTCTCGAGTTCCTGTTTTTGTATCTCTAGGAGACGTTCCTGATCGGCAATCTGCTGACGCTGTTCGACAAGGGTTTTAAAACCAGGAGCAAGTGCCATCAGCGCAAAACCGACTAGCAGGATGACCAGTGTGGTCATCCCTGATAGTCGCCATGGCTTGTTGGTTTCTTCACTCATCTTGAAAATAATTTCTCGATTTTTTGATTTATTGCTTGGGTGTTTTTGAGGCGAAAATCCCTAAATTACTTCAACTTTGGGAATGCGGAACGGCCAGCGAATACTGTCGCTTCAGCAAGCTCTTCCTCAATACGAAGAAGCTGGTTGTATTTAGCAATACGCTCACTTCTCGCTGGAGCACCGGTCTTGATCTGTCCGGAGCCGGTAGCAACAGAAAGATCGGCGATCGTGGTGTCTTCGGTTTCACCCGAGCGGTGAGAAATGATTGTGGTGTAAGAGTTTCTGTGTGCAAGTTCCACCGCATCCAGAGTCTCACTCAAGGTACCGATCTGGTTCACTTTCACAAGCAGCGAGTTACCCACGCCCTTAGCAATACCCTCTGCAAGACGCTCAGGGTTGGTTACGAAGAGGTCATCTCCCACCAGTTGCACCTTCTTACCGAGTGTGTCGGTGATTAGTTTCCAGCCATCCCAGTCATTCTGATCTAGTGGATCTTCAATAGTGATTACCGGGTAGTCCGCAACAAGTTTTGCGTAGTAATCAACGAGTGCCGCGGCATCTAACGCTTTGCCTTCAAAGTTGTATTTGCCCCCCTCGAAAAATTCGCTGGATGCCACATCAAGCCCCAAAGCAATATCTACGCCAGGCTTGAAGCCGGCAGCTTCGATAGCCTCTAGCAGGAAGTCAAGTGCTGCTCTGTTGCTACTTAGGTCTGGAGCGAATCCGCCCTCATCACCTAGACCGGTTGCTAGACCGGCAGCCTTCAGCTTTGACTTCAGTACGTGGTAGGTCTCTGTACCCCACTGGAAGCTTTCCTTGAAGGTGCTAGCACCCAGCGGAACTAGGAAGAATTCTTGAATATCAACGCTGGTGTCTGCGTGTGCCCCACCGTTGATTACGTTTAATAGTGGCACTGGTAGGGTGTGAGCGTTAGGCCCACCAAGGTATCTAAATAGTGGCAGATCTGCGCTTTCTGCTGCTGCTCTAGCTACTGCAAGACTCACACCTAGTATTGCGTTAGCACCCAGCCTGGACTTGTTTTCAGTGCCGTCAAGGGCGATCATCACCTGGTCAACGATGCGACCATCAGTGGCGTCAATTCCTTCAATAGCAGGGCCAATTTCGTCGATAACAGCCGCTACAGCCTTCTGCACGCCTTTACCGCCGTAGCGGTTCTTGTCACCGTCACGAAGCTCATACGCTTCGAATTCGCCAGTGGATGCACCACTCGGAACTGCTGCGCGACCAACCACGCCATCCTCTAGTAGCACATCAACTTCTACGGTTGGGTTGCCTCGTGAGTCAATAATCTCGCGCGCATATACACCGATAATTTCAGCCATTGATTTTTCCTTTTCTTTAAATACTCTGCGCCAGTACTGCGCACCAAAAATTAAGTCTAGTTATGCGAGTTCGCGAACCTCTGACAGCTCGCCCGCGGTGCTTACTATAGCCCAAGAGGTGAAACCGTTAGTTTTCGCTAACTCTAGTGTGTGGTTCAAGTTTTTCGGTTTTGGTTGCACACTCACCGCAAAACCGTCATTCATAAGTTTCGACTTTACGCTCAATAGCTTTTCCGCGACCACTCCCTCATCCAGAAGCAGAAGCTTCTTTAGTGAGTTGCTAGCGTCATCGTCCAATAAATCAAGGATGCGCTCAAAACCAATCGAGAAACCAACAGCGGGAACTTCACTGCCAGAGAAGCGGCCAATCATCTTGTCGTAACGGCCACCGCCACCTAAGGAATATCCGAGTTCTGGGTGATATACCTCGAAAATAGTGCCCGTGTAATAGCCCATGCCACGAACTAGGAAAGGATCAAAAGTAAGCTTTTCTGAGTCGCGACCGGATGCAGCAACTGCCTTACCAATAGCCGCTAAATCGGCAATTGCTTCGCTCTCAAAATCTGGCCCTAGGCGGTGCTTAATCTGTGCCTCACCAAATGGGTGATAAATCATGGTCATTGGACGAGTAGCGAAAGCCTTGAAACCTGCGATGGCTTCTTCACTGTGGTCGCGCTCAGCAAGTTCTTTCAAAACCCCCTCGATACCAATCTTGTCTTGCTTGTCGATGGTGATTAGCGCATCGTCTTGACGATCTTTAGCAAAACCGAATGAGGTGAGCAGTTCAGAAAGCAACCTGCGATCATTTATGCGGATACTGAAATCTTTGAGTCCAAGAGAATCAAAAACGTCCAAGGCGGCAATAATCAGCTCAGCCTCGGCACTAATCGACCCCTCCCCGAGGATGTCAATATCGCACTGCACAAACTGGCGAAAACGTCCCTTCTGTGGGCGCTCTGCACGCCATACTGGAGCAATCTGTATGGCTCTAAAAACCCTCGGAAGTGCCGCCTGATTTGTGGCGTAGAAACGAGCAAGCGGCACGGTAAGGTCGTAGCGAAGTCCGAGATCCGCGAGCGCGAGTGCGTTGCCACTCTTTGCAGCATCTGCAAGCTCAGTGTCTTTCAGCCCCCGCTTCATAATCGCGTAGGAGAGTTTTTCGTTGTCGCCACCCATGCCGGAATGTAGTCGCTCCAGCGATTCCATCACCGGGGTTTCTATTTCTTCAAAACCGTGGGCGGCATATCCTGCGCGAATTTTGGAGATTACTGCTTCACGCTTGGCTTTATCCGCGGGTAGGAAATCGCGCATGCCACGGGGTGGGGTTACTTCACTCACTCTCTAATTCTAGTTTGCGCTTTTTCTGCTCTGCCTTGACCCTCTGCCAAATCGGAATAACATCGGCTGCTGTTTCCGCTTTTTCTCCAGCGAATACGTGAGGATGGCGTTCAGTCATCTTCTTCACCATGCCTTCAATAACTTCGCTAAGCCCCCAACCGGCACCGCGCTTTTTGGCCAGCTCCACTTGAAAAAGAATCTGGTAGAGCAAATCTCCAAGTTCGTCACGAATGTCAGCTTCCTTACCTGAAGCAACAGCCGCAATCAGTTCCTCACCCTCGCCAGGAGCATAGGCAGCGATAGTTTCTGCGGTCTGCTCCCGATTCCATGGGCATTCAGTTACTAGGCGTTCCATCATTTCCTGCATGGAGGCGATTGCCTGTTCGAGTTTTTGCTCCATACGCTTAGCCTAAATGTTTTCGATAATGTCCGAAACGAGTCCGATTATTTGCGGGTCGGTAGCGTCTTTCGGTATAGGCACAAGTAGCTGCTTATTTCCGCTGGCATACTTTGCCTTAAACAACCTTGCGAGTTTCATCTGTGCGGACTCTGCCAGTTCCACTGGGGATATCCGCAAAGCGCCACCGGCGGTAACGAGTTCGAGAATGCCTTTCTGATTCGCCATTCCGCGGATGCGCGTAACCTGCAAAAGTTTCCGCGCAGCTTCCGGAAGTGCGCCGTAGCGATCCTCCAACTCCTGCTTTATCGCCTCAATCTGTTCCTCGTAGTTTTCTTCACGGGATGCATTTGCCAGCTTCTGATAGGCCTCTAACCTGAGCCTGTCTGAATCAATGTATTCCTGCGATAGGTAGGCATCCACGGGAAGTTCTAGTCGAAGTTCAGCCTCACTTGCTGGCGCTTCTCCCTTGAATTCTCCGACAGCCTCACCAATCATCCGCAGGTAGAGATCAAAACCTACTCCTGTGATATGCCCGGACTGTTCAGCACCAAGCAGGTTTCCTGCCCCGCGAAGTTCTAGGTCGCGGAGAGCAATTTGAGTTCCAGAACCGAGATCGGTGTTGCTGGCGATTGTTTCAAGTCTTGAAGTAGCTGTTTCAGAGAGCGGCTTGTCGGCGTCATAGAAGAGGTAAGCGTATCCGCGCTCCCTTCCGCGTCCAACTCGGCCACGTAACTGGTGAAGTTGAGAGAGCCCAAACTTATCAGCTCGGTCAACGATCAGGGTGTTGGCGTTAGGGATATCCAGTCCGGTTTCAATAATTGTGGTTGAAACCAGGACATCGATTCGCTGTTCCCAGAAATCAACCAGAACCTGTTCGAGTGCCGCTTCGCTCATCTGACCGTGCGCAATAGCGACCCGTGCATCCGGAACCAGTTCAGCTATCTTGTTGGCAACCTGCGTGATTGAATTGACGCGATTATGCACATAAAAGACTTGACCTTCGCGAATAAGTTCACGATTTATTGCGGCCGCCACCTGCTTTTCGCTGTATGGGCCAACGTAGGTGAGAATTGGGTGACGATCCTCCGGCGGTGTCAAAAGGGTAGACATTTCACGAATCCCAGTCACAGCCATCTCCAGTGTCCTCGGAATCGGGGTTGCGCTCATTGCGAGAATGTCGACATTTGTTTTTAGTTTCTTGAGCGCTTCTTTATGCTCAACACCGAAGCGTTGTTCTTCGTCAAGAACAACTAGGCCGAGGTCTTTGAACCTAACAGAATCGCTAAGCAACCTGTGAGTTGCAATCACAATATCGACAGTTCCATCGGCAAGTCCTGCGATAGTGTTTTCTGCATCCTTTTTCGATTCGAATCGAGATAGTGGGCGAACCGTTACCGGGAATCCGGAAAAGCGGGCGGCAAAGGTTTCATAGTGCTGCTTCACCAAGAGCGTGGTTGGCACCAGCATCGCTACCTGCTTCTGTTCCTGCACCGCTTTGAAAGCAGCGCGGATAGCAATCTCGGTTTTTCCGAATCCAACATCACCGCTGATTAGGCGATCCATCGGCAAAGGCTTTTCCATGTCTGCTTTGACTTCTTCAATAGCTACCAGCTGATCTCTGGTTTCTTGATAAGGGAAAGCGTCCTCTAATTCACGCTGCCAGGCAGTGTCGGCACCGAAGGCGTAACCTTTAGCTGCTTGCCGAGTGGAATACAGTTTCACAAGTTCAACAGCAATCTCGCGCACCGCTTTGCGAGCCTTGCCCTTAGCTGCTGCCCAGTCACTTCCGCCCATTTTTGAAAGCGAAGGTTCCTCGGCACCAAAGTAGCGGCTGAGTCTGTCCAGTCGATCAATTGGCACATACAGTTTGTCTGCCGGCATGCCCCGCTTACCCGGTGCATACTCAATCTGCAAGAATTCTCGCTCAGTGGCTTCGCCTGATGCTGTTTTGAGTTTGCGAGTGACCTGGGCGATAAACTTGCCGATACCGTGAACTTCATGCACCACATAATCGCCCGGCTCTAGTGAAAGCGGATCCACAATAGCACCGCGTTTGACCGCAAGTTTTGGCGGTTTTGAAGCGTCCGCTTTTCTACCAAAAAATTCCGCTTCAGTCATCACCAGCAGTTTGGAGTCATCAGTTTGCAATCGGAAACCTGACTGCAAATATCCGAGTTCAAGTGTTGCTGGGATACTTCGATCCGCCAGCAAACTACTGGCGCGATCTTTCATGCCCGGCCCATCAAAATAAATGAAAATGTTGAAACCTGCTGAATGTGCCTCTTGCAGGTAGTCGAGTGCACCATCCGCCTGATTCTTGAAAGAAGGCAAAACCGATGCTTCACTGTCTGAAGCAAAACTGGAAAACTCCCACCAAGGGCCCTGATGCGATTCCCTAAGTTCTGGAATTGTGAGGTAGTCGGTGCCCTGTAGCTTCACAGGCACATTCCCACCAACAGCTGCAGCATCAAAGGCTGCATGCAAGAATTCAGCATTTGCTTTAATCAGGTCGGTGGCGCGCGATACTGAGCGTTCTTGCCCATAAATCACAATTGTCGACTTCTCTGGAAGCAGTTCGGGCAGGCTGGCGATTCTGCCGGTCAAAAGTGGAGCGATCGATTCGATTCCTTCAGCCACCGCACCAGAAGCAATCTTTTCTAACTGCTGCTCAAATATTGGATACTGCGAAACCAGTTCGGCAGCTTTTTCGCGCACATGGTCATCAATCAGAATTTCTCTGGCTGGGTGAATAGTGGTCACTTTCAATGCTTCAGGGAAAGACCTTTGATCTGAAACCGAAAATTCGCGGATGTCGTCAACATCGTCACCAAAGAAATCTACGCGAACAGGATGCGCAGCTGTCGGCACAAAAACATCTATAATTCCACCGCGCACCGCAAACTCTCCGCGCCTTGTAACTAGGTCAACACGGGAATAACCGAAGAGGGTGAGAGTCTCAGGGATGCTCGAATAATCGACGTTTTCCCCAACTCGCAATTCTAAATCGGCCACTTCACTGGCCGAATAAATAACCGGCTGAATCGCTGCTCGCACCGAAGCAATGACAACCAGTTTCTTCTCTTTAGCACCGGCACGAAGTCGTTTCAAAGTGGTGACTCTGGTACCGATTGATTCAACAGTTGGGCTTAACCGCTCGTGTGGCAGAGTCTCCCAGGCGGGGAAAATCGCGATTTCAAAATCTGTGAGGGTTTCGAGGGTGCGAGCTAGCTCATCCTGATCCTTAGCAGTTGGTGTGACAATCAGAGTGACCGGCGAATCTATCGCAAGCGCAAGTAAAGGAGCTCTCAGCCCAGGAACTGCTTGGCAGAAATCTCCAGCGCGGAGAGACTCGATTTCATTTTGAATAGGTTCAGACTCGGAAAGTAGTTTTAAAAATGAGTCATTCACCTGTTAATTCTAAGTGAGTGAATTCCACTTCTGCTGGGAAGTAGTCAATCCTTGAAGCGGGATGTCTATAGCCGCGAGCGCAGCATCCTCAATCAGTGCAGGAAGCTGGGTTTGTTCGGTTTTACTGAAGTTTTGGAGCACATATTTTGCTGGATCACCCTTCGGACGGGAGATGCCAAAACGCACTCGTATGTAGTCGGGTCCAAGAGCCGCCGAAATATCGCGCAGCCCGTTGTGACCTGCGTGCCCACCACCCGCTTTGATACGAATGGTGCCGAAGTCAAGATCTAGTTCATCGTGCACAATAACTACCCGCTCTAAGGGAATATCGAATTTGCGAGCGAGTTTAGATACCGGACCACCAGATAGGTTCATGTATCCGAGAGATTTAGCGATCAGAATCTCACTATCCGGTGTGAGTAGTTTTGCCACATGTGCGACACTCAACTGTTTTGAAAACGATGCCCCCGCTTCGGCAGCGAGCGCATCCACAATCATGTGCCCCACGTTGTGGCGATTGCTGGAGTATTCGGGCCCGGGGTTTCCGAGCCCGAATATCAGCCAACGTTTTTTATTCAGCGGATTCCTCAGCTGGAGCTTCAGCCTCAGAAGTTGCCTCTGCTTCTGTTTCTTCGCCCTCTTCTGCTTCAAGGTTCTCAGCAGCAACTTCAGCTGCTGGAGCCATCACAGTTACAACAACGTGGTCTTCTGGGGTTACCAAAATAACCTCGTCAGGTAGTTCTACCTGGCGTGCGGTAATAACGGTGCCACCTTCGAAGCCATCGACTGGAACTTCAAGATGAGTAGGAATGTGAGTTGCTTCAGTATCAATTGTGAGGTGTGCTGCTTCCAGGCTGGCGATAAAGCCAGAGTATGGCTCACCGGTGATGTGAACAGGCACATCAACAGTAATACGCTCACCCTTCTTAATCTCGAGCAGGTCAATGTGCTCAATAATTTGGCGCACTGGGTCACGCTGAATGTCCTTAACGAGCACCATGGTCTTCTTACCGTCGACAGAAATGTCGAGGATAGCGTTTGACTGGCGCACGATAAGGGTGGTTTCGTGGGTTGGTAGTGAAACGTGTACTGGGTCTTTACCGTGACCATAAATCACAGCAGGAATACGACCTGCGACACGAAGTTTGCGAGCAGCACCCTTACCGAAGGATTCGCGCTTCTCGACGTCTAATTTTTCGTTCATTAATGAAACTCCTTGTTTATTTAACGGCGAGAAACACGAAGAATCGGGGTTCTGAGATAGAAAATCTGAGAAAACCTTACTCGCCGCGTCGATAACGGGTTATTCACCCCTCGCCGAAGTCCTTAACAATCATACACAAACCAAATATTGAGCGCATCCAGCTAGTAACCTGAATGTGGGCGATTAGAAATCGGAGTAAAAGTGAATCAAGCAAACATTGGCGTAGTTGGTCTTGCAGTTATGGGCTCGAATCTGGCTCGCAACCTTGCCTCTCGTGAAGGAAACCGGGTAGCGGTATACAACCGTTCCGAGGGTCGTACCAAGGAATTATTGGATGAGCATCCGGAAGCAAATTTTATTGCCAGTTATTCTTATGAAGATTTTGCGGCATCAATCGCGAAACCGCGCACTGCAATCATTATGGTGCAGGCAGGGGCAGCAACCGACGCGGTTATAGATTCGCTGGTAAAAGTTTTTGAACCCGGCGATGTGATTATCGACGGTGGTAACGCACTATTTACTGACACGATTCGCCGTGAAAAGGCGGTTCGTGAAACCGGAATCAACTTTGTCGGCTCAGGGATTTCGGGCGGTGAGGAAGGAGCACTACACGGCCCTTCAATCATGCCTGGTGGTAGCGCGGAGGCTTGGGAAGTTATTCGCCCGATTCTCGAATCTATTGCAGCTAGGGCGGATGATGGCACACCCTGCGTGACCCATATCGGAACTGACGGAGCCGGTCATTTCGTGAAAATGATTCACAACGGTATCGAGTACGCCGATATGCAGCTTATTGCTGAAGGCTACGACCTTATTAGAAACGCAACCAGTCAGACACCCGCAGAAATTGCGGACATTTTTGCCGAATGGAACAAAGGCGAACTCGACTCCTACCTGATCGAGATAACCGCCGAGGTGCTACGCCAGGTGGATGCAGAAACCGGCAAACCACTGGTTGATGTAATTCTCGATGCAGCAGGTGCTAAAGGCACCGGAAGCTGGACAGTAAAGAGCGGGCTCGACACCGGCGTGCCAATCTCGGGAATTGCACAGGCGGTATTCGCGCGCTCACTGTCATCCTCACTCTCCCAGCGAAAAGTAGCTCAAAGGCTCGGAAAACAGGTTGTCGAGGGACTCCCTGCCGGTGCAGATTTTATTGAGGATGTTCGGAAAGCGCTTTACGCATCCAAAATCGTCGCTTATTCACAAGGCTTTGATGTGATTCGTATTGGTGCGAAAGACCACGAATGGGATATCAACCTGAGCGAAGTCGCCAGAATTTGGAGAGCCGGTTGCATTATCCGCGCGGTATTCCTAAACCGGATCACGGATGCCTACAAGCAAGACCCAGAACTAGAACTGCTAATAAGCGCACCATATTTTGCTGATGCTATCGCAGACAGTGAACTAAGCCTCCGTCGGGTTGTGGCAGCCGCTTCCCTAGCCGGTGTGGCGGTACCTGCGTTTAGTGCGTCATTGTCTTATCTTGACGCTATTCGTGCCGAAAGACTACCTGCTGCGCTCGTTCAGGGGCAGCGTGACTTCTTTGGCGCACACACTTATAAGCGCATTGACAAGGAAGGCACATTCCACACCGAGTGGAGTGAGGATCGTAGCGAAACTAGAGTCGACTAGCTAAGCATCCGCTGGAGGTATGCACGAGCATCCGCTATTTCTTGCTCGTTGAGTTGGTGAGCTAACCCGGGATAAAAGTGCTTATCTACCTGTGCGATGCTCTCCAATTTGCTGATAGTTCCGGGGAACCAGCGAATATTCTCAAGTAGCTGATCTTCATCACCTTTGCCGTAAAAGACTTCAGGTTTTTGCTCGGCCAGTAGCGCATCTGCAGGATATTCGGCAGGAGACACAATACCCGCAAAGATTACGGTTGCCGCTACCCTTTCGGGTCTGGTGCGAAGTAATTGACTAGCCATAAGGCCGCCCTGCGAGAAACCAATAGCCACAACTTTTCGGTTGCTGCCGAACCGCCCATCAATTCTCTCCCAAGCCCCTGCAACAGCCACATCTATTTCAGCGAGGCGAGCATCCTCATTTTCGTCGAGGAGTTGAAACCATGCTGCCCCTCCCCAGGGAAGCTCGATAGGTGCGCGAAGGCTGAGCACTTCCAAATCTGGTGCGAGCATTTCAGCAATCGGCACAAGATCGTGCTCATTGGAGCCGTAGCCGTGCATTAGCACGATTGCTGGTTGTTCAGAAGTCATAATTCCCTAGCGAAAATCCGGTTTTGTAAAGTGCTCGCAGTTTATGCTGCGCCATCAAATAGAGATGTCACACTACCGTCGGTGAATACCTGACGGATTGCCTGAGCGATCAGCGGTGCAATTGGAAGCACTGTTAGCCTGTCCCAGCGTTTGTGTTCAGGAACTGGCAGAGTGTCGGTAACCACCACTTCGTCTATAAAGTCGCTCTGTAGAATTTCGGTGGCAGGGTCAGAGAATACTGCGTGGGTAGCGGCAATAACCACTTTGATAGCGCCGTTGGCTTTCAGTGCCTCAGCCGCTTTTACGATGGTTCGACCGGTGTCAATCATGTCGTCTACAATTAGGCAGGTGCGTCCCTCAACCTGGCCCACAATTTCGTGCACAGAAACCTGATTGGCAACCCTCGGGTCACGACGCTTGTGAATAATGGCGAGCGGTGCGTGCATCTTGTCGCTCCAAATATCTGCAACGCGCACCCGGCCCATATCAGGAGAAACCATTGTTACCGGTTCATTGGCCAGCTTGGCACGGAAGTGCTCAAGCAGCACCGGCATAGCAAAAAGGTGATCGACCGGGCCGTTGAAGAATCCTTGAATCTGCGCGGCGTGAAGATCAACGCTCATGATTCGGTTAGCACCTGCTGTGTCGTAAAGATCGGCCATTAGCCTCGCTGAAATCGGCTCGCGACCTCTGCCCTTCTTGTCCTGCCTGGCATATGGAAAGAAAGGTGACACGACAGTGACGCGCTTTGCAGATGCACGCTTTAGCGCATCCAGCATAATCAGCTGTTCCATCATCCATTCATTGATTGGTGCAGGATGCGACTGGATTACAAAAACATCACTACCGCGGATGCTCTCATCGTAGCGAGCGTAAATTTCGCCGTTTGCGAAGGTGCGAATTTCAGTGGGCGAAAGCTCAATACCTAATTCTTTAGCTATATCTTCGGCCAACTCAGGATGCGCTCTACCTGTAACTAGTACTAATCTTTTTTCACCCTGAGCAATTAGGCCAGACATTTAGTGTTCCTTGTTCTCACTCGGTGGCCGGTTCTTGGCCACCCATCCTTCGATATTCTTTTGTGTAACCACGTTTACTGCTAGAGAACCTTTTGGAACGTCTCGCCGAACCACAGTCCCCGCACCGGTATAAGTGTCATCTTCAATAGTAACTGGCGCAACGAAAACATTATGCGCGCTTGTCTTAACTCGTGAGCCAATTATGGTTTTATGCTTCTTCACACCGTCATAATTCGCTGTTATTGCACCTGCACCAATGTTTGTTTCTTCACCAATTTCAGCATCACCAATGTAACTAAGGTGCGGGACCTTCGTGCCCCTACCAATTTTGGAGTTTTTTACTTCCACAAATGTGCCAACTTTGGCTTTTTCAGAAATTTCTGTTCCAGGTCTCAGCAGTGCCCAAGGACCTACCGTTACCCCTGCACCAATTACTGAGAGAGTGGCTTCAGTGCGTTTCACAACCGCCCCTGCACCAACCTCGGTATCGACAAGTGTGGTGTCGGGTCCAATCGTTGCGCCCTCTGCAATCGTGGTCGCACCACGAAGCACAGTTCCAGGAAGGATTTGGGTATCTGCCCCAATAGAGACATCCACATCTACCCAAACTGAATCAGGGTCAAGGAAATATACTCCAGCTGCTTGGTGCTGCTTGATTAGGGTGCGATTTAGTCGTTTAGCTACCCGCGCCAACTGGGCGCGATCATTTACTCCGTTTACCTGCCAAAGTTGTCTGGTCGCAAAAGCGTTCACTTTACTTCCGGCGGAGCGCATAGCGGCCACCACGTCTGGTAAATACTTCTCACCCTGCGCATTATTGGTGGAAATACCTTCAAGCAGTTCACGCATCCCCTGGAATCTGAAAACGTAAGTTCCTGAATTTACTTCATCAATTTTCTTGGTGTCATCGTCAGCATCAGACTCTTCGACAATCTCACGAACATCCCCATTGCCCTCACGCACGATGCGACCGTATCCGCGAGGTTTCTTTACCTTGGCGCTCAAGATGGTAGCGCTTGCATCGGCAGAAACGTGCTCCTTCAAAAGACGAATGATCAGTTCAACTGAAAGAAGTGGAACATCGCCTGAAAGCACCGCAATATCGCCTTTAAAATCTGCTGGGAGGGCGGAGAGCGCAGTTTCTAGTGCACGACCAGTGCCAGGTATCTCATCTTGATGCACAATTTTCGAAGTTGGTGCTAGTGCGCTGACCACTTCAGAAATTGCTTCAGCCTCATGCCTAACCACAACCACGAGATGCGCTGGGTCGAGTGAGGTTGCTGTGCGAAGCACATGCCCAATCATTGGAAGACCGGCTAGATTATGGAGCACCTTAGGAGTCTGGGATTTCATCCTGGTGCCTTGACCTGCTGCGAGGATTACGATGGCTAGAGCCGAATTACTCATAAGCCAATCGTAATACCTGCTGCCCCCCTAGGATTCGAACCTAGACTTTACAGATCCAAATTCTGCCGTGCTGCCGTTACACTAAGGGGCATTGCTCAATAAATAAAAAAGAGCCTTATACATTCTGCCAGAATAAAGTATGCCCACAAACCCAGATTCAGATGAAGTTGACGAAATTGTCGCCGCTTGGATACGGGAACGCCCTGATATTGACTTTGCGCCACTAGGCGTGCTCTCGCGTGTCTTTAGGCTCGCTCGCAGGCTAAACATCGCCAGGAAGCAGGCATTTCAGGCTGCGGAGCTTGAACCATGGGAGTGGGATGTCCTTTCCGCACTTCGTAGAGCCGGTGCACCTTATGAACTAAATCCGAAAGAATTGCTTGCGCAAAACTTAGTAACCAGCGGCACTATGAGTAATCGGATTGCTCGCCTAGAAAAACGCGGACTAATTTCTCGCCAGGTTGACCCCAACGATCGCAGGAATATTCCGGTAAAACTCACCAAAACTGGACTTGTTCAAGTAGATATTGCTGTGGAGCACCTTATGCGGCATGAGCAAGAACTACTCGCAGGGATGAACGACGCCGAACTCAAAGAATTGGCCGACCTACTTAGAAAACTTTCATTGCATTTCTAAACAACTCGAGCCCCGTGAGCCGACCCACGAAGCGCAATCGCCTGATGCCCAAGTTCTGTGAGGCGGGCGGCTAAATCGTCGGCCCCCTCGGCATCACGGCTAAGGAACACCAAGGTTGGTCCTGAGCCAGAAACAATTCCAGCGAGCGCACCTGCTTCAATCCCCAACTCAATAATGTCCTGCAACTGCGGGATGAAATCAATCGCTGCTTCTTCAAGATCGTTTGTGAGTAGGCCGGCGAGCGCATCCGGATCCCCGTCACGTATTGCTTGTAACACTTCCGGAGCTACTTGAGGCACAGAATCGTAGGGAGAAATATCTGTGCGACTGGAGTCACGTATTTCGTCTAAACGAGCATATACATCCGGAGTGCTTAGTCCTCCCAGAGCGCTAGGCACAATCACCCAGTTAAAGTTGCCTCGGCCAAGAGCCGGCGATAGTAGCTCTCCCCTGCCAGTGCCGACTGCTGTGCCTCCGAGAATAGCGAAGGGGACATCCGCTCCAAGTTCAGCACCGATGTTTAGGAGCGCGTTGGTGCTTAGGCGCAAACCCCAGAGAGTGTTTAGGCCGACGAGCGTCGCTGCCGCATCTGCCGAACCGCCAGCCATTCCACCTGAAACCGGAATGTTTTTGGTGATGCGGATATGCGCACCCTTTTCCGTTCCGTAATACTGCTGCAAGAGCCTAGCTGCCTTCATAGCTAAATTCGATGGTCCGGGAGTTACCCCACCCCAGTCAGCATTCCCGCCAGCGAATTCGAGCACTAATTGCTCAGAATCCTCAAACTCAAGTTCGTCATACAAATCGACTGCGTGGTAAACCGTTGCTACCTGATGGTAACCATCTTCTTCCAACGGCCCCACCCTCAAAAAGAGGTTGATTTTGCCCGGCGCTTTAACCTTCACAGACGGCATAAACTCAGCCTAGTGGAGTGATTCTCGCGAGCGCGAGAAAATCGCTCAGGGAGAGGGTTTCTGCCCTGAGAGTAGGGTCAATTCCTGCTTCCTTTAGAGCTTCGGATGCGCGTGCTGAGCTCCCGAAATATCCGGAGAGTGACTGCCTAAGCATTTTGCGACGCTGCGAGAATGCCGCCTCAATAATGTTGAAAAGCCTGGTGCGTTCTGTCTCGCCCAGTTCGTCATTTTCGGAATTCCTCTGGAATGAGACCAGCACGGAATCAACATTTGGTACCGGCCAGAAAATATTACGTGGCACAGTAGCGGCCACTTTGAGCTCGCCATAACTGGCTGCTTTCACGCTGGGTCCACCGTAAATTTTCGATCCCGGAGTAGCAGCGAGTCGTTCGCCAACTTCTGCCTGCACCATCACCAATGCTCTGGTGATTTCAGGAAACTCACTCAACAGGTGCAGAAATATCGGCACCGATACGTTGTAGGGCAGGTTTGCAACGAGAACTTCAGGGTACGGTTCCTCGAGGGAGTCTCGGGTAATTTTTAGCGCATCCATATTCAAGACTGTGAGATTTTCTGCCTCCGCCTCTCCGGCATGCTCACGAATTGTTGGTCTCAGCCTTTTAGCTAAACGGTCGTCGACCTCAACCGCAACAACCTTGGCACCGGTCTCGAGAAGACCCAGAGTAAGCGATCCAAGGCCAGGACCCACCTCAATAACATGAGACTCGGAAGTAACTTCTGCAAGTTGCACAATCCTGCGCACAGTGTTGGCGTCGTGCACAAAGTTTTGACCTAGCTTCTTGCTCGGATTCAGGTCGAGTTCTTCAGCAATTCTGCGAATTTGGGATGCGCCAAGCACTTATCTCACCACTCTCCATAAACTGCTCGAGTATTTTTACCGACCTGCTCTGCAAGTTCCTCAGCATCGATGCCGCGAAGTTCAGCGATAAATCGCAGCGTGTATACGGTGGCAAATGAACTGTTGGGCTTACCGCGGTATGGGGCAGGGGCTAGGAATGGAGCATCAGTCTCGGTAAGAATAAGTTCCTGCGGAATATACTTTGCTGCTTCTTGAATCCCTTTGGAGTTGTTGAAGGTAACCGTTCCGGCAAAGGATGTGTACCAGCCGTTGTCGGCACAAATCTTCGCCAGTTCAATATCGCCACTAAAGCAGTGAAAAACGGTCTTTTCTGGCGCTCCCACTTTTTTCAGGGTGACAACAACCTCATCGTGTGCGTCGCGGTCATGAATCTGCACTGCCTTACCAAAGCGCTTCGCCCATTCAATATGAGCCTCAAAACTACGTATCTGACCAGATCTACCTATTTCGCTTTCGGTGCGGAAAAAATCGATACCGGTTTCACCAAACGCTCTAACCCGAGGATGACCACCGAGTGCTTCAATCTTTGCAAGCTCAGTATCGAGAGTGCCTGCTTCTTCAAGCTCTGCGGCATCGTTCGGATGCAGGGCCACTGCAGCCAGGACTCTGTTGTCACGTTCAGCTAAATCAACCGCGTAACTGCTGCTCTCGAAATCAGTGCCTACATAAACAACACCCACCACTCCGGAGGCTTCGGCCAGATCGAGGGCTGTATCAACATCGATACTGATGTCTTCTTCACCGAAGCGCACCATTTGTAGGTGGGTATGGTTGTCGTAAATGCCGTGTTGTAACGGCGTCGGCAAGGGAGGGTAATCAGAAATAGCCACGAGAATTTAGTCCTTGTTGTCGATTCTAGGGAAAAGCACAGGTAGTGTTCCAAGGGCAGAGCCAGTTGGAAGTTCCCCGTTAGCGGCCTCTAGCAGGTTCTGCACTGACAGTGCACCGATACTTTCTACCGCACCAAGTGCGACCCAAAGCTTCTCTGAAGTTTCTGGAATTACCGGAGAAAGTGCGACCGCCAATACACGTAAGCCTTCAAGTGAAGTGCGGATGACTGTGGCCAAGCGATCGGCATTTGCCGGATCTTTCGCTAAATGCCAAGGCTCCTGCTCGGTGAGGTAGTGGTTCAGACCGTCAACAATTGTCCAAAGCTTGTTTAGCGCACCCGTGATGTCGATTGCTTCAACCTGTTTGTGTGCGCCGGATACGGCATCCTGAATCAGAGTCGAGACAACCTTCTCCGCCTCGCCTTTAGCGCTAGCCTCCGGCACTTTACCTTCGAAATATTTCACGGCCATGGCGTGTACACGACTTGCAAGGTTGCCAAAACCGTTTGCAAGTTCAGCATTGTAGCGAGCCTCAATATCTTCTAGTGAGAAGTTTCCGTCAGCACCAAAAACTACCGCTTTTAGGAAGTAGTAGCGAAAAGCGTCTACTCCGTAGGCTGCAGTAAGCTCTACCGGACTAACACCGGTGCCACTAGATTTGCTCATCTTTTCACCGCCGACGAGGAGCCAACCATGACCGAATACTTGCTTAGGCACTTCAATTCCTGCGGCCATTAGCATTGCCGGCCAAATAACAGCATGGAATCTCAGGATGTCTTTACCGACAATGTGTGTTGCCGGCCAACGGCGACTGAAATTCTGGTCGTCTACTCCCCAGCCGATCGCGGTTATGTAGTTGATGAGCGCATCCACCCACACATAGACAATGTGTGATTCGTCCCATGGAATTTTCACACCCCAGTCAAAAGAGTTGCGCGAAATTGAGAGGTCTTGGAGTCCCTGCTTTACGAAACTGATGACCTCGTTGCGGCGTGAATCTGGGCTAACAAAATTCGGATTTGAAGCGTAAAGATCAAGTAGTGGCTGGGTGAATTCACTCAGTTTGAAGAAATAATTTTCTTCGCTGAGATACTCCGCGGGCCTCTTGTGAATTGCACAAAGAAGATCGCCATCATCGTTTTTAATCAGGTCAGGTTCGTTCTTGTATTCCTCACAAGAAACACAGTAATAACCGCCAAACTCCCCGAAGTAAATATATCCACGATCATAAAGTCGCTGAATGAAACGGCGAACGCCGTCTTCGTGCCTTTCTTCGGTGGTCCGGATGAAGTCATCGTTGGAAATATTGATTGCGTCAAGAAGTGGCTTCCAAGCTGTTTCCACAAGGTTGTCTGCCCACTCCTGCGGCGGTAAACCGGCGGCCTGTGCGGAGCGGAGAATCTTCTCCCCGTGCTCATCGGTTCCGGTAAGTGACCAAGTGTCGTCTCCCACTGCACGATGCCATCTGGCTAGAAAATCGGCTGCCACCTCGCTGTATGCGTGACCAATGTGCGGCACATCGTTGATATAAAAAATCGGTGTGGTGACATAGAAAGAGCCTTGAGCCATTACATCAGTTTAACTTGCTCGCGGAACTTTTTACTTTCAAAACTGCTTCGTAGAGCTCACGCTTCTGGATGCCCCTAGCTTTCGCTTCCTCCGCTACCGCATCCTTCGTGGATGCACCTTCCGCAATTTTCTGAAAAACGGCGGCTACTGCTGTATCGAGTTTTGCCTCACTCTGCGCTGGATCAGCCTCCGAACCTTTAGCAACTCCGGAAATGAGCAGCACAATCTCACCCTTTACGCCTTCACGGGCCCAGTCGAGGAGATCCGACGCTTTACCCCTGCGCACTTCCTCAAATTTTTTCGTCAACTCCCTCGCCACAGCAACTTCGCGATCGGGCAGTTCCGCAGCAATACTTTCCAGAGCAGCCACTAACCGATTAGGCGATTCGAAGAAAATAAGCGTGTGGGGCAAACTAGCTAGTTCCCGGAGCAGTCTGGCGCGCTCGCCCGCTTTACGGGGCATAAAACCTTCGAAAGTGAAACGATCGCTAGGTAGACCCGAAATTGCTAGCGCCATAATTGGGGCACTTGGCCCTGGGAGCGCAGTGACTTCAATTCCGGCATCCACTGCAGCTCTCACAAGTTTGAATCCGGGATCGGAGATTGTGGGCATTCCGGCATCACTTAGAACTAGTAGGTCTTCCTCGCTAGCGATATCAAGAAGCTGCTCCACTCGGGAAGCCTCGTTGAAGTCATTCAGTGAAATCAGTTTCGCGGCGGTTTCTATACCGAGTGCGATGCAGAGGTGCTTGGTGACCCGGGTATCTTCGGCAGCAATATATTTGACGCTTTGGAGCGCATCCCGAAGCCGGGTGGTCGCATCGCCGAGGTTGCCGATCGGTGTTCCCGCCAAAATAATCACCCTCTAAGGCTACTAAGTTCAGCCGAAACTCTTAAGGTGGTTATTATGATTGACAGAATCTGGAAACGGATGTCTACCCGCCTGACACAGACACGGATTCTGTTAGTCTCACTGCTTACGCTACTGGCCGGCACTCTCAGAATCGCTGGACTCGGATATCCAAACCGGCTGATGTTCGATGAAACCTACTACGTGAAGGATGCTTACACGCAGTGGATTCTCGGATACGCCTCGAAATGGCCGAGCGGTTATAACGATAGCTGGAATGCCGGAATTCTAGACGGGTTCTTTACAGACCCCAGTTATATTGCGCATCCGCCGATGGGCAAATGGATGATCGGTGCCGGCATGGCGGTCTTCGGGGCAGACAATTCTTTCGGTTGGAGGATCGCCGGTGCAGTCGCTGGCACACTGATTATTCCGCTAATTTTCGTGATTGCGTTACTGATCACGAAGTCGACGATTGTGGCTACTCTCGCAGGCTACATGCTCGCTATTGATGGCAACGCAATAGTTATGAGTCGCATTGCCCTCCTCGATATTCATTTAGCGTTTCTGCTAGTACTCGCCACACTCACGCTGCTGATGGATACGAAACATCGCACCAAAAAATGGCGACCGTGGTTGCTCGCTACCGGGGTGATTCTTGGCCTTGCCTGTTCCGTGAAGTGGAGCGCAATCTGGTTTGTTGCTGCCTTCGGTATCTGGGTTGTTGTGCGCGACTGGGAGGCACTGAAACTCTCAGCTAAGCGTTTTTGGCTACTCAAGGGGCTTGGTTTAGGTGCAATTAACTTCGTATATATGGTCGTTTTTGCCGCGCTTGCATATCTTTCAACCTGGCTGGGTTGGTTCCTGAGCGATTCAGGATGGAATCGACAATGGTCTGTAAATAACGGCGGCCCTGATGGTATTGCCGGCGCATTTCTGAGTCTTCTGCACTACCATCAGAGCATTCTGAACTGGCATGTGAGCCTCGATAGCCACCACTCGTCGATGGCTCCTGCTTGGACTTGGCCACTACTGCTTCGGCCATCAATAATGTATGTGGATCGTCCGGCAGAGTGCGCGAACGAGTGCATCGGCTTTATTTCTAATCTGCCTAACCCACTGCTTTGGTATGCAGCTATTGCAGCAATCATTGCGCTGTTATGGATGCTTATGCGCGGCACTTTCCGTGGCAATTACTGGCTCGTGCTGGTCGCCTTCGGTGCAGGTTTTGTGCCATGGCTGCTATTTCCTGAACGCACCACTTTCTTCTTCTATACGATTGCCTTCCAGCCCTTCCTGTATTTGGCTCTTGCAATCGTGATTAAGAGAATAATCGGTCGCGCATCCGACTCGATATATAGAAGACAGCCGGCGCTTTTGGGTTTGGGAATGTTTTTGGGGCTTGCCAGTGCACTTAGTGTTTTCTGGTATCCGCTCTGGACGGGTTGGGAGATTCACCGGATTTTCTGGTCAATTCACCAGTGGCTCCCCGGCTGGACTAACGACATTTTCCCGGTTGTGGCTTCGTAGGGCTCCTCTGGCCCACTCCCTACCACTTATTTGCGGACTCCCTACCTTTTCTGAAGTGAGCCTACTCTTTACAGGGGTAGGCACATCCCAAAAAGGGTAGGGAGTAGCTACTAGAGACTAAAAATCTACATCGTCAGGGTTTGAACCGACGCGCTGGCCGCGATCGAACCCTGCAAAAGTGCCGAGGTCATCCGCGTCCAACTCAAAATCAAACACGTTGAAGTTTTCCTCAATACGCTCCCTAGTTGAAGACTTAGGGAACAAAATCACGCCAGATTGCAAGTGCCAGCGAATAATTACCTGCTGGATGCTCTTACCGTGCTTTTCTGCAATACCTTCAATTCCATCCAGAGTGCGTAGGTCATATTTGTTCTGCCCTAACGGACCCCAAGCTTCGGTGCGGATTCCGCGAGGCTCCTGGAATGTGCGCAACTCGTGCTGCTGGAAGGCTGGGTGTAACTCAATCTGGTTCACCGCAGGCACAGTGAGACCGGCAGCGGCTAGGTTCTCAATATCGCGAATCCGGAAGTTGGAAACACCAATACTTCTTGCCCGACCGCTTTCCTTAATCTCCTCAAGTTTTTCCCAACTGCGGAGGTATCGCTCGCTATCGTTTCCCGGCCAGTGGATGAGATACAAATCCACATAATCAAGTCCCAGTCGTTCTAGGCTCGCCTCAAACGCCGGAATTGCGGTGTCTGCACCCTGATCGGTGTTCCAAAGCTTAGTAGTGATAAACAGTTCTTCACGAGGAATCGCGCTGGAGTTTATTGCACGACCAACGGCCTCCTCGTTCTTATAAATCATCGCGGTATCGATGTGGCGATATCCGGTGTGTAGCGCATCCGTCACCACCTGTTCAGCGATTTCGTCAGCTACTTTGAATACTCCAAAGCCAAGCTGCGGAATTTGATTACCGTCATTAAGTCGCAGGTTAGGAATGTTATTTTCAGTGTTTTCAGCTAAGTCACTCACCCTTCAAGCTTAGGCACATTCTGATTTTTTGAGGGATTTTCGACAAATTTTCAATGTTAGGTTGACATAACATAATGTTCGGTATACATTACATAATGTTAGAAAAACCTAACATCAAGTCTTTGAGAAAGTTGGAGTAAAAATGTTTGAAGCAATCTGGAACTTTGTAACAGGTGCAGACCCGATCTGGCAGTGGCTGGCAGTGATCGCGATTGGGGCCATCCCCTACATCGAATCATATGGTGGTGCGCTACTGGGAATCCTTGCCGGAGTTAACCCATTCATTGCGGTTGCCGCGGCAATAGTCGGAAACCTAATCAGCATGTATGTTGTCGTTTACATCTCACAGACGGTCCGCAAGTCAATCGTGAAAGACAAAGAGCCAGGCAGAAGAATGCAGAAACTTCAGAACTGGATGAACAAATTTGGAGTCCCAGGGGTGAGCCTTCTAGGTCAGTTAGCACTCCCCAGCCAACTAACCGCAGTTGCACTAATCGGCCTCGGCGCGAAAACCAGAATTGTACTCTTGTGGCAAACAATATCCATCATTATTTGGGGTGTATTGTTCGGAATCTTGGCAGTATTTGCCCTAGATGTCATAATCTACTGGTTCGCTCGATAAATTAGAGTCATGTTGCATAACAGTGTGCGCACACACCGAACAGCGCTTGAGTTGACCCAGACAGACCTAGGTGGTCTTGTCGGGGTCACTCGGCAAACTGTCGCGTTTATCGAAAAAGGCGAATTTTCACCGTCAGTTACGCTGGCACTGAAACTCGCCCAAGCGTTGAAAGTGAATGTAGCTGAACTATTTTGGCTGGAAGAGGAAGAAGCATGAAAAAAATTCTCGACGCAAGATCGCCCTTCTGGCAGGTATTTCTTTACTCACTGGTTCTAGTTGTCACTATCTTGAACGCGGTCAACGGAGATGAAGTCGCCAACCTTTCAAGCGCCGCCGCAGTTGCAATGATAGCTATTTTGGTCATGCTTTTTATTGGTGCGATTGCTTACACATGGCAAATAATTCGCCACAATAAGCGCCACCCGAAGCAGCGAATCCGTTACTTTGGCTTATTCCCACCAGAGTTTCTTGACGAGGACGAGCTACTAACAGCCACTACCAACAAGGCGACCAGGCGAGTGTATGTCTACTACGCCACAGTCATCCCGCTGCTAATTATTCTGAACCTCCTAGTAAAAATTCCGACGGAATGGATGCTGGTAATCCTTACCGCCGTTGTTGTGGTTCACTACCTGATTTATTGGTCCAATGTGCGGTTCCTTTGGCAGATTGAAGATGAAGAGTAATAAAATAGTTCAACAACCCGAAACTGACAGACAAAGGAGTCAAAGATGGGATTTATACCGTTTCTAATTCTGGGTTTAATCGCAGGTGCACTTGCCAAGCTCATTATGGGCAAGTCCAGCGGAGGATGGCTGTCCACACTGCTAATCGGTGTGGTTGGTGCTCTCCTAGGTGGATGGCTAGGGCAGGTAATTTTCAAAGCAGATATGAACGAGTTCTTTTCGCTTGAATCCTGGGCACTAGCTGTCGGCGGATCGGTAATTGTTCTAGCACTTTACAGATTACTTACCGGCAGAAAATAAATAATCAAAGTTAAAAAGGGGATTGTTCAGTATGGACAATCCCCTTTAGTTTAAGTTTGTCACTCGAAAAGACTTAACTTATACAGGAAAGAGCGGCCGACTTTCCCCAGCCGACCGCTCCGCGCCATTACTGGCGCTTCCACCGCTGTGAATGCGCATCATGCGCTAGCGGTAAGTATCGTGTAGCCAAGAATACCCCGACTTATAAATTTGTCAATAGGTATTAAGGTGTTGGGTTATCTCCGTCATAATTGGCAAGTTTCGAGCGCAAGAATAGAACCATAAGCGCAGCACACAAGACTCCCCCGAACAGCGGTGGGAACCAGAGCGCAAGTGCTGCTAGTGATCCATAAATAAAGTCACCGACTCGCGGTCCACCCGTCACAACCACGATATATACCCCACCCAGGCGTCCGATCATTTCGTCGGGTGCCGCAGTCTGGGTCATTGCGTTTCTAAAGACCGCGCTGATGTTATCCATCACGCCTGATCCTATAAGACCTAGCATCCCGACCCCGATCCAGATCCACTTCACTTCACCATTTTGCAGAGGAGTCTGCATTGCTCCGAAAACTGAGATGCCGAAAAGCGCTATACAAAGTCCGTACCCAAAAACCGCCCAGATTATTGCTTTACCTTGCCAGCGCACCCTACCTAAAGGTCCGGAGAATAGACCACCAACGAGAGTACCGATAGCCATGCCGGCTGTGAGCACGCCCACTGTCGTCGCTCCACCGCCGAAAACCACAAGACCAAGGGCAGGGAAAAGCACCCTAGGCATCGCAAAGCACATAGCAATAATGTCGACTATGAAACCTGAACGGATGTTTGGCGCATTCTTCAACCAAACGAGTCCGTTCCATACTGAGCGCAAGCCGGGAGCTTCAGCATGTTCGGACGGCGGAAGCGGAGGTAGCGTTACGATTCCGAAGAAAGCAAAGGAAAACAGAAAAACGTCGATAGTGTATGCGGGAGCAAAACCCCACAAAGCCACAACAATAGCACCGACTGCGGGGCCGATTGTTAGCATTGCACCCATACTGATGCCAGTGAGCGCATTCGCCGCAGGCAACAGCTTTGGTCGGATCAATCTCGGAACGATTGCTTTACGCGCCACCCCATTGACTGTTGCTGAAGCGGAGTTGATTGCCATCAGCACATACAGTGCCCAGATGTTACGCACATCCAGCCATGCGAGCGCAGCAATCGCACCAATAGTTATCCATGAAGCGACTGCGGAATATAGCGAAACTAGACGACGATCAAAGGCGTCGGAAAGCGAGCCAGCATAAATACCTGCAATGAGCGCAGGTAAAAGCGCAAACATTGCGGTCAAGCCGACGTAGAAAGTGTCCTGGGTTATATCGAATATTTCCAGCGCCACAGTCATGAGGGTCATCTGCGCGCCGATACCGCTGAGTGATGAACCAATCCAGAGCCTCGCGAAAGCCGGCGACTGTTTCAGTGGTGTCAGGTCTGCAAATACCCCTTTGTGTGCCTTGTGCTGCTTAGTCGCTTCTGAAATATCTATCGCGGCGGTATGCGGGGAGCTATCTGACACCAGACAATTCTAATGAAAGATGCTCCCCTATTGTTCATGCAGAATTCATGGTTAAGTAACTAACCGGGCTAGTATGACTGTAAGTCCTCAGTTCAATGATGAACTGGGGCATCAAACACTGCTAAAACACGGGAAAGCACTAATGCGTAAATCATGGCTTAAATGGATGCTGTGGTCAGTTCCAATTGCATATCTGTTCTATGGGGCACTGGCGCCACTGGGGCTTTACCTTTGGTGGGGCGACGGCCTTCTTTGGAAACATGCTTTACAACATGCTGCAATTAGGCTCATTTTCTGGAATTTCACCAGCAACCATATTTATTGAATGGTTAGCTTGGGCTTTCATATTCAGCCCAGCGGGATGGATATTATTCCTCGTCCCAGTCATTGTCTGGGGAATAATGAGCCGACTTAGAACTCCCAGTCATCGTCGTCAGTAGCAACGGCTTTGGCCATTACGTATGACGACCCTGAGCCCGAGAAGAAGTCGTGGTTCTCGTCTGCGTTTGGAGATAGCGCCGACAAAATTGCCGGGTTCACATTGGTCACAGTAGATGGGAACAGTGCCTCATAGCCTAGGTTCATCAGTGCTTTGTTGGCGTTGTAGTGAAGGAACTTCTTCACATCCTCTGTTAGCCCTACTGGGTCGTAGAGATCCTGAGTGTATTTCACTTCGTTGTCGTAGAGTTCGTACATCAGCGAGTAGGTGTAATCCTTCAGTTCTTCACGCTTAGCTTCGTCGACGAATTCAAGACCTTTCTGGTACTTGTAGCCGATGTAGTAACCGTGCACTGCCTCGTCGCGGATAATCAAGCGAATCAGGTCAGCAGTGTTGGTTAGTTTTGCGTGGCTTGAGAAATACATTGGCAGATAGAAGCCGGAGTAGAAGAGGAAAGATTCCAGCATGGTGGATGCCACCTTGCGCTTCAGTGGCTCATCCCCACGGTAATATTCCATGATGATTTGTGCCTTACGCTGCAGGTTCTCATTCTCCTCTGACCAGCGGAATGCCTCATCAATATCTTCTGTCTGCGCGAGGGTAGAGAAAATTGAAGAGTAGCTTTTCGCATGCACCGACTCCATGAAGGCGATGTTGGTGTAAACCGCTTCTTCGTGAGGGGTGAGTGCATCCGGTATCAGAGAAACAGCTCCAACGGTTCCCTGGATGGTGTCAAGCAGGGTGAGGCCGGTGAATACGCGCATGGTGAGGAGCTTCTCAGCCGCGGTGAAATTAGCCCATGATGGCACATCGTTGGATAGCGGCACCTTCTCTGGTAGCCAGAAGTTGCTGGTTAGCCTGTTCCACACTTCGAGGTCTTTTTCGTCCTCGATGCGGTTCCAGTTGATTGCCTGAACTGAGTCGATTAGTTTAATTTTTTCTGACATTTTCTTGCCTTACTTACGAATGCTTATAGCTTTAGATTCCGAATGCTCGTTACAGCATGCAGGAAACGCACTGATCAAGCTCGGTTCCTTCAAGAGCCATCTGGCGAATACGGATGTAGTAGATGGTCTTGATACCTTTACGCCATGCGTAGATCTGTGCCTTGTTGACATCACGAGTGGTTGCGGTGTCTTTGAAGAACAGGGTCAGGGATAGTCCCTGATCCACGTGCTGAGTTGCAGCAGCGTAGGTATCAATAATCTTCTCTGGACCGATCTCGTATGCGTCCTGGTAGTAGTCGAGGTTGTCGTTGTCCATGAACGGTGCCGGGTAGTAGACACGGCCAATCTTGCCCTCTTTACGAATCTCGACCTTGGATGCGATTGGGTGAATCGATGAGGTGGAGTTGTTGATGTAGGAGATTGATCCGGTTGGTGGGACTGCCTGTAGATTCTGGTTGTAGATACCGTGCTTCATGACGCTATCTTTCAGAGCCTTCCAGTCATCCTGTGTTGGAATAGCAACTTCTGATTCGGTGAAGAGTTCACGCACTCGTTCCGTTGCTGGCTCCCAAACCTGCTCAGTGTACTTGTCGAAGAATTCACCGGATGCGTACTTGCTGTCTGCGAATCCTTCGAATGTGCTTCCGCGCTCAATCGCTAGCTTGTTGCTGGCGCGGAGTGCGTGGTAGAGCACAGTGTAGAAGTAGATGTTTGTGAAATCGATGCCTTCTTCTGAGCCGTAGTAGACGCGCTCTCTTGCAAGATAGCCGTGAAGGTTCATCTGCCCCAGACCGATTGCGTGGCTCTTGTCGTTGCCATCCTCGATTGAGCGGACTGATGCAATGTGGCTCATTTCGCTCACTGCGGTTAGTCCACGAATTGCAGCTTCTACGGTCTTTCCGAAGTCAGGTCCGTCCATCACTGCGGCAATGTTTAGCGAACCGAGGTTGCAGGAAATATCTTTACCGATGTGATTGTAGGAGAGGTCATCGTTGTAGGTGGTCGCAGTGTTTACCTGCAGAATCTCGGAGCAGAGGTTCGACATGTTGATACGGCCAGCAATTGGGTTGGCGCGGTTTACGGTGTCTTCATACATGATGTATGGGTAACCGGACTCGAACTGAATTTCAGCGATGGTTTGGAATAGCTTACGAGCGCTGATCTTGCTCTTGCGGATTCGAGCATCGTTGACCATTTCGTAGTATTTCTCAGTCACAGAAATGTCTGAGAGTGGCTGTCCGTAGACCCGCTCAACATCGTATGGCGAGAAGAGATACATATCTTCGTTATTCTTTGCCAGTTCGAAAGTGATGTCTGGAACAACAACACCTAGAGATAGGGTCTTGATACGAATCTTTTCGTCAGCGTTTTCGCGCTTGGTGTCTAGGAACTTCAGGATGTCTGGATGGTGCGCGTGTAGATATACGGCACCGGCGCCCTGGCGAGCACCGAGCTGGTTTGCGTAGCTGAAGGAGTCTTCAAGAAGCTTCATCACTGGAATAACACCGGATGACTGGTTCTCAATCTTCTTAATAGGAGCACCGGCTTCACGAATGTTGGTAAGAAGTAGTGCAACACCGCCGCCGCGCTTAGATAGTTGCAAGGAAGAGTTAATGCCTCGCGCGATTGATTCCATGTTGTCTTCGATACGAAGCAGGAAGCAGGAAACGAGCTCACCACGCTGGGCCTTACCAGCATTCAAGAAGGTTGGGGTTGCTGGCTGGAAGCGACCGGAGATGATCTCCTCAACTAGGCTGACTGCCATTTCTTCATCGCCGTCGGCGAGGTATAGGGCACACATAACTACGCGGTGTTCGTAGCGCTCTAGGTAACGCTTTCCGTCGAAGGTCTTTAGTGCGTATTGGGTGTAGAACTTGAACGCTCCAAGGAAAGCTGGGAAGCGGAATTTCTTTGAGAACGCTAGATCATGAATCTTCTCGATGAACTCCCAAGAGTACTTCGCGAACAGTTCCTTCTCGTAGTAGTCCTCTTCAAGAAGGAAGTCGATGCGCTCTTTCAGGCTGTGGAAGAATACGGTGTCCGGGTTTACGTGGTCTAGGAAGTAGCGTCTCGCGGCTAGGCGATCTTTATCGAACTGAATTTTGCCATCCTCGTCATAGAGGTTCAGCATCGCATTCAGTGCGTGATAATCCATATCCGCAAACTCGCTGTTCTTATCAATAGCTACGCCAGAACTGACTGTTGTTGCCAAAATCTTTCCAACCCTTCTTTTACCCGTTCGACATCGTCTTCTGTGCCAAATAATTCAAATCTGTATAGTGCAGGGATTTTGCATTTAGCGGAGATTATGTCTCCGGCGATGCAATATGCTTCCCCGAAATTTGTGTTGCCTGCGGCAATCACTCCTCTTATTAGTGAGCGGTTTTCTTCATCATTGAGGAATTTAATGACCTGCTTTGGTACCGCACCGCCCTCAGTGCCTCCACCGTATGTGGGAATCACTAAAACGTATGGTTCAGTTACCTTTAGAAATTCGTCTTTTGCGTAAAGCGGAATCCGATGCGCGGCTAGACCAAGTTTGTCGACGAAACGTTTTGTGTTTCCCGACACACTTGAGAAATAGACCAGGTTAGCCACGACATCTTCCGCTTCACGTTACGCAGTCTTTAGTTGACCGATCTTGTCTGGGCGGAATCCACTCCAGTGGTCGTCTTCAGTGACGACAACAGGAGCCTGCATGTACCCGAGGGATTTCACAGCTTCCAATGCTTTATCGTCGACAGAAACGTCGAAGACTTCGTACTCGATGCCCTGGGCGTCAAGTGCGCGGTATGTTGCGGTGCACTGCACGCAACTTGGCTTTGAATAAACCGTAATTGCCACTTTTTCCTCACTAAATCTAATAAATAACTGTTTTATGAATTATCTGGAATTACCACTATATCTAGGGTTTGCTCTCTTTGGTAGGCACAAGATGATGTGTTACACCGGTGTAATTCCATCCACAGGTTTATACACAGTCTTGTGCACAAGTAACCCACAACACCCACTCGCACAGATGCCCGAAATTACTAGGTACGAGGCTAATTTACTAACAACCACTGACATTTTTAGGGGCAAATAAAATGGAAAAAATAATTTTTGTATTGAATTTCGTGTTGGGCGTGTCGTTTCAACTTTAAAGTGAAACTTTAGACTTTCGTGCTTTGAAGCTGCAGTAATGAAGAGGTCGATCAGTCTTATTAAATCAGCGCTAAAAAGCGACTATTTTTAGAACTGTTTCTGGCATCCATTCACGGATAGAATTACTCGAGTGAGTTCATACCTCGAGATTCTGAAAACTAAAGGCGTAGCCAGACTGATAATCTCTCAGCTTGCTGCCCGCTTTCCTTTCGGCATGTTCTCACTCGTGCTACTTATACATATAGAAAAACTTCACGGCTCATACGCTCTTGCAGGTATCGTGTTAGCGGCTAGCAGTGTCGCGCAGGCAATAGCAGGACCGTTCACTAGTCGCCTCATGGGCCGATTTGGAATGCGGCCGGTACTAATTACCCTAGTCAGCATCACCGCAGTCGCTATCGGCATGCTGGCCAGTCTACACATGGCCTTTTGGATGCAGGTGATGCTCGCAGCTATCACCGGGCTTTGCCTACCGCCGATTCAACCAGCAGTGCGCACCATATATCCGAAGGTTGTAACAGCGGGGATGCTCAACCCGCTTTTTGCTATGGACGCGAGTCTGCAAGAAATCATCTGGGTTATTGGACCAGTATTGGCGACATTCCTAGCAACCCAACTCTCCACCGAGGTTGCGCTATGGACGATAGTTGCGGTCCTGGTACTTGGTGGAGCCTGGTTCATTAGCGCACCAGAGGTTGGGCAGGTGCGCATACCTATGTCGAAGCGCAAGCTTGGGGTGGTGCTAGCCAAACCGGCAGTGCTGGCTTCAACACTTGTGGGTCTTGCACTTATTGCGACAGCAGCCGCATTAGAAGTAGCAGTCGTGGCACAGTTCGGAGAAGAAGGCTTGACCGCCGGTATTATCCTTGCAATTTGGAGTGCAGGATCACTGGCTGGGGGTCTATTGATGGGGCATGCCGGAATCGCCCACTTCTCGATGGGCACCAGAATGTTGATTGTCGCACTACCAATATTCCTAATCCCACTATTTGATAATTTCCTCTGGGTGGGTGCCTGTGCAATTGTCTCTGGCTTTGGAATCGCTCCGGTACTTGCCGCTATGTTCGCGATGACAAGTGCGAGTGTGAAATTCTCCGACACTGCCGAAGCTTATGGATGGCTTGGCACCGGGCAACTTATCGGAGCAGCTGGTGGCTCAGCCCTTGCCGGATTTATGATTGATGCCTTTGACCACAGCGCAGCGTATTTTGCCGGCGGCATTGCATCAGTAGTTGGAGCCTTATTCGCTCTAGCAATCGCGGCAAAACTTCCAGACCTGCGCGGGCAATACGTTGGCCCGATGCCAGACACCGAACCGGTGCAAATCCTGCAAGCAGGCGATCAGTAGCCGAGGAATACGTCGCTCTTTACACCCTTAACGCCGGTTCCACGTAGTGCCTTACGCACGCGTCTTAGCACCTCGGCTGAACCAGAAATATAAGCCTTCCGCTTATTAATATCGGTGATGTTTCCGCGCAGGACCGCCCTGGAAAGCGGAGGGTTACCAATCCATCTCCAACTAGGGGGAAGCGGTCCAGGATCTTCTGGGCAGCGCAGAAGCACGGTGATTTTCGCATCTGCAACCACATCTTTCCATGCGATTTCGGATGCGCTTCTCACCATATAAAGCAAAACCACGTTCCTTGCAGGGTCGCTACTGCGAAGCGCGGAAAGGAAAGGAGTGATCCCTACCCCCGCCGCTATAAACAGCTGTGGTTCAGATTTAGGAATTATGAAATCACCGGCGATACCTGTTGCCACAACTTCAGCACCGGGTTGTAGATCCGCGAGCGCGAGCTTGAATGTGCTTGAAGGGTTTTCGTGGCGCATACCAATTGAAATTTCGCCAGATTCTGGAGCGCTTGAGATACTGAACATGCGCCTGTTACCGCGGATATCTGCCGCGTGGTTTAGTTGCAACTCTAGGAATTGCCCGGGCTGATATTTGAGTGGTCGTTTCGGTGAGAAATGATATTCAAAGATGCTGTTTGCAACTTCTACCTTCTGAGTGAGAGTGAGGGAAATACCAACCCTTCCAGAAATTAGGAAGGCGAGTAGGTTCACAATCACAATCACTACTTCAGGACTTAGCCACCAGAGATATTCGTTTAACCAGACCGGTAGGCTCATCGCGAGCCCCGCAATCAGATTAAGCACTGCTCTCTGCTTACCTCGAGGAGCGGCAGTGAGTGGTTCAATAATCATGAACGAGGCGATGAATGCAATCGGTGAGGAGTAGAGCGCAATCTGTAGCGCATCCTGAACAGTTGCACCCAGATAATAGTATCCACTCGCAAGTCCGCCGAAATATGCAACCACAAACAGTAGCGTGCTGCGCATCCGCGCCATGCGCCACCATAGAATCAGTCCAGAAATCGCAACTATCGGCAACATGCTGGGGCTAGCCACCCACCACGCTGCCGGGTAGAGATTAAAGAGAGTGAGCACTGAAACAGAAATGGCTACCGGGTTGAATATATGCCGAGCACGCCATACAACAAGGAACTTACTAATAGCGGCAAGGACCGCAGCAGCGCCAATCCAGATAAGTTCTTCACCATCCAGAGTCGGGCGCAAAATCAGGAATAGGATCATTCCGGTAATCATCGGTGATTCAGGGTTCACCGAGCCTACGAGAGTGTTTCCGAATGCCCAAGACAGCACTGTCGTCACCGCAACGAGAATAATGAGCGTAACGAGCATTGCTAGTGGATCGAAATCAAGCCAGCCGATAAATGCCGCCACAAAGGAATAAGCAACCACAATCAGCAACAAAATAGCAGTCAGCCGGTAGAGGCCAACCTTAGCTAGCAAGGCCCTGATTCTACTCATTGAACTCCAGTCACTTCATCGCTTAGGGGTGGAATGGTCTTATTTGAGCCTACTGGTTATGAGGTGAAAACTTCACCTGAAGGCAACCAAAACTCGACCATGCCGGTGGAAAAAATTCGTACATACTCAAATTCTCCAAACTCACCTGCGGCCTGAATCTCAGCGGGAGTAGCAAAAAACAGCGCCGAAGCAATCGCATCTGCTTGGGCTGCAGTGCCTGCTATCGCCCATGTGGCACTCACCTCAGTTGCGGGGATGCCTGTGCGAGCATCAACAATATGGTGCACGCCTTTCCACGCTCTCCTATTGGTAGCGGATGCCGCAACCGCCTTCCCGGAAAGCTCCACTACTCCTATTGCCTGGCTCGCATCACTGGGATGCTCCAAAGCGACGCGAATCATCTCGCCCTCCGAGACCCTGATATCCCCTCCGGCATCTACGATGCCGGACCATCCGGATGCACTCAGCGCGGCAAATACAAGATCAATCAGTTCGCCTTTACCTACTGCACCAACATCAAGAAGCGTTCCTATAGGCGCGGTTGTTGAACCTTCTGCATCGACCTGCAGATTCTCAAAGTCTGGAGCAGGCACTGGCTCCCCTACCGAGAGGGAATAGTCTGCGTCGTAGCCGAGCGCACTAAGGCTCTCACCCACGAGCTGGTTTATAGAGCCTGCGGTTGTTTGCCATAGTGCGCGGTAAATTTTGTGCATCCTCGAAAAGTTTGGGAGTGTGGCTTTTCCGTTCGTGTGAAGTTGCCACACTGCAGAGTCTTTACGGAAGCGTGAATAGGCAGTGTCGAAGCTTGCGATTATTGTGCTTGCAACATCCCGGCTCTTTAGATCAGGTGAGGGAGATATTTCCCAACGAGTTCCTATTGCTTCAAAAGCCCAGATATCGGTGGTCAACTTGCTTCATTAATAATTTGCGTGATTGCCTGATTGAACCCGCCACTCGTCAAAGAGGATCCGGCAACTTTTGAAACATTTAGCGAGAGTATCGACTTTCCGACTACCTGATTGGCGATTCCGCTGATGAATTTCGCTTGATATTCTTTGGAGTTCGGATTCTTAGCCAGTGAAGTTACATTAATGTCGACGACTAGACCGTCTTCAAGAGAAACAGTCACTTCCACGGACTCGCGACCACCAGGAGAGACATAACTTCCGGTTGCAGTGTAGGTTCCGTCGACGAGATCCTCGATGGTGATGTTGGAATCCACGCTTGGCATAACGTCCTGAACAATTTCCTCGGCGCATCCAGTCAAGAGCACTAGCGAACCGCCTGCTAGCAAAGTGAGGGATGACAACTTATTTTTCGAGAACAACTTTGCTCAGTACTCCATTCATTGGTGAGGATCTTGCGTAAACAGTATCTAGGCAAGCCCTGAAGAGAAGCTGAAAAGGAACTATACAGTCGCTGTGTTTGCTTTTCTGATGCGAAGCAGACTCGCTGTGTAGGCGCATCCGAAGAGTATTCCTTGCACGAGCACTATCATCGGTCCGGTAGCAACATCCATATAGAAGCTTATGTAGATACCGAAAATTACCGAGATAACCGCTACAATCGGCGCAATCCAGAGCATCCTGTTGAAGCGATTGGTTAGCAATCTCGCGGTAGCTCCAGGGGTAATTAACATCGCGACCACCAGAATCACGCCTACTATTTGCAGTGCGGCCACAGTTGTGAGTGCCATAAGCGCAAGGAGTAGGGTGCTCAGCCGCTTAGACGAGATCCCGAGAGTATCCAGATATCGCCGATCGAATGCGAATGCGGTAAAGTCTCTGCGCTTTATGAGCAAAACAGCTATAACAACTACCGCAATAATGAGAATTTGAACCAGCTCAGAAGTACCGATGCCGAGAACGTTTCCGAAAACAATATGCCCTAAATCGGTTTGGCTCGGAGTGACTGAAATTAGGACTAGTCCGAGTGCGAAGAGTGTGGTGAAAACTATACCGATTGCAGCATCCTGTTTGATGCGTGGGGAACTGATACCACCAATCATCCAGATAGCGATAAAAGCGAAAACCACCGCACCGATAGCGAAAGGCATACCGACAACGTAGGCGAGCACAACACCGGGTAGCACGGCGTGCGAAACTGCATCCCCCATCAGCGACCAACCAATAAGCACCAACCAGCAAGAAAGTAGTGCACACACTATTGCTCCCGCTAATGAAGCTATGGTGGCATATTGCATGAATCCGTAGGCAAACGGCTCAGTGAAGAATGTGACCAACTGTTCAAACAATTTCGGTCACCTCCTCCGGTGTGCCGAATGCGAGCATTCGGTTTTTCATTGCCAGCACCTTGTCGGCAAAAGTTTTTATCGTTGGCAGATTATGGGTTGCGATAAGTATCGTCTTACCTTCGCTAGCTAACTGCACAAGCAATTCAATAATTAGCACTTCACTCTCGACATCAACGCCAGCGAATGGTTCATCGAGTAACATCAGCGGCGCATCAGTTGCTAGGCCACGAGCGACAAATACACGTTTGCGTTGGCCACCAGAGAGTGCAAGCAGTGAGCGATCTGCCAGGTCTGTTATCCCTGCGCGAGCTAGCGCGATGTCGATTGCTTTTGAATCTGCCTCGGATTCTAAGCGAAGCATCCCCTGTTTTTTGAATCGCCCCATAGATACAATCTCGCGAACATTAATCGGAAAGTGGACGTCTATATGTTCAGACTGGGCTACATAGGCAATCTCGCCACGGCTTCTCGGAAGTTTAACATCCTCGCCCTGCCATTCAATGCTTCCGGTTAGTCCTGCTACTTCTCCAGATTCCCCAAACATTTGCCCAGAAACAGCGGCGAGAAGGCTGGATTTTCCGGAACCATTGCTGCCGATTATGGCAAGAATTTCACCTTTGGGAAGCTCAAAACTTAAATCTACGACCGCATGAATATCACCGTAGCGGATATTGAGGTCGGAGACTTTGAGGTTCATAAACCAAGATTACGCTACAGGTGATGCAAGGGCATCGACAATCAGTGAAATATCATATTCGAGAAGCTGTAGGAAGGTCGGCACTGGCCCATCTGCTTCAGAAATTGAATCCACGTAAAGGATGCCCCCAAATTGTGCTCCGGTTTCACGAGCGACTCCTTGCATGGTTGAGTCGTTAACTGTCGATTCACAGAACACTGCTTTCACTCTTGAATCACGCACAAAATCGATAACTCCTGCGAGAGTTCTCGGACGCACCTGCTGTTCCGCATTCACAGGCCAGAGATATTTTTCACTCAGCCCCAGGTCTCGAGTCAAATAGGAGAAGGCTCCCTCACAGGTAACTAGCGCCCTGGAGTCCTCGGGAAGCTGAGCGATTTCTTGAATAGCGGATTCACGCATCGTTTCTAGCTTGGAAGAAAATTCGGAGACTCGCTTTTCGAAATACTCAGCACCGTCAGGATCTAACTTGATGAATTCTTTTGCGATGTTCTCGGCAATTTTGGCAGCGTCTGTTGGGCTCATCCATACGTGAGGATTTACAACACTTCCTGAATAACCGTCAATATAAATCTCTGTGATTCCCTCGGTGACTCTAGCGATTGGGGCATCTGCGTGTTGGCTAAATTTCTCAAACCATCCCTCAAGCCCGAACCCGTTGTAGATAATCAAATCAGCATCGGCTACGCTACGGATATCACTCGGTGTCGGCTCATAACCGTGCACTTCTGCGCCTGTTTTTATTAGCGAACGCACCTCCACTCGATCTCCCGCAATTTCGGATGCGATGCTCGCCAAGACTGTGAATGTGGCGACCACGAGTGGCTTACTTTCAGAAGGGTTCGGATTGGGAACATTGCTCCCCGAGGCGCACCCCACAAGCAACATAACCGCAGCAGTAATGCCCGCAAGTTTGCCACTCCTCATAATGAGAGTTTAAGTGAGTTCAGCAGTGGGCGCAGTTTCTAGTAACCAAGCACTTTCATAGCCGCATCACGAGCGGTAACCGCACTGTCTGCATCAAGTGCAGCGGTCGCAGCCTTCTTGGCGGTCTCTAGGTCATACTTCTTTAGCTCACTACGCACATCGGCTATTGCGTTGGCGCTCATTGAGAGACTAAAGCAACCAAGGCCCACAAGCACTACTGCCATGATTGGGTCAGATGCTGCCTCGCCACACACGCCTACAGATATAGAATTCGCGCCGCCCGCATCCCCAAGTGATTTGATTAGCTTCAAAACGGCTGGGTGCCAAGCATCCTGGAAGTTAGCAACCGATCCTAAGAGCCTGTCCGCAGCAAAAGTGTACTGAGTAAGGTCATTGGTGCCGATACTGAAAAAATCAACATGCGGAGCAATCTTGTCTGCGATCAAAGCGAGTGAAGGAACCTCGGCCATAATACCCACCTGAGTGTGCCCGATTTCTTTAGCAACCTTCACGAATTCAATCGATTCAGCAAGATCAGAAATCATTGGAGCCATAACCCAAACTTCAGCCTCGGTCTCTTCTTCCGCCTGCTTCAGAGCGGTGAGCTGGTCGCGAAGAATCTGCGGATTTGCCGCTAATGCTCGATAACCGCGAAGGCCCAGAGCTGGGTTCTCTTCCTTATCAGGGTTCAAGAAATCTAGCGGTTTATCAGCACCAGCATCAAGCAGTCTCACGGTAACTTTCTGACCGGGGAAGCCTGCAAGAACTTTCTTGTATTCTTCCTTCTGCTTTTCTACAGATGGCGCATTCTTACTAGATAAGAACAAGAACTCTGTGCGGAATAGCCCCACACCTTCAGCCGCAGCTTCCTGCGCTCCTGGCACATCAGCGCCTGAGCCGACGTTTGCTAGAAGCAATACTTTTGTGCCGTCAGCGAGCGCGCCGGGAGTCTTCGGCCCAGAGGCTGCCTTAATCTGTTCTGCAAGTTTTGCTTCGGCAGCAGCAATCTCTTCGGCACTAGGGTCGATGCGAATATCGCCACTGATTGGGTCAACGATTGCGGTCTTGCCGGATAGCGCATCCGAAGTGTCTAAATCGTGCACACCAACAAGCGCAGGGATTCCGAAACTGCGAGCCAAAATAGCGGTGTGTGATGTCGGTCCGCCCTCGCGAGTAACCAACGCCAAAACTTTACTTGGGTCAAGAGTCGCAGTGTCTGCAGGTGCTAGGTCATGAGCAAGCAGGATGAAGGGCTCATCAGATTCAGGGATGCCTGGAACCTCTACACCGGTCACTGCGGCACGGATACGCTGCGAAATATCTGCCAAGTCAGCGACACGAGCTGCAAAGTATTCGCCCAGGCTCGCATACTGCACCTGAAAATCTGCCAAAGTATCAAAGACTGCCTTACCTGGGTTGACACCACCGTCAATCTTTTGAGCAGCAGCATCAAAAATTGTCGGGTCCTCAGCCATGAGTACCTGTGCTTCCAGAACTGCTTTAGCCTCGCCGTGGGCTTTATCTAGTCTGTGCTTTAAATCATCCGATACCTGAGCGACAGCTTTCTTGAGCTTTTCTTTGGCGTCAGTTGCCGAGCCCTCTAGCGGTGTATCCAATGGTTCAGGTAGTGGTGGCGCCATAACTAGGATCTTCCCAATAGCTAATTTGCGGCCAATTCCAACTCCGTGATGCGATTCCACGCAAAACCTCCTAAGTCTTTTTAGACTTTGTAGACAATATCAGTCAGGCAATAGACTTTTTACCATGCATATTGCAAGTATTAACGTAAATGGTATCAGGGCTGCGTTTAGAAAAGGCATGGGTGAATGGCTTAAAGAGCACGAACCCGACATTGTGGCCTTGCAGGAAGTGCGCGCATCCGATGATGATCTCTTCCCACTACTCGATGGTTGGAACATAATTAGTTCCGTATCTAACCAAAAAGGTCGTGCTGGGGTTGCTATCGCTACTAAACTTCCGATTCTAAGTTCCAGTATCGAATTTGGTGCAGATGACTTTGACACTTCCGGGCGCTGGGTGGAAGGAACCATCCAGACACCTAGCGGGATTCTGAGAATGGCCAGTGTATATGTGCATGCTGGCGAAGTTGATACCCCGAAACAGGTAGAGAAATATCGTTTCTTAGAGGCGATGACTGAGCGCTTGGAGGCTGAACGAGCATCGGGTCAAGAATTTTTGGCAGTGGGTGACCTAAACGTTGGGCACACTCAGCTTGATATTAAAAACTGGAAAGGCAATCTGAAAAATTCCGGATTCCTTCCTCAAGAGCGCGCATACTTTGACCGCTTCTTCACAGCGCGTGGTGAGAGTGCACTTGCAGCCAGCGGTGAAGAGATCACCGGCATAGGTTTCGTTGATATTGGTCGCAGATGGGCGGGTGAAGTGCCTGGGCCATACACTTGGTGGAGTCAACGCGGTCAAGCATTCGATACCGATACCGGATGGAGAATCGACTACCACGCAGCAACTCCTGGGCTTGCCGATAAGGTGCAGGATTACAAAATCCATCGCGCAGCAGACTATGCAAGCCGTTGGAGTGACCACGCTCCTGTAGTAGTCAAGTACTCGCTGTAAACTTGTCTCTTATGACAACAAAGCAGGTTATTTTCTCTGGAATGCAGCCCTCCGATGATTCACTTCATCTCGGAAACTATCTCGGGGCACTAGTTTCATGGCGTAACCTGCAAAATAAATATGACTCATATTTTTGTGTGGTCGATATGCACGCGCTCACAAGCAAGTTCGATCCTGCTGAGCTTGCCTCACGCACCAGACAGACCGCCGCGCAATACATTGCCGCCGGCGTAGACCCTGAAAAGGCGACTCTTTTTGTGCAGAGCAACGTGCCTGCGCATGCCGAACTTGCCTGGGTACTAAACACTCTCACCGGTTTTGGTGAAGCCAGTCGCATGACCCAATTCAAGGACAAGTCGCAGCGCTTTGGCAATGACGGCACAACCGTCGGGCTTTTTACCTATCCGATGTTGATGGCAGCAGATATCCTTCTCTACCAGACAAACCTGGTGCCGGTGGGCGATGACCAGAAACAGCATTTGGAACTCTCCCGCACCCTTGCTGAGCGTTTCAATTCTCGCTTTGGAGACACATTTGCGGTGCCGGATATTTGGGTGCCGGAATCTAGTGCCCGAGTTTACGATTTGCAAGAACCAACAGCAAAGATGTCAAAGAGTGCTGAGAGCGATGCCGGGCTGATCCGCATCATGGATGACCCAGCCATCACCGCTAAAAAGATTCGCAGAGCCGTGACTGACAACGATGCCCTAATCAAATTTGATCCGCAGAATAAGCCCGGGGTTAGCAATCTCTTGGCGATTATCTCAACGCTTGCAGAGGAAAGCATCCAGCAGACGCAGGATCGACTGGCAGGTCTTGGTTATGGCGACCTTAAGAAAGAAGTTGAAGAGAGAGTGATGGCAGAAATCATTCCTGTTCGTGAACGCACCATGGAACTGCTTGCCGGCTCGGAACTAGACGATATGCTCAGTGCTGGCGCGACGAAGGCCGCGAATGTTGCTAGTGAAACACTCGCTCAGGTCTACGACAAAATTGGGTTCTACCGGCAGAGCTAAGTGGCTGAAATAACTGCAATCGTTATACCCACATATAACGAGTCCGAGACTATCCCTGCTCTATTGGCAGGAATTGCTGAGCGCTTCCCCGAGTTCGGCATCTTCGTTGTGGATGATAATTCTCCAGACGGAACCGGAAAAATTGCGGATGAATTTGCGCACACCCATAAAAATTTGCGCGTGATTCACCGAGCCCAAAAACAAGGGATCGGCCCTGCATATATTGAAGGTTTTCGAGTTGCTATTGAGAGCGGCGCTGTGAGAATTGTCGCTATGGATGCCGACGGCTCACACCGACTTGAAGATTTAGAGCGAATGCTTGAAAAATTGTCGAGCAAAGAGCAAGCAACACCTTCTGCAAATAGCTCGCAAAACCCGGGACTAGTAATCGGTTCACGCTGGATACCTGGAGGTGAAGTCACCAACTGGAACAAGTTCCGAAGGCTACTCTCCCGAACTGCAAACCGTTACGCCAAATTCGCGCTCCGTTCAAAAGTAAGAGATCTCACTAGTGGATTCAGAATCTACAGTGCCGAGGGGTTGGAGCGTCTCGATTTCGCGCGGATTGCATCCCAAGGTTATTGCTTCCAGATTGAAACTGCTTGGCAGTTAGAGCGAGCCAACCTGAGTGTCCTCGAAGTGCCAATTGTGTTTGTTGAACGCACAAGTGGGAAGTCGAAGATGAGTTTCCGAATTGCATTGGAAGCGGTGCTTAGGATAACCGCTTGGGCACTCACCCGCCCTGCAAAGCTTCTTGTAAATAACTACAACCAAAGCTCCGAAGGCTAGTTAGAGTTAGTTGTGGCTATTTTTGTGAAGGCTGAGGCTAGGTCGATTGTGCCTACCATTTGGGGCGATTTGGAGCTTATCGTCTACTCAAACTCTGCCACCGATGACGAGCACATTGTCGCGCTTTCTCCAAAACCACCGGTTGGTGATCCACTCGTGCGCGTGCATTCCGAGTGCATCACTGGTGAGATTTTCGGCTCCCTAAAATGCGACTGTGGCGATCAGCTACAGGATGCGCTAAAGCAGATTGCCACAAACGGTGGTGCTGTCGTTTATTTGCGTGGGCAAGAGGGCAGGGGTATTGGACTATCCAACAAGATTCGTGCCTACAAGCTTCAAGAAGATGGCCTAGACACTATTGATGCAAACCTTGAACTAGGGTTGCCGGTAGATAATCGTGACTTTACAGTAGCTGCTGCAATACTTTTAGATCTTGGCTTTAAAGAGATTCGTCTAATTACCAATAACCCTGCGAAGGTGGATGCGCTAAAGGCTTCCGGAGTCAACGTCACCGAGGTAGTTCCACAGATTGTTGGTATCACTGAAGAAAACGAGAACTATCTATCTACCAAGCGTGACCGCTTGGGACATACTCTGCCTCGGGACTTGGGGCATGAGCCTCATAAGCACGAGAACTAACTATTCGGCACCAGCACATACTTAGTTTCGAGATATTCGTTAATGCCCTCGAAACTGCCCTCACGACCCACACCAGACTGCTTCACCCCACCGAAAGGCGCAGCAGCATTAGAGACTAGACCGGTGTTGAGACCCATCATGCCAGATTCGAGTCGCTGAATCATCCGCATACCGCGGTTCAGATCTTCGGTGAACACATAAGACACCAGCCCGTACTCAGTCGAGTTTGCAAGCGCCACTGCCTCATCCTCAGTTTTGAACCTTTGGATGGCCACAACAGGCCCAAAGATTTCCTGGGCAAGTATTTCAGAACCAGCGGGCACAGTATCCACCACTGTCGGCTGGAAGAAGTTACCTGCACCGTCAATCTTGCTACCGCCGGAAAGAAGTTTGGCCCCGCGTTTTGTGGCATCCTCAACCAGTTCACCAACTTTAGCTACGGCATCCTGGTCGATTAGTGGCCCGATATTCACACCTTCTGCAAGACCGTCGCCAACCTTATACCCGGCAACGGTTTCGGAAATTCTACGCGCGAACTCATCGGCGACATCCTCGTGCACAATGAAGCGGTTAGCCGCAGTGCAAGCCTGCCCGATATTACGGAACTTTGCCTGCAAAGCACCAGCCACTGCCTTGTCAAGATCGGCGTCTTCAAACACTACGAATGGTGCGTTGCCGCCCAGTTCCATAGAGACTCTGAGCACTCCGTTGGCTGCTTTCTGCATCAGCATTTTGCCAACCTCTGTCGACCCAGTGAAACTCAGTTTCCGTAGTCGAGAATCCTCGATTATTGGGTTGGAGACACTGGATGCGCTCGAGGAAGTGATCACGTTAACCACACCTGCTGGAACACCGACTTCGCGTAGCAGGTCAACGAAAGCGAGAGTTGTGAGCGGCGTGAGTGTTGCAGGTTTAACGATACTTGTGCAGCCAGCTGCCATAGCTGGAGCAATCTTCCTAGTTGCCATCGCTAGCGGGAAGTTCCAAGGAGTAATTAGAAAACTTGGCCCAACCGGGCGCTTTGCCACGATAATTTGTCCGGTACCTTCGGGATTAGAGCCGAACCGACCAGCAATACGCGGTGCTTCCTCGCTAAACCACCGTAGGAACTCGGCACCGTATGCTACTTCACCGAGCGCTTCAGCATATGGCTTACCCATTTCAAGAGTCATTAGCGTGGCAAAAAATTCTTTACGTTCGGTAATCAGATCGAAAGCTTTGCGAAGTAACTCACCACGATACCTAGGAGAGGTTGCAGCCCATTCATCCTGCGCGGCTACAGCAGCATCTAGTGCGCTGAGTGCATCAGCAGGAGAAGCATCCTGAATCTCCACTAACAGTTCATCGTTCGCCGGGTTGTATACCGGAATTTTCTTTCCAGTACTTGAATTCACCCACTTGCCATTGACAAATAGTTGGGTTGGAACTTTGGTTAGGACTTCTTTAGCATCCATTATTTACTCGCTTTTACTGACATCTTTGGCTAGTTATTTTAGGCTCGTTATTTTGAGTCTATGCGATTATTAGCGGTTGGAGAGGTTCGCTCCACATTTATAAAGTTTCGCAACTATTGCGTCCATTGCCGCTATTGATGCAGTAGATGTCCCACTAATTATCAAACCGAAGTGAAGTTGGGTGCCATCTTCAGCAATCACGTATCCTGCAAGTGATGACGCTCCCGAGCCTGCCCCAACAAATGCTCTCACTTTATCTTTTAGACCACCAGAATTTAGTCGGCCAGATAGTGCGCCAGGTTGTCCAGACGTAGGCATTATGTTGTGGATTAGAACTAAATCTTTGTTTTCATAAATCTGCTTAGAAAATTCGGCTAAGAAATTAGCGCCAACGCGGTTATCTGTGCTTAGCCCTGATGCATCCGCCATACTGAATCTAGACAGGTTGATTCCTAACCCACCTAAAGGCCCTGGTACCCGACTCGAAAGTTCGGCTTGTGAACCTACTCCGCTAGCAACTGCTGCCACTATGCGACCCAGTGCTTCAGTAAGTGTGTAGTCAACATTGGTAACAGCAACCGGAAGCAATGAAGAATATTTAGCGGATTTCACTGTCGCAAGTAAATCGCCAACCTCGTTGACTGTCTGTGAAGTAAAGTTTGGCGGCGTTTCCAAAAACTCTTCCGGAGCGGAAGCTTTGTAACTTTCTTCAAAGTAGCTGATAAACACAGCAACGGGATCATTCCCTCTAACGTTTTTTGCAGTCTTGGGATTAGAGCGGTCCCCGTCTAATTGCAATGCAGTAATTCTGGACAGGTAACCATTACTACGCAATGCTGCGTCCCATTTACTGTTCCAGTTATCTCCGGAGAAATAGCTTGAGTCAAAATAAATTTCTGTAATTGGTTCAACAGCTCTGTCAGGATCAGATTGGTAAGCGCTTAACGCACTATTTACAAGATCTGCAATTCTCGCTGAGGATGGGTACACGCTCGATCCTGAAGACAGTCTAGTTAGTGTAATGTCCCCGTAACCTTTGACCACTAAAGTGCCGGGGTCTTTACCTAAATACACTCTTGTCTCAATTTGAAAATCTTTCCCCAGCGTTAAGAGTGCAGATGCTGCAGTAGCTACCCTAGTGATATTGCCACCGTAGACGGCGAAGTCTCCTTCGTAGTCTCTAACGACTTTTTGGGTGTCATTATCAATCACATAAAGGTGCACCTGGCCGAGATTAGCGTCTGCCAATTCTGGGGTTATGCTGCAAGTTTTTAAGTCAATCGGTGCAGAAACATTTTCAGGGCCTTCGCGCGGTGGCTGAGTAGTTTCTACCGGTATCTCAGGTTTTGGTTCCTCACCAGTTCCTATATATCCGAATGCGAATGCACCCCCAACCAGTGCAACCGTAACTATTCCAGCGGCGACGCCAATAATCCAGTTAAGCGGTCCGGCAGATGCAACATCTTTTTCTGATTTCTCAGACTTTTCGGATTTGCTGGACCTTTCCGATTTTCGAAGTTTTGCAGATCTCTTTGGCTCTTCCGATTTGTTAGGTTTTTCTGATCTTTTCGGGTTTTCTGAATTTTCTAGTGCCGGTTCTTTCGCACTTTCGGCTCGCCTTGCTGCACGCCGTGAAACTGGTGCAGATGATTCAACTGATTCAGCAGAAGTGGACGATTTTGTTTGATCAGAACGCTTAGGAGGCGGTACCTTCTTGCCATTACTTGGGGTTACAGAGAATCTGCCTAGTGACGGTTCTTTAGGTGTCTCATCTTGGCCTGGCTCTTTAGTGAAGTCATCCACCCGAATATTCTAAGTTATGGAATCCGGGGAATCCTGCAAAGCGTCTAAATGTGAGCGAAGAGTGTAGGCGATACTCGCAACACTTTCCAGTTGTTCTGCTGTGAACGCTTCAATAAATAGCTCCCTAACATCTTGCAGATGCGCCACCGAGCCTCGCCTGAACGCTTCAGCTCCAGCGCTGGTCAGCACAGCTTCAGTGCCTCGGCTGTCGTCTAGGCAGGCAACTCTGGTTATGAGTCCACGCCTTTCCATGCGCCCCAAATGGTGGGAAAGTCTGCTTCTGGTCCAGTTGATGCGCGTAGCAAGTTCTGATGAACGAAGTTTATGCTCGATTGCTTCGCTCAGCGCTAGTAGCACACTATAGTCACCCAGTGAAAGCTTAGAAGATTCTTGGAGTCGACTCTCTAGAAGCGCACGGAGATTATCAGCTGTCTCAAGATAGCTACGCCAAGCACTTAGTTGTTCACGAGTGATCCTTCCTCGCCCGGAATCCATCATCAAACCAGCACCTCCAAATTGTTGATATGTCAATTATATTGGTATATGATTGACATATCAACTACCAAGAGTCGGCATAAGCAATTTTTAAACAGCCTTAGCCGCTAGGAGAAGAAGTCTTATGGAAAATATAGAGAACATCGAATTCGGTATCGACACCTTTGGAGACCTGCCCAGAGGAAAAGATGGTGAAGTAGTCTCGTACGCGGAAGCAATCAGGGCAACCGTGCAGGAAGCAGTACTCGCCGATGAAATCGGGCTAGACGTTATAGGAATTGGCGAGCATCACCGACCAGACTTCGCAATCTCATCCCCCGAGACAGTTCTGGCAGGGATCGCTACAGTTACAAAGAATATTCGCCTCGGCACAGCTGTGACCGTGCTCTCATCAGACGATCCTGTCCGCGTATTCCAAAGATTTGCCACCGTGGATGCGCTCTCCAACGGCCGTGCCGACATCATGCTCGGTCGCGGCTCATTCACCGAATCTTTCCCACTCTTCGGATACAACCTCTCAGACTATGAGGTGCTGTTCGACGAAAAGATTGACCTATTCCACAAGCTTCTTGACGAAAGCCCAGTAACCTGGGAGGGCACTACGCGTGCTGCGCTTCACAATCAGGAAGTATTCCCGAAGACAGATTCCGGCAGGATGCGCACCTGGGTTGGTGTCGGTGGCTCACCCCAGTCTGTTATCCGCACCGCACACTACGGTTTCAGACTGATGCTTGCGGTAATAGGCGGTTCACCGGGACGCTTTGCCCCCTACGTTGACCTCTATAGGAGAGCAACCGAGCAGTTCGGTACCACCGCACACCCAGTAGGGTTACACTCACACGGATTCATTGCTGACACAGAAGAACAGGCCAAAGAAATCTACTACGACGAATACAAAAAAGCTCGTGACAAAATCGGGGCAGAGCGCGGTTGGGCACCAATGCGCCGTGAAGAATTTGAGTCGGAGATAGAGCACGGCTCACTCTACCTAGGCACTCCTGAAACGGTGGCTCGTAAGATTGCGAAATCGATTCGCACACTAGATATCGGAAGATTCGACTTCATTTACAGCGGTGGAGGATCGATTCCTTTTGATGACCGCCTGCGTTCAGTGGAACTATACGGCACCAAGGTTGTACCTATGGTGAAAGAGCTACTCGCCGAAAAAGCAACCGCGAAAGAAAAGTAAGGTAGGCGCGAAGTCTTGGAAACATCCAAAGGCACCATCGGAATTTTAGGAGCGGGCAAGGTCGGCACTGTGCTGGCTAGGCTCGCCCTCACCGCTGGTTATAAAGTAAAGATTTCAGGATCCGGCGACCCTGCTGATATCGCCCTGACAGTTGAAATTATTACCCCCGGTGCTGAAGCTGCCAGTTCAGCCGCTGCAGCATGCGAAGCCGATGTCGTCATTCTGGCACTGCCCCTAGCAAAATATGAAACTCTCCCTAAGGCCGAACTCACTGGCAAGCTCGTAATCGATGCCATGAATTACTGGTGGGAAACAGACGGAATTAGGGATGACCTGAACGACCCCCACAAATCCACCAGCGAAGTGGTTGAAGAGTTTCTAGGCGATGCCAGGGTTGTAAAAGCATTCAACCATATGGGTTATCACGACCTTGAAGACGAGGCTAAACCGGAAGGAGCTCCTGGAAGAAAAGCGATTGCCGTTGCCGGAGATAACCCCGAAGATATTGCGGCTGTTACCCGAGTGGTCAATGATTTAGGTTTTGACCCGCTTGTTATTGGAAAACTCTCCGAAGGGATGCGCCTCCAACCCGGTCACGCAGCTTTCGGAGCAAACCTTCCGCTTGCTGAGCTCGAAAAAACTATTCGCGAGGATTAAAGATTTAGAGCCACCTGCGGGAATTGAACCCGCGACCTATTCTTTACGAGGGAATTGCTCTACCGACTGAGCTAAGGTGGCCTTTGGTTCCTAAGAAACCTAAATTAGTTTAGCAATGCTTATTAGTCTGGCTTGCAAGTGGTGTCTGCAGTAGGAGCATTGCCGTTGACAATGTAATCCACGACTAGTCGATCCACACAGCTGCTACCGACACCAAAAGATAGGTGTCCGGTGCCCTGCAGGGTGACCAGTTTGGCGTTCTCGAGTGTAGACATAAGCTTTGCAGCATCCGAATAAGGCATAACCGGGTCACCGGTGTTGGCTAGCACAAGCAGTGTTGGGCTACCTTTAGCGGTTACTGCGTGGTTGATCCCGCGAGCCTCGAAAGGCCAGGTGCCACAACTGAACCCACTGTAAGTGTCGTATTTTCCAAAGAATGGCCACTGCTTTTCCAACTCCGCAGCCTCTCTAGCCATCTGTTCCATATTGTATGGTTCGTTGTTGTCCAAGCAGTTAATTGCACCAATTGCTTCAAAAAGATTGCCGTTGTAACTGCCGTCACTATTGCGATCAAAGTACTGATCTGCAAGGGACAGAGCAGGGCGACCGTTTCCCTGCTGAAGAGCGAGTAGTGCACTACTCAACTGTGCCCATTTGTAGTCGCTATAAAGTACTGAAACTACAGCAGTCAGCATCGTCGAACCGTTTAGTTGCCTTGAGCCCACGGCAATCGGATTGTCACTCAAGTCTTCGATAATGCGAATTAGTTCCTGTTTTGCTTGGTTCTTATCCTTAGGGAGTGCACTGTTGCTCTGTTGAGCTTCATAGGCAAGATAATCATCGAGAGCACCCTCAAGTGATTCGACCTCAAAACGGTTAGCTTCGCTAGGTGTCTGGGTAAGGTCATACACGCCGTCAATCACTAGACGGTTAATGTGTGTTGGGAAAAGTTCAGCATAGGTAATGCCAATCCTTGCGCCATAGCTGAAACCGATGTAATTGAATTTGTTATCACCAAGTGCAGTCTTCGCCATATCGAAGTCGTGAGCGACGCTGGTGGTGTCTACGAAACCGAGCAATTCTCCGGTGCCAGCGATGCATCCGTCAATGTATTTCTGCACTTCTGCAACCATTTGTGATTCGAAGTCTGGGTCACCTGGCTCGGCAGAAACTTCACCATATAGATAATTGTCGAGTTCAGCATCGCTGAAGCACTCGATTGGGCTGGAGTATCCGACACCTCTTGGATCCATGGCAACTATGTCAAAGTTGCGGCGAATCTGGGCTGGAAAAATATATTCAAAAGTTGGTTGTGAGAGCAGATAGTCGATAGCGGATGCTCCAGGACCACCAGGGTTATAGAAGAGCACTCCCTGTGAGCGACCTGTAGCTTCGCGCATAGCAATAGCTAGCTTCACCGTATTACCACTCGGGTTATCCCAGTCAATTGGTGCCTCTATGGATGCACACTTCACTCCGCTTCCACAGTTGCTCCAGTTGACATCCTGAGTGTATAAAGGATGCGCTGCTTCTGGGATGTCTGAGAGATCGATATCAGAGTTTGGGCTTTCCGAGCCATTCCCATTCTGCACCGGTGGGGTGAAGTAGGAACACCCACTAAGTAGCAGGACAGCAACCGTTAGAGTGCCAGCAATAATACGTTTCATCAAACCGCCGTTTCGATAATCAACGATTCTAAGACTAACAATGCTTGCACATTTGATTCCAGACGTTTCCTGGCAATAGTTATCGAATCCGTGGCGGAAATCCAGTGCCGCAAATCTTTGCGTTCAGTGTGGCTGATAATCTCCCGTCTGTAGCGCTCATTGATTAGTTCTGCGCCAGAATTACTGCTCACCATAACCATGTCACGGAAAAGACTAGAAATATCGACAAGGATGCGATCGAGTGCGTCTCGTAGATTCCTGCTTTCCCTACGCTTTGCGTCAGCTTCATACTGCTTGACCTGAGCGGCTAAAGCCCGGTTTGTGGATTCAGTATCGTCTAGTCCGAGTGAATGGCGGATCTTTTCCCGCTCTGATTCTTGCTGTTCACTTGACAGACTTTCGGCATCCTCATTTGCGAGTTGTAGCCATCCGGCGGCGATTCTTGGTGCTTCAATTGGCGACCTCAAATTCAGGATGTCGCGAATTATTTGGTCTCGCCTGCCCCTAGCGGCATCATCTGTGGCAAGCCTTCTAGCCATACCAACATGGTTTTGAGCTTCACGAGCACTGGTGCGTGCGAGCTCTTCTGTGACACCTTCGCGGTTCATCAAAAGGCGCACAACATCATCCTCATCAGGTGTTTTGAGTCGTAGTGTGCGCACCCTAGAGCGGATAGTTGGAAGCAGGTCAGCATCGGTTGGGGCACAGAGAATCCAGATAGTTCTCGCCGGTGGTTCTTCTAGTGCCTTCAAAAGCACATTGGAGGTGCGCTCGGTCATCCGGTCAGCATCCTCAACCACTATTACTCGCCACTGGGCAAGCGAAGGTGAAAGATAAGCGGACTGCACCAGCCTGCGCACATCTTCAATAGAAATATTGATACCTTCGGTGGCCAAGTAACTTAAATCAGGATGCGTGCGAGCTTTCACAAGGGCCGCAGTGGAATCGTCACCGCCGAGTAGTGCCCAGGCGAAGGCGTAGGCGAGATTGGATCTGCCTGAACCTGGCGGACCAGAGATAAGCCACGAATGTGCGAGCGATTTTTCGTCTGCAACCGCATTTTTTAGGGTGGCAATGGCCGCTTCTTGACCGATTAGCTCATCCCACATATTTCTACCCTAGTGGGAGTGTGTGACTTAACCGCTCTCGAACCTGCTGATGTATTTCTTCAGCAGGCAGGGATGCGTCAAGCACGGTGAAGCGTTCAGGCTCTGCCCCAGCGAGCGCGAGAAACTCTTCGCGCACCCTGTCATGGAATACTTGCTTTTCTTCGTGGAAGCGATCAAATTCTCCCTCGCGAGCCGCACTTCTTTGCATTGCCGTTTCGGCATCCATATCGAGTAGGAATGTGAAATCTGGGAAAAGGTTACCTGTTGCCCAGAGATTGAATCCGCGGATTTCTTCAACCCCGAGAGTGCGCCCTGCCCCCTGATAAGCAAACGATGAATCGAAGTAGCGGTCTTGGAGCACTACAGCTCCTCGCGCAAGTGCCTGGCGCACCACGGTCTCGATATGGTGTGCGCGGTCTGCTGCATAAAGTAGCGCTTCTGCTTTAGGCGCTAAATATCCTCGCCAATGCAGTAGTAGGTTGCGAATTTCCACTCCTATTTCAGTGCCACCAGGTTCGCGAGTAACGACTATTTCGCGCCCACTATCCGCAGACTTTATAGCGGTTTTCAGCAACTCCATCTGAGTGGTTTTGCCTACTCCATCCCCACCCTCAAAAGTTATGAAAATTCCGGTCATTACTTCTTCTTTGTAGCAGCTTTTGGCTTAGCCTTGGCTGGTGCACGTTTGGTGCGTTTCTTAGCTGGACCCTTTTCGCGCCTAATTGCCAACAGCTCGACTGCCCTCTCAAAACTAATTTCAGCCGGGTCATCCCCTGCTGGAATTGTCGCGTTAGTTTCACCGTCTGTCACATATGGGCCGAACCTGCCAACTTTTACGCTGATCTTCTTCTCACTCACAGGATCTACCTGATCGAATGAGCGTACATTCGCACTGGTTCTACGACCAGTTCTTGGGGTGTTCAGGATTTCTACAGCTCGCTCAAGACTCACTTCAAACGGGCTCTCACCTTCAGGAAGGGATGCAGTCTGCGGACCTTTCTTGACGTATGGCCCGAATGGCCCATTTGCAACAATTACCGGAACTTCATCGACAATTCCCAGTTCTTTAGGAAGTGAAAGCAGCTTGAGCGCGGTTGCGAAATCAATGTCATCGACGGTCATCCCTTTAAGGATTCCGGCAGTTTGAGGTTTTTCGCCTTCTTCCGCATCGACCGAAACATACAGACCGTAGCGGCCATCACGCAACCAAACATCGCGTCCATTTTCAGGATGCTGGCCGAGCACTCGCTCCACCGGTGGTGCATCCACAAGTTCTTGTACTTTTTCTGGAGTGAGTTGGTCTGGGGTCACTTCGCGCGGAATATTCACAATTCTGCGCTCTCCCGCCTCATCAAATACTTCGATGAATGGCTCGCTGGAGCGGTTAAGCCGAACATTGATGTTGTCAGTGATCTTTAGGCTGTTGAGCTCACGCACATCGATGTCGTGAATTTCTTCAATTCTGGCAAGTAGCCCTTCGTAGTCGTCGTCTCCGTAGTAGAAACGCTTCAACCAGTGCACACCGTCTTCTTTACCGTTAGAGATTTTGTCTAGGTCACGTTCAAGTGAGGCGGTGTATTCGTAGTCGACATAGTCGGCATACTCCCGCTCCATTAAGCGTATGGTCGGGAAAGCAATCCAGTTCGGAATCAGTGCCTGCCCCTGTTTTGTCACATAACCTCGATCAAATAGGGTGTTCAGAGTTGCAACATAGGTGGATGGACGACCGATGCCCAGAGATTCCATCTTCTGCACAATTGATGCTTCGGTATATCTTGCAGGTGGCTGAGTATGGCTTTCTTTAGCCTCAACCTGGGTAATAATTCCCTGATCTCCCTCCTTTAAGGTAGGGAGTTGTGCGTCGTCATTGGATTCTTTCTCGTCGTCACGCCCTTCTTGGTAGGCGAGGCGCCATCCGAAGTTGGAGATTACAGTTCCGGATGCACTCAGCTCGACTTCCTTCACCGCGCCTTCTAGAGACACAGAAGCACCTAAATGAACTGTGGTGGTAAGACCGGTGAGGTCGTTCATCTGACTAGCGAGTGTGCGTCGCCAAATCATGTCGTAAAGTTTCCAATGGTCTCCGGTAAGTTTGCCTTGCAACTCGTCTGGAGTGCGGAAAGTATCACCTGTCGGGCGGATCGCTTCGTGGGCTTCCTGCGCGTTTGCAGCCTTCGACTTGTAAATGCGAGGTGCACTAGCAACCGCGGATTCACCGAATAGTTTCAGCGCTTGGCTGCGTGCAGCCGTGATTGCCTGCTCCGAGAGAGCCTGTGAGTCGGTACGCATATAGGTTATGTAACCGTTTTCGTAAAGGTACTGGGCTGCCCCCATTGCTGAGCGGGAAGACATCCGTAGTTTACGACCAGCTTCTTGCTGGAGTGTGGAGGTAGTAAAAGGCCGTGGTGGAGTCTTTGAGTAGGGTTTTTGCTTGAGTTCGATAACCTTAGCGTTCGCATTATCGAGTGCTGCGGCGAGCGCACTCACCTCTGAATCGCTTAGCTGAACTGCTTCCTTGGTGAGCTTGCCTTCCTGATCAAAGTCATCGCCTTTTGCTAAGCGCTTACCGTCGATTCGCACGGCACGTGCTTCAAAACTTCCGCTACCGAATTTTGCTGTGGCATTTAGATTCCAGTAGCTTGCGCTTGTGAATGCTTGCCGTTCAAGTTCTCGCTCGACAATAAGTCGCAGAGTTGGTGACTGAACGCGGCCAGCTGATAGACCCTTACCAACTTTCTGCCAGAGCACCTTAGAGACGCTGAAGCCGAAGATTCGGTCAAGAATGCGCCTAGTCTCCTGCGCTTCCACTAAGTCCATGTTTAGTTCACGGGTATTGCTCTTGGCGTGCTGGATAGCATCCTTGGTGATTTCGTGAAAAACCATGCGATGGGTGGGAACTTTTGGTTTTAAAATCTGTTGCAAATGCCAAGCGATTGCCTCCCCTTCGCGGTCCTCATCAGTTGCGAGGTAGAGTTCGTCAGCATCTTTCAGTGCAACTTTGAGTTCTGAGACGAGTTTTTTCCGTTCAGAAGATATTTCGTATACGGGTTTGAAGTCATTCTCAATGTCTACACCGTATTTTCCAACACTGGTTTTCTTCAGTTCTTTAGCCACCGCTTTGGGTTCAATAAGGTCACGAATGTGGCCAACGGAAGCAAGAACTTGGAAGTCATCTCCCAAATATTGCGAGATCGTCTTAGCCTTCGCAGGCGACTCAACGATTACCAGCTTTGTCAATCAAGACCCCTATCAGTTATAAAATTTGCTGTTTATTCATCAATTTGTATCACGGTGGTCCTGCAACAGACACCCCAGTAATACTAAGTCCAATCACTCTAGTTTCTAGCACAATGCGCGCGAAATACCCTTCAACTTTGCAAAGAGTCAGCTCAAATCCAGCATTTTCAGCGATTTCGAATGCCAATTGACAGGGTGATCCCTGCACCAGGCCTCGACTCGCATCCGCTGCTGCAAGTGCTGCTTGATCGGCGTGAGCCTGCAAAGTTGCTCGCAGATTTATGACCCGGACAAATATAGCAGCACTGGCTAACAATATAAGTAAAAACAATACGCTCACGATGCTTAGTATGCTTCCAGCGCCGCGCTGACTACCTAAAACTTCACCACCTTGACGGAACACAGAACTCCTCACAAAACCACTGATAATGGATGCCTACACCAAGTGAGCTTCGATAAGTGTGTTCCAGCGAGGATATTGATTTTTTAGTTACGACAATGTCTGCCGTGATTACTGTAAGCCCCAACCCAATCACTGCAATCAGTGCGGGGAAGGTGATTAGGTACTCAGCAACTATTGAGCCTCGCTCGCTACTTTTACCCACCAAACTGTAGGGCATCTCGCACCGCATCGGTGAGCATAGACCGAACCTCATCGGATCTCATAATCACTACCAATAGTCCGGCGAAACTAACCGCGGCCAGAATCGTAATCACGTACTCAGCCGTGGCTGCCCCTCGCTGGTCAAGCCGGGTATTTAGTTTCGCTCGCGGATTCCAGTGCAACCTGATTGGCTTTTTATGAATATTTTGCGCATCCATTTTTCCTCCTAGCACCAGCGTATTTTTCTTTGTGGAGCCCAGATGCGAACAATTTTTTCAAGGTGGATATAAACAATTTTTAATGGCTGTTAGAAACTCACTGAAAGCATCCCGAGTAGGAGAGGAACAACAACAAGTGCTACAAATGCTGGTAGCAGCATAGCGCCCAATGGAATTAGAAGTTTAGTCCCAAGAGTCTCAATTCTTTGCCGAATAACCGCCTCCTGCTCGGATGCAATATCTTCCCCAACTTGTCTGAATTTTGCTGCAAGCGGTGTTTGACTCGCGATTCCTTCTCTTAAGATTCCTAAGTATTCAGTATTTCTTTCAGTGTCACCTAGATGCGAATCTATTCCACGCGACAAAGCTATAGCGGTTTTTGAATCCATTCCAACTTCAAGCAGTGCAGCTATTAGCGCGTATTCACTAACTGACTCTAAACCTTTGAAAACTCCGCCAATCATCCTGAAAAAAATCAGCGCAGCACCGCAAATGAGTCCAATACCTACAACCAAAAGGGCAATGCCGAGCGTGGTGGAGAACACTTCTAACGAGAGCCCAAAACTCAACGCCACCAAAAATGAGGCAGGAACTAGACAGATGATTACCACTCCGCCAGCAAGCGCACTAGCCCCTGCAACCTTCAATTCCTGCTTAAGTTTCAATTCTCTGCGCAAACTTTCGATAAGGCTCTGAACAATTTTTGTTGCCGGTACGCCAGCAATAATCACTCTTTTGATCAGTTTGCTGTATCGCTTAAGAGTCAAAGCAGAAACATTAGCTACATCTGAAAATTTTCCTGCCCTGAATCCAGCCAAAATAGACTCTAAATCTGCAATCATTCGAGCTACATCCCGCATTTTTTAGCTCGCCTCACGCAGTGTAGTTGTGGTGCTAACTTCCTGATAACCGATCCCGCTCAGTCTGCCCACTTGTAAAACTTTTGGAACACCCGCGTCTTTACCCAAAACCACCACAAGTTGAAAAGCCGCGGTTAGTGATTTCCAAACTTCATCACTTCCACCAGAAATCATTGAAATCCTAGCCGGTAGCTGCGCCAATGAATTCGTGTGAATGGTTGTGTACCCATAGTGTCCCGTCGTTAGCGCGTTAATTGTTGGCAGGATTTCTTTGCCACGCACTTCGCCTAGCGCAATACAGTCTGGTCTCATCCTTAGAGCCTCGGTCACTAGATCTTCTAGTCCGACCTCACCGCTACCCTCCACACTGGCCTGCCTAGTTGTTAGCGCGATTTGCCCGGAGTGAACACCGACAAGTTCTGCTGAATCTTCGATCGTGATAATCCGCTGCCCCTGAGGGATTTCGGCAATCACACTAGCCATAAGTGTGGTTTTTCCGGATCCAGTAGGCCCACAAAACAGGATGCTCTCCCGCGCTTCGATTGCTTGTTGCAGCGCCCTTAAATGCCCGGCATCAATCATCCCTAATCGGACAAGTTCTTTGAGCCTCGGATGCACACCTCTCAAGCGAATAGAAATCGCCGCCGAATTTTCGGTAAGTAGTGCGTGAATGCGAGTGCCGTCATCTAGGTAAGCGCTCACAGCCGGTGTTGCGTAATCTAGATGCCTACCGCAGTAGGCAATAAGTGCTCTCGCAAGTAATTGCATATCTCTGGGAGCTACCGCGTTAGAGATTCGCTGGGTTTTCCCTAGCCGTAAAAGTTGGATCTCTCCGCTGGGGTTAATAAAAATATCGCTCAACCCAGCAGTCGATATCGCGGTGAGTTTCTTTAAAGATTGCGAAGTATTTCTTTCCATCAGAGGAATATGTTAGTAAGGTAAACAAATTAGGTTTATAGTTAATTTTCAGAACTGGGGAACACTCATTCTCTGGTTCGGGTGTTAGGAACTCCACGAAATTGACAAGGAATTGCCAAAAAATATGAAGATTCCAACCACCAAAAGGTAACCAATAGCGGATTTTCCGCACGCGCAAAGGAGCGACAAATGAGTGAGAACATCGAAGTTTTATACAGCGAAAATCGAAAGTTCCCGCCTCCTGAAGATTTTGCTGCACAGAGCAAAGTGCCTAAAGACATTTACGAAAAAGCCACTGCAAACCCTCTCGAATGCTGGGCAAATGAGGCTAGAAAGCTACACTGGCACAAACCTTTCACTGAAATACTTGACTGGAGCAATCCTCCATTCGCTCGCTGGTTTCACGACGGTGAAATAAACGTCACCTACAACTGTCTTGATCGTCACGTAATCGCGGGCAACGGAGATAGAGTCGCTTTCTACTGGGAGGGTGAACCTGGGGATACCCGCACTGTTACCTACAAAGAGTTACTTTCGGAGGTGAGCCAAGCATCCAATCTTTTAATTAGCCTTGGTGTGACTGAAGGCGATCGGGTAGCAATATATATGCCGGCCATCCCTGAAGCTGTTGTAGCTATGCTCGCCTGCGCTCGAATCGGAGCGATACACTCAGTAGTTTTCGGCGGGTTTAGCGCAGAAAGTCTAAAGTCACGCATAAATGATGCGGAGGCAAAGCTGGTGATAACAGCTGACGGTACGTACCGCAAAGGCAAGGTACTGCCACTAAAGCCAATTGTTGATGAAGCAGTGGCGCAAACTCCTAGTGTCGAAAAGGTGCTTGTTGTCCGCCGAGCAGGTAATGATATTGATTGGGCGGCAGGGCGTGATCTGTGGTGGCACGAAGAAATTTCCTCGATGGATACCACCCACACGGCTAAAGGATTCCCCGCGGAGCAACCACTATACATTCTCTACACTTCGGGAACCACTGGCACTCCAAAAGGAATCCTGCACAGCACTGGCGGATACCTGACACAGGTTTCCACAACCCATCGCACCGTCTTTGATCTAAAACCAGATAGTGACATTTTTTGGTGTACAGCCGACATAGGTTGGGTTACTGGACACTCGTATGTCGTTTACGGGCCACTCGCGAACGGAACCACACAGCTGCTATATGAGGGCACACCGGACACTCCACATCAGGGACGTTGGTGGGAACTGATCGAAAAATATGGCGTCACGATTCTCTATACCGCGCCAACAGCCATCCGCACCTTCATGAAATTGGGCAGGCAGATACCGGCACAATTTGACCTGTCCAGCCTGCGACTACTCGGAAGTGTGGGCGAGCCAATCAACCCCGAAGCGTGGCTTTGGTACCGAGAAGTAATCGGCGCTGGCAAGACCCCTATTGTTGATACATGGTGGCAGACCGAAACCGGAGCGATTATGGTGAGCCCAATTCCTGCGCTTACAGACGCAAAACCAGGCAGCGCCCAGATCCCCTTCCCTGGAATTAGTATCGATGTTGTAGACGAATCCGGTAGCACCGTTGGCAAAAACCAGGGAGGTTTGCTGGTTGCTCGTGAACCATGGCCTTCTATGCTTCGTGGAATTTGGGGAAATCCCGAGCGATTCAAGGAAACATACTGGTCTATGTTTGGCGATAAATACTTCGCAGGTGATGGCGCAAAATTTGACGAGGACGGCGATATTTGGTTGCTCGGTCGCGTCGATGATGTGTTGAATGTTTCGGGACACAGATTATCTACCACCGAGATTGAGTCCTCACTGGTTGCCCACGATTTTGTTGCAGAAGCTGCGGTAGTTGGGGCTAGTGACGAAACTACCGGTCAGGCAGTGGTAGCTTTTGTGATTCTGAAGAGTAGGCATGAGCAAAAAATCTCCGAAGCAGAATCCGTGCACGAGTTAAAAGCTCACGTTGCAAAACAAATCGGATCACTCGCTCGTCCACGAGATATTCATCTGGTGGATGAGCTACCAAAGACCCGAAGTGGCAAGATTATGCGCAGACTACTTAGAGACGTGGCAGAGAAGCGAGCAATCGGAGACACTACAACACTCGCTGATGCGGACGCAATTAAACGTATCGATGAAAAACTGAATTAGGCTCAGGGAACGGCAATTCGTCTTGTTCATGTATTGCCAGCAATTATGGTAGATACTATGAATGCGTTCACCCCCCCCCCGAATAAAAATATTGTTTACCACGCTGATAATGCACTAATTCTTCCTCAGTTACCTGACGACTTTTTTCAACTTATCTATATTGATCCACCTTTTAATACGGGAAAGGTGCAATCGCGTCAATCAATTAGGACTGAAAGATCTGATAGCGGTTCAAGAATTGGCTTTAAAGGACAAAGTTACAAAACCATCAAAGGAAGAGTAACTTCCTACAACGATTCTTTCGAAGATTACTGGGCATTTATGGAACCAAAGCTTGAAGAAGCCTGGAGGCTTCTGAAACCTTCAGGAACTTTATACCTCCATCTTGATTATCGAGAAAGTCATTATGCGAAAGTATTGCTGGACGCCCTATTCGGACGTGAATGTTTTCTCAATGAAATCATTTGGGCTTACGACTACGGTGCACGTACAAAAAAGAAATGGCCCGCGAAGCACGACAACATACTCGTGTATGTTAAGAATCCCGATAATTACTACTTCAATAGCGAAGAGGTAGACAGGGAGCCCTACATGGCTCCTGGACTTGTCACTCCCGAAAAAGCAGAACTTGGAAAGTTGCCTACCGATGTCTGGTGGCACACCATCGTTTCGCCTACAGGAAAAGAAAAAACCGGTTATGCAACACAAAAGCCTGAAGGAATCCTTCGCAGAATCATTTCTGCTAGCAGCAAACCAGAAGATTGGGTATTGGACTTCTTTGCCGGAAGCGGAACAACAGGAGCTGTCGCAAGCAAACTAAATCGCCGTTTCGTTCTTATTGATGAGAACGACCAATCCATTGATGTAATACGAAGAAGATTGGGGAACATCCAATCACTTGATTCCAAAGAAACACTCTTTTGGGATAAGCATGGGACTGTATTATGAATCCTGAAATTAAAGATCCTGAAGTAGCATATTTAGCATCTCTTGCTTCCACTTTGGAACCTGATTACATAGGCGAAAAAGAGATAGCAATGTGGAGGAATAGCCCTTTCTATTGGATCAAAGGGCGTCCTTCCCGTCAGATTGGGACAATTGGTGAGGCTTTGGTCGCCGGCTGGGCAGCTTCCAAAGGGTTTGACGTTCTAAGACCAAAAAATTCAAACCATGATCGAATTATTTCTGGACTTAAAGTAGAAATTAAATTTTCAACTTTGTGGACTAATAGTGAAATTTTCAAATTTCAACAAATTAGAGACCAAGACTACGATTTCGCATTTCTACTAGGGATATCGCCCTTCGATGCTCAAGCCTGGTTTGTTCCTAAATCAGAATTGTCCTATTTACGCCCGCCAGAACTTGTAAATCAACACAATGGATCCCGTGGCACAGACACTAAATGGCTCTCATTTGTTGCAAGTGAACCCCCAGAATGGTTAAACGCTTTCGGAGGTAGGCTTTCACAAGTTAGAGATCTTATAAGCCAAGCAACTAGAACCAAAACTTTGAACTCAGTCTAAATATTTAGGCTGGGCACTTGAAATAGGTCATCTTGCCAGGACCGCCCCTGTCAATACGGTGAGATTTCATTGAAGCCTGACAAATTGGGCACTTTGGATCCGCAGCTGGCACATAAGGTGTCTCATTCGGGTCCCCCAATTGCGCTGGTCCTTCAATTTGATATACCAGTCGCAACCAAGCTGCCCAGAGCCCCGGTTTTCCGTCCCAGGGGGTTGCATGCCAAAGTCTTCTTTTTCGTTCGCGCACAAACAAAATCTTATCTCTTATATTGTTTGTGCACAAACAATATACTTAGAACATGGATAATACATCTGAAGACGCTCTAGAACTAGACCGCCAGGTTTGCTTTGCACTGGCAGTCGCCAGTAGGAGTGTAATCGGAATCTATAGGCCAATTTTAGAACCGCTCGGGCTAACCCATCCGCAATACTTAGTTATGCTAGCCCTTTGGGGAGACAAGAAACTCAGATTCAAGAAGCTTGCACACATGCTGAGACTAGATTCCGCGACGCTTTCACCAATCGTAAAAAGGCTGGAACATTCAGGTTTGGTTGAGCGCATCTCGGCGGCAGATGATGAACGCACTTTCGACATCGTACCGACTCAAGCGGGCATAGCTCTTAGAGAAAAAGCACTAGGTGTACCGCCGGCTGTAATTAAAAGGTTAGGTCTGCCTGTTGATTACTTAGTTTCTTTGCGCGACACTCTGACAGCAGTGATTAGCGCTGCTGACCAAAATTCTTAAAACAAGTGGCTAAAGCCCGAGAACGAATCTACTCGGCAAATTCGACGATTAGTTCTACTTCAACTGGAGCATCCAGTGGAAGTGTAGCTACCCCGACAGCACTACGTGCATGTTTGCCGACTTCGCCGAAAACTTCGAAAAGGAATTCGCTTGCACCATTTGCTACTAGCGGCTGTCCGGTGAATGCTGGATCGCTAGACACAAAAACTACCACTTTTACAATTTTGGTAATTTTGTCCAGGTTGCCAATCGCTTCCTTGATTGCAGCTAGTCCATTTAGCGCTGAAAGCTTTGCAAGCTTCTGGGCTTCTGCAGGATCTACAAGCCCCTCCGTCTCCCCGACCTTACCGCTGGCAGGAAGTTTGCCATCTTTGAAAGGCAGCTGACCGGATGTATAAACATAGTTTCCGGTAACAACTGTCGGCACATACGCTGCAACAGGTTTTGCTACTTCAGGAAGTTCAACCCCAAGTTCAGACATACGGGTTTCTACTTGACTCACTTTTTCCCCTTATTCTTGGATCTCACGCTTTAAATACGCTACCAGTCCACCCTCTGGTCCGGTAACTATTTGCACCAGCTCCCAGCCATCGTTACCCCAATTGTTGAGAATAGCCGTGGTATTGTGCACAATCAAAGGCGTGGTCACATACTCCCATTTAGACATATTTTAAGCTCACATTCAGCCAGAAATTAATAGTTTCAATTACCCTTAACCATATGTCTTCTTCAAAGTCATCCGGTATGGGAATTATCGGGAATATTTTAAACCTGGGTGGTCTTAGCGTAATCGCAGGTGTTTTAGTAACTGCACTTGTTGCTCCTTTTGCAGCAATTGCCGGCGTGGGCGTTGCCACAGCTGCCGGAGTTTTTGATTCTCTCCCTGACTACATTAGTCTCGGTCAACTTTCACAGCGCAACACGATTTACGGCATGAAAAACGGTGAGTATGTCCCCATTGCTTATACATGGGACCAGAACCGTATCGAAGTAAGCCTTGACGAAATCAGTGACTATGCCAAATGGGCTGCTATCGCGGGTGAAGACCCCAGCTTCTACCAGCACAACGGCGTCGACATTAAGGGAGCTACTCGAGGTCTACTCGGTGTAGTGATTGGCAAAGACCTCGGTGGTGGTTCCACTATCGATATGCAGACTGTGCGTAACTGGTTGAAACTAAAAGCTGAAGCTGAAGGCAATGACGAAGGTGTGGATGCCGCTCTAGAGGTTAGCTTCGAGCGCAAGCTGAAAGAGATGAAACTAGCGCTTCAACTAAACAAGCAATACACCAAAGATGAAATTCTTAACTCCTACCTAAACATGGCTCACTTTGGTGGAGTGGTTTACGGCATTGAGGCCGCTGCAAAAACTTATTATTCAAAATCAGCCAGTGACCTAACTATTGCTGAAGCTGCCAGCCTTATGGCTATTGTGCAGTACCCAAATGCTAGAAAACTTGATATGCCGAATAGCACCACAAATGGTGAAGCAAACGGATACGCCCTCAACAAGGCTCGTCGCGACTACATTATCGGGAAGATGCAAGAACACGGCTACATTTCTAAGGAAGAGGCTGCTGAAGCAATTTCTACACCGGTAGAACCAGTACGTGGTGGGGATGCCAACGGATGTATGTCTGCCACCACAGGAAAATTCTTCTGTGACATGGTTATGCAGATACTCGCCAAAGATCCTATCCTTGGCGAAACTTCGGCAGAGCGTGCCGAGGTTCGTCGACTTGGCGGCCTTCACATCTACACTTCGCTTGAAATTGATGCCCAGATTGCTACCGAAGCATCACTAAGATGGTACGTTCCACAAACTGACACAAAGCTATTCGTTGGCGGATCTGTTGCTTCAGTTGAGGTAGGTACCGGACGAATTCTTGTGCTGGCGCAAAACCGAGACTACAACCCGATTGAAACCGATTCGCGATCCCTTACTGGAACAGCGGTTAACTACTCTACGAATTACCGATACGGTGGCTCATCCGGTTTCCAGGTTGGTTCTACTTTCAAACTATTTACTCTGATTGAATGGCTAGAAGCCGGTTATCCTCTGAACCAGATTGTTGACACTAGAGTTCGCAATTACCCGCAGTTCGCAGCGCATTGTGTAGGAGGTTTTTATAACCTGACCTACGCTCCTAAGAACGCAGGTAATTTCCCTACCTCCATGTCAGCTCTCACCGGTACTGTGCGTTCTGTAAACACAGCTTTCATGACAATGGCTGAAAAATTAGACCTTTGTGACATTGCCGAAACAGCAACTAAGTTGGGTGCTGTTCGTGCAGACGGTAGAGATTTGGTGGTTGTACCATCCATGGTGCTCGGTTCTAATGAAAGTTCTCCACTTGCTATGGCAGAGGCATCTGCAGCGATTCAAAACGGTGGCGTACACTGCCCAAGTCGCGCAATCGATAGTATTGAGGATCGCAATGGCGAAGTAATTTATACTCCAGAAAATCTCTGTGAGCGCCAAATTGCTGAAAACATTGCCAACACCACGACCTACGCAATGCGCCAGACCGTGCTCGGTGGGCTACCTTACATTCCTAACTCCATCAACGGTCAAGAAACTGTTGGTAAGACTGGAACTACAAACGATTATGTTGACAACTGGATGCTCGGCGGGACTAAAAAGGTAGCAACCGCTTCCTGGGTTGGCAACGTGGTCGGCAAAGTATCAATGAACCGCTTTTCATGGCAGGGTTACCGCTACGACCGCGTGAAATACCCAATCTGGATTGCTGCAATGAACGAGCTCACCAAAACTTATAAGGGTGGAGCATGGGCGGCACCCGATAGTTCACTCGTGAATGCTCCAAATGATGAAATCCCTCAGGTTATAGGGCAAAATCTTGATGAGGCTATTACCCTGCTAGAAGCGGCTGGTTTCTATGTTTCGGTAGGTAGTGGAATCAATTCAGACCATCCTGCAGGTACCGTAGCTTATGTTTCACCTGAAGTAGGAACTTTTGTTACTCGAGGTACGCTACTATCCGTTTACCCGAGCCTGGGTAATATGACCGCTATCACCCCACAGAATTCAGATTTGGTTAGTGTTGCCGCCTTCCAGTCATATCTAAATACTCATGGATTCACCAGTTTCACTATCCATCAAACTTCTGTCCCCGATGGAACGACAGGAGGACCACACCCAGCTGGAACCGTTATCAAATGGCCGGCAGTGGCACTGACCAATGGTGCAACAATCAACATTGAGATCAGCGACGGAACCGCACCACCACCACCATCACCGTGAGTAAAAAACTTATCGCAAGCGCGGCCCTAATTGGACTTGGGGCCGCTGCTTGGGGTCTAGCCGAGACTCGAATGTTTCGCATCAAGCGAGAAACCATCGGAATTCTCCCTGCGAGAAGTTCAGCTATTAGGGTCCTGCACATTTCAGACATCCATATGGCTCCGTGGCAACGAGCAAAACAGGAATGGATTGCGACTCTTGCAAGCCTGCGACCGGATGTCGTGGTTGCGACTGGAGATTTCCTCGGACACCAAAACGGGCTGGAAGGACTAAGTGAAGCGCTTTCTCCCCTTGCAGGAATACCGGGATTCTATGTATTTGGTTCTAATGACTACTACGCTCCAGAACCAAAAAATCCTCTGCGCTATCTTTTCGCTAACTCGGAACCTTCTTCTAAGGAAATCCGGTTAGACACGGATTCGCTGAAAACTTTTCTCGACAACCTCGGCTGGCATAACCTAAACAATGCTTCAGCAAGTGTAGAGATTGTAAAATCTACTGGCTCAGAGAAAAAGGCTTCTCAAAAAATTCGCATCAATGCCCTTGGCACTAATGATGCGCACCGCGGTTGGGATCGACTCGACTTACTAAGTGCTGCTGCTGAAGAATTGCAAGAAGACGCGAATCTAGTAAGAGATAATGCCGACGATAAACCCCCTAGCAAAAATGCCACAGTTACTTTTGGTGTAACGCATGCACCCTATGTGCGAGTTCTAAACTCTCTCACTACGCTCGGTGCAGAAGTAATTTTCGCTGGGCACACTCACGGCGGACAAGTGCGAATCCCGGGTCTTCCACCTTTAGTAACCAACGCGGATCTCCCTCGACAGCAAGCGCACGGGCTAAGCGTTTGGGAAACTACGGGTAAGATGAGTTTCTTGAATGTATCAGCTGGTCTAGGCACATCAATTTTTGCGCCGGTAAGGTTTGCCTGCCCGCCAGAAGTGAGCCTGATCAAACTAGTGGCGGTGGATTAATACTTGAATTTGAACATTTCTGAGGATGCTCTAGTTATCCCTCAGCGAAGCGTGATTTTGTTTGATTTTGACGGCACTCTCGTGGACTCTGCTCCGGGCATCCTGAAATATTTGAAATGGGCGGCTGAAGACCTAGGGTATCCGGAAATTCCTGAAGTAGACCTAAACTCCTTCCTAGGTCCTCCGATGCAGTTGCAGCTCTCCAGCTACTACGGCATTCCAAAAGATGAGGCCCAAATTATTGTCGACCACTACCGGAGTAAATATGAGGTTGATGGAATTTTCGAGGCACAGGTTTATGAGGGCATAGAAGATTTATTGGTTGCGCTCAGTGACTCAGGAATCCCACTCGCAATTGCCACCAGTAAGCCAGAGCGCACCGCAACAGCTATGTTGCACAACTTTGACCTGGCGAAGTATTTCGCGGTAATCACCGGAGATGACCATGAAGGTTCTCGTCCAAGCAAGGCAGCTGTTGTCCAAGAAGCCGTAATTAGACTCAATGACGCAAACATTTCCACAGAACTTCCGCTGATGGTGGGAGATCGCCACCACGATGTTACCGGCGCTTTAGAAAACGGGATTGACGCAGCATTCGTGCGGTGGGGATACGGATCCCCTGTGGAATCTGAAGGCGCAACTTATGTGCTTAACCAGCCACAGGACTTGCTAGGAATTATCGGCCTTCGTTAGGCCACGGCCAAGAATTAGTAATCGTCCACTTGTGGGATGAAAGTGTTCGTTCCGAGGATACTCACTAGATGCTCGTCCCAAGCGGCTTTCCATTCGCCGTCATCAAAAGATTCTTGTAGCGCCTTATTGAAGAAGTGACGTAGATCATTGCGTTCAAGCATGACACCAACGCCATAGGGTTCTTCACTAATTTTGCTGCCAACAAGTTTCATCGAAAAATCTGGATTAGCCAAGATCAAACCGGAAAGAATCACGTTGTCTGAAACGGCTGCATCAACAGAGCCTTGGCGAAGCAAATCAACGCAATCAGAGTATCCGGAAACTGCAACAAGGATTGCGTCATAGTTTTCCGCGAAATAATCAGCGCCAGTGGAGCCAGAAACAACACAGAGCCTCTTGCCACTCATATCATCAGGACCAGCAATATCAGTATTGCTGGAAGCTACCATCAGCTGCTGGCCAGCAATGAAATATGGCCCTGCGAAACCGATTTCCCTTTTACGGTCTTCAGTAATCGTAAAAGTCGCTACCGCAAAATCAACTTTCCCGTATTTTATGTAGCCGAGAAGATCTGTCGATGCGGTTGAAATCCATTCGATTTGGTTTTCAGAAAATCCGAGGGACTTTGCCAATATTTTCGCAATGTCAACATCAAAACCTACTGGAACGCTAGCGCCATCAAGCAAGTCCCCAAAAAGCGGTTGGTCAAATTTAACCCCAATTCGAATAGAGTCACGTTCTGCAAGAGCAGCCATTGTTGAGTCTTCTGGGAAAGTGCTGGGGTCTCCAACCACGACATCATCACTGCTTACGAGGTCTTGGCCTGCGCACCCTGTGAGCGCTAAAAGAGTTGCTAACGATATAGCTAAAAAGCGCGATTTCTTCACTGATTCCGCCTATGTTGGGTGTTGTTTCGTTATCATTGTAGCAATATTAAATTTAGACATTCGGGGAGAATTCATGCGAATTATCGACATTGTTGTGCCTGTGCACAACGAGAGCGGGAATATTCGCATCCTCTTCGATCGCTTGGAAAAAACTATACAGTCGAACTCTGACATTGTCTTTAAATATATTTTCGTAAATGACGGCAGTAAAGATAACTCTCTTGTCGAATTAGTCGAACTTTCTCAAGAGAATTCTCGGGTAACCGTAATTGATTTATCGCGTAACTTCGGTCACCAAATCGCTGTGACTGCTGGACTGGATGCTACTGAAGGGGATGCCGTGATTGTCATGGATGCCGACCTTCAGGACCCACCAGAAGTCACTTTAGATCTAATTCAGGCATGGGAAAATGGTGCAGATGTTGCATATGCGCAAAGACGTAGCCGAAAAGACGGTTTTCTGAAAAAAGCTACAGCCAAGATTTTTTACCGATTTCTACAAATGCTCTCCGATGTTCCTATTCCCAAAGACACCGGAGATTTTAGACTCCTTGATAAAAAAGTCGTCAAAGAACTGAATGGGATGCGCGAACACAGCCGCTACATCCGCGGAATGGTCGCCTATGTTGGTTTCAATCAGGTCGCTGTCGCCTTCGATAGGGATGAACGTCTTTACGGTAAAAGTAACTACCCGCTAACCAAAATGCTAAAACTAGCTACGGACGGTATCCTCAGTTTTTCAAATGCGCCCCTTCGCCTAATCAGCAATTTAGGTTATCTATTCTCCACACTCGCTCTAGCCGGAATTATCTATGCGCTAGTTAGCAAGCTGATAGTGCCAACCACAGTTGTAGAAGGTTGGACCTTCATGGTAATTGCGGTGCTTGGTGTCGGTGGTATCCAGTTAATTATGTTAGGTGTGCTTGGCTCCTATATTGGGAGAATTTACACCGAAGTCCAAGCAAGACCGTTGTATGTTATAAACCGGATAATTAAGAATAGTGAGGTTCGCAGTGGGAAAAATTAGGGCCGCCCTTTTGGCTTTAGCGACCCTCGCTATGACAGCTTTTGGAGTCATCAATCCTCTGCACAATGCAAGTGCTGAAACAGAGACTGCAAACTCCCGAATCATGAAGGTCACTGGCGATTTAGCAACAATCACCGGAGAACCTGCACAAAGTCGCACAATATCGATTCCTGATGGCTTTATTGCAACCGCTATCCGTGGAACACTCACTCCAGGAAAACTTGGTGAAGGTATCGGTTCTGTGCTTGTTGGTAACGGACGCCGAGCAGTCACATTACCCAACGACAAGGCTCATAATTTCGAGGCAGAACTCTACGATTTCGATATTAAAGCGGGGAACTTGATCCTCGCCTTAGAAAGTAAATTCGCTAGCACCTCGACCCAGGTTTGCACCACTCCTGAAGACAGCCTTCTTGTGCTCTCTAACATTGAATTAGTGCTTGAGGGAGTTCAGCAGCCTATTACTACTGTTGGAGATTTTTTCGCCAGTTCCATTAGCGAAGTGGTAATAATCACACCAGACGATGCCTCTGACGGGCTTAAGCAAGCAGCTTTAGTAGCAACGGGCGCAGTCGCGATGAAATATGCCCTACCAGTGCAGGTAAGACTTCTCAGCGATAGTGCATACGCGGCATCCACACCTGTGGATACTGTCTTTGGCCGAGTGGTCAGAGTGCTTGAAAAAGAACAGTATGTAACAACCGAACTGGTCAACGAAGAAGGGTCCGCGCCAGAACTGGTGATTTCGGGACGAACCGAGGAAGTAACCAGTGCCGTTAGGGGCTTGAGTAGCCAATTCTTGGGGATAGCAAACGACACCTTGGTTGAAGGTCCATTCGCAGAGATTAGCCACAATGTTGACATGACTAGAACCCTGCAAGAACTGGGGCGTGAAACAATCTACCTCAAGGGCTATGGACGTGCCGAGGCAGCAATAACGATCCCGCAATCACTATTTGGTGGACCGGTAGATAAATTCAAGCTTCACCTATCGGGCACACACTCTTCCGTTGGTGACTCAATTCAGGCAACAATGCAGATCTACTGGAATGGCCAACTAATTGCTAGCCAGCACCTATCAAAAGACGATTCAAATGTTGACTTTGATTTAGATATCTCATCCGAGTACATAAACGCAGAAAACTACATGGTGCTGCAGCTCAACTCTGTGCCAGCATCTGGTAACTGTAACGGTGGTTCTGCGGTAATTCCTTTTGAAATGAACATCAACGGTATCGCAAGTAATATCTCTGCGGAACGAGGACAGGGTCTACCTGCTGGTTTTAAGCGATTCCCTCAGTCTTTCGGTGGCGCACTGCAACTCGCTTTTGGGGTTCAGGGTGATCCCGAGGATCTTCTCAGCGCAGCCGGCACCCTAATTGTGGCGCTTCAGAGGCTAAACACTTACCAGCTTGATCTGGAAGTTGTTTCTATGAACGAGATGCGCGAATCTAGCGTGCCTGGCATTGTGGTTGGTGCCACATCAGAAGACGCGAGATTTTTGCAAACTCCGCTGCGCTTCAGTGAGTTCAAAGCAATCTCCGATGAAAACGGCGACTTCGCAGTCGGAGTAACAAAACCGTTTGCAGCCTTGCAGGCATTTGAGAGCAACGGTCGCGACATGCTTGTCCTGGGTGGATATTCACCTGAAGGTGCAGAAAGCGCTCAAGTTACAAGTGACTTGCAGGTACTTATCGCCCGCTCGATTGCTGAGAGCGAATTTGGCTGGCTGGGACTTTTCGGAGATCTCTATATTGCAACCGACCTAGACAAGGAACCACGGATATTTGAGAGTAACTACCTAGTTCCCCAGCCAGAAATTACTGCTGAATATGTAGAGTATGTCTGGTGGGCTGTGGTAGTTCTTGGAGCAATCGCGTTGCTACTTCTCATCAGGTTGCTATTCGTACGTAGACGCAGAGCAAGAATTACTCGTATTGTGAACGCTCAGAAGCGTGCCGAGGCACAAGCTAAGCTTGCCGAGTCAATCGAGTAGCTACTCGTCTTGAGATCTATTAGTTGTGGCTAAATATTCACGCAAGTCAAGCACTACCTTAGATAGTGACTTAGATGATCTTTCCTCGGAAAGCTACTACCCTCGCTATCTGAACGATTACGATTACGATGCGGAGGCTGAGGCTGAGAAAGCCGACCTGCAAAAAAAGCACCATAAGGCTGCTAAAAAGCGCAGACGTCAGCAATGGCGAAAAAGTAAGAGAGAAGAGTTCTCCAATTTCCTAATAAAGACTTGGGCAAATTTAGATTCAGACCCCATTGAGCGAAGAGTCCCTGGGACTTTAACAGTTACTTACATCGCAATTATTGTGGGCATCGTTGCTTCGATAATTTCTTACGCCAGCGGGTACATGATGGCTTATGGGGATGCTATGAGCCACCTAACAATTGCACGAAGAATTTTCGACAACCAATCACCAGGTTTTCAACAGCTGGGTACTGTTTGGCTACCATTCCCACATATTGTGCTGATTCCTCTTACCATTCCGATGTTTTTTTGGGAAACCGGTATCTCTGGTGCGATCCTTGGCGTGCTTTGTTTGGCAGCATCCACCGCCGCCATCTACAGAATCTGTGCGCGCATAGATATTCGTAGAGTGGGTCGACTGGTTGCAGTTTTTGTTTTTCTAGCAAATGTCACCCTGCTGTATGCCTTTACAACCGCAATGACCGAACCTGTGCTTATTGCCACCCTGCTGGGATGCGTCGCAGGACTCGCAGGATGGGCCACAAGCAGCCGAAACCTCAGTACCGGAGAATTAGCCGTATTTGCAGGAATTCCAGCCACAATGGCAACTCTGACTCGTTATGAGGGATGGGCTTTGGTCGTTTCGGGCTCGATTTTCGTGGCTATAGTTGCTTGGTCTAAATATCCGAAGAAATCGAACTCAATAAAAATGACTGCCGTTTTTGTGTTTTTTGGCTTTGGCATCCCTGCAACACTCGGAATCTTATGGTGGTTAGCTTATAACTGGACGATTTATCAAAACCCGCTCGAATTCCTACTTGGACCCTACTCCGCGAGTGCGTTTACTGAAAGGTTTGAGGAACTAGGAATCCTGACGACCAAAGGAAACTTTGGGCTCTCGTTAGTGGCTATAAATGCTGCGGTATTCTCCTCCAGCGGTTTATTCCCAATCTTGATAGCTGCCATAGGCGCAGTCGTGCTACTTCTAAAGTTTGGAATAGGGCCAAAGGGACTTATTGTCTGGCTTTTGGGCACATCGTATGTTTTCTTGCTGGTAAGTCTCTACCTTGGCCAGCACATCATGGTCAACGATATGACACAGCCACCAGGTTGGTATAACAACCGCTACTCACTCTCGGTTGCCCCGTTCATTGCAATTCTTTGTGCTGTGCTAGTTGGGCTGTGGAAGAAAATCAACTGGGCGCATAGAGCAATAGCCGGATTTATTGTGGTTGGCGTCGTATTCCAGAATGTCTGGTGGATGCAGGACCTTGATAACCGATCAGCAGTAATTGCTGAAGCAACCACCAACCTTTCCAACCCAGCTTCCCGAAATGCCGCGGTTTGGTTGAAAGATAATTATGACGGCGGAATGCTTTTGGTTGACGAAAGCGCCGAGGGAAACGCTGTGCTTCCGTTGATGGGTATTCCGATGGCACAAATGTATAACCGCGCAAGTGGTGAGGTGCTTTTCAATAGCGCCTTGGAGCATCCTGCCTCCCACGTTCGTTGGATATTTATGCACCTGACTCCTGTCGAGGATACTGCGACCGCTGCTTCAGTAGACAATGTCACACAGGCGATGCTAGTTTTACCAGAGTTTAATCTTCGTTACACGCTCGTCTACCAAGAGGGTGACTTTGGGGTCTTCCGTTTGTTCGGAAATTAAAGCTTGCTATCCAGAACCAACTAGAGCGGATTCGTAATCCTCGGTTAGTCCGTGCGGGGTCTTCTCCCACTTGTGTGGGTTTGTGTACATCTGAATGGATGCACGCCAAGCAGCAATCGAATGCAAGAACCAGTAAATAGGCAGCAAGACTGAATAGGAGGCAATTCGCCAACCATATCGTTTACCGGCTGCGACCGCGCTTGCGATGATCATGATCCCGTTGCCGAGAATCATATTCAAACTACCTATTTCATAAATCCATGCGGGCATATCTAAACCAACAAAAGCAACACCGATATAAGTGAGCGCTGTGAATAGGAAAACTAGCGGATAGGCGAGGAAAGAGAGAGCAGTGCCAATAATTAGACAGGTAAGAGAAAGTAGCGCGGGGAATCCGTTCTCTCTCGTCCATCTGACCGGATGACGCATATTCACAGCTCCGGTCACCATGTACCCCTTAATCCAGCGGGTGCGTTGGCGAATCCAAGCGAATACTTCTGCACAGGCTTCTTCCCAAGTGGTGGATTCGATGGTCCCCACGCGGCCGCCCATGGTGCTGATGCGAATCCCAAGGTCAGCATCCTCAGTCACGTTGTATGGATCCCAAGCGTTGATTATACGCAGCTCTTTGACACGGAAATGATTGGATGTGCCACCAAGCGGAATTGGAATACCTGCATCGTCAAGTCCGGGAAGCATTCCATCGAACCAGAATGAATACTCGTTTGAGAACATCCGGGTAAGGATGTTGTAGTCTGCATTGAAATAGTTCAAAGCTGCCTGCACCACAATCAAAGGACGAGCACGGATACCAAGGTAGTCACGTTCGAAGTCGTCCTGACGAAATGCCTGCACAGCTTTCTTAAGCTGATCAGGATCCGGGCGATCCTCCGCATCGAAAATCACCACGAACTCTCCACGAGCTAGTGCTAGCCCGTAATTACAAGCACGCGGCTTGGTCTGCGGAGCTCCCGCAGGAACCACCATCACCCTAATCCAGTAGGGCATTTCCATCTGCTTAATGAGTTCAATGCTCTCGTGATCATCTTCCTCGAGTAACAGAATCACGTCCATTTTAGATTTCGGATAATCTAAGCGCCCTAGATTTCTCACCAGCTTTTCCAGCACATTCGCTTCTTTATATGCTGGAACCAAAATTGTGTAAATCGGCAGCTCGCTATCTTCAAGCGGTTTTGGCCAATCTTCTGGGAGACCCTGCTTTATGCGCTCTAGCTCGATTTCGCGGCGCAGTAACATCCTTTTTTCACTCAAAAACGGGGTGCGTACTGCAGCAATACCTTTAAAGAGGATGTTGTAGATAAATAGAAAATTAGCCAGGGCAAATACCACCACCAGTGTTGGCAAAGTCCATAACCAAATTCCCACACCAAATAGAACAACCAAAAGTGGCGGTATCGCCCACTGCCATCTGGTTAGTGGAACGCGTGCGGAAGCTTCCGGGTTTTCGACGGCCATTTTTTGGGAGGCAATATAGAGCAGTTCAGGTCTACAAATGCGCTCAATCGCTCTTAAAATCGCGCGAGGAGTAGAAATCACATATGTTACCTCTACCCCGGGGTAAATGTGGTCAATTCGCGCCTGCACTGCACGCCCTGGTGAATAGCTGGTAGCGATAATCAGTTTGTTGTTGGACGAGGCTATCGGCAGCCAGCCTTCAGTCACTGAAACATTAATTAGGATCAGTTTTGCGAGCGATGCTGGCAGTTCTGCCTTATCAAGATCCACGTAGGGAAGTGAATATGACTCGGCAAGATCTCGGTAAATCTGCTCCTCTTGCGCGAAACCGGTAAGAATTAAGTGCTCGGCGAGGGAACCACCCTCGCTTTCAAAAGCATCAATTGACTCATCTAGTTTTTCTTGCAACAAAAAGCTTCTTTACCTCCCCCCGTTAGGTCTAATAAATTCTAAGAGTTAAGCATAATGGTCAGGGCTGACAACGCCCTGATCACCTACTCGTTCGAAGTAATTCTATGTTTGAATACCAGATTTCGATAGCAGAAAAAATTCCACAATAACCCAACAAAAATAGCACCAAGTTTCGGAAGAAAAACGGCAATCGGTTCCCAAATGTTTGCTGCTAGAGGCTCAACCAGCGGCTCTAGCAAAATAATCACAAGCGGATGCAGTACCCAGATTCCGAAACCGGTGACAAGAAAAAATAACAATATAGTACGGGGTCTATCTTGTTCATCAACTTGATTCTTGAATGTATACCGACTGTTACCGAAATAGGAAAAAGTGAGCCCTACCAGCGTTGAAACAAAGTTCGCTGGGTAAAGCGGAAAACCTAAAAATCTGAGTGTGCTGTATATTCCCAAATCCAACAGCGTATTCACCGCTCCTACAAGTAGGAACCGAATCCCCTGCTGCGCACTTGTGTTCATGCCTCTAGCAGCTCATTAACTTTTTTGAGTGTTTCTTCCCAACCATCAACTTCGACACTTGATACACCCAGTTCCAAGACCGGATAGTCATTGCCGCCAGGCTGTAATTTGTCGCCGAAGAAAAGCATCCGCTCTAAAGACGCGCCACTGACCCCTACAAGCTTTTGGATACCAAAAGCTTTATCGATTCCCTTGGCGGTTATATCGATTGAGGTGGTACCACCTGCGCGAACTTCAAGGTTTGGTAGTAGCTCAGCTACGGCATCCCGAAGTTTTATTTTCTTTGCACCGTCAGGATCCCATGCCTGCTTCGCTTCAATTGGCGCTTCCTGGCCGAGTGCGGAGAAAGTAATTTGCGATTCCCTGTCCTCAATTATTTCTCCCCAAGGATTATCTTCCCAGAAACCAAGCTGCTTGGCACTGGTAATTAGCGCTTCAATAGCTGTGGTTTTTTCAACCTGCGAGAGGGGCTCAATGTAGCGTAAGGCCCAATCATTTGCCTCAGCATCAAAACGGTAATATTGCGTGCCGCAGGTGGGCATAAGATGCAGTTTTTCTAAAGCGGTAAGGGATGCTCCCCCGAGATTTGCGAGAACCTGCTTTTGAAACTGGGCGTACTGTCCGCCAGAAATAATACACACCTGATATTTATCGAGAAGCTGGATGAGTGCATCGGCCATCTCTTTGGGCATCGACGATTTTGAAGGCGCTAACGTGTCATCAAGGTCAAATGCAACCAGCGCCAAATTCGCAGGAGCATCTGAAATCATGCAAGCCATCCACTCTCACGGATATAGCAAAGTCCACAGAGCGACTCGTAGGTTACTTCTTCGCCATCAATAGCGACCTGATCACCGTCAAAGATGAACTTATCGCCACTCTTTCTGCCGTTGAAAATCGCCTTACGCCCGCACCTACAAATAGTTTTTAGTTCTTCAAGAGAGTGCGATAGCTCCAGGAGCCTGGCACTACCCGGAAACGCTACCGTTTTAAAATCGGTTCGGATTCCATAAGCCAATACCGGAACATTCTTGACCAGCGCAACCCAGAGCAGATCGTCCACTTGAGTAGCTGATAGAAACTGAGCTTCATCAACGAGCAGACAGGCAATCGGTTCGGAAGATTTTTCCGCATGTTCTGTGAATAAATCGCGCACACTATCATCCGTGCCAATAAGAAAATCTGGCTGACGAACCATGCCTAAGCGAGAAATTATGCCACTCGTTTTAGTATCAATACCCGGTTTTGTGACTAGAACTTTCTGTCCGCGCTCTTCGTAGTTGAAAGCAGCTTGCAGAAGTGCTGTTGATTTTCCGGAATTCATAGCCCCGTAACGGAAGTATAGTTTCGCCATTATGCCTCCAGTTTTAATGCCTTAGCTGTGGACTCTAGCGTTTTCTTTGCCAGTGCAGGCTTATCACTAAGGGCTTGTCCAATTGATGGAACCATCTGCTTAAGCTTAGGCAACCATTCTTCATACCTTTGAGGGTAACAACGTTTCAACACATCAATCATGATTGGAGCGGCTGTTGAAGCGCCTGGGGATGCCCCAAGCAGTCCAGACATAGTTCCATCTTCGGAAGTAATCACTTCAGTTCCAAATTGCAGAATGCCTTTTGCGCCACCTTCTGGACGGATGACTTGCACACGTTGACCTGCCGTAATTAGCTCCCAATCCCTGGGATCGGCGGTTGGCATGAAATCTAGCAGAGATTCGAACTTCTTTTTCTTGCTCGCAAACACTTGAGAAATTAGGTAGGTCATTAGTCCGTCACCCAGTGTTTTGAGACCAACATGGAGATCAGGCAAAAGGTTGCGAAACCTGAGTGAACCAAGTAGTTCATAGCGAGAACCGTATTTCAAGAACTTAGGGGTAAACCCTGCATATGGGCCAAATAGTAGCGCGCCTTCGCCGTCAACGGTCCTTGAGTCAAGGTGTGGAACAGACATCGGTGGTGCCCCAACTTGGGCTTTCCCATAAACTTTCGTGTTGTGCCGCTGTACAAGTTCAGGGTTCGTGGTTTTAAAAAACTGCCCACTGACAGGAAAAGCACCAAAGCCCTGGATTTCTTTTATACCGCTGGATTGCAGGAGAGACAGGGCACCTCCACCTGCACCAACAAAAACATATTTCGCTGTGACTACGTTTTTCTTGCCGTTAACACCGGAACTGGTAACTACCCATTTGCCGTTTTTCTTACGCTTAATATCGGTAACAGTGGTTTCGTATTTGACTTCGACACCCTTTGCTTCAAGGGATGCAATCAGTTGTCTGGTCAAGGAACCAAAATTTACATCTGTGCCGGCAAGCGCATATGTGGCTGCCACGGCTTGGTCTTTTTTCCGCCCAATAGCGATAAGCGGAGCCCATTTAGCAATTTGCGCTAAATCTTCTGAATACTCCATACCGGCAAAGAGTGGGTGATCTTTTAGTGCAGCGTAACGCTTCCGCAAGAATTCAACATCCTTCTCGCCCCAAACGAAAGACATATGCGGGGTAGTACGGATAAAAGTGGATGGGTCTTTGACAATTTTTTGCTTTGTCAACCATGCCCAAAACTGCCTGGAAACTTGAAACTGTTCATTCACTTTCACAGCATTTGTGATGGTAATTGATCCGTCTTCTTGCTGTGGCGAATAATTCAACTCGCAGAGAGCCGAATGTCCGGTACCGGCATTATTCCAAGCGTTTGAGGATTCCATTGCAGCATCCGGCTGTCGTTCAATGATTTGGAAGCTCCAGGACGGTTCAAGTTCCCTCAGAAATGAAGCTAGCGTGGCACTCATGATGCCTGCGCCAATTAGAACCACATCCATGGGGGTCTTCGTACTCACCTCTAAATTATATCTAAGCGCGTTCGCTGCTGATTAGCTCAGCAATCTGCACGGCATTTAATGCAGCCCCTTTTCTGAGGTTATCGTTACTCAAGAAAATTACTAGGCCACGATCATCCGCTACCGTCTGATCTTGACGAATACGCCCAACCAGCACCGGATCTTCCCCCGCTGCTGCCAAAGGAGTTGGTACATCAGTTAGAACTACACCGGGGGTGTCACTGAGTAGCTTCTCAGCCTCCTCCGGAGTGATCGAGTTTTCAAACTCTGCAAAAATATTTAGAGAGTGACCAGTAAATACCGGTACACGCACACAGGTTGCCGAAACTAGCAGGTCAGGTATGCCTAAAATTTTCCGGCTTTCATTGCGGAGTTTTTGCTCTTCGTCTGTCTCGCCTGAGCCGTCGTCTACGATGCTGCCGGCCATAGGTATTACGTTGAAAGCGATTGGTGCGACATACTTTTGTGGTTTAGGGAAATCAATACTGTCACCATCGTGGACGAGTCCGAGCATGTTCTGATCTTCTGCTTCATGCACTTGGTGGAGCAATTCTTCTGCTCCCGCAAGACCGCTACCGGAAACAGCCTGATAGGTGGATACATTAATGCGCTTAAGACCAGCCTTTTCATGCAGTCTTGAAAGTACCGGCATTGCAGCCATAGTGGTGCAGTTAGGGTTTGCGATGATTCCTTTAGGAAGCTCCGCTGTTGCCTGCGGGTTTACTTCGCTAACTACTAGCGGAACTTCAGGGTCGCGTCGCCATGCTGAAGAGTTATCAATTACGGTGACACCAGCTGCTGCAAACTTTGGTGCATACTCTCTGGAGCCGGTTGCACCAGCTGAGAATAAAGCAATATCTAGTCCGCTCGGATCAGCTGTTGCAACATCCTCAACGACCACTTTCCGGTCGCCGAACTCCAAAACCCGCCCAGCTGAACGACTTGAGGCAAAGAAACGGATATTTGCTACCGGAAAATTGCGCTCAAGTAATAATCCGCGCATAACCGTGCCAACTTGTCCGGTTGCACCAACAACACCGATATTTAAACCAGCCACTATCTCCCCGTCCCCGCGTGAACAATCGCTTCAACATCACTATCTAGTTCAAATGCCGAGTGTACCGCACGAAGTGCAGTAGCGAGTTGATCTGCCCTGGTGACAATGGAGATTCTGATTTCACTTGTGGAAATCATTTCAACGTTGATGCCTGCTTCAGCCAGTGCGGTGAAGAAAGTGGCAGAGACCCCAGCGTGGGAGCGCATCCCGGAACCAACCAGAGAAAGTTTGCCGATATTGTCATCGTGCGAGATGCCCAAGTGCCCGATTTCACCACGATTAGCAGAAAGTAGGTCAATTACTGACTTGGCTTCTGATTTGGGAAGTGTGAATGAAATATCGGTGCGTCCGTCATCCTCACCGGAGAGGTTCTGCACAATCATGTCTAGGTTGGCTTTTACAGATGCGACCAGGCGGAAAATTTCCGCTGCCTTACCCGGCACGTTTGGCACACCAAGCACGGTAACTTTTGCTTCACTTGTGTCGCTAGCAAGTCCGGCGACGATTGGTTCTTCCACTTTGTCTCCATAAGGGTTTTGAAGAATTCTGGTGCCTTCAGCATGACTGAAGGATGAGCGCACATGAATTTCAACACCATAGCGGCGAGCAAATTCAACAGCGCGGATATAGAGCACTTTTGCTCCGTGAGCTGCAAGTTCTAGCATTTCTTCTGCTGAAATTACATCAATCTTTTTCGCAGTATGCACTATGCGCGGATCCGAGGTATAGATACCGTCAACATCTGTATAAATTTCGCAAACATCAGCGTGCAATGCCGCAGCGAGGGCAACCGCGGTAGTGTCAGATCCACCGCGTCCAAGAGTAGTGATGTCACCGGTGTTACGGTTAAACCCTTGGAAGCCAGCGACAATGGCAACGGAGCCATCGTCTAGCGCGTCTTTGATTCTCTTAGGATTTACATCCACGATTCGAGCTGAACCGTGGGCAGCGTCAGTCTGCATACCCGCTTGAGAACCTGTGAAGCTGCGTGCCTCAACATCCATGTCTTTAATAGCCATCGCAAGTAACGCCATGGAAATGCGCTCACCGGCTGTGAGTAGCATATCTAATTCACGAGGTGCAGGATCGTCAACAATTTCGTGTGCCAACTCGAGTAAATCATCGGTGGTGTCCCCCATAGCAGAGACGACCACAACAACGTCGTGACCTGCTTTACGTGTCTCGACAATTCGATTGGCTACGCGCTTGATTCCCGCGGCGTCTTCAACTGAAGACCCCCCAAATTTCTGCACGATTAGGCTCAATTTATCTTTGCTCCACGCAGGCGCGGTTGTAGATGTAGAGGTTTCGCGCCCTGGTTAATTGTAAATGCTTAACCTTAATGTCTGTGAGCGGGTAACTGTTCTCGGTATTGAGACGTTACCAACGAAGCAAATCACTAACAAAAATTAGTCATTAACAGTGCGTCTACCCTCAAATGCGCGGCCCAAAGTTACCTCGTCGGCATATTCAAGGTCTCCTCCAACAGGTAAGCCAGATGCAATCCTAGAAACCCGTATTGGGAGTGCTGAGAGGGTTCGACTTAGAAATACTGCAGTAGCTTCACCTTCCAGGTTTGGGTCGGTAGCAATAATTACTTCCTCGATGCTGGTATCAGAAAGGCGTTCTAATAATTGCTTGATTCTAAGCTGATCAGGACCGATTCCGTCTATAGGTGAGATTGCTCCACCGAGAACGTGATAGAGGCCGCGATACTGTCTGGTGCGTTCAATAGCGGCAACATCTTTTGCTTCTTCAACCACGCATATTTTGCTGGTGTCACGTTTTGGATCAACGCAGATACTGCAGAGATCTTCCTCTGAAATGTTCCCACAATTGCGACAAAACTTGACCCGCTCTTTTACTTCTCTGAGGACACGAGCAAGGTTACTTACTTCAAAACCTTCGGTCTGCACAATATGGAACGCGATGCGCTGGGCACTTTTAGGGCCAATCCCTGGTAGCCTTCCTAGCTCATCAATAAGTTCTTGAACGATACCTGCGTACACTACTTATCTTTCTCCACTGGCTTCGCGTTCAGGACTTCTCTAAGCACAGCATCTCCATAGCGAGGACCATCATTTGGCTCCGGAGAGCGTTTCTTTGCTACGGGTGCCTCTGGTGCGGATACCTTTGCTGCGGGTGCTTCCGAGGCAGATTCGGCAACAGGTGTATCCGGTTTAGAGGCTTTTGGAGTGGGCTCCACAACAGGTGTTTCCGACGCGGTTTGAGGCACACTTCCACCACGATATGGCAAGAATTTTGTGGCCACACTCAAAACTTCAGCAATGGCTGCGCGTAGATGATCAGGAGCAGAGACTTCGCCCGGTTTAGGCGCAAACCTACGTAGGTTGCTCTCACTTGCGAAGGCAATATGGAGCACACCTTCCTCCCAAATACGCGGTGTTGAGCCAATAAGCACAGTCCAGGTAGCTTTTGAACGGTTGCTAACCGATTGCAGAATCTGTTCCCAAGAGTTCTGGAAATGCTCAATCGAGACCGATGCCGGGTCTTTCAAATCTTTAGGTGCATCCGGCTTTTTCTCATTAGGTTTAGTCTCAGCTGGCTTTTCTTCACTTTTCTTTGGAACTGGTGCTGTAAATCCGGGCGTTGGTGCAAAAGTAGCAGGCGCTACCGATGCAGAAGGCTCTGAAACCGCAGATTGCAAAGAGCCCCCATCTAGTGCGACTAGCAGGCGAGCCATCAGAATTTCTAACTGAAGTTTAGGTGAGGTTGCCCCCGAGAGCTCAGTAATAGCATCGGCAATAATATCTGCCGCCTTTGATAGTGAAGTTTGCCCGAATTTAGTAGCAATAGTCTCTAGCGCGAGCAACTCTGTTTCGTCGGTGCCCCTGAGAACTGAAGCGGCATCCCCTTTTGTTGCAGAAACCAGAATCAGGTCACGGAATCTTTCTAAAAGATCTTCAGCGAAACGCTTGGGATCTTGGCCGGTTTGGATGACTTTATCAACAGACTTAAAAACCCCGGCACTGTCCTGATCGGCGAGCGCTGTCGTGACCTCCTCAAGCAGTGAAGCATGAGTGTAGCCGAGAAGAGCGACGGTTAGGTCATAATCAATGTTGCTGCCTTCACTACCAGCAATTAACTGATCAAGTACTGAAAGAGTATCCCTGAAAGAACCACCACCGGCTCTAGTTACGAGCGAAAGCACGCCAGGATCAGCAGTTAGATTCTCTTTTGATAGCAGTTCGTTTAGGTAATCAAGCATCACATTTGGTGGTGCAAGCCTGAATGGATAGTGGTGCGTGCGCGAGCGAATAGTGGAAATGACTTTATCAGGTTCTGTTGTTGCAAAAATAAACTTCACGTGAGCGGGTGGCTCTTCAACAATTTTCAGTAGCGCATTGAATCCCTGTGTTGTGACCATGTGTGCTTCGTCAAGAATGAAAATTTTGTAACGGTCTCTCGCAGGGGCAAACCCCGCTCTCTCGCGCAAATCACGGGCATCATCAACACCGTTATGGCTAGCAGCGTCAATCTCTACTACGTCGAGAGAACCTGAGCCGCTACGTGCAAGCTCTATACAGCTTGGGCATTTTCCACAGGGTTCTGGGGTTGGGCCTTGCTCACAGTTGAGGCAGCGTGCCAAGATTCTGGCAGAGGTGGTCTTACCGCATCCTCTCGGTCCACTGAATAGATAGGCATGATTTACACGGTTAGTTTTCAACGCAGTAATTAGCGGATCGGTCACCTGCGATTGCCCTATAAGTTCAGCAAAACTCTCGGGACGATACCTTCTATATAACGCAGTAGCCACAAACTTAGACTACCCGTTACGGCAGACATTCTCTGCAAATGATTGCTTAAAGCTGACCCAAAGTTGCCAGCAAGGTTCTGTAAGTACCATCGCGATAGTAGGTAATCTCTACCTGAGCGCTTGCACCGGCTGCTCGAGCTCTTGCTGCCAAATCCTGGCTGGACCAGATACCGATTCCATTGAACTTAGTAACAATGTCACCAACCTTGAGACCGGTTACTTCTGCAGCTCCCCCAGACAGTAGGCTACTGATTACCGCTCCGGAGACATCCTCGGTAGAGGTAAGAACCTCCGCACCAAGCCGACCATGAGTTGCCTCTCCATTTGCGATGATTTCTTCAGAGACGCGCTTGGCAACATCAGCAGGAATTGCGAATCCAAGACCAACGTTTAGGCTCTGGTCGGTTGAACTGGTGCGCGCAATTGCCACGTTAACACCAATCAACTTTCCTTCAGCATTCAGTAGGGCGCCGCCAGAGTTGCCCGGGTTGATTGCCGCATCAGTTTGGAGGACGGGGAGCAGCACAGTTGAAACATTCGCGTTGTTCTGATTATTCTGCTCGTTCCCTGGCAGATCAAAATACCAAGGCTGCTCCCCCTCTTCTCCATTTTCATCAGGAGTTGAGGGTAGGTCATTATCATCCAGTCCGTAACCTGCTACCTCAATGCTCCTATCGAGTGCACTAATAACACCCGAAGTAACTGAATGTTCGTAACCAAGTGGAGCCCCAATAACAACAGCAACATCACCGATTGCTAGTTCGCCAGTGTCGCCCCACTCGATAGCGGTAAGTCCGTCAATATTTGAAATCTTTATCACTGCCAAATCCATTAGCGGGTCGGTTCCGACTACAACACCGGTAACGATGCGTCCGTCAGCGAGAGTAATTGAAGGATTTGCATTAGCTTTTGCCACTACGTGATTATTTGTCAGGATGTAACCATCAGTGCTAAGGATAATTCCCGACCCTAGGCTGTCAGAATAATTGACTGTAACAACTGCCGCTGATGCTTTCTTTGCAACTGCGGCGACCGCTTGGCTCAGATTACTGGTGTTGATTGTCACTGCCGTTTCGTTGGGCTGCACAGTTTGAGTCGGCTGCTGTTGAAGCAGTGCGAAAGTACCGACACCGATACTGCCACCAAGAGCAGCGCTTAGTGCAACTGCCCCTGCTAGTGCTTTACCGGAAAATGTGCTTTTGGTCTTGGTGCCAGACCCAGGAGAAGGTTGTGTGGATTGTGCATAATGAACTGATGGAGCATAGCTTGGGGCTGACGGGTAATTAGCTGCCTGCTGGGTTTGTTGTGCTGATAGTTTGTCCGCGTTAACGCTCTCACCCTGCGCCTTTGTGCTCTCTGGATCTGCTGGGGTTTTGCCCTGATCAGTGTTCATTACATCTCCTTGTTATGACTACTAGTCAAGCATCACCCCCCTAGCTGTGAGTAGTCTTAGTTTTTTATTAAAAGAGACTTAGGACTTGCCAGATATATGTTGAGTGGATTTCCTTCCACTTCTATACCGCCCTCTATGCTCAACCAGTTTTCACCTGAAATCCGGTACTGCGCACTGTATGTGACAGAATGCCTAATTGTAAAATTTCCTATCTGATTGAACACGTGGCTTGTGGCGGTTGACAACGTGTAATCGCCTGCAGATCTCGGTTCACCAGCAGTGTTGGACTTGAGCGTGTTGCCATCACCAAAATTCCAGTGGTAAGTTTCAGGTGTAAAACGCACCTCAGCAGTTACCTCTAGTAGTCGCCCTCTTACAGTATGGGGCTTTGCATCACTCCAGAAATTTACCGGGGTAGAGTCAAAAGCAATTGGAAAAGGATCAGCCTGCTGCACCGGAACATTCGGTTTGAAATGGGCAATATCACTCAGCGTGATTTTCTTTTGCTGCGTCGCCGGTGACTTAGTCTCCGGTTTTCCTGTGTCGAAAAGTATTTTTACTTGTTGACCACCTCGGTGGAGAATTACTACCTTGCAGCCACTACCACAGTTAAGAACGGAACTTGGCCCGACACTTACATCAGTTGTCTTTGAACTCTTAGCTTTCGAGCTTTTTGAAGAGTCGGAGACGCCACTACTTTTATCTGTGTTAGTCGTTTGTTTATTGGCAGAAATTTTGACTGAGTCGCCAGTGTTGCCAACCTTAACACAGGTACTTCCGTAGTTTTTATACCCCGCAGGGCAAGTGTTTGCCTCGGCGGAATCTACCCCGGCCGATCCGGTCAAAACAAGCGCGAGTGTGAGCGCTGAAACTATCTTGTACATGATTCTGAATACCCCAAAACTTTCTCTTCAGAAACCACTGAATCCTCGGCAGTGGTTGTGATTATTACTTGATTGATTACAAATGCTGCTGAATCCTCTCCTTTTACGGAATCGCCCTGCTGATTTAGCAGATCGGTACCGCCAACAAAATTGCAGAAATACACGATCTGGATGCGCTTACCGGCATCCATAAATTGCTGTTGAAGTCGCCAGTCGGACACCGCGGTGTTTCCCTTAAGTCGGATGCCGTACTCTTCAAAATCTGCTAAGTCACGCCACAAAGTAACAAGGGCACTCCCTTCAGCAAAGCGCTCAGGAACTACAGTTTCGTCGCTAACTTCACTATCCGTCGAATGCTCACCAGCCAGTATTGAATCCTTAATCGATAAATACTGCCGATAAGTTTGCACATAGGCAGGCTCTAATTCTTCGGCTAATTCTTCCGCTACGGCACTCTGGGTGCTGTAACCGAAAATGGTGGCGACCAGTAGCACCAGTGAGAGTGTGCTACAAAATTTGACTAATCCGTTTTGCATGCACTAAGTGTTGCTTAAACCACAAAATCAGTGCTCTGAAGTATCCACAGTTAAGCGCTGTGGAGAAGCTTAAATAGGCTCGACCCTGAACCTGCGCAGATTCAGTGCCGGGTTCTGCCTTCTCGCTTTCTCAATAACCGAAGCAGAAACTTCACTAATTACTAGCCCCTGCCCGGATTCGAGCACGCATTGAGATATTCCCAGCGGGTCGATAATTTCGGTGTTTCCGGAAGATTTCGGTCCATCTTGATCCGCGCCGACAAAATAAGCGATGTTCTCAATAGCGCGCGCTGTGAGAAGCGAATGCCAGTGGTGCACCTTATTTTCTCCGGGCATCCACTGGGCTGGCACGAGATAAACACCGATCTCGAAATCAAGCAACCACCTAGCGACCTCGGGAAAACGCAGGTCGTAACAGGTCATAAGCCCAAAACGAATACCCGCCACCTCGAAAGCGCCGCGCACACTGGGGTCACCTGGTTCTACCCGATTACTTTCTTTCGCACCAAATGCATCGTAAAGGTGAAGCTTTCGCGAGTAGGTGATTAGCCCATCCGCGCCGACAGCAACAAGGGTGTTGTAAACCTTATTACCGTCGAATTTTTCCAGCATGCCGGCAACAATCACCATATTAAATAGGCGACAGAATGTTGTGAGCCGAGCAACAAATTCACCGTCAAGTTCTTCAGCCGCTTCAATACCAGCCTCACTCAGTGGGGTTTGACAAAAGCTGGAATACTCCGGAAAAACGATTAGTTGAACACCACTCCTTGCAGCCTCTGCAACAAGGTCCGAAATTATTCGCAGGTTCTCTGCTTTGTCTTCTCCAGGTGCAAACTGGGCGGCGGCAATGCGCACGCTTTGGGATTCTTCAGCAACGATCGGAGTCATTCAGATTCACTTCCAATTCCGGCATTTCGCTCGGCCATCTCAACAACATTAGCCAGCAACAAAACCCTGGTCATTGGCCCAACACCACCCGGGTTAGGAGATACCCAAGCTGCCACTTCGGAAACTGCGGGGTCAACATCCCCCACGACTTTTGATTTTCCGGATGCGTCGCCAGCTGCGACTCTAGAGACGCCAACATCCAAGACGATTGCCCCGGGCTTCACCACTTCAGGAGTAATCAGGTGAGGCACACCCACTGCCGCAACAATCACATCCGCTTCACGCAGGTAATTCTCTAAACCAACAGTGCCGGTGTGTGTGAGAGTCACCGTGGAGTTGTATTGCCTCCTAGTTAGTAGCAATCCGAGCGGGCGACCAACAGTGAGCCCCCTGCCAACCACCACAACATGTTTACCCTGCCAGCTAATCCCCGCACGTTCAACCAGTTCAATAACTCCGCGAGGAGTGCAAGGCAGTGGAGTGCTGATTTCGCTGGAAACATTTGCGACAAGCCTGCCGAGATTCATTGGGTGAAGTCCGTCAGCATCCTTAGCCGGATCTATCGCTTCCAGCGCCGCTTCTGTGTCCAAGCCTTTAGAAATCGGCAACTGGAGAATATATCCGGTGATGTCTGGATCGAGGTTTAGAGCATCCAACTGGCTAAGTAAATCAGTCTGTGAAATTTCAGCAGGTAGATCCACACGAATACTACGCAGGCCAATTTCGTGAGCGTCACGATGCTTGCCTGCGACATAAATTGCGGACCCCGGATCTTCCCCAACCATAACCGTGGCAAGGGTAGGTGTTACCCCTAAGCCTTCCAGTCTTTGCACCCGGAGTTTCAGCTCGGCTTTAATTTCTGCCGCAGCCTTCTTTCCGTCTAATATTTGTGCGCTCAAAAGATTCCCTAAACTGGTTGGCCGAAAGCACCGAGCCCGTCATAAAGCGGGAACTTCACAGCAAGCGCGTGCGCGCGTGCCTTTAGTGCCTGCAAGTCAGGGGCAGGTTTTAAGGTTTCAGCAATAATGTCTGCAACTTCTACAAACTCTTCAGTATCAAAACCGCGAGTGGCGAGTGCCGGAGTACCGATACGCACACCGCTAGTGACCATTGGTGGTCGTGGGTCAAAAGGTACCGAGTTACGATTTACAGTAATACCCACTTCGTGTAGGCGATCCTCAGCCTGCTTGCCATCGACCTCGCTGTTTCGAAGATCAACGAGCACAAGGTGAACGTCGGTTCCGCCAGTGAGCACATCAATCCCGACTGCCTTGGCATCAGCGGATGTTAGACGCTCTGCCAAAATCCTCGCACCTTCCAGAGTGCGGCGTTGACGATCCTTGAATTCGTCGGATGCTGCGAGTTTGAAAGCGACCGCTTTGGCAGCGATAACGTGCATAAGCGGTCCGCCCTGATAGCCCGGGAAGGTTGCTGAGTTCAATTTCTTGGCAATCGCCTCGTCATCCGAAAGAATGAAACCGCTACGAGGACCACCAATAGTCTTGTGCACTGTGGAGGAAACAACATCAGCAATACCAACCGGAGATGGGTGAAGACCTGCCGCAACGAGTCCTGCAAAGTGAGCCATATCAACCCAGAGCTTGGCACCTACCTCGTCGGCAATTTCACGGAAAGCTTTGAAATCAAGTTGCCTTGGGTAGGCACTCCAACCAGCAATCAGAACCTTAGGTTTAACTTCCAGAGCCTTGCTACGCACTTTATCCATATCGACTAGGAATGTTTCAGGATCTACTTCGTAAGCGTGAGCCTTGTAAAGTTTGCCGGAGAAATTAAGCTTCATGCCGTGGGTCAAGTGACCACCATGGGCAAGTTCAAGACCGAGGATGTCATCGCCTGGATCGGCAAGAGCTGCTAACACAGCAGCGTTGGCACTGGCTCCAGAATGTCCTTGGACGTTGGCAAATTTGGATCCAAAAAGCGACTTCGCGCGCTCGATAGCGAGGTTTTCGGCAACATCAACTTCTTCGCAACCACCGTAATAGCGTTTGCCAGGATACCCTTCGGCGTATTTATTGGTAAGCACACTGCCAACAGCTTCAAGGATTGCGCGAGGCACGAAGTTTTCGCTGGCGATCATCTCCAAAAAGTTGCGTTGTCTGCCCAGTTCGGCGTCAAGTACTGCCTGAATTTCTGGGTCCACAACCGCTAGTGGTTCATTAAAAAGCGGCTCTTGCATTTTTTCTCCTTAAATAGCCCTAATTGAATTCTCTACCCAATTTCCTCATCCGTGTCCGGCACACTCGGTACTGGAGCACTTGAGGACTTAGAAACTTTCTCTGCCAGCTCATCCACAACCAGTTCATCGTGCTTCACGTGACGGGTTCTGTATGCGGCTCGTGCTGCCATATGCGCCGCAATCGGCTGTGTGAGCACCTGAAAAACGATGATCAGGATGTAGGTGGCAATAACTGGAACACTGTGATCCTGGATGGTCACCGCTAGTAGCGCACAAAAGAGTCCGAGAATCTGTGGTTTGGTTGCAGCATGGAGTCGCAGCATCACGTCGGAAAATCGCAAAAGACCGATGCTGGCAGAAAGCGCCATAAGAGCTGCAACTCCCAGCAAAATATTGATAACGATGTCACCGATAAGATCCCAGTTCATGACTCATCCTTTCGGGACATAAACCTTGCCACAGCAACGGTTCCAGTAATACCAAACATAGAGACAACCAGCACTATCGGCATTGTGGAGGTGTGCTTATTCACAACCATTTCGAAAACTAAACCGATCAGAATTGTGGCGAGTATTACATCCGAAGCAACCACACGATCAATGATTGACGGCCCACGGATAATCCGGATGATTGCTAGCACAACTGAAATAACCAGAATCGCTCCAATTATCCAGTAGTAGACATTCATGATTCGCCCTCCAAACCTTCAACAGCATCTGCCAATGCTTTCTTTCGCTTACTGGAAAGATACCGAGCTTTTTCGCGGCGCATCCTTTGCACATCTTCTTCACTTCCGAATGCAAGCGTGATGATTCTTTCCTTCTTTAGCGCACTCTTCCTAGCTTTCTCAATTGCTTCCGGAGTTTCAGCACCGATCACATGCAGGTAGAGTTTGTGTTCGTCGCGGTCTGCTTCAACAGCATAAGAACCGGGAACGATAGAAATGATTTCTGCGGTAATTGCCATGATGAAGTCACTGCGAGTGTGTAAATCAATCATGATCACCGCTCCGTGATATTTCCGTCTGAAGTTCAGAGCCATATATGCAACTTCACTACTTGCAATAGCAATATCGCCCACCAGCCTGATTAGAAACACTCCGAGCCAGAAGAAGTTTATGCGAGTAAAAAGCGAAATTGGTGGAAGGTAGAAAACGATAATAACCACTATTGAAAGCAGTACCCCGAAGGTGAGGTCCCACCAACTGAACTCACCCCATAACAGCATCCAGAGCAACACCAGCCCTGCAAAAAGCGGAATTTGCCAGAGCAGTAGTTTGGTGATTCGCTTATTCTTCATCAATCGTCACCAACCTGACCGGCATTGGAATAGTCGGGGAATACATTGGAAATATAGGTTGTCTGATCAAGTTGCCCACTTGCTCGATCTGCCAAATCAAAAAGCGGTCCAGCAAAGATAGTGAGCGAAACTGTTGCTACTACCAAAACGGAGGTTGCGCCAATCATCAACTTTGGAACTTCTTTGGTTACCACACGACCGTCATCTTCTTCAGCTTCCTGCAACTGGTCGATTAACGGAGACTCGTAATCTGCAACCTCTTCAGCGCCCCTCCAGAACACCATGTTCCAGATGCGTGCGAGCGCATACAAAGTGAGCAGGCTGGTAAGCGCACCTAGTCCAATAACTGTCCAAATTAGCCATCCACCCACTTCTGCACCGGAGAAGAATAGCGAGACTTTTCCTAAGAATCCGGAAAGCGGCGGAATGCCACCTAAGTTCATCGCCGGAATAAAGTACAGCATCGCAATCACCGGCGCTGAAGCAAGCAGCCCACCAAGTTTGGTGATAGAGGTAGTGCCGCCTACGCGTTCTATTAGACCTGCAACCAAGAAGAGCGTTGTCTGAACGAGAATGTGGTGAGCGACATAATAAATAACCGCAGCATCAGCCTGTGTAGTACCAACTGCGATACCGAAGACCATGTAACCAATATGGCTCACCAGGGTAAAAGAAAGCAGACGTTTAATATCTGCCTGTGCCAGCGCACCAAGAATACCCACAATAAGTGTCATCCCAGCCACAACCATCAGTGGCACCTGCAACGCTCCACCCGGGAACAGCACGGTTTCGGTGCGAATAATTGCGTAGATACCAACCTTGGTAAGCAATCCAGCAAACACTGCGGTAATTGGAGCAGGAGCAGTCGGATACGACTCTGGTAGCCAGAAAGACATCGGCCAAACGGCTGCTTTGACAGCGAAACCTACCAGCAACACCGTGTGAAGCATCAACTGAGTATTGAAATCTAGTCCCGCTATTCGTTCAGCAATTTGGGCAATATTTACGGTTCCGGTTGCCCCAAAAATTATCGCGATTGCTGCTAGGAAGAACACCGATGAAACCAGCGAAATTACCACATAGTTCACACCGGAACGAATGCGAGGGCCGATTCCTCCCAGTGTCAAGAGGACGAAGCTGGCGGCGAGTAGCATCTCAAAACCGACATACATATTGAAAAGATCCCCAGCTACGAAAGCATCGAATAGCCCTGCGGCCAGAATCAGATAAGCCGGGTGGAATATAGATAATGGAGTATCTTTATCGCCGTCTGCGATACCCTGTCCAACTGAATAAAGCAAAACGCCAAGGAGCACGACCGAAGAAATCACCAACATGATAGCGCTCAAGCGGTCAACGTAAAGCACGATACCGAAAGGAGGCATCCACCCACCGACACTGACTACAATCGTTTTCCCAGCATCCACTGCGAAGAGTAGCCAGCGCAATACTGACTGAAAGTGCCATGAAAGTTAGGGTGCTCATCATTGATTGCAGTGCCCGGAATTTTGCCAAAAAGTAGCGTAATTGCTGCGCCAATTAGTGGGACTATGACAATCGCTGGCGCCAGTGCTGGGGCTAAAGATTCAAGCATTAGCTATCACCACTATCGTCAGATTCTTCAAGAGCCATACTAATTGCAGACTCATCTTCGCTTGTTGTTTCAAAGACTTCTTCAACATCACGCAGATCATCTTCATCGACGGATGGAACTTCGTCACTGAGCTTGGATAGCCACCAGTTGCGGTAAATCAGCGCCAACAGAAATGCTGCGCTGCCCAGGGTTATTACGATTGCAGTCAGAATTAGCGCTTGCGGAAGCGGGTCGGTGGTGTGGGCATTTGGGTCATCGCCCAGGATTGGGGCAGGACCTTGCCCACCGGACATCAGCAAAATCAGAATATTTACCGCGTTGCCCACAAGCAGGAATCCGATCAGAACTCTGGTGAGGCTGCGCTCAAGCATCACGTAAATACCGGCTCCGAAAAGACCAGCCATAGCGATAATTAGCGCGAGGGAAGCGTTCATGAGCGTGCTTGCATCCCTTCTTCTTGGTGACGGTCCACTTCAGATCCGAGAGAACGAAGGATGTCTAGCATCAACCCAACCACGATCAAATACACACCGAGGTCGAAAATTGTGGATGTACCAAAGTGCATTTCTCCAAACAGTGGCAGTGTGAAGTCCCACCAGACAATATCAAGGGGTAGCATTCCGAAGAATAGCGGAACAATAGCGGTCCCTGCCGAGAGTAAGAGACCGGTGCCAAGCACATAGGAGGCATCAATTGGGGCTGCCTCTCCAAGTTCATAACGACCTGCGGCCAGGTACCTTGTTGTAAATGCCAAACCTGCTACCAGCCCACCAATAAAGCCACCACCGGGGAGATTGTGTCCGACTAATAGCAAATAAATAGAAATAATAATTGCCGGATGGAACACGAGGCGCACGGTTATCTCTAGCAGTGCAGAACGGTGAGAAGCGTCAAGGGTGCGACCGGCAACCAGCCAAGCCTTTCTTGTCGCTTCTTCATCGTGTGGCTTCAACTGGGTAATTGCAGTTGAAGTAACCGGCTCCATAATGGTCCCGCGAGCTCGGGCCTGCCAATTACTCGCACCTCTAGCCATTCTCGGAGCAGTCCCTAACCTGTCGGTAATAAATAGCAGGCTCACAATTCCGGTAGCCATCGCTACCAGCACTGAAATTTCACCCATAGTGTCCCAGGCACGAATATCAACAAGAATTACGTTCACGATATTGTGCCCCTGTGCCTCATGAGCCAGCGGACCTAAAGATTCACCGATGGATGCTTCCTGCCTACTAGAAAGAGCAATAATCGCAATCGTTGCTATCGAAAGTGCCGCACCTACCGCTATAAAGATTCGCATCGGTCTGTTAGACGCTTTGTGCTCTTTCGCAATTCTGCTCGGAAGTCTACGAACAACCAGCACGAATGCCACCAGTGTGACGCTCTCCACTAACACCTGAGTGAGCGCAAGGTCTGGAGCGTGCTGAAATGCAAAAATCGCTGCTGTGCCGTAGCCGGTAACGCCAACCAAAATTACAGCGGTAATACGCTGCTTTGCAACCGCTGCCATAATAGCCGCAGCCACCATCACCAACGCCATGAGCATCTGCAATGGGTAATCCATAATTCTGAATTCGAGTGGGAAGAATGACCCTAGCAATACTGTGCTTACAGCAGCAATAATAAAAGTGACCACTACCGCACCAACATAGGCGGGAAGACGCCCACGGCGGGAGTTTTCGGTAACAATAACTGATAGCCGATCTAGCCCTCTAACAACTGCCCAGTATGCACGTGTTGAATCGAAAGCCGCGATATGCACTCGCTGCTGGAAGCGAAGAACTTTCCGTCGCTCTTTGAATGACAAGTATCCAAACAGAATTATTATTGCGCTGTATAAGAGCGGCAGGTTGAATCCGTGCCAGAGAGAGAGTTCATGAACTTCTCCGATAGTGGATGCGTGGCTCCCGAGGAGACCGGTAAGCAAGGGCGCGAAAATTCCTGCAACAATGCCCAGCGCAGAAAGCACTAATGGAGACAGTGCACTCAGCTTGTAGGTGTCATGAAGTTCAGGCTCGGGGATTTCTTCACGAGTTCCAAAAGCCGCCCAGATAAACCTCAAACTGTATGCCACAGTAAGCACAGCACTAAGAGCAACACCAATAAGGGCAATTATTCCCCAGAGGCTAGCACTCTCACCAACAACTTCCGCAAAGAATAGCTCTTTACCGATAAAACTAAGCGTCGGTGGGATACCCGCCATGCTCACAGCCGCTAGTGTGGCAAATGTGGCAATCACCGGCATTTTTTTACCTAAGCCGGTGAGCTGACGCCAATCCCTAGTTCCAGTGGAGTGATCGATAATACCCACGGTAAGAAACAGTGAAGATTTGAAAAGAGCGTGGGAGACAAGCATCAAAGTTGCTGCCATTGTCACTTCCGGGGTTCCGAAAGCGAACATGGTGATCATCAGTCCAAGTTGAGAAACCGTTCCGTGCGCTAGCAATAGTTTCAGGTCATACTGACGAAGCGCACGCCATGCTCCAACAAACATGGTTACTATACCGAGAGTTGCCAAGGTTGGCACCCACACCGGATTCTCCGCAAAAGTTGGCGCTAACCTTGCAACGAGATAGACACCGGCTTTCACCATTGCTGCTGCATGTAAATACGCGCTAATCGGGGTCGGAGCAGCCATCGCGCCCGGTAGCCAAAAATGGAACGGAAATAGTGCGCTCTTTGAAATAGCGCCGAGGATGATCAAAAGCAGCGCTATATCTGTCGCCGTGCCACTCGGAGCAGCCTCCAAAATACCGGTAATGGATGTCGTGCCGGTTTCCACAGAAATCAGCACCAACCCTACGAGCATGGCAAGGCCACCAACCGTGGTCACAAGTAGCGCCTGCAGGGCAGCACCACGACTTTCTTTGAGGCCGGTGTAATGCCCAATAAGTAGGTACGAAAACACTGTGGTTATTTCCCAAAGCGTAAATAATATTACGACGTCGTCTGCAACTACTAGACCAAACATCACTCCGGCAAAAGCGAATAGCAGGCTGGCGAGTCTCGCTAAGCCGGGTTCAGCATCCGAAAAATAATGCGTGCAATAAAGTAGCACAGCAGCTCCGACACCGAGCACCACTAGGGACATGATCGCAGAGAGTGCATCCATCCGGAGTGATAAAGCGAAGTCAAATTGGCGAATCCACTCGACTCGCTCAGAAATTGCCCCGTTTGCAAAAATTTCAGGGAGTAAAGTTAGAACCCAGACGAAGACTCCAGCCACAAAAGCCGCTAGCAGTAAAAAGACTTTTCTGCCTAGAAGTTTTGTAAGGAAGGGAGTAAGAACCGAAAGCGCGCCAAATACTGCCAAGACAGTAATCATCGCGTTAGAACCAATCGGGGAACCTTCCGGTGTAGTCTTTCTAAAGTTTACCAAAACCGAACGGCCAAAAAGTGACCAGAACAGAACAAAATCATTGGGTAATTGCATTTCGCTGCCCGGATACTCGCGGCATTGTGCATTCTCTTACCGGCGCTATTCAGGATGCCGACGGAAACATCACCGAGAGTCAACAGTATTTCAGCGAAGATAACGGAACTTTCTTTATTAGGGTTGAGTTCACAACTGCGCTATCTCTAGCGGAAATTATTGACCATATAGAACCTGTGGCAAGCAAATATCAGGCTGAATACCTTATAGACACAGTCGGTAGAAAGCTTCGTACCCTGGTTTTAGTTTCAAAAGCTGGCCACTGCCTAAACGATCTGCTTTACAGGCAACGTGACAATAAACTGCAGATTGAAATTCCGAGGGTGCTATCCAATCACGCTGACCTCGCACCACTTACCGAGTTTTATGGCATCGATTTTGAGCATATGCGGGTTACAGATGATACTTCAAAGCGAGCCTTCGAAGAAAGGCTCTTAGAGATTGTTGAGACTGAAAATATAGAGCTAGTAGTACTAGCCAGATATATGCAAATTTTATCCCCAGAGTTTTGCGCACGTTTATCAGGAAAAATTATTAACATTCACCACTCATTCCTCCCAAGCTTCAAAGGTGCTAACCCATACGCCCAAGCGCATGATCGCGGGGTAAAACTAATAGGTGCAACAGCTCACTTTGTTACGAATGAGCTCGATGAAGGACCCATCATTGAACAGAACGTTGAGCGAGTAAATCACAAATTTACCCGCGAACAACTGATATCTGTTGGGCAAGACATTGAAAGCAGAACCCTCGCAAATGCAGTGCAATGGTTCGCAGAACATCGTGTTTTTCTTGACGGACACCGCTCAGTAGTGTTCTCTTAAATCGAGAAAAAATGATGTAAGTGCCATATGCTACATATAAACCGACTCGGTAAATTTGAAATATTCCGACGGTAAATAATGAAGGGAAATTTATGCGAATCACAAAATCGCTAAAAAAGGGGACGTTAGCCGGCACAACTTTGCTCGCTAGCCTTCTGCTTGTGGTCGGATGCTCCGGCACTGCACCACTACCAGGCACCGGTACCGTGCCCGATGGAAACAACAACGGTTCAGTAGATAACACACTACCAAACCCTGGCACCAGCGGTTCGGGAACACAAGAGGCATGCCTCTGGGCTTTTGACCAGATGGGTAAGATCGAAGTCGAAGAAACTGATGTTGATGACATTGAAGCTTACATCAGATCGATAAACACGCTAACTCAGGGTTACAAGCAAATTGTTAACGGTATTCAGAATGCTGAAGTTAAGGCAGTGTTTACTGACTTCGTTTCCGGATGGTCTGTTTTTGCTGATTACATGGTAGCGCTGTCTAAGGGTGACTTCTCAAACATCACTGAGGAGATGACCCTGGGCATAGAGAAGTACAGTACCTCTGCAGAGAAACTATTTGATCTTTGTGGTCTAAATCTGCCAGACACTGGAATTGACTTCTAAACGCTTAGTTATAAAAAAATAACCAAAGTAAAACAAGAAGCGCGACGATTGACTCGTCGCGCTTTTTGTTACTTGGTCATTCGCTTCGAAAGATACCTTGCGAAAGTGGACACTAGCATGTTGATTGCTAAGTAAATCACGAGGGTAACTAGGAAAAAGCTCATCCGGTAATCGGTTCCGTAGTAGGTTGCCAGGTGGTTCATCGTCTTTCGGACCAACTCTGGATAGGAAACAATATAACCAAGGCTGGTGTCTTTTAGCAGCACAACCAGCTGAGCAACGATAATCGGTGTCATCTGCTTGAATGCCTGAGGGAACTCAATCAGTATTCTGGTACTTAGGCTGGTTAGTCCAATAGTGAGCCCCGCTTCACGCTGACCTCTAGGCAGCGCTTTTAGACCTGCTCGGAGAATCTCGCCAATAATTGCACCGTTATAGAGTGCAAGACCGCCTACAACCGCCCAGAATGGGGCTCCTGGGAAGATAACAATCAGCAAGAAGAACATCATCAGCAGCACTGGCATGCCACGGAAAAATTCCAGAACAACAGTGGTGGGGATTCGCACCCATCTAGAAGGAGCGTTACTTAGCAAGGCAAAAACCATACCGATTAGTAGCGCCAGAATCGCTGCAACACCGGCAGCGCTTAGAGTTGCCCAAACACCCTGTCCTATTGCACCCCAGAGTTCACCAGAACCTTCGCCGAAGAAAATGTGCCATCTGGAGGGATCAAAGTAGCCGGGTTGAACGATTTCTTCACCCGGATTAGCTCCCGGGTAAACTCTTGGTGCTGCGAGCGTGTAAATAATCCAAGCGATACCTGCTGCAACAGCAACCAGAGCAAGAATGTTCAGGATGAGTGAAAGTCGTTTTGCTTTCGGTCCCGGAGCGTCAAAAAGAACTAGGTTAGTCATCGGACCACCGCCACTTTACGCTCAACATAGCCAGCAATTTGTCCCAGCGGCACAGTAATTACCAGATAAAGAACAGCGGTCGTCAACAAAATTGGGATTGGAAAGTTACCCCAGCGTTCGATAAGCGCTCCCGATTTCGAGAACAGCTCAGCAACGGCGAATCCACCAGCAACCGAAGTGTTCTTGGTGAGAGCAATGAATACGTTAATCAGTGGCGGAATAGTCATCCGCAACGCCTGTGGCATAACCACTAATGAAAGAGTCTGACCGAATTTCAGACCGATGCTGCGAGCAGCTTCTGCTTGTCCGATTGGCACACCATTGAAACCAGAACGGACCGCTTCAGCAACGAAGGGAGAAGTGTAAAGACTCAGGGCGATAATCGCGTATACAAACCACTTACCCTCCTTGAATTCGATAAGGGTTAGCCCCAGTGTCGGCAGAATTACCGCGGTGAAAACGAAAATAAGTGTCAGTGGAACGTTTCGGACGATTTCCGTATATACGGCACCGGATGTGCGCAGAACGCCCAAGGGTGAAACTCGGAATGCTGCAACTACTAGACCGATAACGAAGGCAATCAAGCCCGAAATTACCAAGAGTTGAAGCGTAGCGATAAATCCAGCTAAGAACAGCGGCCACATGTCGGGCAGTTCAGAAAAATAACGGATGAAGTAATCCATGCACTCACCTCCTTGTCAGTTGAAAGCTTGAAAGACATTGGGTGGTGGGGCGCTAAAATTACGCCCCACCACGCTCAATTAATTAGTTGCTGTAACGGTTTACAGCAGGTGGGTTTACGTATGGTAGAACCTTACCTGCGGTAGCGTCCCAAGCAGCACGGTAGTCACCGTTTGCGTAGATCTTCTCTAGTACGTCATTGACGAATGAACGGAATGCGTCATCATCGTGACCTACACCGATACCGTAAGGCTCATCGGTGAATGGAGTACCTACAACCTGAAGGGTGTCGTCCTTAGCAGCGAAACCTGCAAGGATAACGTTGTCGGTTGATACTGCGTCAACCTGACCAAGCTTCAGTGGGTCGATGCACTCTGCGTAAGTCTTGAAGAGAACTGGAATTGCACCAATCTCAGCAAGCTTTGCTGCAGGGGTAGAACCGTCAACTGAACAAACCTGCTTGCCAACTAGGTCGGCGTCACTCTGAATACCAGCTGGGTTTTCCTTAGTGGTAAGGATGGACTGACCAGCTAAGTAGTACGGACCAGCAAATGAGATGCTTTCCTTACGCTTGTCGTTGATGGTGTAAGTAGCGATCACAATGTCGGTGGTACCGTTCTGGATGAATGTTTCGCGGTTTGCAGAAACAGTTTCAACCCATTGGATCTTGTCAGCGGAGATGCCGAGTTCTTTAGCGATTAGCTTACCGATCTCAACGTCGAAGCCCTCAGGGGTTCCGCTTGGACCAACTTCACCGAATAGTGGCTGGTCGAACTTGGTACCGATCTTGATACTGCCCTGCTCAGCGAGTTTGGCCATGGTGGTGCCTTCCTCGAATTGTGGGGTCTCGGTTCCATTGCCATCGTCAGCTGCTGAACAGCCGCTAATGACCAGGGCACTAGCAAGCGCGATAGCGCCGAAAGCTAGAGTTCCTTTTTTCATTTATTTGCCTCCTACGTGCTTTGTTCTTACTTAGTGAGTAAGTATTTTCGAGAGAAAACTCTTCGCACGATCCGTTTTTGGATTGTTGAAGAATTCCTCTGGAGTATCTTCTTCGACGATTTGTCCATCGGCCATGAAAATCACACGATTGGCTGCTTTGCGAGCAAAGCCCATCTCGTGAGTAACCACAACCATGGTCATTCCATCTTTTGCAAGCCCGATCATTACATCGAGAACTTCGTTAATCATTTCTGGGTCTAAAGCGCTCGTTGGTTCATCCATCAGAATGACCTTCGGGTTCATAGCTAGCGCTCTAGCGATAGCTACACGCTGTTGCTGACCACCGGAAAGCTGGGCTGGGTATTTAGAAGCTTGTGACTCCACCCCGACTCGGGTGAGTAGATCCATAGCCTGCTTTACAGCATCAGCCTTCGACATTTTACGAACCTTGATTGGCCCCATGGTCACATTCTCAAGCACAGTCTTGTGTGCAAAAAGGTTGAACGACTGGAAAACCATTCCCACGTCTGAACGCAGTTTCGCAAGACCCTTGCCTTCTTCAGGAAGTTTCACACCGTCAATACGGATTTCACCAGAGTCAATGGTCTCTAGCCTGTTGATTGCGCGGCAGAGTGTGGACTTACCTGAACCACTAGGGCCAATAACAACGACCACCTCGCCGCGTTTAACAGTGGTGTTGATGTTGTTAAGTACATGCAATTTGCCGAAATACTTATTGACATTTTCAAGCACTACTAGTGCGTCAGAATCAACTACGTTGTCATGCACCTGTAGAGCAACTGAGTCTGTCATTTAGCCTCCCTCACAGCTTTTGCTGTTCAAGCCTAAACACAACATAAAAAATTAACCAATCTCAGAAACACTTCATATCCAATGCGTAATGAAATTGAAACTTAGCGTTTATTGCTGAATTGTTACTTTTCTGTGTGATTTATGCTTTCAATTTATTGTCATTAGCTTCAGATCCTCCTCGATCCTCAGCAATTTAGAATTATTACCTTTTTCAAGTTTTCCAATTCTAACTCCATTTGGTGCAATTTTTGCAGGTGTGCTGGAAAATGCCGTCACGGCATCCGCAAATGGAACGCGATAACTGATTATTTTCGAGAAAGCTGAGTCCAGTGTTAGTAGCGAGCCAGCAAGAGTTGCGGTGTTTTTTAGGGTCGCGGTTTCGGCATCCACCACCACCGCTAAATCTCCTAGAAAATAATCTCCTGAAGGCGCACCTGCCGCGCTTATGGCGTCGGTGACCACAGCAATTCGCTGAGGAAATAGCTCAAAAGCGGCCGATACTACACTCTCGTGTAGGTGATGCCCATCGGTAATTAGTTCGACGATTACACCCTCGTAATCTCGCGCAGCCAGAACCGGGCCAGGGTTGCGGTGATGAATAGGGTTCATCGCGTTGAAAAGATGCGTTACAGCTACTGCACCTGCTTCAAATGCAAGAATTGCGGTTTCGTAATCACAGTCTGTGTGCCCAATCGCCACCCGCACACCGCGAGCGCTTAGCTCCCGAATAACCTCGAGAGCTCCGGGTAGTTCTGGGGCAATTGTCACATAATCTGCATAGCAAAGAAGTTCAATAGTTGCCTCAATGCCGAAATCTTTCGGGGATAGTAACCAATGTGGACTTTGTGCTCCGGACTTAGCCGGTGAAATCATCGGCCCCTCAAAATGCACACCCAAAATTCGAGGGTCTTGCTTCTGCAGTGTGCGGATTGCATCTGTCTGTTTACGAAGATTTTCAGGCGAGTCGGAGACTAAAGACAGGTAACTGAAGGATGTGCCGTGAGCTTCGTGAAAATTTAGCGCGGTTTCAATTTCTGCCGAGTTCGCGTAACTTCCTCCGCCGCCACCGTGTGAGTGTAAATCGATAAAGCCAGGCGCTAGATAGTCGCCCCCAAGGCTAATAATCGATACATTTTCCTCACTATTCTGGTATTCGCCTTCACCGACTGCGGTAATTTCACCTGCTTCGGTCATAACCCATCCGTGGCGGATACCCTCAGCGTCAACTAGGTTAGCGTCGATGAAAACTGTCGCGGTCATCCGAGAGCCTGCCCTCCAAGTTTGTGTTCCCAAACGTAGCGGTAGTAGTTGGCATTTTCTAGCTCACTGGCAGCATCCTCATCAAGGAGCACACTTACGTGTCGGTGTAGTTGAATAGCAGAGGCTGGCACCGATGCAGTGACCGGCCCTTCCAGCATCGCGTGAGCAATCTTTGCTTTTTTCTTACCGAATGCGAGGAGAAGGAGTTGTTTCGATTCGAGAATTGTGCCGATCCCTTGGGTGATGCAATGCCCCGGAACCTCGTCGATTGAGTCAAAGAATCTGGAGTTATCCATTCTGGTTTTTTCGGTGAGCACCTTTACTCTTGTGCGAGAGGAAAGCGAGGAACCCGGCTCATTAAAACCTATATGCCCGTTGGTTCCAAGACCGAGAATCTGGATGTCTATCCCACCAACCGCTGCAATTTTCGCTTCAAAATCAGCACCGGCGTGGATTATTGTCTCTGGATTACCGTTTGGCACATGCACATTCTGAGGTTTGAAACCGAGTGGTTTAGTGACACTTGAATCGACCACGTGGTGATAACTTTGCGGATGGCTTTCCGGAAGGCCAACATACTCATCTAAAGCAAATGCACGCGCTCTAGAAAAATCTGCACCACTAGTCGCTAGTCGTTCATAAATAGGCATAGGGGTGGAACCGGTTGCTACACCGAGTACCATTTCTGGGTTTTGGTGAAGGCGATCAAGTATCTGTGCTGTGGCCAATTCGACCAGTTGCTCCTGCGGGAGGATAACAACTTCAGCCATTTTCTGCTCCTAATAATGCGGCCCCGATTGCCGCTGCAGGCACATTGGGAAGAGTTATATGTACTCGCTCAAGCATATTCACACTTTTAAGAAAAGGGCTCTGCTCTTCCCACTCAGTCACAGTTTTTGCCACAGATTCTTCTAAAGTCAGGTCCAGTGCAGTAAGTCCACCACCGATAACTATGGCATCAGGGTCATAAGTGAGGGTGAGGATACGAATAGCACTTGCTACAGCAAAATACATTTGCTCACTAATGTCTGGGCGGTCGACAACTATTTGCCTAGCATCGTGCATGCTCTTTCCAGCCTGTATTGCCAGACCTGATGAAGAAGCATAGGTTTCCAGGCATCCGAGAAGTCCGTGCCTATCCGCTGGCCCTTTAGGATCAACAGAAATATAGCCAAGTTCGCCAGCTACTCCGGTGGCACCTCGCCATATTTCACCATTTACTACCAGACCAGCGGCTAGTCCGGTACCGAGATTCAGGTATGCGAGCATCCCTTTTTTATAGTCTTTTAGGCGCCAGTAGCCGACCGCTGCCGCGTTCACATCATTTACCAGTGCCGGCCGAATCCCCCAGTGTCTTTGGAGTTCTCCAGCTAAATCGAGCGAGACTATTTCCAGATTTTCGGCATTATTGATGGTTCCGTCAACGATTTTTCCGGGAACTCCAATACCGATTGATTCGACCTTGTTTATTAGCGGGCCATCTCCTAAGATTCTGGCAACCGCATCCGTTGTCGATTTTAAAAGCGCTTCAGCGCCGATACCGGTTGCAAGTTTATGCCGGTGCAGGACTTTTAGATTTTCATCCAACACCACCACTTCGGTTTTTGTGCCTCCAATATCAACACCGACTCTCACAGCGTTTTCAGCTCACTTTCTACATAATCAACAAGAGCCAAAGACACTGCTTTGCTGGCTCCAAAAGTCAAAATATCTATCCCTGTTTCAGGAGTAACAGCTGCCATGTCAACCACGATTCCTCCCGCTTTAGACACAGCATCTGCAATTTCACGCTTTTCTTCTGACTGCAGGATGTTCCTACCGCAGGCAACAAGAAGTCCCTGCGCTGTTGCAGATTCGGCACTAAGCAGTTCTGCAATTTGCTGGGAGCTATTTACATGTAAGACCCCGTCCCGAGCAACAGCCGGCCCCCAAGGAACATGCCCGATTGCCATGTTTGCTGAGGAAGTTAGCTCAATCCAAGTAACTGAGCCACCTCCATTACTAAGCACCTGTTTTGCGTGTTGGCTAACCTCAAAAACACCAAAAATATCCTGTGATGAAGGCAAGGTAGCCGAAATTACCGCACCGGATGAAACCGCGGCTAAATTATCTGCGAGTTCCTGGATGCGCAACAGGGCATCTTCATAACGCTCTGCCAGAATCGGGTTGGCAACAGCACTTGCGAGCGCGACCTCAATCGCCTGCAAATCCTCTTCGGTTTGAGCCGGCCCGGTGAGTAATAGATCGCATCCAGCGGCAAGGCTTCGAACCGCAGCTTCAGGAATTCCGATCTCGCCAGATGCACCTTTCATATCGAGTGCATCAGTAATAACTACACCGGTAAAACCCAACTCTTCTTTTAGAACCTCAGTGATTATCACTTTCGAGAGAGTGGCCGGAACTTCGGGCTCTAATGCTGGCACGACTATGTGCGAAGTCATTATTGCTGCAACATTCGCCTCAATTTGCCCCAAGAATGGCCGCATTTCACGATTTCTGACAGTTTCAGCGTTGGCATGCACCACCGGCAGATCTAGGTGAGAGTCTGCGACGGTGTCTCCGTGACCTGGAAAATGTTTGGCGCATGCCGCCACTCCGGCGCTTTGAAGCGCACCACTCCAGGCAGCCCCGTGCCTAGATACAAGTTCAGGATCTGCTCCAAAGGAGCGCACCCCGATTACCGGATTCTTCGGTTCAGAATTTATATCTACGACCGGAGCAAGATTTAAATTCACCCCGATAGCCCTAAGATCATTTGCAACCGCGGTTGCTACCCCGGCAGTCAGCGCAAGGTCATCAAGTCTGCCTAGGATCGCGTTTCCAGGATATGGGGAGCCTTCCTTATAAAAGAGGCGAGTTACATCCCCACCCTCTTCGTCGATAGCGATGATTGCTCTCGGGTTGGCTTCTCTGATAGCCGTGCAGAGTGCTTTTAGCTGCTCTCTGGATTCAATATTGTCACCGTAGAGACAGATCCCGGGAAGTCCCGAGCGGAGCCTAGCCGCCACCCAACTAGGCAGTTCGGCCCCGCTAAACCCTGGCAAGAGTATTTGCTGCATTAGCCTTTTACCGCCCCGCTCACTAGGCCGCTGGTCATGCGTCCTTGAACGATTATGAAGAAAATGACTACCGGAATTGCTACCAGTGTGGAAGCTGCCATCACCTGTCCCCAGTCAATTGCTCTGGTGGCGGATGACTGTACAAAGGCTCGAAGCCAGAGCGGAAGCGTGTGGTTGGCATTGTCGGTCATCATCACCAAACCGACTGTGAATTCGTTCCAGCACTGTAAGAATGCGAAAACACCGCTGGCGACAAGCCCTGGGGCCAAAAGTGGGAAAGTGATTCTAAAGAATGCTTGGGCACGGCTTAGCCCATCTACCATCGCCGCTTCTTCAAGTTCGATAGGAACACCGGCTACGAAACCGCGAAGCATCCAAACGGTAAAAGGCACTACCGCTGCCATATAAAGCAGGGACAGCCCGAGAATGTTGTTCTTTAGCCCCAAGTTGCTCATCATCTGCGACTGGGCAATAAACATCCCCTCTGCTGGGAGCATCTGCACGATAAGCACTGTGAGAACGAATGAGGTGCGCCCCTTGAATCTGAATCTCGAAATCGCGAGCGCAGCCATGAAAGCGATTATTAGACATCCGGCAACAGCTAGCAGTGTGACTGCCGCACTAATACCTAACGCTTGGAAGAAGTCTCCTTTTTGGAGCACGTTTTGATAGTTGTTGAGATTGCCGCCGTCTGGCCAGAAAGTTGGTATCCGCGATTCGAGTTTGACATTTGGTAGCAGTGAGGAATTGATCATCCAATAGACGGGGAATGCCCAAATTGCAGCGACCAAAATCGCAATCATGCTGAATATTGCCCGTTTTGCCTTGAATCCCAGCATTAGATTGCCTCATCTTTCAGCATCGAGCGCACGTAGAAGAAAGTGAGCACTATTGTGAGTCCGAGCACAAAAATTGAGAGAGCAGCAGTGAGTCCGAATGACTGCACACCGGTTTTGTATATGAATGTTCCGAGCAGGTCATAGTCGCTGGTGCCAGAACCTCGATCCTGCAACATTTTGATTTGGGTAAATACTCGCAGGTTCCATATCAGTTGCAGCAAAATAACGATGTTCAGCACCGGCCGAATCATCGGAAAAATTATGTATCGGGTGCGTTTGAATCCACTGGCACCGTCTATCTGCGCAGCTTCAAGCACTTCATCGGGTACTTGAGTAAGACCGGCATAGATCGCTAGAGCGACAAAGGGCACGCTCATCCAGACCACAATCACTGCGGCTAGGCCAAAGAATGTTGTTGGGCTTTCCAGCCATGAGAACAGGTAGAACTGATCAAAGCCCATATTTACCAGTAGGTAGTTCACCACGCCTGATCGGCGATCGAAAAGCCAAATCCACACGGTCATGGCTGCTACTACCGGCATTGCCCAGGCGAGTAGGAGTGATAGCTGCAGGATGAACCTCGCAGTTCTTCCTGCCGCTTTCATTAGCAGTGCGAGTAGCCCTCCGATACCTACGGTGATTGCAGAAGTTACCGCGCAGAAAACAATCGACCTGACCACAATCCCCCAAATGGTGGGATCGGTAACAATCTTTATATAGTTATCCAGCCAAATCCACTCGGCAGGTTGTCCGAAGAGTTGCGGGCGTCCCCACTCCTGGAAGGAGATAAAGAACTGCCAAATTACCGGGTATCCGAGCCCGAAAAGCAAGATAGCGATTGCGGGTATGAGCAGTGTTCGCGCACTGAATTTACGGCGGCGCTTAGTGGGTGCATTGCTAGGGCTCACAGTGCCCGCGCGCGCATCCAGACTGGTCATAGCAATATCCTCTACCTTGAATGGGCGTCGCCGGAAGTTATGAAGGACTCCCGGCGACGCTTATTCAAACTACTTGTTTAGTAGATCGTTGAGTTTAGCGTCATACTCAGCTGCTAGAGCTGCGGTGTCGCCACCCTCGTTTACCTTGCCAAAGAACTCTTCGAGTACCTTAGCTGCTTCAATGGATGCCCAACCTGGAGCGGCTGGGGTTAGCTTTGAACCCTTAGCGGATTCAATCAGTGCACTAGCGAACTGGTCGTCGCCCATTGCATCGGTGTACTTTAGGTTTGCTGGGCCAAGACCGTTCTGAGCAAGCATGGTCTGGTAGTCAGCACTGAAGATAAGTTTCATCAGCACTAGCGCACCTTCTTTATTCTTGCTTGCCTTAGATACAGCGATGTTTGAACCACCGGCAAATACTGGAGCAACGCTATTTGCGGTTACTCCTGGAAGTGGGAATACTCCAAACTTATCGTCGTTCCAGGTACGGGTAGTTCCGTCTTCACCAAGATCACCGATTGACCAGTGTGCCCAACCCGGAGCGATAATGGTCGCTGCGTCTGGGGCACCAGTTGTTTCGTTGTCGTTGATGTTAACCCAAGGAGTGGAGTCAAACTCGTTCACTGGAGCGTGTGAAGCATTCTTGTATAGTGCCTGAAGTGCTTTTAGACCCTTCTGGGTGGCGTCGGAGGACAATGCACCCTTCCAAGTTCCGCCTTCATTTACTGCTAGGTCTCCACCGTATGCGAAGATCCAGGAGATTCCGTTGCGCCAGTCTTGTCCACCTAGGTAGAAACCACTCTGTGTGTCGGTTGTGAGTGAAGCTACCGTGGAGTTAAACTCCTCGATGGTCTGTGGGACTGTCTTACCGGCTGCTGCCCAGACATCCTTGCGGTAGAAGATATACCTTGAACCGAAGTAATAAGGAAGTGCATATTCAGCACCATCTACGCGGCCAGCGTCAACGAATCCCTGGAGTAGGTCGGAACCACCCAGTTCTTCATAATATGGCGATAGATCGAGGAATGCACCAGCAGTGGTGTATGTGGAAGACCAGGTGTTACCAATTTCGGTAACGTCTGGAGTGTCTGACTCACTAGGGAGTGCAGAGTCAAGCAGTGCTGTGGCGTCGCCCCAACCCTGTTCCTGAATGGTGAGTGTTCCACCAGTCAGCTTGTTGTACTCAGTTTTTAGCCAGTCACGCAGTGTGTCTGGGGTGTCTCCACCCATTAGCCACAGCGTGACATTCTGACCCTGTGCTGCATCTACATCGATCTCGATTTGACCATCAGTGGTCCCTGTAGTGCAACCGGCCAGAACGGCGATACTGGCAAGGCTAGCAGCCGCAGCTACAACCTTCTTGTTCATTTGGTTACCTTTCTCTTGGTTTCGATCCTTGTGGGATCAAAGGGTCACGAGACCCCTAGTCGCTCAGACAGCACTAGCACCGCAGCACCGAGGAGGACGGCGTGTGTTCCGAGCGAAGTTGATACAAATTCCACCTCTGAGTGGAACTCTGGCATGGTCCTTGAAAGCAATGTGCTACTTGCTGCATTAATTAGGCGAGCATTAACAATGTGTTCAGGGCCATTAATAATTACCTTGCGTAGGTTGAGAGCACCTACAACCGGGGCAATAACGATACCGAGTCGCCAGCCTGCTTCTTCAAGCACCTGATCTTCGGATGCGCCGGCTGCAATTCGTGACTCAATATTAGGCACGCTCAGCCAAGCTTCAACTGTTTGCTTGCGGTCGTAAGGAGAATTGGCACCGTTGTCTGTGCCAATTACTACCTGCCCAATTTCCCCGGCAGCAAAACGAGAACCGAGAATTAGGGTATCTGCAACAATCAAACCGGAACCCACACCACTACCGATTTTCAGTACTAGTAGGTCACCGGAGTGATCGCCGAATGTGTGTTCGGCAAGAGCCGCAGCGTTCGCATCATTTGCTACCAGAACAGGGATACCCAGTTCTTTGGTGAGAATCGAGCGAAGTTCAACATTGTGCCATTCAAGATTTCCAGCATTCCTGACGATTCCAGCACCGTCAACAATTCCTGGAGAACCGACCCCGACACCGAGGATAGGCGCAGTGGCTTTAGCAATTAGATTATGGCTGAGTGATACCACGTGCTCTATAACTGCTTCGCCCGTTGCATCTGCGAGTTCACGTTGTTCTTCTACAAGAACATTGCCGGCCAAATCAAGCATGGCCCCAGTTATGTAGCCTGCACTGCTCAAATCAAGTGCGAGAATCTGAAAGCCTGTGCGGTTCATATCAACGAGAGTCGCTGGCTTTCCTGGTCTCACCTCGTCTGCCTGTCCAAGTTCTACAATCAGGTTTTCGCCGATGAGTTCAGCAACCAAATCGGAGATAGTCACGCGGGTAAGGCCGGTCTTGCGGGCTAGGTCTGCACGTGATGCAGGACCTGAGTGATAAAGACTTTGCAGTACCAATGAACGGTTATTGCGACGTGAATGTTCAGGCCCGGATCTGCGATCCGTTCTCAGCGCCAGCGCACTAGCGTGCTTTTTATCCGTCATTGGCATGTTTGTTAGTAAACCTCACTAACTAAAAAAATGCAAGTCTAAAAATACCTAATTCATCAAAAAGTTATTTTTGTAACTGATGCGCTTAAACAGCGGATGCGCTCCCTCTAATTGAGAAAGCGCATCCCCTTGCTAGAAATCAGCTATTTGAGTTAGCCAATACGAGCTTTCAGGTTCTCGTCAATTGCCTCTAGGAATTCCTCGGTAGTCTGATAGGCCTGATCCGCAGATACCAGCATCGCTAGGTCCTTGGTCATTTTTCCTGACTCGACAGTCTTGATTACGACATCCTCTAGAGTGGCAGCAAAATCAATAAGCTGCTGGTTGCCGTCTAGTTTGCCACGGTGCTGTAGGCCGCGAGTCCACGCAAAGATTGACGCAATTGGGTTAGTGGATGTTGGTTTGCCCTGCTGGTGCATGCGGTAGTGACGAGTCACGGTTCCGTGAGCAGCCTCGGCCTCCACAATTTTTCCGTCCGGAGTGGTGAGCACGCTGGTCATAAGACCTAGCGAACCAAAACCTTGAGCAACAGTGTCAGACTGCACATCGCCATCGTAGTTCTTGCAAGCCCAGACATAGCCGCCCTCCCACTTGAGAGCTGAAGCAACCATGTCGTCAATCAGACGGTGCTCGTATGTCAGGCCTTTTGCATCAAAATCAGCCTTGAACTCTGCCTCGAACACTTCCTGGAAGATGTCCTTGAAACGGCCATCGTAAGCCTTCAGGATGGTGTTCTTGGTGGAGAGATATACGGGATAGCCACGGGAAAGTCCGTAGTTGAGGGATGCACGGGCGAAGTCGCGAATAGAAGCGTCGAGGTTGTATTGCACCTGAGCAATACCGTCGCCCGGGGCTTGGAAAACCTCGAACTTGATTGGCTCGCTACCGTCTGCCGGGGTGAACTGGACAGTAAGGGATCCTTCGCCCTCGAACTTGAAGTCGGTCGCGCGATACTGGTCACCAAATGCGTGACGACCAATAATAATTGGCTTGTTCCAGCCCGGTACCAGCCTTGGGATGTTAGAGATAATGATCGGTTCGCGGAAGATAACGCCACCGAGAATGTTACGAATAGTACCGTTTGGGCTCTTCCACATTTGCTTCAGACCAAACTCTTCAACGCGGGCCTCATCAGGGGTGATGGTGGCACATTTAACACCGACACCGTGCTTTTGGATGGCGTGAGCGGCATCGATTGTTATCTGGTCGTTGGTGGCATCGCGGCTCTCGATTCCTAGGTCGTAGTATTCGAGATTAATGTCAAGATAAGGGTGAATTAGGCGGTCTTTGATGAACTGCCAGATGATGCGGGTCATTTCGTCGCCATCTAGTTCGACAACAGTGCCCGCTACTTTAATTTTTTCCAATTGCTTCTCCTAGAAAAGTGCGTTTTAAGCCTACCGTAGATATTTATCTTGACATCAAGATACTTAGAGATTGCTGTGGATTAATGGCTAATCCTAGTTAAACAGTTGGAAACAACTTTTACTTACACGCATTTCAGGGTTACGGTGAACTATGGGATTTAAATCGATAGAACTAGATGCAACAAATATTGAAGCGGCTCACGCCCTAGATTTAAAGCCGGGGCAGGAAAGATTTGCTACGCCTGAATCACACGCACTGGCGGGAGCAAACTTCACCGATCAAAGCACTTGGGCCAGAGTAATCCTTGAAGACGATGAAGTGGTCGGCTCCATCTATGGCAACTTTGATGAGGAACATCCCATCCCCGAATACCGCTCTTCCCTCGTGCAAGTGACGGTTTCTGGTGACCATCAGGGCAGAGGAATCGGCACGTTTGCAATCGAGCAACTCCTGACTGAGGCTGTAGCCCGAGGTTTCAACACCGTCACCGCTATTTGGGAACGCGGTGATGAGGGCCCCGAGGCTTTCTTTTTGAAGCTGGGCTTCAAAATTATTGGAGAAACCCAGTTTGGTGAGGCTATCGGGGAAATTTCTTTAGGTTAATTCCCTGTTTGCCTTCGAAACTTGCGTTCGCGCATCCCTTTTTATGTGCATCCCTGCAACTCCCTACCTTTTCTTCGTTGTGCCTACCCCTGCCAAAGGTAGGATCACACCAAAAAGAGTAGGGAGTGGCGTTTTAAAGGGTAGGGAGTCGCGACTAGACCAGAGAATCCCGCCAAGCCTGATGAAGTTTCGCAAAACGCCCGGTACCTGCGATCAGCTCGCTAGGTGAGCCGTCCTCAACAATCGCCCCAGCATCCATAACCAGCACCCTGTCAGCAATTGCCACAGTGGATAACCTGTGCGCAATTATTATCGCGGTGCGGTCCTTCAGAAGCGTGCTCATAGCATCCTGAACCAGCCGTTCGCTAGGGATATCGAGGGATGCGGTGGCCTCGTCAAGAATAAGCACCGAAGGGTTCGCAAGGAATGCGCGAGCAAACGAGATGAGCTGACGCTGACCGGCGGAAACCCTACCACCGCGTTTATTAACCTGAGTGTCGTAACCCTCCGGCATCGCCGAAATAAACTCGTGCGCACCAACGGCGCTGGCAGCTGCAACAATTTCCTCCAAAGTTGCGTCTGGCTTACCCAAAGCAATATTCTCGGCAACCGAACCACTAAACAGGTAAGACTCCTGCGTAACCATGACAACTGCACGGCGAAGATCCTTCGGATGAAGTTTTCGCAAATCAATACCGTCAAGTTTGATTACGCCCTCGGTTGGGTCATAGAAGCGCGACACCAACTTGGCCAGGGTACTCTTACCCGCGCCGGTAGCGCCAACAAGCGCGACAGTTTGCCCTGCAGGAATCTGCATATCAAACTTGGGAAGAATTTCCTTATCGCCTCGGTAAGAGAAGCTAACTCCCTCAAAATCTAGTGCGCCCTTAGCCACCCAGAGATCAATCGGTGTCGTAGGGTCAACCACTGTTGGCTTCTCCTCAAGCACGCCAGAAATCTTCTCCAGCGCACTGGCAGATGACTGGAAGCCGTTGAAGAACATCGACATATCTACCATCGGGTCAAAGAAGCGACGAGCATAAAGCATAGCGGCCAAGAGCACACCAACCTCAAGCGAACCATCAATCACCCTAAGACCACCGAGTAGCACAATAAGCGCAACCGAAACCGCGCCGATGAACTCCAAAGCTGGATCGTAAAAACCAAAGAGCCTAATAGCGCGGTTATTACGCTGACGATACTCCTCCACCAATTCGGAATATTTTGCTCGGTCACGCTTGCCAGTGCGGAATGTCTTCACAGCGCGAATACCGGACATAGTCTCCACAAAGTGCACGATAACCTTCGCTGAGGATGTGCGAATCTCGCGGTAAGCAATGGCGCTCTGAGTCGAGAACCAGCGAGTTAGGAAAGCAAGCGGGATGAGCGAAACAGCCAAAACAATTCCCGAAACCGGATCAATAAAGATAGTCGCGATGAACACGAAAATCATGTAAAGCAGGCCGGAAACTAGGTTGGTGATACCACCGTTTAGAAGCTCAGCAATAGCATCCAAGTCGCTGGTTTGGCGGGAAATTATTCGGCCGGAAGTGTAGCGTTCGTGGAAGTCAACGCCCAAGTTTTGGGTGTGCTTGAATACTCGCTTACGCAAATCAAGCATCACTGCCTGTGAAATCTTCGCTGCCAAAATCGTGAAGTACGCAGTAAGCCAGGCGGCCACAATCGCACTGGCCACCATGAGCGTCACAACAAAAGCAATCGGACCAAAATCACCGGCGATTAGCTGCGGAATACCCCAGTCAATACCGATAGCAATCAGCATCGGGCCTGCGGTATTAGCGACGCTGGCCACCACCACAATTATGGAGGTGAAAACAAAGCGACCAATTTCGGGTTTCAATAAGCTTTTCAGTAGCGCATATGAACGCTTACGAATCTGTTTAGTTTCTGCTTTGCTCAGATCGATACGGTCTTCACCGGTTACACCATACATATCATCAGTCATTTTCCACCTCCTTTCTTTCGTTTTCCGCTTCTAGGCTTGAGAGCACAAATCTGTATCTGGCATTGGTTGCAAGTAAGTCTGAATGCTTACCGGTGGCAATAATCTTTCCGCCATCAAGAAGAGCAACCCGATCAGCCATCTGCACTGTCGAAGGACGGTGCGCGACTATCAGCGCGGTTGTTCCCTTCAAAACCTCGCGCATCGCGTTCTCAACCAGAGCTTCGGTATGAACATCGAGCGCACTCAAAGGATCATCTAGCACCAGAATCTTTGGACGCGCAGCCACCGCACGAGCAAGAGCCAAGCGCTGACGCTGACCACCTGAGAGGCTAAGTCCCTGCTCACCAATTTCAGTGTCTACACCTTCAGGGAGAGAATAAACGAAAGTTGCTTGCGCGATTTGCAATGCCTTGTCAAGATCTTCCTTAGTGCCTTCCGGATACCCCATCAGCACGTTATCTTGAACGCTGGCACTGAAAAGAGTTGCTTCCTCGAACGCCATAGCAATATTGGTATGAAGTTCTTCCTGAGTTAAATTGCGGATGTCTACACCATCAAGTAAGACAGTCCCGGAATCAGGGTCATAGAACCTGGCCGCCAATGCTGTCACAAGTGTTTTACCGCTACCGGTAATACCAACTAGCGCAACAGTCTCGCCCGCGTTCACGGATAGATCCACGCCCTTCAAAATCTCGGTAGTGGAACCATCGGAATTTTTAAAGCCGAAATGCACATCCCTGAATTCCAGAGCGCCCTTCGGCTCACTAATTGTGAGCGGATTTTCCGGATCAGAAATGGTCTTTTCAGCATCGGTAACATCGTGGATACGGGTGCTGGCGGTGTTGGCATCAGCGGTTAGTGAAAGCAGGAAACCGATTGATTCGATTGGCCAGCGCAAAGCGGTCGCGGTTGCAAAGAAAGTCACCAGTCCACCTAGTGTGATTTGCTCGGTTGCTACCACCCAGGCGCCAAACAGTAGCACGACACCGAAGGATGCGCTTGGCACCACAATCAGCCAGAACCAGAGCCAGCCGACTGTCTTTGCTTTAATAATTTCTGTGTCGCGAAGTCCTTCAGCCTCTTTTGTGAACGCTTTAAGCGCATCCCCTCCACGGCCAAATGCCTTCAGGACGCGGATGCCGTGAACCGACTCCTCAACACGAGTTGCCAAATCACCTTCCTGATCCTGTGAGCGGCGTGCATAAACCTCATATTTACCTTCGAAACGGTAAGTAAAGAGCCAGAGCGGAAGTGAGAACACTAGCATCACTAACCCAAGAACCCAGCTCATTACAAAAAGAATTACGAAACCGACGATGATGGTGATGACGTTGGTGACAAGTAGCACAACACCGAACATCAACCAACGTCGGATTGTGGAAGTATCCCCCTGCGCACGTGAAAGCAGCTGACCGCTGGGCCATTTGTCGTGGAAAGATACCGGCAGATCAACAAGGTCTGAATAAAGATCAAATTTCAGGTTGGCTTCAACTTTGGTTGCTGGTTCCAGCACGAATCTGCGTCGCAGCCAAAGCATTATCGCCTGCAAGACCCCCAGAACTAGCACAATGGCACTAGAAATCCATACCTGAACTACTTCACCTGTTTGCAATGGGCCGTCAATTAGCCAGCCAAGCACCTGCGGAATTACCAGCCCAAGCACTGCGCTTACGAGCATCACAAAAATACCCAAAGCGATACCAAAGTGCGCTGGACGGGCATACCCGAACACGCGTAAAAGCGGCTTGAAACCTATTGGCTGCGAGCTGCTATTTTCCGACATTAAAACCTCTGACTATTTGCTTTTGTGATTTTTTGAGCAGCCTTCCAGAATACAAATTTTTGACCCGCAGCGCGAACTGGAACAAGAAAATTTTCTTGTTCGTTACCAAAAGTAGGTTTTAGTGGAAGAAGTGCCGTTCTCCGGTGAAATACATGGTCGCCCCAGCCACAGTTGCGGCGGCGATAACCTCTTCATCACGCACCGAGCCGCCCGGGTGCACAATAGCTTTCACACCGGCTTCGAGGAGAATCTGCAGGCCGTCGGCAAACGGGAAGAAGGCATCGGATGCTGCTACCGAACCCCGACTGCGGGCACCGGCACGAGAGACAGCCAACCTGGCAGAGTCCACACGGTTTACCTGGCCCATTCCGACGCCGACTGCAGCAAGGTCACTCGCCAGCAGGATGGCATTGGATTTGACCGAACGCACAGCACGCCAAGCGAATTCAAGATCAGCGAGGGTGGCATCATCTGCCGGGTTTCCAGAAACTCGCTGCC
>JAHBSP010000002.1 GCA_019639055.1 Microbacteriaceae bacterium | reverse complement strand
GAAATAGTACGTCGAAGTCCCTGCTCGTCTTGGCCATCGCTGAGGTCAACGAATTCGATCAGCGCATTTGTGAACCCCGTTGCGTCTCTGCGAGAAAACGCAAAGAGTACTTCGCCGATTCGTGCCCGGGTTTCTGAGTCAATCCGTCCAATTGAACCGAAATCCAGGAGGACGAGTTCACCGGTTGGAGTGATGATGATGTTTCCTGGGTGCAAGTCCGAGTGGAAGACCCCAGCTTCCATGATTTGTGCGAGCGTTGCCGAGAGGAGTCTCTCTGCCAGTTTGCGTCTCTTGAGAGGACCTAAAATTTGGAGGGCGTCGGGAGCACTCAAAGTCGATCCCGTGATGTACTCCATCACGAGAACATCCCCGCTACTGAACTCAGAATTAAAATGAGGAATCCGAACTCTAGCTTCCTCTGGAATCTGTCTTTGTGCTGCCGCGAGGGCAGCCATATTCGAAGCTTCAAGGTCGTAGTCGAGTTCTTCCCGAAGGCTATCGGTGAGGTTCTCAACGAGTTGCTCAACTCCAAACTGAGCTGCCCAATCGCTGGTACGCGCAAAGCGTCTTGCCCAACGCTCGGCAATATTAATGTCGCGTTCAATGAGAGCAACTATCCCGGGTCTGCGTACCTTAACCGCTACCCGTTCTCCTGACTCGAGAACAGCATTGTGCACTTGTCCGATCGAGGCTGCCGCAAATGGCTCCTTGTCAAACGATGTAAAAACTTCGTTGTGTGGCCGACCAAGTGACTTGTCTAGAGCAGTCTCAACCTGATCCCACGGCACAGGAGCTACTTCTTGCTGCAAAGTTCCGAGTGCTCCCAAGAACTCTCCTGGGAGCACATCCGGACGAGTTGAAAGCAGTTGGCCGATCTTGACAAAAGCCCCACCCGCCTCTTCAAGTGCCAGCTTCAAGTTTGTTGCCTGCTTCCGGCGCTCATTTGCCGAAAGTTCCTGTGCGGCAGGACCAAGTTTTATAGCGAAAAGGCGGTGACGCGCAGCGATCCTAAGTATCTGTAAATAACGTTTATTGCGTGCAAACGTGTTTCGGGCAAGTGGAATCCACTGGTCAGGTCTGGGAAGCGTCCCTTGTGGGACTAGTAATTCCGCCAGCACGAGAACCGACATTGCCACGAAGAAAATAACCCCAAAGAGGATCGGTAGCACTGCCGGAGTGTAGGAAGCGGCTTTCCACACGAACTATGATTCGAAGCCCAGTCCGGCTCCGACTCCAAACACTCCGGCGAGCAGAATTCTGCCGGTGCTAATACGAACCCCGAGCAGGCGGCGAGACAGGGCTCCTAATAGCGACATCAGCACGATAGTCGCCGCAAGTATGATGAGCGCGTCAAGCGCAATAGCTGCGAGATTCATTGTTCCTCCGATTACGAGTAAGCGTTACGCTTCGACAGCTACTTGTGTGGCCGCAGGCTGTCGCACGATCGCACGGCGCAGAGCAATGAAGAAGACGATCATTCCAGCCGTGATCAGAATGTGTCCAATTCCGGCGATCCCCGCGATCATGGCTGTTGACTCTTCACCGAGAACGGTCAACATGCCGTGCCAGATGAGCATCGCAGCAGTAATAAGGAGTCCGAGGTTATAGAGCCAAAAGAACCACCCGAAAAGTTTCTTGCTTTGTGAGATGTTGAACACTTTTTCAAGAGCCAACACAACCAGAAGAACGATGAATCCGAGGGTTAACAAATGCGTGTGAGCAACTGCGAGTTGTGTGAACTGTCCCTCAGGGAAATCATTCATCTTGGTGAACTCACGGTAAAAAAGCCCTGCAGATACTCCAAGGATCATGTAGATCAATGCTGCATTAAATAACTTCTTCATGAAAAATACCTTCTTTCTTTGTAGTGAGCGGCTTTTACACCAGCCCGGTTTCTTTTGCGAGCAGGATCGCGCGTGAACGACTGTCTACATCCAGCTTGGTGAAGATGTGTGTGAGGTGTGTTTTCACAGTGGCTTCTGTGACGTACAAGGCACGGGCAATTTCCTGATTTGTCACTCCCTGCACGAGCAGCCTCAAAACTTCAAGTTCGCGATCTGTCAGTTTTGGAGTGGGCTTACTCATGCCCTTCATTACTCGCGATGCAAGATCCGGAGAGAGAAACACCTCACCAGCTGCGGCGCGTTGCAACCCCTCAATAATCACTTCCGGTGCCACATCCTTGAGAAGATAACCCGCCGCTCCCGCTTCGATAGCTCCGAGGATCTCAGAATCTCGGTCGAATGTGGTCAAAATGAGTACTGCTGGCGCTGGATCTAGTGCTCGTAAAGCTGCTGTCGTTTGAATGCCATCTATTCCATCGCCTAACCTCAAGTCACACAGCACGACATCTGGTTTCAAGTGACTAGTGAGCGTGATGGCCTCCTCACCAGTTGCGGCCTCGCCAACGATCTTGATCGCACCACCAGTATCAAGCACGGCCCGAAGTCCGCTACGTACTACCGGGTGGTCGTCAACAAGCAATACAGTGGTTGTCAATGCGGAACCTCACTATAGGGCTGAGCCGAATCTGGATGGAATGGAAGATTCATTGATATCGCTGTTCCTTCGTTTACTGTGCTTTCAATGTCAAGTCCTCCGCCAAGCTCGCGTAACCGTGCTCGCATGAAACGAAGGCCAAAACTCGAGGAGCTAAGCTCACGCTCCTTCTCCCAGGCGGAGACATCAAAGCCTCGCCCATTGTCGACGATGTCGAGGCGGACGGAGTCAGACGCATCTATCAGACTCATGACTACTTTTGTTGCTTGAGCGTGTAGGCGTACGTTGGCTAGCGCTGATTGGGTTGTTCGCAGCAGTGCTACCTCTACCTCTGTAGGTAATAATGGGAGAGTCTCGTCGACATGGAGCGTGCCGTCGAGGCCCGTTTCGTCGCGAAGCCGATCGAGAATCCGCTGCAAAGCAATAGCTAACGCGGCGTCCTCGAGTTCAGCCGGGGCAAGGGCCGCCACAATGCGACGCACATCGGAAAGACTGTCGCCCGCCAGTGATTCCACCTGTGTCAGCGTTTCAGATGCGTCCGGGTCTGCGGTTTTATTGGCTCCAGCATGAGCAAGCAGCCTGATCGACGATAGTGCTTGGGCGATTGTGTCATGAATATCACGAGAAATTCGTGTTCGTTCGGCAATCATGCCCGAGTGACGCTGAGCCAGAGCCAACTCGTCCTGCAACTCAGACATCTCTGATTGAGTTCTGGTTAAAGACGCGACCAGGTGCTCACGCTCCACCGCGTCTCGCAGAAGTTGCAAGTATCCAAGAGAGATCGCGAACGCAAATACGCTGCCGATAGCTGGTCCGAAAATATTTGCGTAATTTGTCGTTCCGTAATGCAATATTGGGGCAGTGATGACTACTGCCAGAACCAAAACTGAAAACAGTACCCCCATTTTACGGAGAGAAGATGACCAGCCAGGAGCCAGAGGAGGAATGCTACCCAGATGAATTCCGCCGATATCGCAACCGCTACAAGCCAGATTACTGAGAACCCGACCAGCCACCAGATCGCGAACCGAGGTGATCTGTTCTTGACCGGAAGAAGAGATCCCGCCGTGTGCCATGCCAAGATAGCGAAACCAGTGATGAGAGCCACTTGGATCGGAACACCGTCCACGATCGCTCGGATGACTCCGACAGTGGTGAGCAAAGCTGCCATAAGATGTTGGCAGATATTCATGACTCGAGCAGTGAGTTTGACAGAAAACAGTTGAGAGCTGTCAGCACCAATGAGTGGTACTTCGACAAGGTTCATATTTCTGCTTCCTAACTAATTTTCTAGAGAAAACCCCTCATGTCGCCGAACAATCGCCGTATAAATCTAGACTCATGTGGCACATAAATTGACACATATGATCAAGTAAACCTGATCTACGTTAAGGATACGTCAATCTAAGAGGTGAGATTAACTCACTACCTTTGTTTGATGCTTTCAGTGATGACTTCGTGTATAATGGCGAATTTGAACTCAGAGATGCTCGACGGGAGGCAATATATGGTTGATATTCAGACGAACCGCATTGCGGAAAAGGCTGCTTACCCTGCGGTAGCAGGAATTAAAACAACAAGCCCTAACCGGGTGACCCGTGCTTTATTGCTTGACAGGTGGGCTACGCCTCTGAGGTGCTCACCGTTTCGGTCCGGAGGCGAGCTTTCCGATCTTCTCTCCACGCGCGTACTCCGGCAATCACTGAGAGAATAAACACGATAGCCGCAAGGACGTATGCGCCATTCTTAATGCCAGGAATTGAGGCTGAGTAGTAGCCAATGAGAGTGAGTCCAACTCCCCAGGCGAGTGCCCCTACAAAGTTGCTGGTCAAGAACTTGTAATAGTTCATTCGCCCGACGCCAGCAACGACGGGGATAAAGACTCGACCCCACGGTACAAACCGAGCGACAACAACTGACCACCATCCATAGCGCGAGTAGAAGCGCTCTGTTGCGTAAATTGCTTGCTTGACTCGTTTCCCACGTCTCTTCGCGAGGTACTGCTTGCCCGCTTGTCTGCCAATGATAAACCCGACTTGATCTCCCAGGAATGCCGCAATCCCGACGCTCACCACCAGGATTACAATATTGAGGTTGTCGTTTGCTGCAACTAAGAGTCCGGCAGCAAACAGTAACGTGTCCCCAGTCACAAACGGAATAAACACTCCGAGAAAGAGCGCGGTTCCCGCAAAAACCAAGGCAGTAACAGTAAGGTAAAATAAGAATGGACCGATGGTTTCAAAGAAACCAATGAGGTCTTCTCTGAGCCCAGTCGCGAACACTTGCGTCAAGACCTGATTCAAAGAGCGCCTCCTTGGTCGCGAAACGTGAAAATCACGTTGCTCAAGGTTCACAAGTTACATGCACTGTGTGCGGCAAGTCAGCGGAACAACATGACTAAGGGTAGCCTAACATGTTCATCTGATGTAGGTGGATCCTTGTTCATGGCTATATCAGCTCCAAGTTGATGGAAGAGGTCAAGATCGCTTCGGAGGGGCGGCATCAAACTCGATGATGCCGCCCCTCTCTGCGCGGGTTAGTGCGTCACCAGAATCGGACCACTGTTATCCGCCACCGGCTCAACGGTCTGGTCTTTGTGTTCTGGCTGGACCATCTTGAGCTTGCCAGGTAGCCAGATGCGGTCACCCATCAAGCTAAAGATGGAAGGAACAATCACGGTGCGCACGATGAGTGTGTCCACGATCACGCCAATTCCCACGATCAACCCCAACTGTCCAAGCGTCACGAGAGGTAGCACCCCGAGTGCTGCGAAAACTGCAGCAAGCACGATGCCCGCACTCGTGATGACACTGCCTGTGTGCGCCACTGCCTCAACCATGCCCGCACGGGTCCCCAGCATGGAAGCTTCTGACCGTGCGCGATGGACGAGGAAGATGGTGTAATCGATTCCAAGTGCGACGAGGAACAAGAATGCGAGCAACGGCACCTGGAGGTCGAGGGCAGGCTGCTCGAAGATAATCCTGCTGAGCCAAGAGCCCGCCCCAATCGCAGCAACCGCGCTTGCCAGGTTCACAAGAAGCAGCAGCACCGGCGCGACGAGGGATCGCAAGAGGAAGAGGAGCACGACAAAGCTCACAGCGAGCACGAGCGGTGCGACGAGCCACAGATCTGCCTCATTACCACCACGGGCATCAACATCGGTTGCGACCGCACCGCCTACGAGCGCGTCAGCACCCTCAATTCCATGCACGAGTTCACGGAGGTCACCGATTTGCGCAATGCTCTCTTCAGTACTCGGCCCGTATTCACTCGTGACCATTATCTTCGTGAGAGTTTCATCGTCTGTTGTCCCGATCGGCACAGCTCTGACTACACCCTCGGAATCACGAACAGCTTCAAGCACATCGTCGGCACCATGAGAGTTCGACACGATAAAGATCGGCTGCGCCTCACCAGGCGGGAAATGCTCGGAAAGCACTTCGAGTCCGGTGGCCGACTCTGACTGCACACTGAACTTCTCCAGCTGGCTGAGGCCGACCGAACTACCGAGCAGACCGGTTGCCATCACAGCAAGTAACGCCAGCCCAGCTACCAGACTCACGCCTGGGCGTTTCGCGACTTTCGAAGCAATGCCACGCCAAGCACGTCCCGACTCGCGGGTGTCTCCTGGCTTCGGAATGAACGGCCAGAATATCTTCCGTCCGAAGATTGCCAGAAGTGGTGGAAGCAAGAAGAGAACAGCTCCGAGGGCAATGATCAAGCCGAGTGCCGCCGGAATGCCAAGACCACGGGTCATCGGGATACTCGCAAGTATCAGCGTGAGTAAAGCCAGCACGACTGTAACATTCGAGGCGAGGATCGCGGGAACAGTCTTGCGCCAGGCGACACTCAGCGCGGCACGGTGATCTTCATGACGAAGTAGCTCTTCGCGATACCGCGAGATCAACAACAACGCATAGTTCGTGCCAGCGCCGAACACCAACACGCTAATGATTCCCGCATCAAACTCGAGATTCCACGCTTCACCTGCTGCGGCGGTGACGCGCCCCGCGAGACCATCGCCGAGGGCCACAACGATGAGGGGGATCAGCCAGAGCACTGGCGAACGATAGGTGATGATGAGCAGGATCGCGACAATCAAAATGGTGACGAGCAACAGAGTGAAATCAGCCCCGTCGAATGCCGCAGCAACGTCAGCGCCGAATGCCGGACCACCGGTAACGAGCATGCTCATTCCCGCGGGAGTATTCGCGGCGATGTCGTCTCGGAGGCTGCTCATCAACTCAGCTGTGTCGGTGTTGGTTTCTCCGACTACTACTGGCGTGACGAGGGCAGCTGCCTTCCCGTCTTCGCTGATTCGAGGCTTTTGTGTTTCCCCGTCCGCGTGCTGATTGAGCACAGGGAGCATCTCATCGATTTTTGTGAGATCTTCACCGCTCAATGCTGCACCGTCGTCTCGTGTGACCACGGTCAGTACGGATTGCTGCCCCGCGTCTGGGAACTGCTGCATGAGCTCGTCGACCTGAGTCGATTCCGATGTGGAGGGCGCGTGGCCTGTACGTTCAGGTGCCTGTGCCCCGGTAAAGAAGCCGAAGAGAGCCACGAGCACGAGAAGCACGAGACCAAGCGATACCCATGCGCCCTTACGAGAGGTTAATCTGTCTGAAAAATGTTTGCGTACAAGAGAATCTGCCATGTAATCAAGCACACCAAGAATCGTGTGCCGTTACATCGTGGAAAAGTATGAATAAAATCTCATGGATAAGTATGAACAAAATCTCATACTAAAGTTTGAGGTTTATCGTGTTGAAGAAGTCATGGACGTCGAAGACGGCAGGCTTTTAAGATCAAAAATGATACCGAGCCTTAGAGTACGCAGATTCTCCTGAGAAGCTACGTACTCGAGTGTATCCGATCACCTCGATGCAATACAGTGCCCGCGCTTATGAAATTGGAACAAAAACAACCCGATATCGTGGAGGTGTAGCATTTGACGCGCTATTTGGCTCCTCCCACAAGCTCTCTTCCACCCCTGCGTAGCATCAGCGCGGAGGGCTCTTACACGAATGAGCGCTGCAGAATCTCAGATGCGGATTTACGAGGACCTGTGAAAAACGGAACCTCCTCCCGGACGTGCAGACGGGCGTCAACGGCACGCAACTCGCGCATCAAATCCACAATCCGAACAAGATCATCCGCTTCAAATGCCAGGAGCCACTCGTAGTCACCTAGAGCAAAGGAAGAAATGGTGTTTGCGAGGACATCACCAAAGTCTCTTGCTGCTTCCCCATGCTCGCGGAGCATGTGACTCCTCTCTTTTTCCGGCAGCAAATACCAGTCATAAGACCTTACAAACGGGTAGACGCAGATGTAAGTCTTTGGCATCTCACCAGAAAGAAAAGCTGGTACGTGTTCACGGTTAAACTCGGCTGCTCTATGTATGCCGATGTTGGACCATACCGGCGAGAGCCGTCCAGCAGATCCGTCAAGAATGATCCGATACCCTCTCTGGAGCGCCTCCGTGTTGGGCGCATGAAACCACACGAGAAAATCAGAATCAGCCCTAAATCCAGAGATATCGTACCAACCTCGAATCCTCAAGTCTTCCACGGCCGAGAGTTGATCTTCGATCGATGCAACCGCGTTTTCGCCAGGTTTCCTTGCCTGCTCATTGATTGAAAAGACTGCATACATTGCGTAATTGACGGTCGTATTGATCTCTTCTGTGTCGAGCAGAGACGCTTCAGCTAGTGGGGTTTCCATGTTTACTTCTTCCTAAATTATCTAGTTTGGTCATTTACTGTCTCGGACTTCGATCCAGCCATAGAGATTCGGTAGGCCACCGTCAACGCTCAGCGGTTGCCCATTGCATGATTTTCACCATATCATCAGCTTACTGATAGATCTGATCTATAACATCAGACATGAATATCAGCTTCCGTATAAGGAGACGCATGAGCCGGAAGAGTGCCTGGGCTGCTGGTATTTTCGGTGGCCTGCTCCTCTTGGCAACAATTGTTCTCTCGTTAGCTGTCGGTGTCGTGGACCTCACACTAGGCGAAACATTGGAAGTTCTCTTCAACCGAAGTAGTGCTGAACCAACAGTGGAAGCCGTAGTTTGGTCTATACGTCTCCCCAGAATCATTGTGGCGATGCTCGTCGGCGCTGCGCTCGCCACGGTCGGAACTGTCATGCAGGCCATACTTCGTAACCCTCTTGCAGAACCTGGTATTACAGGCGTTTCAGCGGGAGCAGCCGTAGGTGCCGTAGCTGCCATAATGCTGGGAGCGACGGGTAGTGCTCGATGGGGAATTCCCTTAGCCGCGTTCGCAGGTGCTGCCGCTGTTTCCTTCTTGTTATTGATAATCCTGCAAACCCGACGTGACCTCGGAACCGCGACTATTATTCTCGTTGGCGTCTCGTTTAGTGCATTGGCCGGTGCGATCATTAACATGCTTATTGCCAATGCACGAGAAGATTCACTGGTTCGGAGCGCTCTCTTTTGGTTAGCAGGCGACCTGGAGCTTCGGACGTGGGATCACGTTCTATTGCTGATCGGCCCTGTTGTCCTGGGAGTAACCTTCCTCTTTACACGGACACATGCATTGGATGCGCTATCGCTAGGCGAATCTACTGCAGCAACGTCAGGTATCAATGTCACGCGAGAGCGTATTGTTCTACTGCTGGTTGCGTCGCTGGTTACTGGGGCAGCTGTTGCTGTGAGTGGAGTCATCAGTTTTGTTGGACTGGTCGTGCCTCATGCTATTCGTATCGTGGTAGGTGCATCGCATGCTCGACTGCTTCCGTTATCTGCAGTCGGCGGGGCGCTTTTCCTCGCTTTAGCTGACACTGTGGCCCGTGGCGCTTTTGGGTCTGTGATCGTACAAACAGGTGTCGTTGCAGCGCTGGTCGGCGCACCGATATTTCTATTCTTGCTGCTAAAAAGGCAGTCCTCATGACGGTGGAGACACGACCATGCCCGACTCTTGCCCGCTGCATTAATTTCGATTCGTTTGCAGCTATACGCTCAGGAAGAACCTTAACGAACCCACTCTCATTACGCCTTTTCCCCGGGACTGTTTTAGGGGTCGTGGGGCCAAACGGTGTAGGTAAATCCTCCTTCTTGTCTGCATTGGCTCACGCCGGTGTAGAAAGTATCGGAGTCGTACGTGCAGGCGACCGAAATTTTCGAAGCATGCGAGCCCAGCACCGCGCCTCAACTGTGGCATTACTCTCACAGGACTTGGCTGCCCCGGGTGAGTTAAGAGTAAAGGAATTAGTGGCGATCGGTGCTCGTGCGGCCCGCCGCAGAAATCCCCACCGAGCCGCACAAGAAGCGCTCGAAGACATGGGCGTTGCAGAACTATCTAACCGCCGCTTTGGCTCTCTGTCCGGGGGCCAAAAACAACTTGTCCAACTTTCTCGAGTATTTGCCCAAGACACGCCTCTGGTAATTCTTGACGAACCCACGTCAGCACTCGATTTGTACCACCAAAAAGTGGTCGCTGAAGCCATGCAAACCCTTCGAAACCGAGGAAAAATCGTCATTGCTGCACTACATGACCTGAATTATGCACTGCAGTCCTGCACTCAAATTCTCTTACTAGATAGTGATGGAAAATCTCACATTGGAGCCCCGCTCGAGGTTTTACAACCAGATCTCATCCATGCAGCATATGGGGTTCAAACAACAATCCATACGACGGAGCACGGACATAGTTTCATATCCACCCATTAACACCCAAAGAAAGAATGACACCATGCGAATAAGGTCGACTATTTCCAAATCCGCGGCTGTTTTTGTTGCACTAAGCCTGCTCATAACCGGCTGCGCGAGTAGCCCGACTTCAGAGAATGATGCAACAGCGAGCGATTCTGATTCGGCTTGGCCGCGAACAATTGAAGTTCCCGCCGGTAGCGCAACACCAGCGTCGACGTTGGAGTTAGACAGTGCTCCGATGCGTATCGCCGCACTCGACTATGAAAGTGCAGAGACAATTGCAGCGCTCGGACTATCTGACCGACTTGTGCTGATTTCTGAAGCGGTCCTTAACCCAGCCTTAGGAGGACATATCGAAGAGCTTTCTTCGGTAGAGACAACCTTTTCCGTGGCAATGGAAATCGATGCTGAAACGGTCATCGCAACAGCTCCAGACCTTGTCGTGATGAGCCCCAGGCATACAAATGATCTTCCGATATCTGAGGTGCTTCAAGACGCTAATATACCGGTCTTACAACTGCCAGAGCCTTGGCGCAATAGCGCAGCTCTAGTAGCCAATATCGGTCTCATTGGATTGGCCACAGGGAACGAGGAGGAAGCAGATGAGTTAGCTGAGGGAATCAGGACTGGACTCGATGAAGCCACTGTCCAAGCATCTGAGGATGCTCCACGAGTGCTCATAATTAATAATCAGGCCGGGCGTCCGTTTGTGACAGCCGGACAAGCATATCCGCTTGAGTTATTAGAACTCGCTGGCGCAGTGAATATTGCAGAAGAACTTGGCGTGGATCGTTCCGCCCCTATTAACGTCGAAGAGCTTGTCCAAGCCAACCCCGATGGTATTGTGCTCGTTGATATGAATGGAACCGGTGATCGAATGTTCTCCGAACTTCTCTCGAATCCTGCCGTAGCGTCTCTAAAAGCTGTCTCTGATGATCGGTTGCTTCACATTGAAGGCAAGCAAGTACAAGCGTTGGGTCTGAATAACACTGTTGAGGGACTAACGATTCTTGCGGACTGGGTGCGAACCCTGTAGTTCAAAGCTTGTACAATGAGGGGTCCCGTTTAGTTATGAAGACCAGGAGATTCCGACATACATGCTCAACAGTCCGCAAAGCGGTTCACAGAAGGCTCGCGACACGCTGAGATATTTGCGTGCGCAGATAACTGAAAACTGTTGGCCAGTTGGAGAACTTATCCCCAAAGAGTCGGAGCTGATGGCCATAATTGGGGTCGGGAAATCAACGATACGGGAGGCCGTACGTGCCTTGGCGACCCTTGGAATGTTGCAAACCGTTCCAGGTGTTGGCACGTATGTGCGAGCACGCACCCCGGTTAGCACTATACTTGCTGAGTTTCTTGCAGATCACGACTTGGGAGAAATCCTCACCTATCGGCGCTCGCTAGAGATAGAGGCGGCCCAGTCCGCATCGATCAGGCGTACTGATGAGCAGCTTCTTGCCCTGCAGAAAAGCTATCAAGAAAGCATAAACTCGGGAGGCTGTTCAGACGAGAAGTGCTTTGATGTTTTCCGATCAGACTCGTTCCACAGATTAGTAGTTGAAGCTAGCGGCAGCCGACTCCTAAGTGATTTGTACACGGGAGTAATGCACATCTTGAGCGAAGCCGCAAAAGTAGGAATTATATTTATGGGGGCGAATCAACAAACAGTAATCACGGACCATCGTGTAGTACTCAAAGCGATTGAAACGCGGAACATCCGCGATGCTGCCCACGGAATGGCGCTGCATGTTGACAGAGATCTTGGAATTCAAGCCGATACGCTCGACTTTTGGGCACACACCGAGCGAGTAGAGACTTTCATCGAGGCTGGTTTAGACCCTGATATTTCATAACGAGGAGTAATCTGCGTTTCTCGCCGGTTTGAACACGTTGGTCTGTCTACTAATTAAACATCCACGTGTTCGCGCATGTGCCAAATGCCACAACAACTGCCGCAAAAAGTATCAATGTGACCCATGCACCGAGGGGCAAGTTTTGGGGTGACTCTTCCTCCGAAGCGGAAAGGTTTTCCTGAACCTGAGTGCTTGAATCAGGTGATTCTTTCGATGTCATATGCTTCTCACAATCGTTGAAATGTCGGCGTAAAGGGTTATTGTCAAAATCGCAAAAACTACAAAGATGAAAGCCGTATACATCCACCGCAGGCGATGATCACTCATCCAGAACTTCCGTAAGCTCACAACGCCGGACAAAACGGCGATCAGGCTCAACAAGAGACCAATAGGCGCTGAAACGACCCCACTTAGCCCAATAATCGGGACGACAATTGGAATAAGTAGATAAGTAATCAAACACCGAATTCCGGTGATAATCATTGAAGTGCGAAGGTAACGCTGCGCGGAGCTTTCTGATGACGAGGACGATCTCGCTTTGTCAACAAAGAGTAGCTTTCGCATAAAACGATCAGCTAATGACCTGGGCTTAGTTCTAGGCCTTAAATCATCGGCCTCTTCTGCAACCGTAGCTGTATCGCTTGATAAAACCACTACCGCTCCTCCGCAAGTTAGTGGGCGAAATTACAAGCCCTGCCCTTTATCATGACGCGCATGCGCAGACACCCGAATCTAGGCTACCAACAAAAATCTGTGCTTCCTGGGAGACAGTCCGTAGTTCTGGAAGGTAAGTAAACCGCAGCCTGGAATGCAGCTTGGCTATCCACACGATACCGAAGCACGTTTTTTCCCACAATTCACCTTCCCGATCGATGCTCGCCCCGGGCTATTCTTTGAGCACAGCATTTTCCCTCTTCTGGCAGTGAGGCGTCACGCGTACTCGGATAAGTGGTGGTCGCAGTTCGATGCCACGCGCCCGGAGGTAGCGTCCAACGGTTCCCTGAGCTACACCAACCCGCTCTCCAACCTGGGCAAGCGTAAGACCCGACAAATACAGCTCTGCCGCCAGATCTACTTGGGCATCGTTCAGTCCGAGTGAGCGCATTTGCGCTCCACCTGCACGCAGATGTCTAGCGGCTGTTTCTCGATGAACCTTGAACTCGCGAGCAACCTCATTGATAGAGGCTCCGGAATTATATAAGGCGACCATGTCGATAGCCATCTGAGGCGTGACCGAGTTTTGAACCTTCTCAATTGATGTCACAACCCGACCTCTAGCATCAGTGAGATGGACAGGGAGGTTCGAATCCCTGTCCAGTTTTATTCCCTTGTTCGCCCGTGAAATCAACGTTTTTAGGGCTCGGGACGAGTTTCGAATGTCTTCCAGCCGGGGGCGCAAATTTTTTTATTTTGATTGTTCTGGAATTATCTTCTGGTTAAAGAAACACGGAACTAAAAACCGCTGAGGTATATGAGCATTGCTCGTAAAAGCACTTTAGGCGCTAATCGATATAGCTAATTAGGCGATCAAGAATGCCGCTTCAAACTTGACAGGGGGGGGCAAATATATTGAATTTCGTATTTAGATTCAGAGTTGAATCAATTCAATATATAAATAGGAGAATAAATTGAGCAATCCTGAGATTCCCAAAAAGAACTGGTTTCTTAGACATAAATTCTTAACAGTAATTTTTGCCGTAATTGCGATTGCGATCATCGCCACAGCAGTAAATGCAGGTAAAAACAATGGCGAATTGGTAAGTCCGGGTAACAACGATAGTAATAGTGCACCTGTTACACCTGAAAAATTCAAAGTTGGCGATGTAATCAGTGACTGGTCTATACAAGATCAAAACGGCAAAATAGTGGGAGCTAGCTTATGGGCGAGTTCAGCCGTAGATAACGCATATAGTTCAGGTGAGCTTGCTGCCGGCGGAAAACTAACTGGCGCAGTAGTTTTTGAAGTACCTGACATTGACGGGCAACTGGTATTTATTTACGAACCAGGAATCTGGTCTAGCGATGAACTAGAAATTTACGAATAATCACTCTTAATTAATTTGGTTCACCAAGGTTTCTTGGTGAACCAAAGCGTTTAAATCGATTTAACTCAAAACCTAAATGATTAAGTTGCGGGATAAGAGGTCACCGAAACTGGCACTTGAAATAGAGTTAGAACATGCCTTTTAGTGAAAACAGTTTCAAAGATGAACACGGTATCGATATTTTCTACTACGAATGGACGCCTACAAACCGCAGAGTTCCTCGTGGTGTGGTGCAGATTGTGCACGGGATTGGAGAGCATGCAAAACGCTACGATGATTTCGCTAAAGCGCTGAATGCTGCCAGCTACATCGTCTACGCAGATGATCACCGAGGTCACGGTCAAACTGGCTTGGGACAAACCCAGGGAGACTTATCCAAGATGGGCAAGCTAGGCCCAGGTGGATGGGATGCTACGCTCGCTGAAATTAGGGCACTCACCAAAATCATCAAAGAGAAGCACCCTGATCTGCCATTGACTCTTATTGGACACTCCTGGGGTTCTTTTATGACTCAAGACATTCTCGGAATCGACTCCACACCATACGACGCCGTTATGTTGAGCGGTTCTGCGTTCCGGACACTGACTGGGCTCAACTCCGGTCCACTCAACAAAAAATACGACAAGCATCCGAACGCTACAGGTTTTGAATGGCTCAGCCGTGACGTAGAGGTTGCCAAAGCCTTCGTGGAGGATGAACTCACCTTCTATGCGGATGTGATGAAAAAGTTTGGCCTAAAAGATGGACTTAGATTCTTTGGGAAGCCTAAAAAGCCAGCAACAGACATCCCTATGTTAATTGCCGCCGGAACCGAGGATCCGGTTGGTGGTGAAAAGAGCGTTACAAAACTGGCCGACTACTACCGTAGTAAGTATCTGAGCAATGTGACTTTGAAACTTTATCCGGATGCACGCCACGAAATATTCAACGAAACAAACAAAGAAGAAGTCTATAAAGACACTATTGAATGGATTAATCAAGCTGTCTCAGGTGCTCGCTAAGCTTAAACCAAATGATTGTTGATCCAGGAATAATTGTCTGGGCCGATTGCGAGATGACCGGCCTAGATCTCGAAAAAGACGAACTTGTTGAAATTGCTGTCCTTGTTACCGACGCGAATCTGAAAATACTCGATAAAGGCATCCAATTGGTAATTAAACCGTCCGATGCCGCACTCGACGGCATGAGTGATTTCGTCAAAGAAATGCATGAAAAATCTGGACTGCTTCAGGAACTTTCTGCTGGCCTATCGTTAGCCGAAGCTGAGAGGCAAGTAATTGCGTATCTGAAGAAGTTCCTCACCGCTGGAATTGCACCGCTGGGCGGCAACAGCATCGGCACCGACCGTGCGTTTATCCGCAAATACATGCCAGAAATGAATGCATTCCTGCACTACCGCAATATCGACGTGTCTACGGTGAAAGAGCTTGCAAGACGCTGGGCACCGGATGTTTTGAAGTCCGCCCCAGAAAAAGCTGGAGGTCACAGGGCACTCGATGATATCCACGAATCGATTACAGAACTCGAACACTATCGAGCGAACTTTTTTGCGCCAAGACTGTAATATACTTGAATGCTGTTGGCGTTAATGTCTTCAGGCCTGATTCTTAGGAATCGTATGGCGGCTATAGCTCAGTTGGTAGAGCGCTGGCTTGTGGTGCCGGATGTCGCGGGTTCGAATCCCGTTAGTCGCCCCAAATAACTTGACTTACTTTCATCCCCGAAGTTGAAGGTACTGCCCTAAACAACTAAGGGATTAGGAACTTCAATCTCGCCATGCTCAATAAGCCAGCGAACGGATTCTAGGACTGCCTGATCTGATTCATATCTTGGCGCGTATCCAAGCAGTCGCTTTGCTTTTTCAATGGAATGCGCGTGACTTCGTTCAAGATGTTCCCAGCTCTCCGCATAGTCCTCTTCGGTATTGCTTTGACGGAAATCTTCCCAACTGACGCTGATTGTTTTTAGTTCTTGACCGAACCACTCGGAAGCAATTTGTAGAAAGCCCCGCACATTAAGCGCTCTAGGTGAAACAATATTGAAATCCTCACCGGCTGCCACTTCTCGATTAGCGACAGCGAGTTCGAAAGCAAGGGCGAGATCATCGGCATGAACGTGATGCATCATCTCTACACCAATTCCGGGAACTTTGATCACTTCGCCCGCAGATATCGCCTTCCAAACATCCGGATTCAAATTTCCTAGTGGACCGACCGGATGCCAACCCGGACCCACAATATGCCCCGGGTGAATAGAGGTGGTCACCAAGCCGCCCCTAGCACTCTCCTGCTTTAGATATTCAGCGATCTTTGCTTTCTCTATTCCATACTCGTCTTCAGGCTCTGCTGTAAATGCGGCATCCTCTGAGATTGGAAGTTTGTAACTTGAACCGTAACGCCAGATAGAACCACAATGGATCAGATGACTAACCTTCCCGCGCAGAGAATCAACAAGCAACTTTGCAGATTCGAGGGTGAAACAGACAAGGTCGATAACAACTTCTGGCTGTAAAGCGAGCACTGCCTCGCCAAATCTGCCCTCAGCATCGAGAGAAGCCCTGTCGAACGATACCTGTTGCACTTGCTTCCACTCAGGAGCAGTATTGCTATAGCTACTACTAACGCCTCGGGTGATGTTGAAAACTGTATGACCTGCTCGAACCAGCCTCGGGACCAAAAAACTGCCGATATGTCCGCTACCACCGATTACAACAATTCTCATGACACTCCTTTATGCGCTATTTAGCCTATCTATACTCTGAGTGAGCCTCTAAATCCTCTCGATCCGTAATAGCTATCCGCCCCGTTGTGGTAGGTAAAAACCCTGTCATAACGGCGGTCTCCGAAAATCGCACCACCGTGCTTTCTGACATCGTCTGGGGTAACTAACCAACTGGAGGTTTTTAAATCAAACTCACCAATTGTTTGCAGGTATGCGTATTCTTCCTCGTCAAGCATATAAATTCCGATCTCTCGGGCAACCCTGTCTGCACTGTTTTGTGGTGGATGCTTCTTTCTACCAACTAATGCAGCATAGTCGTAGCAAAGGTTCCGCCTACCTGCAGGAGTCTCAGGACTGCAATCATAAAAGATGTATTGCCCAGTTTGAGAATCGACTTTAACCAGGTCAGGTTCACCACCGGTTTCTTCCATTTGCCAAAGTGACCAAAGCTTTTCAGGATTATTTTCTATTCTTTCCGCCACATCATCCCAAGAAATTCCCTCGTGTCTAGCAGAATGCTCTAAGAAGCGAGATTTCAATACTTCTAAAAATTCGTTTTTGGATTCATTGCTAAGTTTCTTATCTGCCATAGCCATCCCTTTCACTCCTTAGTGATATTGACACTGCTTAAAGCTCCATCCTGCACCTTGTAGACAGTATCTGCCAAAGCACCAGCCTCATCAGCGTCGTGAGTGATAATCAGCGTAGTAATACCTTGTTGCTTCAAAGTGTCACGCACTTCTTTAGCTAACTCAGTTCTAAGTGAATCATCAAGCGAGGCAAAGGGTTCATCAAGTAACAGTAGTTTCGGATCGGCTGCCAGGGATCTAGCAAGTGCAACCCTTTGTTGCTGCCCGCCGGATATTTCATTCACTCTCTTATCGATATGATCGCTCAAGCGGACTGCTTCCAAAAGATCTCTAGCTCGTTCTGCGCGCTCAGTAGCGACTACTCCCCTAAGTTTTAGCGGAAAAGCCACATTTTCGAGCACGGTCATATTCTCAAAAAGTTGCTTGTCCTGAAACATCATCACGACGCCACGTTTATGCGCAGGGATGCCCGCCAAATTTTCTCCAGCCAGGTAAATTTCTCCAGCGTCAGGTTCCTCGAAACCAGCAATGAGTCTGAAAAGCGTGCTCTTCCCAGAACCAGAATCACCCATTATGGCCGCAATCTCGCCAGGTTTTGCAGTAAGTGTGAGCCCGCGCAAAACTCGCTTATCGCCGTAACTGAAATCGAGGTCATTAATTTCTAAACCTGCCACTTGGAGGGCATTATTAGATTTGTCTTTGGACTTGTCGCTAGTTGTTTCACCGCTCTTATTTTCCGACATTCGCACTCTTCCCCACTTTTCTAAAACCATATTCTGTCACCACTAGAACAGTCACCGTGAGTACCGTCAGAATAACTGCCGCCGCTAGTGCCACCCCGAATGATCCGGGTTTTGGTGAACTTATTGCTTGATAAATAAACACTGGCAGTGTGATCTGCCCCGGCCTTGCTAGAAAAGATGTGGCACCAAACTCCCCGAGCGCTGTCGCCAACGCAAAACCTATACTTACCAAAACAACCGGGCGGATGCTGGGGAGCTCAATCCTAAACAGGCTACTAACTGGCCCGCTCCCAAGTGAAGCAGCAGCTTCAAGGCGTCTACTCGGTATTGATTTCAGAGCCGGAAGCATCGTTTGCAAAACTAAAGGAAGTGCCACAAGCCCTTGAGCGAGTGGCACAATAATCCACCAGCCAGCAATACCTAAATTGGAAGCTGTCAACAGAAGTCCGAGACCTAATACGACCGAGGATGCACCAAGCGGCAACAAAAGCGCAGTATTGAACCAGCCACCGACAGCTCCGGGGATTTGTCTACGTGAGAGCGAAATGGCGGCAAAAAGCGCCAAAGGAATAGAAATCGCTGAGGAGGCAATCGCGATTGTCACAGAGGCAAGGGCCGAATCCCAGACACCTTCAGCGGATGCCTGCACAAAATTACCGAACCCGAATGACCCCTCATAACTGAAACTACGAAAAACCAAGTATCCAAGCGGAACAAGAATCAGCACCGCGCCAGGTAGTGAAGCAAACAGAATTGGCAGATTACGCACCGTGAATTTGCGCACTGAAGTGGCAGCATCAACCCCAAGATTGTAACCACTTCCCCTAGTCACCCATAGCAGCACCAGCACAATCACCAGTTGCAGAGTTGCCAAAATTGCTGCGGCTCCAAGATTGCCGAAAGAAAACACCTGCAAATAAATTTCAGTCTCAATGGTGGATGCCCTCACACCACCCACCATCAGCACCAGTCCAAAACTGGTTGCGCAAAAAAGGAAAACTAGGGATGCGCTAGCTAGGATCGCTTTCCGCAAATTTGGCAGTGTCACGCTCCAGAAAACCTGAAACGGTGTTGCACCGAGCGAAGCAGCGGCATCTTCCTGTCGGTAGTCGAGCCTGGCCCAACTACTTCCCACGCTCCTAGCAATGAGCGCGATATTGAAGAATGTTAACGCCAGCACCACCGCCGTGGCACTCTCATGCAAGCCTAGGAAACCGAGTGCGCCATTTGATCTAAAAAGTGCACGGAAAGCTAAGCCAACAACAATCGTCGGAAGCATAAACGGAACCAACACTAGTGAGCGCAAAATTCTCTGTCCCGGGAAGCGCACGCGATAGAGCAAAAATGCTAGCGGCATCCCGAATAGCACTGAAAGAACAGTTGCTGATAGGGAATAGAAAATTGTGCGCGCTGTAGCTGCGAGCAACCTTGAGGTTAGTAGGCTCTCGACTCCGGTATCGCTGAGGCTAGAAAAACCGGTGCCGAGGATGTTCGCTAGCGGATAGTAAAAAAACGCTAGGACAAAGACGGCAACCGGTATTCCGGTTATTAGCCAAAGACGATTTCGGTCCAAGCTTGCAACCATTCACTGCGCTTTTGACTAATTAGTGCGGCATCAATATTTAGTGCACTCCCCGGCTTGAGTGCGTTCTCTTCCCAGTCTGCTGGTAGTGCTACATCAGTTACCGGAAACACGTACATTTCATCAGGAATTTGTAGCTGGACATTGTCGCTCAACAGATAGTCAATGAGTTGCTTCGCGGCTGTGGGATATTTGGTTCCTGTAACAAGTCCTGCGTATTCCACCTGGGAGAAGCAAGTGCTCGCTACGGCACGGGTGGTTGGTGCATATGCAGGGGAAGAACCGTAGGAAACCACTATTGGTTTATCTCCGTCTCCTCCAGCAGTAAATTCGCCATAGTATGCTTCACTCCAGCCGGATGTGATTGTCGCCCCATTTGCTACCAGCTGCTTCCAAAAGTCCTCGTAACCGCCCTCGCCAAATTCAGCAATAGTGGCGAGCATGAATCCCACACCGACAGATGAGGTGCTGGCAGCAGGTATAGCAATTAGTGGACCGTAGTAAGGGTTCTTTAGATCCGCTAGGGATGTTGGTGGCCCGTAGTCGGAATCGCTCGCCGCAAACCAGGAGTCATCATAGTTGAGGCAAATGTCTCCAGAAGTGACCGGAGTCATCCAGGTTTCGTATCCCTTTAGCAGGAATGGCGCTTCATGCGCGGTAAGTAGCGGTGATGCGTATTCGCTCACTATGCCACTCTCAATCGCCTGAGCGGCAAATACATTGTCAATGCCCCAAACCACATCCCCCACCGGATTGTTCTTGGTGAGATTCATAGCGTTTACAATCTCACCGGCACTGCCCAACTCGTGGAATTTCACGGTAATTCCGGTGTCGGCAGTGAACTTATCGAAGGTGTCATCTGCTAAAGAGAATGATCCGTGAGTTATCAAAGTTAGCTCGGTTGGGGTTTCTTCCGGAGTTTCCCCACTAGAGCAAGCAACCAACATTCCAGTAGCAATGATGACTGCAAGAGCACGATTAAATCGTTTAGTTTCCATTTCACTTCCTATCGCTGGCATTATCCAGATCAGGTTCAACGGTCGAAGGTAGGTAGCCTTCCTCTCAGCCCTCTTGTTCGGGCTCCCGTGCGGTACTTAGCCTAGCAGGAACTATCGCAGTATTACCGAATTTGTCACGAATCTTGTCGGTGACTGTATCGACATCTTTATGCACCTGTTTTGGGGCATCCCAAAGATCCAATTGCACTGCCAACTCACCTGGGAGTGTGAGCTGTTCTGCCCTAACACCAATTAGGCGAACTTTCCTCCAGATTGCGGATGCGCTCAGCTCCTTGAGTAGTTCCCCGGCTGTTTTATATATTTCAGTATCTGAATCGGTGGGTATCTCTAGAGTGTGTGAACGAGTTACCACTTTGAAGTCGTAAAACTTGACCTTGATTGAAACTGTCCCTGCCAGATGCCCAATTTTGCGTAATCTCTGACCGATTTTGCGGCTCAAATCGAGAATCTCTTTCTGCAATTGCTCAAAATTATCGGTATCTATCTCGTAGGTGCGCTCATGACCGATTGAGTGATCGATTACTTCTGTATCGACAAATGAGGTATCAATCCCGTGCGCTAGTTCCCAAGCGCGATTACCGGAAGCCTCTCCAAGGACCCTCTGCAAAACTTTCAAATCAGTGTTTGCAATATCTCCCACTGTCTGGATGCCGAATTCGTGGAGCGATTTACCCGCCACAGGGCCAATACCCCACAGTGCCCTTATCGGAAGCGGATGCAAGAAATCCAAAGTTTCCCCGTGAGGAATAATCCGTAATCCATCTGGTTTCGCACTGGTCGAAGCAATTTTTGCTACAAATTTGGTGGATGCCCCACCCACTGTCGCAGGCAGTCCCAATTCTTCTTTGAGCCTGGTTTTTATTGCTTGAGCGATTTCTTCAGCGCTTCCAAACATCCTGGATGCTCCGGTAACGTCCAAAAATGCCTCGTCTACGCTTAGTTGTTGCACCTGAGGGGTAAAGGATCGGAATATCTCCATAACCTGTTTAGAGAGCGAAGAATACAGTGAGTGGCTAGGAGAAATAATTGTGGCTTTCGGGGCTAGACGTATCGCTTGCGACATCGGCATAGCCGAACGCACCCCGAGTTTCCGCGTCTCATAACTTGCGCTGAGCACTACTGAGCGCCCCTTTGGATAGCCAACTATTACCTGCTCCCCAATCAACTCCGGGCGAGTAAGCAACTCAGCAGATACAAAGAAGGCGTCAAGATCGACGTGCAGGATGCTTCGTCTCTGGTTATTCATAGATTCAGACACCTCGAGTGATCCTTATCCAGCGCCTACGATATGTTGTTTGCTTTGATACGTCTAGCTTCGCGCTTTTGACTCACTATCAACGCAGTCCTAGCTGGCAGATAGATTGCAGAAAACACCACCATAGGTGCGCGAACACCCAAGTTCTTAATTCCGTGCGCATTGTATGTGCGTGAGAAACGCTTCACATAGTTCATGAAGTCTTTTGGCTTGTCTTCGAGTCGCCTTGCACTCATCCCTGCCCGCATTAAAGGATTGTAAGCAACCTTCAAACCGTGCTGTGCAAGGTGGATTGAGATGTCAATATCCTCGTGAAATAGATCCTCTTCGTCAAGACATGTTTCACTCCGAATAGTTTCCCAAGCAGTTTTTCGAAGCGCCATGTTGGAGCCAAAAACGAAGTGGTACTGGCGACCGAGTTTCAGCATCAGGCGCCTGGTTACATCATCCGCTTTCATTGCCGGCTTGGATGTGCCACCTGGTAGGTCGTAATAAGCCACTGGCCCAGTTGCAGCTGCTACCTCGGGATCGCTGAAAGTCTCCGTCAAAACCTTCACCCAGTCTTTTGTGAGTCGCGTGTCTGCATCGATACGGCCAATCACATCACCCTTAGCCTGATCTAGACCGAAGTTTCTAGTTGGAATCAAACCCTGCTTATCGAACTGCTGTAAGTACTTGATACCGGCATCCGGATATTCCTTAATCAGCGACTGCACAATCTCTTTCGTTGAATCTTTGGATTTATTATCTATAACCAAAATTTCCAAAGGAGGAACGCTTTGATTCACACAAGATTCCACGCATCTACGAATAACTTTTTCTTCGTTATATGCGGGTATAACTATTGAGACTTTGACCTTTTTCATTGCAATGACCGCTATCTAGGATACTTGCGAATCTCTTGCATGTATAGCCTTACGGCAATAGCTACAAGTAGCGCGGCAAAAAGCCAGGCAGCTATTGTCGGGTTTAGTAGATTTGCTGACCAAGCACCAAGTGGCACCATTGCAGCAGCGCTCACACCAACTATTGCGCCAGCCTTCAGCGAGACGTTCTTGTTAATTAAGTTGCGGATAGTGCCACTTATGGCGGTTGGAAGCATGATGAAAAGTGAAGTTCCTTTAGCAAGCAGGTCACCCATCCCGAAAATCAACATCAGTGCTGGAACAATCAAAATTCCTCCACCGAGGCCAACCAGACCTGCAACAATTCCTACCAGGAACCCAAGCAGAACTAGAGCCGCCCCGTTTACCCAGTCAAGGCTGATAAAGCCCTCACGAGAAACCGGAGTAAAAATTAAACCTGCAATTATGAGAGCAAGCAGACAGAGGAAAAGTATTGTTACAGTCCTACCATGTAATTTCTTCATGATGATTGCGCCAATTTGCGCTCCGGGAATTGATCCAATCAACACTATTAGGGCAATGAGGTAATCAACCTGTCCTTGCAATTGATAACTGATAACACCAACACCGGAAGCAATCAGAATTGCAGAAAGTGAAGTGCCTGAAGCCATTTTCATGCCGAATCCGCAAAATATAACTAAGGCAGGAATAATAATTACTCCACCGCCAACTCCGAAAAGACCGGAAAGGAATCCTGCGCTAATCCCGATAAGGATGAGCGCAGGCCAAATAATTTTTCCTTCAACGGAAAAGGATTCTGTTCTATTCACTAACCTTAGCCATCAGCAGTTCGCGCACCTTAGCTGCATCAGCCTTGCCGGCCATCGCCTTCATAACTGAGCCAATGATTGCGCCAGCTGCCTGAAGCTTGCCTTCACGAAGCTTCTCTAAAACATCTGGATTCTCAGCTAGTGCCTGATCTATTGCTGCTTCTAGTGCAGAGTCATCAGAAACCACTGCGAGACCTTCTGACTCAATAATCTCGGCGGCGCTCTTACCAGAATCAATCATCTTGACCAGCACTGTGCGAGCGATTTTGTCGGTTATTGCACCGGATGCAACCTGTGCGTCAAGATCGGTTACCTGCGCGGGTGTAACAAGTTCTTCCGCTTCCACTCCACGTTCATTGGCCAATCGCAGAATTTCTGATGTCCACCATTTACGAGCCTGTGCCGGGCTAGTTCCCAAAGCAACTGTTGCCTCAATCTGTGGAATAACTCCGGCATTGACAACGTCTCTGAATTCAAGGTCGGTGAATCCCCACGACTCTTTGAGCCTACGACGGTGCTTTGCAGGTGCTTCAGGTAGTTCCGCACGCAATTTTTCGACCAGTTCTGCACTTGGCTGAATCGGTAGCAAATCTGGCTCTGGGAAGTAGCGGTAATCTTCAGCGTCACTCTTAGGGCGACCTGCACTGGTTGTGGAAGTATCCTCATGCCAGTGCCTGGTTTCCTGAATTATGTTCCCCCCTGAGGCAAGGATTGCTGCCTGTCGCTGAATTTCGTAGCGGACAGCGCGTTCAATTGAACGGAAAGAGTTCACGTTCTTAGTCTCGGTACGGGTTCCAAGTTTCTCGCTACCTCGCGGACGAAGCGATACGTTGGCGTCGCAGCGCAAGTTTCCACGCTCCATGCGTGCATCGGAAATTCCCAGGGCAAGCACCATATCGCGGATAGTTTGCACATACGCGCTTGCTACTTCACCAGCTTTACCTTCGGTACCAAAAATTGGGCGGGTAACAATCTCAACCAGTGGCACACCTGCACGGTTGTAGTCAACGAGTGAATATTCAGCACCCTGGATACGCCCAGTTGCGCCACCTACGTGAGTGAGCTTTCCAGCGTCCTCTTCCATGTGTGCGCGTTCAATTGGGATGTTCCAAATCTCACCGTCTGCGAGTTCAACTTCTACTTCGCCGTCGTATGCGATTGGTTCGTCATACTGGCTAATCTGGTAGTTCTTACCTAGGTCAGGGTAGAAGTAGTTCTTGCGGGCGAAGCTTGAATGCTCTGCAATCTTGCATCCGAGTGCTAGACCCAGAGAAATGCTGTATTCGACCGCTTTACCGTTAACTACTGGGAGCGATCCGGGTAGGCCGATACAAACTTCACTGATAGCGGTGTTCGGCTCTGCACCGAAAATGTTTGGGGCAGCAGAAAACATTTTGGTTTTCGTATTTAGTTCTACGTGAACTTCAAGGCCAATAACCGGTTCGAAAAGTTCCAGTGCCTTATCAAAATCCATTAGCTTGTCTTTCACTTGGCACCTCCTTTTAGTGCGTAACTGCGCGGTGCTTTATCGAGCACACTTCCTCCGTGTTTTTCAGCAAGGAGTGCTTCAAGTGTTGCCGCCACCTTGTACATCAGGTCGTCTTTCTTAATGCCAGCCATAATCTGCACACCAACTGGAAGTCCATCCTCATCAGCAAGACCCATTGGGATACTGCCTGCAGGTATACCCGCCATATTCGCAGGGATAGTGGTGATGTCGTTCAAATACATAGCCATAGGATCGTTTACTCGCTCACCAATTTTGAAAGCGGTGGTTGGCGCAGCTGGCGAGATCAACACATCCGCCTTTGCAAACGCGTTTTCAAAGTCGCGCTGAATCAGGGTGCGAACCTGCTGTGCAGAGCCGTAGTAGGCATCGTAGTAGCCGGCAGAGAGCGCGTAGGTACCGAGAATAATTCTCCGCTTTACCTCTGGGCCAAAACCTGCTTCACGAGTAGCACTCATAACTTCTTCAATAGTTGCTGCCTCGTTAGGTGCTACCCGAAGACCGAAACGGACAGCATCGTATTTTGCGAGGTTACTGGATGCTTCAGCCGGCAAGATTAGGTAGTAAGCGGCGGTTGCATAATCAAAGTGTGGAGCACTAACTTCCACAATTTCAGCACCGGCTGCGGTAGCGAGTTCTACAAGTTCGTTAAAAAGTGCTTTCACTCCTGGTTGGAAGCCTTCACCGTTTAATTCTTTAACTACACCGATTCGAAGACCCTTTAGGGAACCTTCTTTAGCTCCCAACCGAGCTGCCTCGGCCATAGATGGCCAGTTATAGTTCAGGCTGGTCGAATCTTTTGCGTCATAGCCGGTGAACACATCGTGAAAGAGTGCCGCATCGAGAACGTTCCTAGATACAGGGCCAACCTGATCTAGTGAAGATGCGAGCGCGATCGCACCGAAACGGCTCGCTCCACCATAGGTTGGTTTGAAACCGACACTTCCTGTAACTGCTGCCGGCTGACGAATTGAACCACCAGTGTCTGAGCCAAAAGCAATCGGGGCTTCAAAAGCAGCAACTGCTGCTGCAGAACCGCCGCCAGAACCTCCCGGGATACGGTCGGTATCCCAAGGGTTTCTACTCGGTCCATATGCGGAAAATTCGGTTGAAGAGCCCATGGCGAATTCGTCGAGGTTGGTCTTTCCTAGCGGAACTAGTCCCGCTTCACGGCTTCTGGCCACAACTGTTGCATCATAGGGAGGGATCCAGCCCTCAAGGATTCGGCTTGCAGCGGTAGAAGGCATGTCTACGGTGCAGAGGATGTCTTTAATCGCTACCGGGACACCTGCGAGTTCGCTGATTTTCTCACCTGAGGCGATTTTTGCATCAACCGCTTTGGCAGCATCCACAGCGCCCTCGTTCACGTGCAGGAATGCGTGAATCGCGCCTTCTACTTCTGCCATACGGTCAAGGTGTGCACGGGTTACTTCTGCTGATGAAACCTGCTTGTCACGGATAAGTGTTGCCAGTTCGGAAGCACTCTTAAATACCAGTTCTGATGCACTCATTCTTATTCCTCTCCCAAAATAGCTGGGACACGGAATCTGGTGCCGTCACTGTCTGGAGCATTCCCCAGTGCGGCTTCGCGGTCAAGTGTGTGCACTTCTTCATCGTTCCTGAACACGTTAACTAGCGGAACAGGGTGGCTGGTTCTGGGCACGTCTGGTGTTGTGACTTCGCCAACTTTTGCAACAGCGTCGAGGATTGCGTCTAGTTGTGTAGCTAGTAGCTCTTTTTCCTCTTCAGTTAGGGCGATTCGCGCCAAGTTGGCCAGGTGACTGATAGTTTCTGGAGTGATTTCTGACATATGCTTTCTAAGCTCTAATTGGAGATATCTGTTATCAAGTCTAAAGGTTCTCGGAGCTTTTCAAGAGTTCAATAAACGCTGCTTCATCAATCACCTTGACTCCGAGACTCTCTGCTTTGGTGAGTTTAGATCCAGCACCCGGACCTGCAACAACAAAACTGGTTTTTGCAGAAACTGAACTACTCGGCTTTCCGCCTGCTGCGATAACCGCTTCTTCGGCGCTTTCTCTGGTGAAGTTCTCCATTGACCCGGTTATTACAACCGTTTGCCCGTCAAGAATCTGACTGCTCTGGTTTTTTGCTTCGCCAGCCTCAAACTCGGGATCAGTGAAATGTACCCCTGCTGCTTGCCAACTTTCCACAATACTGATGTGCCAGTCAACTTCCAACCAGTCCGCAATTGATTGCGCAATTACCTGACCCACACCATCAATTTCGCTAAGTTCTGTAAGTGTTGCCCCGCGAATTTTCTCAAGCGAACCGAAATTGTTGGCGAGCGCCCTTGCCGCTACCGGACCGACATGGCGGATGTTTAGTGCAACCAGAAAACGCCAAAGCGGTTGCTGTTTTGCCTTTTCTAAGTTTGCGAGCAGGTCGAGGGCAAGAGCTGAGGGTTCAAAACCGTCTTCTATGGAGTCCCCTTCAAATAGTTTTTCCTCGCCCTTCTTGGCATCCGCTTTCTTGCGGAACGGGGTGACTATTTTTGGTTCCCCTGTTTCTGGCACCGTTTTTGGTTCGCCGGTTTCAGCATCCAGCACTTGGGTCTCAATATTGACGAGCCGGTCTAAGGTAAGACTGAACAGCCCAGCCTCGGAAATTACGCCCTCAGCATCCTGAAGCGGTGAATTGCCGCTTATAGGGCTAACAAGTGCTGCAGCGGTTACTTCACCGAGTCCTTCAATATCTAGCGCGCCACGGCTACCAATATGTTCCACGCGTCCACGCACTTGTGCTGGGCAGCTGCGAGTATTTTGACAGCGCAGATCAACATCCCCCGCTTTTGCAGGTGCAAGCTCTCCTCCGCATTCGGGGCAGGTTGTGGGCATAACCCACTTTCTTTCGCTACCATCACGCAATCGCACGACCGGTCCTAAAATTTCGGGGATGACGTCGCCGGCTTTTCTAAGCACGACCGTGTCACCGATAAGCACTCCCTTAGCAGCAACGACTTCTTGGTTGTGCAGGGTGGCATTACGCACGACAGATCCAGAGACTCTAACCGGTTCCATAATCGCGTACGGGGTTGCTCGACCGGTGCGACCGATTCCAAGTTTGATGTCGAGAAGTTTTGTATGAACTTCTTCCGGTGGGTATTTATAGGCGATAGCCCAGCGTGGAGCCCTACTAGTAGCTCCTAGCTCCCGTTGAGAGGAAAAGTCATCAACCTTTACAACTACACCGTCTATCTCATGCTCGAGGCTGCCGCGCTGTTCAAGGAAGGTTTGCACATATCCAAGGACTTCATTTACTGAACTCAATGATTTGTAATGCTTACTAGTGGGGAAATTCCAACTTTCAAGTAGCCGGTAAAGTTCAGATTGGCTTTTTACGCCTATTGATTCCGGATCAAGATGCCCAACACCGTGCACGACAAGCCGCAACCTTCCAAGCCTCGCCTTCATAAGTTCGACAGCAGCATCCTTCTTGCCTTCGCGTTTTTGGCGAAGTGAGCCCGCTGCAGCGTTACGCGGGTTGGCGAATGGTTTTTCGCCCGCTGCTACCGTTTCGGCATTTAGGGTTTCAAACTCATTCAAAGGGAAGAATATTTCACCACGGATTTCCACAAGTTCTGGAATCTCATTCGCGGAAGCCGTGGTGGTATTTGCTACTCCGATACGCCTAGGGATTCCCGGAATTTCGAGAACATTTTCGGTAACATCCTCTCCGGTTATGCCATCACCTCTTGTAGCTGCAGAGAATAACTCTCCGGAACGATATTGCAGAGAAATCGCTAAACCATCTACCTTTAGCTCACAAAGGAACTTACTCCCCTGGGCATTTTGAGAGGTTTTCACCAACCAACTGGATAATTCTTCTTCGCTGAAAACGTTGTCTAGTGAATACATCCGTTCAGCGTGAACAATTGCTTGAAAAAGACTAGAGCTTGGGGCTTCCTCAAATGACTGCGATGGCGAATCCTGTCCGGCAAGTTCCGGAAAAGTCCTCTCGATCTCTAGAAGTTCCTGAAATGCCTGGTCATAAACTGCGTCTGTAACCGTTGAAGCGTTCTCAGCGTAGTATTCGCTACGCCATTGCAAAAGGTTTGCACTTAGTTCCTGATGGCGAGTTCTCGCCGATTCGAAATCAACAGCCACGACTATTCGCCTATGGCACTATTTTCCAAAACCGCTGAAACAGTCTCATCGATTGTGCATTGCCCTAGAACTCGCTCACCGATGTATAAAACAGCCGACTGGCCAGGCGCAACCGAATCAAAAGGTTCATTAGGTCTAACCCGCACTTTTAGTTCTTGACCGCCTTCGGAATCATCATAAAAGTATTCAGCTATTGCAGGAACAGGATCGGAGTGTGCTCTAATCTGAACTTCGCAGTCGAACTCTTCCCCTATTGAATCCACAGTCTTGCCAGCAAATGAGGGCCTAATACCCACAATTTCAGCGATCTGTAAAGCCTCTTTTGGACCGACCGTAACAGTGTTGTTTACCGGACTGATTGAAAGAACGAAACGAGGCTTACCGTCAGGTGCAGGGTAGCCGATATTTAGTCCTTTACGCTGACCGATGGTGTAACCGCTTGCGCCCTGATGGGTGCCTAGCTTATTACCCTCTAAGTCGAGAATATCGCCATCTTCAAGGCCAATCTTCTCGTTTAGCCAGCCGCGGGTGTCCCCCTCAGGGATAAAGCAAATATCGTGAGAATCGGGCTTTGAAGCAACTCTGAAACCTCGTTCGTTGGCCTCGGCACGCACATCCGCCTTTGAAGCATCCTTGCCTAATGGGAACCAGCAGTGTTTTAGCTGTTGTGCGTTTAAAACACCGAGCACATACGACTGGTCTTTTGCATAGGCGTTTGCTCGGAAAAGTTCCGGGTTACCTTCAGAATCTTCACCAACTTCGGCGTAGTGCCCGGTTACAACTTTGTCAAAACCGAGAGCAATAGCCTTATCAAGGAGAGCTTCGAACTTGATCTTCTCGTTGCAGCGAAGGCAGGGGTTTGGTGTGCGACCTGCCTTGTATTCGTCGATGAAATTATCTACAACATCCGCTTTGAAACGTTCTGAAAAATCCCACACATAAAACGGGATGCCGAGCATGTTTGCTACACGCTGTGCATCCTGCGAATCCTCGATTGTGCAGCAACCGCGAGAGCCGGTGCGAAGTGTGCCAGGCATGCGCGAAAGGGCAAGATGAACTGCCACGACCTCGTGTCCGGCATCTACCGCACGGGCGGCAGCCACGGCCGAATCGACGCCACCACTCATTGCTGCTAGAACTTTCACCAGATAATTCTACCCAGCAACTGAGCTGGCAGTCTGGTAAATTTCGGGGAGAACTTTAACCAGCGCATCAATTTCAGGAATTGTGGTTGAGTCACCAATAGTGAATCTGAGTGCTGCAGCCGCTTCTTTTTCCGGGTATCCCATCGCCATAACCACATGGGAAACCTCCGGCACACCTGCTGTGCAGGCAGAACCGGTGGAGACATCAATACCCTGCCGGTCAAGTAAGAAAAGCATGGTGTCTCCGGTAGTTCCAGGGAAAAGAAAGTGTACATTTCCTGGAAGCCTGGAGTCTCTAGCGCCGAGCATTCTGGCTTCGGGAATCACCCTCATTACCTCAGTCACTAAGTAATCGCGCTTTTTAGCTAATTCGGCGATTGCGGAATCCATATTTGCGGTTTTAATCTTTAGTGCTTTGGCAAAAGCGACCGCTCCAGCAACATCTGAAGTTCCGCTTCGCTCCCGCTGCTGCTTTCCGCCGTGAATCAGTGACTCAAGTTTTAGTTTCCGGTCAAGCAGTAACGCGCCAACACCAACAGGCCCGCCAATCTTATGAGCCGAGAGACTGAGTGCATCCGCTCCGCTCTTTCTAAAACTGAGTGGTAAGTAGCCGAGCGCGCTCACAGCATCCAAGTGAATAGGGACTTCAAAGTCTTTGGCAATTTCGGCTAACTCAGCAACATCGTTTACCGAACCGACCTCGTTATTTGCCCACAGTGCCGTAACCAGGGATGCCTTTTCGGCATTTTCAGCAAGTCCCGTTTTCAAAGTTTCAGGTTGCAAAATCGCGTCACTATCAACAGGAAGCCATACAGCGGATGCGTCAGCGTTTTTTTCCAGCCACTCGATTGTGTCTATGGTTGCGTGATGTTCTGCGTTCGGCGCCAAAATGGTGTCTTTGCCATTTGATTGGCGATGCCAGAAAATACCTTTAATCGCGTGATTTATAGCTTCTGTGCCACCGGAAGTGAAGATGACCGAGATTGGTTCTGCATCGAGCATTTCAGCTATTTCTTCGCGAGCGTTTTCCAAGAGCTCCTTAGCGTGACGACCTGAGCCGTGGATTGACGAAGCATTACCGACTATTTTGAGGGCTTCAAAGTATGTTTCTCTAACCTCATCCGGCATAGGATGAGTTGCCGCGAAATCAAAGTAGCTGTTCATTAGGGCTTAGGTTAGCGCATCCTAAAAGAGCAGATTTGCTAACTTTCTCCTAGCAGCAATTACTCGTTCATCCTCTGCACCGACTGCAACAAAATGATCCAAGAGTCTCTCTCTAATCTGTTCCCTAGAATCAACCTCGGTTGCGAACAGATCGAGAAGCCTGTCGAAGGCGTCAGTTACATGACCGCCAGCAATATCGAGGTCGGATACTGCTAAAGCTGCTTCAATATCTTTCGGATTATCTGCTGCTTGCTTACGAACCTCTGCAGCTGGCTGAGCTGAAACCCTCTTTAGAAGCTCTACCTGAACTATCGCAGCAGTTACTTCTGGATTTCCGGGATCTTCTGCAAGATGCTGCTTATAGAGATCGATAGCTTCATCGTATTTTCCTTCAGCCAGTGCGTCGCCTGCTTTTAAAATCAGTTCTGGAATTTCTTCCTCTTCAACGACATCTGCTGTATTAGCAGAGTCATCCGCAACTGCTACTCCAGTTACTCCCTGAGTAGCGGCCAATTCAAGTAACTGGTCAAAAACCTGCCGAATTTGTGCCTCTGGTTGTGCCCCTACGAAAAGTGGGACTGGACGTCCTGCAACCAAAGCAACCACAGCGGGGATAGAAGTGGCTCTAAAAGCTTGCTGTAATCCCGGGTTAGCATCCACATCCACCTTGGCCAGAACTAGTTTCCCAGCATATTCGTGGATAATTTTTTCGATAACCGGGGAAAGCTGTTTACAAGGGCCACACCATTCAGCCCAGAGATCAATAACTACTGGAACACTGCCACTTAGTTCGACAACCGATTTGAAAGTCTCCTCAGTTGTATCCATAACTAGTGAAGCTACCTGCACCATTTTTATCCTTCCACCGCGCTAACAATCCCCCAAGAGCTACCCAAGATCTCCATACTGCCGCCTACGGATGCTGGTGGGATATAAACCAAAAGCTTAACTGAATATTTCGCAGTTACTTTCTTTTCTGCTTCTGCCTTACCAAGCAGTGCAGCTACCTGCCCCTGCGGAAGTATCTTGTCGTAAGCGGAATTCGGTGTGACGATTTCGATTTCGCGAAGATTGACGACTGCGAGCGCCCCGCCATCCAAAGTAGAAATTGCTAAAGCGTCTTGTCCTACTTCATTGCTGAATGCTACAGATGCGAATTGAGTGATATTGCGATCTTGTAAACGCTGTTGTTTGTACTCTAGGCCAAAGTTACTTAGGTAAAGGTCTCCCTCATGTTCAAACCAGCCATAGTATTCGCTTTCTTCACCCACCAATAAAATATTCGCGTAAGCTTCGGCAACAGAACCTGGAGAGTAAGTAAGTAGCTTTGAATCGTTCGGCACAATTGTTGCTCCCACAGTAGAAATTGCCACATCTGGGAAATGCACCGTTGAGTTATTCAATTCGACGGAAGAATGCAGCATGTAATTCTTTCTTGGAGAATCTTGCTTTAGCACCAGTAGCACGCTTGAAGATTCTGCAGTGGCTGGTTCTTGAACCACATAAAGCACCTTTGGCCAGTTGTCACTTCGTTGAGGCAATATAACCTGGGGAGCTTTTTCACTTACATCCACAACTTTGGGCACAGCAGAATTCGATAACCTTACACGAAGATTAGCCGAACGTACCTCCAACTCTGCCCCAGCAACCCGTTCGTTTAGGATTTCAGCGTTTCTTTCAGAATGTGCCTGATTAATCTTCTCCGAAATACGCCCAAGAATACGCTCCACTTGGAGTGTGCTCAAAACTCTGGAAGTATTTGCGACTGGTTCATCAGTGGCGCTGGGAGTAGCGACCACAGTAGCTGCTGAGAAATCCGGCCAGTACTGTGAGGAGCATCCGCTTAGTAGTAAAACTCCTGCAAGCCCTACAGCAACAAATTCAGAACCCGCTGCCCTACGTCCACGCTTAGGGGCGACATATTGAGACTTTTGTTTTGTCGCCTTCTGTAGTTTTGGAGGACGAGGGCGTTTGGTTTTATTGGTCGTTCTCTTGTTGCGTGAAAGTGCTTTAAATACCTGCCAAATGCCAATTAAAAGCAACAGTATGCCCCCAATAAACAGCGGACCTGCAGCAGGTGTGGAATTATCAAGCACCCAAGCAATTGAAATTTTTACCGCGCTAGGTGCAACACCGTCATTTGCAACTAGGACAGCAATATCGGTCGATGGACTCATCTTGAGCGCGAGGGATCCTTGCTGAGCATACTCTTCAAGCCAAAGATCGCTACCAGCTGGATTAGTTATTTCAGGACGTGGCGCAGTAATTGAGTTACCGAATTCATCAATCAGTAGCTTCGGTGGGACTTCGGTCAAAACCAAGGTGCCTTCTGAAGCAGAAATGCTGTTATAAGAATCTTCACCAAGCCAAGCTTTGATATCGGGTGTTGCTGCATATGCGGCAAAAACATTCCCGTCTCCGTAAATAGTAAGTGTCTTATTTCCAGAATTAAGGTTCAGCGCAGAAGTATCTATAAGAGTGTATGGAGCAGTTGATTCAAGCACCTGTGTTTCTACTACAGAGTCTGGTCCCAGCCATACAGTTCGCTGGAGAACCCCCAAAGTCAATAGGGCCGCAGACGATAAAAGCGCGAGGCTTGCGAAGACAATCCGCAAAAGTGAACTCCTAAAACTTGAATAAGGTTGACTAAATCAACACTCTAGGATAACTAATAGCCTATCGCCGGACTTTAAAACTAGCTGGAAACAGAATGGGAAACACAAAGTAGAATTCAATAACTGGAGGATTTTCATTTGTCTCAATCATCAACAGGATTCCGCGCAGCGGTACGTGGCTATGATCGCGAAGAAGTAGATCGCAAGATCTCTTCGCTCTCGCGAGATTTGGTGCATGCCAACCAACAAGTAACAGAATCTGCTGCAGAAATACAAAGACTAGAAACAGAACTAGCGGTAGCGCACGCAATCATTGAAGAAAATCAGCACCCGAGCTATGCCGGGCTTGGTGCCAAGCTGGAAAACGCACTACGCACATCCGAAGAAGAAGCTCGCAGACTTATAAATAACGCCAAATTAGAAGCGAAAAAACTGATTCAAGACGCAGAAGTAGAAGCCAAACACAAACTCGAAAGCATCGAACCAGATCTACTTGAAAAGCGAAGCAAAGCTGAAGCAGAAACCGAAGATTTACTCAGGAACAGCGCCACTAAGGCAGCTGAAATTATTGAAGAAGCAAACCAGCGTTCGCTAACGATATTGGAGGAAGCGGCCCAAGACGCCAAGTTAAAACGCAGCGCTTCATCCACAGAAGCCGCAAAAATAATCTCAGAAGCAAAAAGAGAAGCTGCCAAAATTATTTCAGAAGCTAATAAATCAGCATCTGAAACTCACTTGATGGCGCAACTCCAAGCCGCCGAACTTATTAAAGAAGCAACAGCAACCCCCGAAATTGCTAAGACGCAAAAAGGGAAGGCAACAAATCTGAAACTAGAGATGGAACGTCAACGCTTAGATCTTGAAGTTGAGCTGAAAGCAAGACGTGCTGAAGCTGACTCAGATTACCTTGCTAAGCACCAAGAAGCCGTAATGCAAACTCAGTCCTACATCACCGAGGCCGAAACACAACTATCTCAGATGAGAAAGAATCTTGAAAGTACACAACTTCAGGCCCAAAAACTGCTCTCTGAAGCTAGAGCAGAAATCAGAAAACTAAGAGCAGAAGGCGAAGAAACTAACAGGAGACTTCTAGTCGATGCTGAAAAACGTGCTCGAAAGTTAGTTTCAGAAGCTAAGACAAAGATTGCGGAGCAAGAAGCTGCCTCAGAGCATAAGCTCATAAAGATGCGCAATGAACAAGAAGTGATTATGCAGTACTTCAAAAACCTGCGAAAAGTCATTTCCCATAGCGAAGGATTCAGTTCGTTGCTAATGTCAGAAAGTGATACTGCTCCAAAAAAGAAGAAGCAAAACACTAGCACGATAGTTAAGCAAGAAGGAGAAGGCAAGAGTGTCTCCGAACACTAGCGCATTTCGCTTTGGCCTTTTTGGCACCCTAGGGGTAGGCGTAGCCCTACTAATTTGGGGCGCCTTTGGCATGCTTTCGACAATAATCACCTACATCTGCATTGCACTGTTCATTTCTTTCGGTCTTGAACCATCAATTAATTTCTTAATGCGCCGAAAAATACCAAGACCCTGGGCCGTGCTTATAATCATCCTGATTTTTATTGGCCTAGTTGTCGGTATCCTTTTCATGATTGTGCCACCAGTTGTCGCACAAATCTCAGCCCTTGTTGTGGCAATCTCTAACCTAAATACAGACGTAAACTTCCAATCTTTCCTTGATAACGTCCAACAGTGGATCAATCAATATTTGCCGGAATTCAAAATTGATGATGTGCTTCAGCACGTTTTTACCTGGGTTCAGGACAACCTCGGCAATATTGGCGGTGCTGCACTTCAATTCGGTTTGACCCTAGCTAGTGCTACTTTCGGTCTAATCGTGGTGTTGATTATGACAATCTACTTTTCTTCCTCGATGCCATCAATGCGCTCTGGGATTGCACAGATTATCCCCAAGAGTAAGCGCGAAAAATTTACAGATATCACCACACAGATGATCGACTCAGTGGGTAAATATGTTTCTGGGCTTGTTGTGCAAGCAACAATAAACGGAACTCTGACGTTTATAGTTCTATCTATAGCAGGAGCTCCCTACCCCGCACTTCTCGCCGTTTTAGCTTTCCTCGGTAGTGTCATTCCGCTTGTTGGACCGATGATTGCATCCTCAATAATTGTTCTGATCACTTTCTTCGGTGCCGGTTTATGGCCAACTATTTGGGTATCAATCTTCCTGGTCATCTATATGCAGTTAGAGCCATATGTAATCAGCCCAAGAATCATGGGGCAGGCTGTGAAGCTCCCTGGAATTATTATTTTGATTAGTGCCCTAATAGGTGGAACGTTGGCTGGTCTTCTCGGTGCCCTCGTCGCGATTCCTGTTGCAGCATCTGTGATGATTATCGTCAAACAGATCTACATTCCAAAGCAAGAAGCTAGCTAAGCATCAAATTCGGTTGGAAGCGGAAGCGCTGCTGGATTCAAGAATGAAACAATGTGCGTAAGCACGGTATAAGTTTGTTTCTCTCCCACCCATAGATGCTTCCCTTCGGGAACATCAATTTGGATGATATTAGGAACAATTGCGAACTTTTCACGGGCAGCATCCGGCTGCAAATAATCATCATGCTCAGGAATTATCGCAACCAGTGGAATATCCGCTCCAGCCCATTTTTTGAGCTCCTCATCGGTGGTTCTTCTTAACGGTGGGGAGAGCAAAATGGCACCCGAAATTAGATAATCAAGTCCATATTTTAGGACTAGCTCTGTACCGAAACTCCATCCTAGAAGCCATGGATTTGGTAGCCCTCTATCGGCTACAAATTGCATTACCGCGGCAACGTCGTGTTTTTCGTCTATTCCGTTGCCGAATGATCCCTCACTGGTTCCTCTTGGGGATGTGGTTCCGCGCAGATTAAAACGAATAACAGCGACATTTGCTAGTGCAGGTAATCGTGCCGCGCTTTTACGAATGATATGCGAATCCATAAACCCACCAGCCGTAGGTAGCGGATGCAGAGTAACTAAAGTTGCGACGGGGTTTCCGGATACGGGCATCGCCAACTCACCAACAAGAGTTAGCCCATCAGCAGTGCGAAGTTCAATATTTTCTCGAACAGCTGGAAGTTCAATAGCGCCTCGAATTTCAACCATTAATGAATCTCCCAACAGCGCGAATGCCAGTGCCTGCGATCACGCAGACCAGCCTCATCACCGAACATTGCCTCTGCCTCCCACACTGTGACATGTGGCACCCCTACTGCAATTTGTCCAAAACAGCCCGGGCATACATACTCCTTCAGAGCGCGAGATGCAGAAATTGGTTGCACATTCCAGTCTTTGTCGCGTTTAAACTCTGTGCGCTTGAACCCTCCAGCTATCCGCTCCAAATCAAGTGGTTGATGCTCTTCCGCACTGTTTCGCCTGTTCTTGCGTGGCATTTTAGTACCAGCCTTTGCGCTGAGAATGGTCCCAAGCACCGCATGGTGTTCCATAACGATTCTTAATGTAGGAAATTCCCCAATCAATTTGGGTCTTGAAATTTGTTTGCCAGTCATCCCCCGCACTTTTCATTTTGCTACCGGGGAGCGCCTGTGGAATTCCATAAGCTCCAGAACTCTTGTTTTCAGCGTCTACTCTCCACCTTGATTCACGGGTCCAAAGGTCATAAAGGCAGGAAAATTCGCTCACCGACCAGCCCCGCGCCTCAACAAGCGCATAAGCATAAGATTGCGGACTGTTGGGATCAGCAAGTGCAGAAATAATATTTGAGTAGGTAGGAATACGAACTACCTTGTAATTGTCTCTGCCATGTGTTGTTGTAGCTTCAAAAGCGGCGATTGCATGATCTTGCACTTCTGCTACTTGATAATCAACATTTGCAGACGAGAGTGCCAGTGGCGCAATACCGAAAGCTGCCACGATTCCTGCTACTGCAAGGGATGCTCCAAACGGTTTTGCGATTTTTGAGTCGCCAGAAGCTGGTCTGTCAATAATCTTTGACAGGCTTGGCTTGTCAACCTTAAACCATCGCTTGAAACTTGGCACCTAATAATGTTACCGAAGTTATTCGATAGCTTGTATGGCCTCAACGACTGAATCAAGAAGTGCGTCTACTTGAACTTCAGAATACCCGTTTGATTTTGGGGTAAAAGCCACCTTACGAATCTCTGAAACGCTGATGTCTTCCTCGCCTGCAAAAACAGGCAAAAGAGTGTCTAAGAAGAGGTCAACCTGCTTCCTGTTGTAGCCCTGTCTTAGCACTCCTGCACGGGCAAATCTTTTACCGTCTGGAAGTGAAATGCGATCTACAATCTCTTGTGCTAACTTCTGTGTTTGTTCTCGCCACTTCTCTAAACCAATCTCTGCTATTTTCCACTCGCGTTCTTTCTTGGCAATTGCGTCTTCAAGACGCTCTATTGCAAGATCCACGGCCTGAATTGAATAACCCTTCTTAGTAAGTTCAAATGCAGTTTCGCGAATCTCCTTAGCCTGAATACTGGTGTCTTCTGGAGTTTCAGCGGCGAAAGTGCTACGTGCTTTTAGAAGGAATTCTTCAACCTGTTCGATGTCATAGCCGTATTTTTTTGCAATTGGAAATGTATTACTCACTTAATAATTCTCTCAAATAACTAGTTGAAAAATCACCCAGGCACTTGCAGTAGAAGGAAGAATCGAATCTAGTCGATCTGCAAACCCTCCGTGTCCCGGTAGCCAACTGCTCATATCTTTTACACCAATTTGACGCTTGAACAGTGACTCAGACAAATCGCCCACGGTCGCAACAACAATCATCACTGCGGCAAAAATGATCCCGAACCACCAAGGCATACCCAACATAAATATTGAAAGGATGATGCCAGCAATAATTGCTAGAATTGCTCCGCCGAAGAATCCTTCCCAGGTTTTCTTGGGGCTAATTTTTGGAGCAAAAGGTGTTCTTCCTCTAGTTATTCCGAAGGCATAAGCACCAGTATCCACAGCAACTACGACAATAATGCACGCCAGAAGCCACCAACCGCCACCCTGTTGGCTGGTGAGATTCATTGCAAGTGCTAAACAGAAACCAATGTACGAAACAAGAAATACGCTGGCTATTACACCTTTCCACAGATCCCATTGCTGGTTTCTTTCAAAAATTCGGTGCTGAATAACTGTTAGCAAACTAATCAAAACTACAACTGCAAGCCAAGCTAGTACGAGCCACTTAATTGTTAAGAAATAACCCGCAACTGTTAGTGAAGTAGACAGCACGCTTCCTGCAACCATCGGGATTCTGATCCCAATTTGGGTTAGTGCCCGCGCATACTCAATAAACGCAAAGGCGCCGCCAACACCGGCAATTAAAAACATTGTCCAGTCTGCGTAAGTAATCGCAAAAACAATTGCTAGGCCAATTGCCAAACCTATTAGGATGGCCGGAATTAGATCTCGGCCACTCTTACGCTTTATCTCCTCGTTAGCTTCCTCGATGTGCCGGAAAGCTTCCTCCAGAGCATTGTGCTCTCTGCTCAACTAAACCTCTAAAAGTTCAACTTCTTTACGTTTTAGAGCCTCATCAATAGCATCAATTGCGGCCTTTGTTGCTGCTTCGAGATCCTTCTCTCCCCTAGCAACTTCATCTTCACCAATTTCGGATTTGAGGGCATCTAGTTCATCTTTTGCTTTGCGACGGATGTTTCGAACCACAACACGGTGATCTTCAGCTTTGTTCTTTACCAACTTCACGTATTCTTTACGACGATCTTCGGTTAATTCTGGAATTGTTACCCGAATCACATTGCCATCGTTTGAAGGATTAGCGCCTAAGTTATTGTCGTCACGTATTGCAGTCTCAATTGCTTTCATACTCGACTTGTCGAAGGGCGAAAGCACTAAAGTTCGGGCATCCTGCACATTGAAAGAAGCGAGCTGAGCAAGCGGAGTGGGAGAACCGTAGTAGTCGACTAGAACTTTTTGAAACAGCTGGGGATTAATTCTCCCGCTACGAACTGTCTGGAAATCGTCTTTAGCTACTTCGAGAGCTTTGTCCATCTTGGACTTGGCGTTGTTTAATACTTCAGCAATCATTCTTTGATTCTAGTTGCTGACGGTGGTTCCTATGCGCTCCCCGCGAATTGCTTTCAAAACATTGCCATCTGGAGACATGCCAAAGACCAGCATAGGCATCGAATTATCCATGCAAAGGCTAAAGGCTGTGGAATCTACTACCTTTAAGCCACGATTTAGGGCCTCTTGGTAACTTATTTGTTCGATTCGAGTTGCATCAGGGTGAGACTTAGGATCGGCCGTGTAGACAGCATCTACGCCGTTTTTAGCTACAAGCACCTCATCGGCGTGGATTTCTAAAGCCCGTTGAGCAGCAACAGTGTCTGTGGAGAAGTATGGCAGACCTGCACCGGCACCAAAAATTACCACCCGTCCTTTTTCCAAGTGTCTAATGGCACGAAGCGGGATGTAAGGTTCTGCTACCTGAGTCATCTGGATTGCGCTCTGCACACGCACATCTGCGCCAGCCTGCTCTAGAAAGTCTTGTAAGGCTAGAGCGTTCATCATGGTACCCAACATGCCCATATAGTCTGCCCGGCGACGATCCATGCCCCTGGAGCTGAGCTCGGCACCTCTGAAGAAGTTTCCCCCACCAACCACAATCGCTATTTCAACGTCTTTAGCAGCTTCAGCAATTTCTTTAGCGAGTGAAGAGACCACATCCGGATTGACACCTAATGTGCCACCTCCAAAAGCTTCACCTGAAACTTTAAGTAGAACTCTTCTCTTCTTCTTTAAACTCATCGAGCCTCCCTCGATATACAAGCCTAATAGCTGTATTTAAGGAAGACTCGATGATTTATGAAATTTTGTTAGAGAGTAAGCCAAATTCAAAGCAGAATGAAGGCCGCTATCTCTCTGCTAGCTAGGCTCCGACCTTGAAACGGACAAAAGCGGTCACGGTGATGCCAGCATCCTCAAGCACCTTACCAACGGTGAACTTTGGATCCTTTGCGTATTCCTGCTCGAGTAGTGCAACCTGCTTGAAGAACGCACCAAGACGACCTTCAACAATCTTCTCCAGCTGTGACTCTGGTTTACCTTCTGAAAGAGAAATTTCGCGAACCAGTTCACGCTCACGGTCAACTTCTTCAGCAGGCACGTCTTCCTTTGAAAGGTATGGCGGATTAGCGAATGAGATATGCTGCGCAACTGAACGAGCTACATCCTTGTCACCACCGGTGTATGCAACTGCAACACCAATCTGTGGTGGAAGGTCTTGGCTGGTGCGGTGTAGGTAAACCTCAACATTGTCACCTGAAACTTTAGCCACCTGACGAAGTTCAACTTTCTCGCCGATGATTGCAGCAGCGTCGTCGATAGTGGAAGCAACAGTTCCACCTTCAGCAGGTGCTGCAAGCGCTTCTTGAACGTTGGATGCACCAGCTGCGTGAACAGCCTGCAGAACTGTTTCGGCCAAAGCGATGAAACGCTCGTTCTTAGCGACGAAGTCTGTTTCACATGCCAGTTCAATAAGGGTGGTGTAGTCACTTCCCTGAGCCGCTGCGATTAGTCCCTCACTGGTTGAGCGATCGGCACGCTTAGCATTGCCTTTTGCACCCTTCAAGCGAAGGATTTCAACAGCCTTCTCAATGTCACCTTCAGCCTCTTCAAGAGCCTTCTTGGTGTCAACCATTCCGGTGCCTAGACGCTCACGGAGTGTCTTGATGTCTTGTAGTGAAATGTTTGCCATTTTGTAGCTTCCTTAGTTCTATTACTTGTCTGCTGCTTCTGCCTTAGCAGGTGCTTTTTTAGCAGGAGCCTTCTTTGCAGGAGCCTTTTCAGCATCCTTCTCAGCAGACTTGGTTGCGGTTTTAGCAGCAGGTTTCTTGGCTGGTGATTTCTTAGCAGGAGCTTCCTTTACAGGTGCTTCCTCGACAGCTGGGGTAGCGTCCTTTGCAACGGTTTCTGAAGACTCGGTTGTTTCAGCAACTTCCGTTACAACCTCAACAGCTGTCTCTGCTGGAGCAACTACTTCTTCAACAGTTGCACCGAGTAGTTCGCGCTCCCATTCAGCCAGTGGCTCTGCCTCTTCGCCACTTTCAGGGGTCTGGTGTTTAGCAATCAGTCCTTCAGCAGTAGCGTCTGCAATGACTCTGGTCAATAACGCTACTGAACGAATTGCATCATCGTTGCCCGGAATTGGGTAGTTGAAATCGTCTGGGTCAATGTTGGTGTCGAGGATACCGATAACAGGAATACCAAGCTTCTTAGCTTCGTCAATTGCTAGGTGCTCTTTCTTAGCATCTACAACGAAAAGTGCTGAAGGGGTGCGGGTCATGTTACGGATACCGCCAAGACTGATCTGAAGCTTGTCTAGTTCACGCTTCTTTAGTAGAAGTTCCTTCTTAGTGAAGCCGCTAGTGGTGCCTTCGTAGTCGAGCTCCTCAAGTTCCTTCATGCGGGCTAGGCGCTTAGTTACGGTGTTGAAGTTGGTAAGCAGACCACCTAACCAACGCTGGTTTACGTATGGCTGACCAACGCGGGAAGCCTGGGTTGCGATTGCATCCTGAGCTTGCTTCTTGGTACCAACGAAAAGAATAGTTCCACCGTGGGCAACAGTCTCTCTAACAAAGTCATATGCCTTTTCAATGCCGGTTAGGCTCTGCTGTAAGTCAATAATGTGGATACCGCTACGCTCAGCAAGGATGAAACGCTTAGCTTTTGGGTTCCAACGACGAGTCTGGTGTCCGAAGTGCACACCACTCTCTAGTAGTTCACGAATAGTTACGACGGCCATGGCCGATTCTCCTTTTCTCGGTTGTTTCACTGATTTTCAGTGACCTAGTGCATCGCTCACGGAAACATCTTGACCATAAGGACCGAGAGATGTGCGATAACGAATGCACGCGAAGTCACCGCGATTTGCGGTGCTGAATAAATTCTAGCAAATTGAATAGCTTTTTTGCTAATCAACTTACTAAGTAGGTGCTAAGGAATGTTCTTATCCCCCAATAGGAAAAACGTCGGTCAATAATGATTGCAACGCACGGTATTTTGACTAAATGTCTCTCCTAAAAATTCTGCTGATCTTTTCTCTTATTACTGCACATTTTGGGCAGTACACCAATGCAGATACTGTGCGTATATTTACGGAAAGTAACAGAGTAGCAAGCTCACCCCATATGAAATCGCTCGCTAAGAAATATGCTTGGCCACTTGAAAACGACGTACAAGTTTTGAAGCAGTTTCAACTATTTGAATACCCCTGGAGGGGTGGCCACACAGGAATTGACGTTAGAGCCATGAACGGTTCCAAGGTGCTTTCCCCCGCAAATGGCAAAGTTTGGTTTGCCGGATCTGTTGCCGGTAGAGAAGTTTTAACACTCGAAATTGATAACTTTTTGCTTAGTTTTGATTCGGTTACGCCTCTTGTAATTACTGGGCAAAGCGTTCAGAAGGGCCAGGTTGTTGCCAATGTGACTAATCAACATTGCGCCTCAAATTGTCTACATATTGGTTTAAGAGTTTCTGGTAACTACTTAAATCCTTTGCTGTTGTTTCGACAGCTGCCCTATTCAGTGATCCACTCAAGAAGTCTAGATTTTTAAGGATTAGGCGCGTGGATGAGCCTTTTCGAAACTCTTTTTCAGCCTATCGATTGATACATGAGTATAAATCTGCGTGGTTTGTAAATTTGAATGCCCCAGGAACTCCTGAACCGTTCTAAGATCACTACCACCGTCCAACAGATGGGTAGCAGCCGAATGTCTCAGAGTGTGAGGTGAAAAACCACCAGCGCCGGGGATTTCATTTAGAAATGCGTGCACGACACTATAAACGGCTCGCACATTGATTCTGCCACCGCGTTTTCCTAGAAAAACCGGCCCATTAATGTCTCTTGTGAAATCAGGTCTACCCTCTGCAAGCCATTTTGTTAGTGCAGACGTTGCTTTCAAACCAATAGGCACAATACGCGTCTTGCTGCCCTTACCGAACACTCTGATTGTGCCAGAGGTCAAATCCAAGTGTTCAATATCTAGCCCAACAAGTTCAGCTACTCTGAGGCCGGCCGAATAAAGGGTTTCTAGAATCACATACTCCTGGAGCTTTTCGCTTGAGCTTCGGGAAGATATCTCGCTGGCATCCAAAGCTTCAGTTAGGGAAGACTGTGCAACAGTTCCTGGTAAATGTTTTCCTGATTTTGGTGCTTTTAGCCTGTGTGTGGGGTTTGCAATTTCGTAGCGTAGATTCAGCCAGGCAGCGAAACCTTTGATTGCCGATAACCTCCGAGCCACTGACTTAGCAGTAAGTGCTCTACTTTCTTCAAAGAGCCATTGCCGATAGATGTTTAAGCTAAGCGCTTCTGCCTCAGAATCAATCTTGTTCCTTTGCAAAAAATCTAAAAGCGAGTCTAGATCCGAACCGTATGAGCGAATTGTGGCATCCGATAGGCCGCGAACCGCATGGAGTTCCCTCAAATACTCGCCCATCAATTCACCCAATTGCATACTCTTAGCATGCCCTAGTTTCTGGTATATCCCTCTGCACTTCGCCGGACATCCCCGGATAATTCAAGTTCAAATATTTCTTTAGAAACCGAATCCATTGAAAGACCGGATGCTTCAGCAATTCCTAGAATTTGCGTTGCTCTTTTTCTGGAAAGACTATCCAGAATTCTTTTAGCGTTTTCAGAAAGTTTTTTAGCACTAGTTTCAATATCCTGGCCTTCAAACACATCCTCGCTATTGAATAGATTTAAAAATTCTTCGACACTAGTCACGCAGGTAGCGGGCAACTCTCTTAGCAACCTGTGACATCCATCACTAGATCGCGAAGTAATCGGACCGGGTATTACCGCAAGCTCTCTCCCTAAATGACAAGCGTGAGAGGCCGTATTAATAGCTCCGGATCGAAAGCCTGCTTCAACAACAAGAACTGCCTTACTAAAGGCTGCAATAAGCCGGTTTCTTTGTAAAAAACGCCATCTAGAAGGCACAGTTCCGGGTGGTTGCTCAGCTATTAGTAACCCAGTATTTCTCACCTTGTCGAGCAGAGTCGCATTACCGGAGGGATACATTTGATCGATTCCACCGGCTAGTATCGCAATTGTTGCTCCTCTAGCATTCAATGTCGCTCGATGGGCCATCGCGTCAATTCCATAAGCGCCCCCGCTAATGACCACATATTTTCGAAGCGCTAGGTTGCTCGCAAACTCTGCCGTTACCTGCTCGCCATATCCTGTTGATGCCCGTGCACCTACTATCGCTACTATTTTGTTGCTTTCTAAAAGAGAAAAGTCACCTCTACCCCATAAAACAAGTGGAGCAGCCTCTCCCAAATCATTTAGTTGCTTTGGCCAGTAACTACTATGCGGTGTAAATATTTTGGCCTCAAGATTATGGGTAGCATCAAAGATTTGTTTAACCCTAGAGAGTTTTAGCCGAGGAGCCCAGCGCTGTAAAGCGGAATGCCAGTCTGCTTCGCTCATTTCCGGTAGCAACTGTGCCAAATCTCCAGCACTAGTTCCGCTAAGTAGTAAAGCCAATACTTTTTCTGCAGTGAATTCCCGAAGCAAATATCCCATTGATCTATCGCCTGGTTCCACTAGAGAACTTAATGAAACCAAAGAAAAAACCTCAGCGAGCGTTGCGAGATCATGTTCCTCTACTGTTACAAAAACCCTAGCCACTTTTGCCTTCAGATATTCTGCAGTAACGCCAAACTCTTCTAGAACAGTCTCCATTAGATCCTCCTCCAGGTCATTGCTCTACTGATTTCCTCTACTCCCGGAATGTCTTTTCCAGCTAGATCCGCAGGCGAAATTGCGACCCGAGTAATTCTGTGAAAACCGCGCATACTGATTACTGCTGAGGCAAGTGCACGATCGAGAAGGTTCGCGGCCTCGCTTGGTAGTTTCATACTGTGTAACCACTCAGCGGGAATTTGGCTATTTCTTAATACTCCGATTTTCAAATTTCGATGCTGAGCACGTTCGATTGCTGCTGCCACTTTTTCTTTGGCTTCAACAGTGGTGATGTCATTATTTTCAGCAAGCGAATCCCGCACGATAGTTTTTACTCTCGGAATATTCAGCTGGATGTCTATTCTGTCCATCAGAGGTCCAGAAAGCCGGTAAAGATATTTTCTCCTTGTCGCACTCGGACATTCGCAGACTTTACCTTCGACATCGAAATTTCCACAGGGGCACGGATTCGCTGCCAAAATCAACTGGAACCTAGCAGGCATTGTCACGCTCCATTTGGCCCGAGAGATTCGAACCTCGCCTGTCTCAAGTGGCTGTCTGAGTGCATCCAACACATCGCGGGAGAATTCTGGCGCTTCGTCGAGAAAAAGAATTCCTCCGTGTGCTTTAGAAATAGCTCCAGGTATCACTTTCTGCACTCCGCCACCGATTAGCGAACTGGCGCTGGATTTGTGGTGCGGAGCCTCAAATGGGCTTACAAAACTCATTTCTTGAATCTGCTCGCCTGATGCGGATCTTATTACCGCCGATTCCAATGCTTCTTGTTCACTTAACTTCGGCAACAGTGAACGCAAGCCAGTCGCAAGCATAGTTTTCCCTGCGCCAGGCGGGCCCACCATGAACATGTGATGCCCACCAATCGCAGCCACCATAAGCGCCTCTTTAGCATCTTCTTGTCCAATGATGCTCTCAAGAAGAGTCCCCTGAGATTGCTCCTGGGTCTTAGCTCGATCGAAATTTCTAGAATGAACCGCTTCCAACTCTGAACTATTTAAATTTCCAGAAATATATTTCAAACATTCTGCAAGGCTTTGAACACCCACAACTTCAATTCCTTCAACAAGGGATGCTTCACTAACATTGGCAACAGGAACAATAATCCGCTTTACTCCGGCTTCTTTCGCGCCAAGAGCAGCAAGAAATACTCCTACGCTTGGTCTTAGCTCCCCACCGAGGCCAAGCTCGCCCATAAAGCAGATACCCTCAGTGAAGTCTTTTTCGACCAATCCAGCAGCTGCAAGCACTGCAACTGCAATTCCTAGGTCAAAACTAGATCCCTGCTTGGGGAGATCAGCGGGTGTGAGGTTTACGGTGATTCTTCTGGGAGGTAGCGTCACCCCTAAATTCCGGATGGCACTTTTCACTCTTTCGCTAGATTCACCTAGTGCCACATCCGGCCTACCAATAATTACGATTCCGGGCTGAAATGAAGTTAAATCGGCTTCTATGCTTATTGCGGTCGCGCTCACTCCCTGAACAGCCATTGCTAAAACTTTCACTACAACGGAGTTCTGATCGGTGGTATTTGCTTTCACCACAGATACTTGCTCTGCCCCTGCTGAGACTAGCGGAGCGATTTCGGTATAAAACGCACTCACTGCCCAATCCCTTCAACGTGGTCAAGATCCCAGCTCTCTCCGTTCTTGATCAGCGCAATAGCATCAACTCTTAGATGCCCGCGCCATTCAGACTCCAGTTGCCATTCCTTGAGCAACCGATACAACCGATTCATCTTGTCTTTAGTGATTGCCTCAAGTGGATGTCCGGAAAGGCTTCCAGAGCGCGACTTCACCTCAATTGCCACAGCTACTCTGCCTTTAATGGCGATTATGTCGAGCTCGCCCTGACCGCTACGCCAGTTCATTTCAAGGATGCGATAACCAGAGTCTTGTAGGTACTGAGCAGCAATTTTCTCCCCTGCTCGTCCTAGTTCCATACTTTTTGTAGTCATGGAACGAGTCTTATAGATATGCTAAGCGCCTAGTTTCAGCAAAGGAGAAAATGTGCAGTAGCGGAAAATCCAGTGACTGTTAGTAACCGTCGATTGCGAGCTCTTCTGGCAATTCCAGTTCACGATTCACGAGTTCTTCAATATTGACATCTTTGAAAGTAAGTACACGAACATTCCTGGCCAAACGATTAGCACGGTAAATATCCCAAACCCAAACATCCCGCATAGTGATTTCAAAATAAAAATCTGTAGTGGTATCTCTGCGCAATAATTCCACTTCGTTTGCCAGATAGAAACGCCGCTCTGTTTCAACAACAAACTTAAACTGGCTCACAATATCGCGGTACTCGCGATAAAGGGCTAATTCTGCTTGACGCTCGTAGTCGTCAATTTCGTCGTCATTCATTTGAACTAATTGTAGTTCCTAGGTTCCAAGACTGCCGGTGCTGTTCACAAAGCCCATATTCACGGATAGCTGCATAGTGAGCACTCGACCCATAACCGACATTACTCTCCCAGCCATAGTGCGGATATCCGGTTGAAAGTTTGGCCATTTGCGCATCCCGCTCCACCTTTGCCAGCACGGATGCTGCTGCCACAGCCACAGAAGAAGAGTCAGCTTTCACGAGTGGAAAGATAGTAAACCTGTCCACAAAGTCAAACCCAAACTCACTACCCCTGGATGCTAGAAAACGTCCTAACCAATCAGAATTTCCATCCAAAATTACTGCACAATTGAAAGCAGTATTGATTTTACTGATCGCTCTGCAAGCCGCCAGGGCCTGTGCTGGCATAATCCCATACCGATCAATTTCTGCTGCAGATGATACCCCGGTAGCAAGGTGAGTGAACCCTGCTGAAAGTTGTGAATATATCTGTTCACGTCGTTTTTTACTAAGTTTTTTTGAATCATTCAAACCGAGTGGAAAGCCATCCGCCCAATTACTATGAGCGCGTCCAGCAACACCAACCATCACAGGTCCAGCTATTGCACCCCTGCCGACCTCGTCGATACCAATAACTAAGTCGAAATCTCGTGAAAGTCTGATTTCAAATTCAGCGTTCGGTGTTTGCGTAGACGTGCTCATAGTTATCTAGCCATTTCCATCGTTTCATCGGCCAAGAAACTACAAATGCACGACCGACCACAGCGTCAATTGAGACAAAACCCTCGCCAGGATTAGCTTCATGGTAGCGAGAGTCGGCAGAATCGTTGCGATTATCCCCCAGAACGAAAATGTAACCTTCAGGCACCACCCGATCAAAAGGAATCAAGGATGCTTCCCGCTGACCCGAAGGAATCTGCAAATATTCACTCTCGTCGATTGGTTGTCCGTTGATTTCAATTTCACCGGATACATTGCAACAGGACACATGATCGCCAGGTAGCCCGATCACTCGCTTTATTAGGTACTCGTTAGCGTCATCACCGGAAAATCCAATAAATTCTTGGAACCAGCTAACAGTAGAAGACCACCAATCTTTATCCTTTTTTGGATAGCCTGCAAGCCATCCCGCGCGGTCATCAAAAACTACAACATCTCCGTGGTTCAAAGGCACTGCACCTGGCACAAGCACGTTGACAAGCACGCGATCTTCAACCTGGAGTGTTGCTTCCATAGAGCTGGAAGGAATGTAAAAAGAGCGCAGGAAAAAGGTCTTAGTTACAGCAGAAACCAGAATTGCAATTAGCAGCACAACTGCTAAATCTCTAAGCCAGATAACCCACCGGCGACGGGTTTTCTTTTCAGAGGGTTGCTGTTCCGATAGCTCAATAGGCGGGGCTGTTTCTTCGCTATCGGTCATAAGTTCTAGACTATCGAACCACTAAACAAACCGCGGAAAAAGACTTACTGGTCTTCGCGCTTTTCCCTGATCTTTGCACGCTTACCAACACGGTCACGAACATAGTAAAGCTTTGCACGGCGAACATCACCACGAGAAACAATTTCAATCTTGTCAATAACAGGTGAGTGAACAGGAAATACACGCTCAACACCTACCTGGAAGGAAAGCTTACGCACACGGAAAGTTTCGCGAACACCATCTCCCTGACGACCAAGAACAATGCCTTGGAAAATCTGTACACGGCTACGGGTACCTTCAATAATGTTTACGTGAACCTTAACGGTGTCACCAGGTCGAAAGTCTGGAATATCGCTACGCAGGCTAGCTGCATCTACTGCATCGAGTTTTTGACTCATTGTTTTCTCCTCGCCGCCGCAGGTCGACAGTGTTTAGATTTTGATTAGAAAGTGACTGGCTTAATCCCCTACGGCAGAGAGCTCAGGCACAAGGTTCAATTTTAGCTATCGCTAGCTAAAATGTCAATCACAAACAGGATGTCGCCAGTGCTGCTTTCTCCATCAACATAAGCGCCGTATCCGAGATCAGCCGGAACTTTTACAACGATCTGCGAGCCTACTGACTGACCAATCATCCCATCTTGAAAACCTTCGATCAGGGTTGAAAGGCTCATCATTAGCGGTTGCATATCATCCCATGAAGTATCAAAGACTTCACCAGTGACTAGATTGACACCGTGGTACTGAACAGTGATGAAATCAGAAGCGGCAACCAGATGATCACCCGTCCCAGCGATGCGAGTGAAAACTTCAACTTGTCCTGCAGCTGGAAGTGTGACTCCATCACGAAGAGTAACTACCGGTGCGCCATTGGTATCATTACTTATTTCAGGGAAAGTAGCGGGCATATCCTGCACCTCACCACTAACTTTCTCCGGAACAAGTGCCATGACATCAGCAACAAGCACAAGCACTTCATCAGTGCTCATGCCGATTGAAGCCAGTGCATCCTCAGAAAAGAATTGTGTAGATGCATCTGTATATACGATGCGATCTCCTACTTGAGCACAGGAAAGCACGTTATCTAACCACGCAGCTTGAGCACGGTTAGTGTCATTTACAGTCCAACTTTCAATAGGCAGGATGCCTTCTCCCTGGTCTGTCCATGCAGAGACGCTGATAGTGACAATGCTGTCATCCTGTATAGCGTCCCCATTCCCGGTAATAACTTCTTTACGCTGTTTCTGTGCTGTATTCTGTGCAACCCCGGTTGCGTTCAAAACCTGAATTTCACCACCGAGAGTGCCTTCTACAGTCAAATCCTCAAACCCTGGGTAATAGTAGTTGCAGTCATCTGCAATATATCCAGAATCATCACCAGCCGAGCAACCGGCTAGAACAAGAGTTAGTGCAGCAGAGGTCATGGCAATTTTTGATAAACGCAATATTTTTCTTTCTAAGTAAACTGTTCAGACCTCTATGGCCTGCAAGCAAAACTAATGCAATAACCTGTGAAGAACTTAGGAGTCAGCTAATAAATCGGGGCGGATTTTCTGGGTAAGTTCTATTTGCTGCTCGCGCCTCCATTTATCGATTGCGGCATGATTACCACTCAGCAGCACTTCCGGAACATCGAAACCGCGCCAACTAGCCGGCTTGGTGTATGCCGGGTAGTCAAGCAGTGCATCCTGATGCGAATCCTGGGCAACCGATTCCGAATTGCCCATAAATCCAGGGCGTAGCCTAGCAATAGCCTCAACCATGGCAACTACAGCCACTTCACCGCCGTTTAGGACATAATCGCCCAAAGAAAGCGCCCTAGTGGTAGCTTTTGTGGCCGCCCAGTCAAATACCCGCTGATCGATGCCTTCATAGCGTCCGCAGGCGAAAATGATGTTTTCTACCTCAGCTAATTCTGCAGCTATTGACTGTTTGAAAACTTCACCGGCAGGACTTGGGATAACCAAAACAGTTTTCGAAAGATCCACCTCGGCGAATATTGCGTCAAGTGCCAAGCCCCAAACATCCGGCTTCATCACCATGCCGGGACCGCCACCATAGGGGGTATCATCGACTGTCTTGTGTGAATCTGTTGCGTAATCGCGTAAGTCATGGATGTTTACCGTGATTTTGCCAGCATCCTTAGCCTTACCGAGCAGGGAAAGGTCAAGCACATCGAAGAAGTTCGGAAAGATAGTGACAATATCAATACGCATACCGGCTACTCCTCGAGAAGTCCACCCGGCGGAGTAATGGTAATAAAACCTGCCTCAACATCAACCTCTGGAACGATTTCACTCACAAAAGGAATCAGCACATCCCGCTCGCCAATCTTCACAACTAGCAGGTCCTGTGCAGGCAGATGCTCTACTTGCATCACTAGACCAATTTCTTGACCCTCATGAATAACTTTCAAGCCAACCAGTTGGTAGTCATACCAGGCGTTTTCTTCTACTTCAAGCGGGATATCCATCCAGAGCACCGCTTTAACCAACGACTCAGCGAGGGTGCGGTCCTGCGCCTCTTCAAAGAATGCGACTGGCGAGCCGTTATACCAGCGAAGTTCCTGCAACTTAATAGTTAAACCCCGCCACTGGGAAGTTTCTGGAACTTGTAGCGAGAATACCGCGCCAGGAACGAAGCGTTTCTCTGGTTCGTCTGTGTATAGCTCTAGCTTTAACCCACCTTTAAGACCATGGGCCTTTACCAGTCTCGCCACCCTGAGTGACTCCGTGCCCGGAGCGGGAACAGGTGGAGCTGGCTTAGGAGTCGACATCGACGATGTTCACGCGCACAGATTCATCAGTGGCGAGAGAGTCGATAACAGTGCGAATTGCTTTTGCAGTTTTTCCGCTCCGGCCGATTACTCGTCCGAGGTCTTTAGGATTAACAGTCACGTCAAGTACCTGCCCGCGTGCGGAACTACGGGCAGCCACCTGCACATCGTCAGGGTGTTGCACAATTCCCTTGACGATGTGCTCTACGGCGGCTACGAGTTTAGTCATTTGAACTAGTTTGCTTCCTCAGCGGTCTCTGCGGCTGCTTCAGTAACCTCTTCAACAGCTGCTACTTCTTCAACGACTGCTTCTACAACCTCTTCAACAGTCTCGGCTGCTGTTTCGGTTACTTCTTCTGCAGTTTCAACAACTGCTTCTTCAGCAGCTGGAGCTTCCTTAGGTGCCTTCACTTCCTGCTTTGGAAGAAGAACAGGCTTCTTCTTTTCGTCGTGAGTGAATACTGCCTTTGGCTCTACAGGCTTTACAGTGCTCTTTGCGTTCTTGTCACCCTTGAACTTGCCCCAGTCGCCGGTGAGCTTGAGTAGCGCTTCTACCTGCTCGGTTGGTTGAGCACCAACACTTAGCCAATACTGTGCACGCTCAGAGTTAACCTCAATAAGTGATGGGTTCTCAGTTGGGTGGTATTTACCGATCTCTTCAATGACGCGACCGTCACGCTTAGTGCGTGAGTCTGCGACAACGATACGGTAATACGGTGCTCGGATCTTACCGAGTCTCTTTAGGCGGATTTTTACAGCCACAATTCTCCATTTGAATAGCTAATAATGGTGACGGCGTGGGGTATTGCCGACGATTGAAAACATTGGGTTGTCCGGTCAGATAGAGGGTCGAACCGTGCAACCATTCGAGTATACCCTAAGAGTTCTTAGAATCGCGCCACTGAAGCCACTTCTTAGCCATTTCCAAGTTAGGTTCTGGCTCAGAAATTCCAATGGTGAAGAACCGTACACCCTTGTCGTACAGGGCATCTGCTTCCTCCACGGTTCTGGTCTTAAGCTCATTTGAAATTGTCAACGTGCTTAGGTCGCGGCCAACCGCATCCGCATGTTCTTTCAAAACATCGAACTTGTGCGAAATCTCATCTGCGCCAACGAATGAATGCCAGTAGTCCGCATGTTTTGCGACCATTTTTAGAGTCTTCTGCTCGCCCTTACCCCCGATCAGGATGGGGATCTTACGGGTAGGTTTAGGGTTCAGTTTCTCGAATCGATCAATAATGATCGGCAAATCACGAATGAGTGCGTTCAGCCTAGAACCGACAGTGCCAAATTCATAACCGTATTCGGTGTAGTCCTTCTCAAACCAGCCAGCGCCAATTCCGAGAATAAATCTTCCCTCGCCACCCTTTGCAGAAATATGGTCGATTGTGCGAGCCATGTCGGCAAGCAGGTTTGGGTTGCGGTAACTGTTACAGGTAACAAGAGGTCCAATCTGGATGCGCTCTGTCATTTCTGCGAACGCTGCGAGTTGAGTGAAGCATTCATAGTGCATTCCGGTGTCATCACCGTGAAGCGGGAAGAAATGATCCCAGTTCATAAGCGCATCAGCGCCAGCATCCTCCGCCCAAAGCCCAAGATCTCTAAGTTTGCTGTATTCAGCATGCTGTGGTGCTACCTGAATACCGATTTTTAGCGGCTGATCTGTGTAAAAAGTCATTATTACCTACCCATCAATTTCTGAAATGCTTCTAAATCTTCTGCTTTTGGCGAAGGGGCGCCACCTTTCGATAAGCCAAATGCCCCTCCTGCTACCTGCTGCTTTTGCAATAGTCCAGCTTCCTGCTGAGCGCGTTTGGCAGGATTGCCGCTCTTGCCCTTTTTCTTCTTTCCCGATGCTTGCTGCTTAGCAAATGACGCTTTACCACCGCCCATACCAGGAACTGGTCCCATGCCAGTAAGCTGCGGTGTTCCACCCTTTGCCACGGTTTTCATCATCTTCGCTGCCTGCTCAAAACGTTGCACCAGCTGGTTCACTTCAGTTACAGTAACCCCAGAACCACGTGCAATTCTTGCTCGACGAGAGCCGTTAAGAACCTTAGGATTCTGCCTTTCAAACTTAGTCATTGAGGACACAATGGCTTCGGTTCTGGTGATATCGCGTTCATCAAAATTGTCGAGCGCATCCTTCATCTGGGCAGAACCGGGGAGCATCCCGATCATTTTTTTGAAGTTCCCCATATTCTTCAACTGCTGCATCTGCTGCAGGAAGTCATCCAGTGTAAATGTGCCCTCGCCAAGCTTCTGGGCGATTTTCTCTTGCTCGGCCTGATCAAAAGTCTTTTGAGCCTGCTCGATCAGGGTGAGTATGTCACCCATGTCAAGGATGCGGCTAGCCATACGATCCGGATAGAACGGTTCGAAGTCTTCAAGTTTTTCACCGGTGGAGGCGAACATTATCGGTTTGCCGGTAACACTTGCAACAGAGAGCGCTGCACCACCCTTTGCGTCACCGTCAAGCTTTGTGAGCACGACACCGGTTATGTTCACACCCTCGTCGAATGCGCGGGCAGTGTTGACAGCATCCTGTCCGATCATCGCGTCAATTACGAAAAATACTTCGTCGGGTTCAACAGCTTTACGGATGTCCGCTGCCTGCTTCATGAGCTCTTTATCGATACCGAGACGACCGGCAGTGTCGACGATAACGATGTCGTGGACCTTATCGCGGGCAAATTTGATGGAATCCTTGGCAACTTTGACCGGGTCACCCTTACCATTACCAGGTTCAGGGGCAAAAACTGTAACGCCTGCCTGCTCACCAACGACTTGAAGCTGAGTCACGGCGTTTGGGCGCTGCAGGTCGGCGGCCACCAGCATTGGGGCGTGTCCCTGCCCTACAAGATATTTCGCAAGTTTTCCAGCAAGTGTGGTTTTACCAGCACCTTGCAGACCGGCAAGCATAATCACGGTCGGTGGTTTCTTAGCAAGAGAGATTCCTCTGGCGTTACCGCCAAGAATCTGGATGAGTTCCTCGTTAACGATTTGCACTACCTGCTGAGCAGGGTTTAGAGCCTTGTTTACCTCGTCACTTAGCGCACGCTCTCTTACCGCACCCGTGAATTCCTTCACTACATCTAATGCGACGTCAGCATCAATCAGGGCACGTCGAATTTCGCGAACGGTGGCATCTACGTCAGTTTGGCTTAGCTTGCCTTTGGTCCTGAGGTTCTTAAATGTTTGAGCAAGACGCTCTGAAAGGGTTCCAAATGTAGCCATGATGCCCTCAATTCTACTTGGATGCTACTGAGCACGCGTTAAACTTGGGTCAGTCATCCATTTCTAAGAGAATGAGCTCAAATGAAACTCGAATATCAGGGACAGTCCCCAAAAGTTGCCGATAGTGCATTCCTGGCCCCAAATGCAACACTCATAGGCGATGTCACCATCAGTGAAAATGCTTCAGTCTTTTATGGAGCGGTGCTAAGAGCCGACAGAGATCGTATAGTTCTCGGCGAAGGTTCAAACCTACAGGATGGTGTACTTGTGCACGGTGACCCTGGAAAACCAACAATTGTGGGTTCAGGGGTATCAGTAGGTCACGGTGCTGTCCTGCACGGTTGCATAGTTGAAGACGACTGCTTAATCGGGATGCGCGCCACGGTCCTAAACGGCGCAGTCGTTGGTAAAGGTTCACTTGTAGCTGCCGGAGCCGTAGTGCTTGAGGGTGAAGTTATTCCACCTGGTTCACTGGTGGCAGGAGTGCCGGCAAAGGTGCGAAGAGCACTACTTCCTGAAGAGCAGGAGCATATCCAGCGCAACGCGGAAACCTACCGAATGCTGGCTAAACAGCACATTGAGCTGAACGGTTAGTCAATAACTTCAAGAATCAGCTCTGAAGGCGAAATCAGTCTAGGAAACTGATTGCTTTAGTGCCGGTGCGCGCATCCATCGCTTCGTAAGCTCCCTGAATGTTCTCGAAATCGAAATCGTAGTCAAAAACGATACCCGGTTCGATTGTGCCGGCGAGTACTTTATCTAGCAGGGTTGGGATATACACCCTTGCCGGGGCTACACCACCTGCGACATTGAAGTTGTTAGTGAACATTTTTCCAGCGGGCCATTCGAGACCGTGAGGAACACCAACAGTGCCGATTGTTCCTCCAGGTCGAAGAATGTCAAAAGCTGTTTGACTGGATTGCGCAGTCCCTACGCATTCCATAACCGAATCAACGCCAACACCGTCTGTTAGATCTTTTATTATTTCTTTGGCTTCATCACCGCGAGCGTTGACGATCGTTGTTGCCCCGAACTTTTTCGCTATCTGCTGACGCGGTTCATGCGTGCTAAGCGCAAAGATGATTTCAGCTCCGAGAATGGCCGCACTCATTACTGCGCTTAGCCCTACTGCCCCATCACCGACTACTGCTACAGTTCCACCCTGTTTTACACGTGAACTGATTGCTGCGTGGTATCCGGTGCAGGCAACATCACTTAGAGCGAGCAGGTGACGCTGCATTTCACGGTCAGGCTTGCCAGGAACTTTCACTAGGGTGCCGTCAGCTAGCGGCGAGCGCACGTACTGCCCCTGTCCGCCATCAACTCCGCGGAGCCCCCAGATTCCTCCGCTGGAACAGTTTGCAGTCATCCCGTATTTGCAGTGTGCACATTCTCCGCAGCTGTATTTGAATGGAGCGATTACAAAATCGCCAACTTTTAGGTTGCGAACATCTGCACCGACTTCGACAACTTCACCAATGAATTCGTGGCCGATGCGCGCACCAGATTCGCGATCAGCTAGGCCACGGTAGTACCAGAGATCTGATCCACAAACGCATGTTGCAGTAACTTTCACCACAGCATCGGTTGATTCTTGGATGTGCGGATCTGCAACTTCCTGAATTTCGATACTTCCCGGGTTTGCAAATACTGCGGCTCTCATACATCTAATGTTAGCCTCAGAATAATGAGTAAAGTTCACGCCGTATCTCACTGGTGGAATCAAATCGGTGAACCAGAACCCAGCGATATTTTGCAAGGGTCACTAACTTGCGATGTCGTAATCGTTGGCGCGGGTTTCACAGGAATGTGGACCGCTTACTATCTGAAAAAACTTGACCCGAGTCTCGATATTCGCATTATTGAGGCCAGATTTGCCGGTTTTGGTGCATCCGGAAGAAACGGTGGCTGGCTTACAAACACCATCACCGGCGGTCATGAGTGGTATCTGAAAAAGTTTGGCGTTGAGGCGACAAAAAGATTTCAGCTAGCGATGAATGACACTGTTGCTGAAGTCATCCGAGTTGCTGAAGCTGAAGGTATAGACGCTGATATTTTCAAGGGCGGGTCACTTATGGTGGCACGTACACCCGCGGCTATGCAGCGCACCAGTAAAGTTTTTGAGAGCGCACTACCTGAAGAAGGTTGGCAACGCCTAAGCGCAAAAGAGAGCCAAGAGCACATAAATATTTCAGATACCCTCGGTGGTCTGTGGCTTCCAGACTGTGCAAGAATCCACCCTGCCAAGTTGGCCTCTGGACTAGCAAATGTCTTGCGAAAAATGGGCGTACGTATCCATGAGGGCACTATTACCAGTCAAATTATTCCTGGCCGCGAACCCGATGACCCAATTGGCCCAGGACCTAAACTTCCTACCGTGATTACGGAGAAGGGTGAGGTACAGGCACAAGTGGTGCTTCGTGCAACTGAAGGGTTTACAACACTTTTGAAAGGTCTTAAACGGCAGTGGCTTCCGCTCAATTCATCGATGATTGTTACCGAAGAAATCCCTGAAAATCTCTGGAATGAAATCGGCTGGTCTGGCTACGACACGGTTGAGGACGCTGCGCACATTTACTCTTACGCTCAGCGAACAAAGGATAATCGGATTGCTATTGGTGGCAGAGGGAAACCCTACCGCTTTGGTTCGGAAGTAAATGCGAGTGGCGATATTGCACCAGAAACTGTTGAGCAGCTCAGTAATGTGGTGAAAACATGGTTCCCTGCACTTTCAGGCATCGGTGTCGATTATGGCTGGAGCGGGGTTCTAGGGGTGCCGCGCACTTGGAGAGCAACTCTGGGGCTACATCCCGGAAGCGGAATGGCCTGGGCAGGAGGATACGTTGGCACAGGGGTTGCTGCCACCAACCTGGCCGGACGCACCATGGCAGATTTAATAACTGGACGTGAGACTGAACTCACGACTCTGCCCTGGGTTAATCAGGAAGCAAGATTTTGGGAGCCTGAACCGTTGCGCTGGATCGGTATTCAGAGCGTTTACCTCGGATACCGGCTGGCGGATAAAAGCGAGTCAGCGGGTGGTGATAAAACATCAGTGTTCGCTAAATTAGCGAATTTGTTAGCGGGAAGATGAGGCGCGACCAAGATGTTTAGGTTTTTTAAGCAGTTTATTCTGGGGATGTTTCTCTTATCTGTTTACGCCATTTCTATGGCGGTAAAGAGTGTTGAAGAAATTAAATCCATAGATTTTAAGGGCGGGCCTAAAGCAGCAAAGGGTGATGCTTACCCAGGAGAAGAAGATGACATTTATCACCACTACTACTCGGGCTACCGAGGAGATCAATAATGAGCAATGAAGTAAAAGATGAAAACAACCTCAAAGACCCGAACTTCATCCAGCCAGTAGTGGCGGCTATCATTTTCGATGGCGGTTCAGTGCTTTGCGCGAAGCGCGGTGATAAGTTTTATCACGGTTTCTGGGAGTTTCCAGGAGGCAAAGTTGATCCCGGTGAAGACAATGAAACCGCGCTTATTAGAGAAATCTCCGAAGAATTAGATGCGCGAATCCGCGTTATAAAGCCTTACCACGATAACGAGCATGAATACCCCCACGGACGAATGCACCTTTACAGCTACATTTGTGAATTTGTGGAAGGTAGCGTTCCGAAAGCGCTCGAGCACCTAGAACTGCAGTACGTGCCAGTCAAGGATTTAGGCGATCTCGAATGGGTTCCTGCTGATGTGGAGATAGTAAAACAACTGAAGAATTACTAATTTGACAAATACCCCCGGGGGTATCCTAGAATGTCAGTATGAACCCAAAACACCCAATCGCATGCCTTGCATCAACAACCGGCAGAATTGTGCGCATAGCACTGGCTGTAGTTCTCGTCAGTTTCACATTTTCACTGGGAGCAGGTTGGTGGCTACTGCTGCTGGTACCTGCCGCATTATTTCTAGCAACAGCTGCTCTAGACCTTTGCCTATTAGCCCCGCTCTTTGGCCTACCGCTCCGTGGTAAAGAAATCGCCAGTTGCACACTTTCTCAACCAGGGGATCAGTAATGCGTTTGGTAATTGTTGGCGGTGTTGCAGGTGGAATGAGCGCTGCCGCACGTTTTCGAAGACTAGATGAGAAAAGCGAAATCATAGTTCTTGAAAAAGGAGAGCATGTTTCATACGCAAACTGTGGGCTTCCTTACTTCATCTCCGGCGAGATTATTGACCGCTCAAAACTTCTAGTGCAGACCCCGGAGACACTGAAAGAGTCGCTAAACATTGATGTGCGCACCGGTATTGAAGTGGTCGCAATCGACCATGTGGCAAAGAACCTATCGGTTATTGGCCCAGCCGGCGTGGAAACAATCACATACGATGAACTGATTATCTCTCCAGGTGCGTCCCCAGCAAAACCACCAATTCCGGGGTTAGAAACTGCTAATGCATTCGTATTACGCACCGTTCCAGATGCATTGGCCATAGATGCCGAAGTATCTGCCGGAGTAAAAACAGCAGCAGTCCTCGGTGCGGGTTTTATTGGTGTAGAGGTCGCTGAAGCACTTGCAATGCGTGGAGTTGAAACCAGCATCATAGAAATGGCCGATCACATACTCCCTCCTCTTGAAACAGAAATTGCCAGATTCGCTGAGGATGCACTCCGTGAAGCTGGAGTTGATGTGCATATCGGAGTTACCGCGAGCGCTATCGATGGCAATCGGATAACGCTAAGCAACGGCAAGGAAGTGCAGGCAGATTTGCTGATAGTTTCCGCGGGAGTCAAACCGGACACTTCAGTATTCACCGATGCCGGCATCGAAAACGACCGCGGCGCGGTAATTACCGATGTTTACGGCCGCACGAATCTCCCAAACGTTTGGGCAATAGGTGACGCTGTTATTTCCACGAGCGCAGTAACTGCCGCCAGGCGTCCGGTTGCACTTGCCGGACCTGCCAACCGTGCCGGGAGAATAGTGGCCGACAACATTTACCAAAATCACGAAACCCGCTTGCAGCAGCTCCCGGAACTACTGGGCACAGCAATTGTTAGGGTTGGCACGCAGACGGTAGCGATGACCGGCGCGAATAGGCAAGCACTTGAGAGCGCTGGAATCAATTACGAGACGCTACACACGCATCCCAACCACCATGCCTCCTATTTCCCTAGTGCAAAGCAGATTCACATGATTGTTCATTTTGAAAAGGGCAACGGAAAACTGCTCGGTGCGCAGGCAATTGGAGAAGCAGGTGTTGATAAAAGAATTGATGTTATTGCCACCGCTATCAAATTTGGCGCAAAAATTACCGATCTGATTGATCTTGACCTCGCCTATTCCCCACCCTATGGAAGCGCGAAAGACCCAATTAATATGCTTGGAATGATCGGAAACAATGTGATGAGTGGGCAGCTTCAACTTTGGCACGTAGAGAACATTGAATCTGAACTCGCGGATTCGCTACTGCTAGATGTGCGCACTGCCGACGAATTTGCAACCGGGCATCTAAAAAATGCAATAAACATCCCCCATATTGAGTTGCGTGATCGAATAGATGAAGCGCGCAGTTTGGCAAAGGGACGCAGAGTGAGAGTAATGTGCCAATCAGGAGTGCGTTCCTATATCGCGCACCGAATACTTGTAAATGCAGGCTTTGAATCGGCTAGCTTATCCGGTGGTGCTCTTACACTATGGAATATGCGCCCAGACCTGAAAACACTTGAGAGGAAGTAGCAAATGTCCACAAAAAATAAGGAAGACATCAAGGCCATATCCAATCGTTTACGCAGAGCACGAGGGCAGCTTGATTCGGTTATTGCCGCTATCGAGAGTGGCGCATCCTGTAAAGAAGTTGTCACTCAACTCTCCGCGGTCTCTAGCGCACTAAACAGAGCCGGCTACAAGATTGTCGCTACTGCTATGCGAGATTGCATTTCGGGCCCCACTGAGGATGCCACTTTCAATGACGCAGACGCTCTCACCACAGAAGATTTAGAAAAACTATTTATGATGCTCGCTTAGCGAGAGAAAAGGTAAAACAACTATGTGCCAACAAATCAAATGCTCAGAATGCGGTAAAGCTACCTGGAGTGGTTGCGGAGAGCATATCGAAGAAGCGCTTCAAGGTGTCCCCGATTCGGCCCGCTGTCAGGGTCACGAAACAGAAAAGACCGGGTTTTTCTCCTCGCTTTTCGGTCGTTAAGATATTTTTCCTCCCTATTCAGATGATTTTTGAGACGATTAACGTATTCAGCACACTGAACAAGTTAAGAACAAAACAGAGGAACTGACTTACGGAAACAATAGAAGATGCTCCACTAACCGACCGTGACCTGATAAATCAGGCCGCGAAAGGTAGTGAACGCGCCTTCTCGCAGTTATATCGAAAGCATGTGAAACGAGTCTTCTGGGTGGCATATGCCTCCACAGGAGATCAGCAACTTGCTGAAGATCTAACCCAAGAAACTTTCCTAATCGCTTGGCGGAAACTGTCGAAATTTGAGTTACTCGGAGAATCACTACTTCCCTGGCTAACCGAAATTGCTCGAAAGCAAGCCGCCAATGCGCGCAGAAAGCATTTCAGAATCCATGAAACTGCAGAAATTTCTGAGGAACATCAAGAGGAAAAAAATACCGCTGATGGGACGGCAGAAAATAACCTGCTCGTAGAAATGATTCTGAAAGAAGTAACTGAGCTAAGCGAAATCGATCGGCAAATTTTCCAGCTGTGCCTGGTTGAAGAATTCAAATACGAGGATGCCGCAAAAAGTCTCGGAGTAAGTCAGGGAACTGTGCGAAATAGACTGTCGAGAATTCGTGCTCGGCTAAGACAACTTGAGGTGTGAGATGAGCAAAAAGAATAAACTGCCTGAGCTCTCCGAAAAGAACATTGGAAAGCTTGAGGAACAAATTTTCCAACAGATTGGCACAGAGCGTACCAAGAAGAAGCGCAGACTGGAAATTGCCACATACGGCTTTGCTGCTGTTGCTGTGTTGAGTCTAGTAGCAGGCGTCGGTGTACCACTTCTACTGAATTCACAAAATACTTCAGAAACAGCTACCTCAGCCGATAATGGCGAACTAGTTCGGACTGACAGCAATAATTCATTCACCGCTTACCAAACTTCTGAAGTATCCCCTGGGTATACAGACTCAAAAACCGGCACAAAGAAACCAGTGTTCGCGCCATCGATGGATGATCCTGAGCTTTCACTAGTCCCCCCTGAGAACGAGATTTCCCGTAATGCTACAGCAGTGATTGAAGTAAGTGACCTCACTAAGTCAATAAATGATGTCCGTGCTGAAGTTACCAAAATTATGGGCCGAATTTCTCACCTCAGCTACGCAACCGACGGAACAGATTCAACATCCGTGAACCCACAGGAAAAATCAGAAATTGGTTACTACCCTTACCCTGGCAACGGTTACACACAATCCAACACCGCCTACCTTTCAATCCAGATTCCCTACATTTCATTGGATGAATACCTTGAGGATCTGAATAAAATCGGCAAGCTAGTTTCTTTGAATGTTTCTGAGCAGGATCGCTCCCAAGAATTCACCAGTTTACGTAAATCACAAGAAACCACAGAAAAGGTTCTAAAGCGTCTACGTGAACTACTACCGGAAGCAACCAATCTCTCAGAGACTCTGGAGCTTGAGCGTGAAATCGCGTACCGCGAGACAGAGATTCAATGGATTCAGGAACAGCTAGACAGCGTCACCGACCAGGTGCTGATGTCTAGCGTTACCATCGAACTGCGCCAGCTAGATGCCACCAAAGCAAACCCTAACGGTTTCCTTGACGGCGTTTCTAAAGGCTGGGACTCCCTCGTAAACGGCTTCAACTGGATGCTAATAGCGCTCGGTTGGGTTATCCCTTGGGCAGCCTTGATTGGCGTGATTTGGCTGGTAGTGGCGCTTATGCGACGAGGTCGTGCGCAAAAACATGAGCAGTAAAACCTGTTAGGTCGCGAATACCTTCACCTTGACCAACAAGTTTCACCGGCAGACTGGTTTGTTCCTGAACACGGATGACAAAACCGCCCTTGGCGCTACCATCCAGCTTGGTCAGGACCAGACCGGTTACCCCGGCCACTTCCACAAAAGCCTCTGCCTGGGCTAGCCCGTTCTGCCCGGTTGTAGCATCAAGGACCAGCAACACCTCAGATACCGGCACAAGTTTCTCGATAACTCTGCGGATCTTGCCCAACTCATCCATTAGCCCACTCTTGGTTTGCAAACGTCCAGCGGTGTCTACAAGAACCACATCTGCACCGGAGTCGATGGCGTGCTGGACCGCTTGAAAGGCAACTGAAGCTGGGTCTTGCCCCTGCACATCCGGCTTAATAATTTCAGCGTTTGCGCGCTCAGCCCAAGTGCTTAGCTGCTCAACTGCCGCGGCCCTAAAAGTGTCCGCAGCTGCAATAACAACCTTCTTCTGAAGTGTGTGGAGAAAGTTTGCAAATTTACCAATTGTGGTGGTTTTGCCAACACCGTTGACACCGACGACCAAGACCACAGCAGGTTTATGCTCTCCCAGTTTCAAAGTCGGGTCGAATTTGGCGAGCCGCTCTTCGATCATTTCTGTGAGCATCCGCTTCAAATCTCTGGCGTCGTCTGTGCGATATTTGGAGGCTGCTCCCCTGAGCGCATCCACCAAATCTTCGGTAAGGTCCGCCCCAAAGTCAGCCTTTAGCAGTGCTGCTTCTAACTCTTCCCAAGTTTCTTCAGTAATTTTGTGAGAACCAAAGAGCTTGCCAAGGGATGATCCTAAGGACCATGCTGATTCAGTCATCGGTTTACCTATTTATCTCTCGAAGGCTCGTAATTACTGTCAAGTAGTTGGAAAATTTCATCGCTCTCTGCGGCTACCTTATCCCACTCTGTAATCAGTTCATCATATTCAGCAACTTTAGCCTTATAGGCTTCCTGCCGTTCTTCTAGTATTGTTTTTCGAGTTTCGAGTGCTGCTCTAGCGATGTCTGCTTCCCGCTGAGAAGAGAAACCACCAGGAGTATTAATTCTTGAGTTGTAGGTTTGAACATCCAAATTCCACTGTTCTATTGCGCTGTCTATTTCGCCACGTTCACTATCGAGGTAGTCACTTAGTTCTGTAAGTTTGTCTTGAAGTTCAGTCAACTGATCTCGGACTGAATCAATGTAACCCTGATAATTGGAGTAAAGATTAACTACTTTGCTTCGGTCAGTGAAATACTGCGAATAGTATTCTTCAAGCTCTTTTCCCAGCCCTGCATACTGGGTTCCTAAGATGCTGTGGAGTTCATTCGGCAACTCCGTTGGAGAAATTTGTTCATACAAACTCATAGTTTCTGCAAGCTTCGGGTCTTCGATCTTTGAATAAGCAGCTTGCAGAAGGTCAGTGAGACGAGATTTTTCCTCAAGAGATAACCTGCTCCATGCTGCGTGTAACATTTCATGTGCGGCAGTAACTTCGACTACGCCTTTCAAACGGCTGTCAGTGATTTGATAGATGAAAATGCTCGAACTCGATGTGTAACAACCGAGAGTATAAAAATCACCGTGGTGCGTGTTGCAGAATTCGTTAAAGTCCTCTGATTCAAGAATTTTTGGAGCACCAACATAGAACATGAATTTGCCGTGTTCTGTCATAGCTGTACTTTGGGCGATTTCTTCTACCTGCGCCGTGGGCTGATAGCCCCACACTTTTATAGTGTCGCGAATTGAATCCACATTGAACCAGATCCAAAGCCCAGCGAAAATCAGCGCGACAAGTGCGGGGATGACCAGCCAAGTTCCCCGAGACCGGCTCTTTCTGGCAGCTTTTCTGCTCAGATTCTCGGTTTCTTGCGGTTTTTCGTCGAAGAATTCAGGCGGAAAACTCAATTAGGCGCTCTCCTTAGCCAACCGCTGTCCCACGACCTGGCTGACGCCGTCTTGACGCATTGAAACACCGTATAGTGAGTCTGCGATTTCCATGGTTCGCTTCTGATGGGTGACAATAATCAGCTGCGAATTCTCACGAAGCATCTCAAAGACACTAAGCAGCCGTCCTAGGTTGGAGTCATCAAGGGCAGCCTCAACCTCGTCCAGAATGTAGAAGGGGCTAGGGCGGGCCATAAATATTGCTACCAGTAGCGCAACAGCTGCAAGGGAGCGCTCACCACCGGATAGCAGGCTGAGTCGCTCAATGCGCTTTCCTGCGGGTTTTACGGAAACTTCAATGCCGGTAGTAAGTAGGTCATCCGGATTGCTTAGGCTAATGTTGCCTGTACCCCCAGGGAAAAGCACTGGAAATATTTCTTGGAAAGCTTTCTTAGTGTCTTCAAAGGCTTCTACAAATACTTCCTGCATGGTGTCATCAAGATCTGAAACTATACTCAGCAGATCGCGTTTAGCTGCCTTCAAGTCTTCAAGCTGCTCATTCAGGTATGTGTGCCGCTGTTCAAGTGCTGCAAACTCTTCAAGAGCAAGTGGGTTTACGCGCCCCAACTGGGCAAGCTTTCGCTCTGCCCTTTCAAGTCGAAGTTGCTGCTCTTCACGCACAAAAGCCTTCGGCTCTTCGCCTTCTTCCAAAACAATCGGCTGGTCAGGGCCATATTCAGCAACCAGCACATCCTCAACAAGACCCAATTCCTCGGCCGCCCGCTCCAAAAGGTTTGATAGCTGCAACTTCTTCTCGTAAATCTGCAATTCGAGACCGTGGACACTCTCGGTTATGGTCTGAAGTTCTTCACGCAAGCTCTGCTCTGTAGTGCGCAGTTCGTTCCCTTCTGCATTTTGCAGTAGCCGTTTTTCCGAAAGGTTATCTAACTCGCTTTTCGCTTCCTGCACTGAAGCGGCCACAACTTCAAGCACACTAGGGAGCTGCTCCATTACCTCGCTAGCAACTCGCAACTGCTGCTGACGTTTAGCTTGCAAACGCTTGGCTTCTTCCGCTTCACGAACCTCACGCTGTTGCTGAGAAATTAGTTGCTGCAGATCGCGATTAGCCTGCCTTTGACGTTCCCTCGCGGTTTCAAGATCCACGCGCAAGTCCATTTCCCTATTGCGAAGACTCTCTAATTCGGCAGATGCTTGTTCCCTGGCAGCTAAATCAACGACCGGTCGCGGAGTTGCTTCATAGAGAGTTAGTGTCTCTTTAGCGCTCTCCAAAGTCTTTGTTGCTACAAGACTTGCTTCTTCTAGGGATGCACGCTGGCTCTCCAGTTTCTGAACTTCGGTTTCAGAGTTTTCCAATTGCGCTTTTAGTCTAGCGATCCGCTCAGTGTGCGCGGCAGCTTGTGCATCAAACTCACGAAGTGCAGAAAGTGCGTTATCGGCATCGTCGCTAGCCATCTGCGCTTCTTCTTGAGCCTTGGCTAGGCTCAAGCGAAGTGATTCGATAGTTTTTTGCAACTCTTCTAGATCCTTAGTTGCCGCATCCCTTGCCGCAATAAGTTCAATACTCGTTGGGGAGGCAACGCCGGCACTTAGCATGCTCCTAGTTACAACTTCACCGCTCTTGGTGATTATGGTTCCGGATGCCTTACCCGCTTTTTCAAATGCTTTCTTAGCGGAATCTAAATCTTCGGCTATCGAAAAATTGCTGAGCAGATTCAAAACACCTGAAGGTGCATCAACAACTTTGGTGGCATTTATGGTGCCGGCAGGTTCAAAGAGTTCGCTAGTTGGGACATCCGCCTCAGAAACGACAACACTGATGCGCCCAATCTGATTACCGGAAGCAAATTTCGCGGCTTCCACAGCTTCCTCGAAATCCTTCGCAAGTAGCGCATCTGCTAAAGCACCGAGCGCAAAACCGATCGCGGTTTCATAGCCTTGCTGAACTTTAACAACCTCAGAAATGCGTTTCGCCAGTTTAGGCAGCTTCGCAGAAAGTTCGGCAGTACCATCTTTTTTCTCGATAGTTAGTTCCAGTGCGGACTGTTTCGCAAGCAGGGATGAGCGCTCCCGCTCCGCATTGTGTAGTTCTTCACGCGAAGACTCAATTACCTGTCTGGCAGATTCAAGTTTTGCTCTTGCAGCAGCCCATCTACCGTCAAGCAGCGCCGCTTCGTTGTCTGGGTGTTCTGTCTCAGTTTCTGCTTGAGTAATTTCTGACTTGATTCGAGAACCGGATTCTTCTGCAGACTTCAGATTTTCTTTTACGGATTCAATCTGCTCCAAAATTGATTTGAGTTCTGTTTCAGCAACTGCGACCGCTGAACCGTAAGCGGCGATACGCAAGTCGTGGGCACTTACCAACTCATTTTGAGCATTAAGTTCTTCATCAATACGTTGCAATCCGACTCTGGCCGTAGCAACCAAGGTTAGGTGCTCATCGACAGCGTTTTCAGCATCCCTTACAAAAGTATCTGCACTCTCAATAACTTCCCGAGAGGAGGCGATATCTAAATCTGTGACCGTGTTCGCAACCGGGCTGAGCGCATCCTCTGAGCTGATAAGGCTAACCGACTGCTTAGCAAGATTGAAGAGGCTACGGAACCTCTCTTGCGACTTTTCAAGCGCGAAAAGAGTGGTGCGCATTGACTCTACCTTTTTGGATATATCGCTCTGTTCAAGTCTTTGCTGTCTGATTTTGACCTGTTCGAGTTTTTCACTGAGTGTCGCCCGTTCGGACGCTCGTTGAGATTCGTTCAAAGAATGTGCGGTTAGCGCTGTCCTTAGTCCGACAACTTCGTCGGCTAGTAATCGCGCTCTGGCATCACGAACCGTAGCTTGAATAACTGCTGCTTCCCGAGCAATCTCCGCCTGTGCCCCTAGTGGTTTTAGTTGGCGACGAATTTCGTTAGCAAGATCGCCGAGTCTGGTCAGGTTGGTGTCCATTGCTTCAAGCTTGCGAACTGTTTTTTCTTTACGGCGACGGTGCTTCAGGATGCCGGCTGCCTCTTCGATAAAGCCTCGCCTTTGCTCCGCTGTGGCGTGTAGAACAGTGTCTAACTGCCCCTGCCCGACGATTACGTGCATTTCTCGGCCGAGGCCAGAGTCGGATAGTAACTCCTGGACATCCAGCAGTCTGCAGGATTCTCCGTTGATGGAATATTCGCTGGTGCCATTTCTAAAAAGCACCCTACCTATTGTGACCTCTGTGTAATCGATTGGGAGCGCGCCATCAGAGTTGTCGATAGTAAGTAGCACTTCTGCACGACCAAGTGGCGCCTTGTTGGCAGTACCTGCGAAAATTACGTCGCTCATTGCGCCACCGCGAAGGGTTTTTGCACCCTGCTCACCCATCACCCAGGCGAGCGCATCAACGATGTTTGATTTTCCGGAACCGTTGGGGCCAACGACTGCGGTGACTCCCTGCTCGAATACGAAAGTTGTGGGCGCAGCGAATGACTTAAAGCCCTTAAGGGTAAGGCTCTTTAAATGCATTTAGTCATTCCTCGCTAATCGTCTTAAATATGCTAACTGACCGAAGTGTTTAGTAACCTCAAAGCCTAATGGTTATGCAGAAAAAGTCTGGCAGTTTGGGCAAAAATGCGAAGATCTACCGGCAAACTTTATCCGTTGAATTGGCGAACCGCATCTCGGGCAGGCTTTACCCGTCTGGCCGTAGGCATTGAGGCTCACTGCGAAGTAGCCACTTTCACCGTTGGTTTGCTTGTACTGGTAATCGAAACTCGTGCCACCCTCTGCAAGTGCCGCTTCGAAAACATCCCTGATGTTGGCGACTAGGCGAAGATACTGCTCCTTAGATATCTGGTGAGCAGGGATATTCGGGTGCAGTTCTGAACGCCACAAAGACTCATCAGCGTAAATGTTCCCAACGCCGCTAATTACACTTTGGTCAAGCAATACCGCTTTCACTGCACGGGATGACTTACTCGCCTTTTCAAAGAAGCGTTGAAAATCAAAACTCGCCTCTAAGGGGTCGTGGGCGATATGGCTGGCACTTGCTGGACTATCTTCTGCCAGGTCATCAATCGCCATGTAGCCAAAAATCCGTTGATCATTGAACACCAGGTGATTGCCATCTTCAAACTGTAGCCGCACTCTTTCGTGTCTGGTTGGTGCATCCGTTAATAAAATCTGCCCGCTCATTCCCAAGTGGATTAGCAGTGCTCGGTTAGTTCCTTGCACTGGAATCCAGAGGAATTTTCCGCGACGTCTTGGCGCGTCAAGCACCGAGCCTTCCAGCTCAGTAATAAAGCTGTGTGCTGAACCCTGGTGTCTGCGCAACGAGCGCTGGTCTTTTACGCTAACGCTAGCGATTTTGGCGTTAGCAACAGTCTCAGAAATTCCGCGCCTAACCACCTCAACTTCTGGTAGTTCAGGCATTTAGTTTCTCAAGTGCTGCTCTGGCGGCTTCAATTTCAGCCGCTTTCTTACTGCTTCCTTTGCCTACTCCAACAACCTTGTCGGAAACTAGCACTTCAGCAGTAAAAACTTTCTCGTGATCGGGACCCTTGCTGTGTAGCCTGTAGAAGGGTGCCGGGTGTCCCAACCTAGAAACCAATTCCTGCAATGCAGACTTCGTGTCGAAATGTTTGGAAAACCAATCAGAACTTGCAAGAGTCTTTTCAAACATTCTCATAACCAGGGCATTTGCAGCATCGTTGCCACTCTCTAAAAATGTGGCCCCGAGGATGGCTTCAACAACATCTGCAAGAATTGATTCTTTTGTGCGACCCCCTGTTTGATCTTCGCCAACACCAAGCCTTAGATATTTGCCCAAACCAAACTGTCTAGCGATTTCTGCAAGAGCTGGCGCACTCACAAGTGAAGCGCGACGCTTTGCCAACTCTCCTTCATCAAGTTCTGGGTACTCTAAAAACAGCCAGTGCGTAATTTGCCTGCCCAGCACAGTATCGCCTAGGAACTCTAGCCGTTCATAATTTTCGGCTTCAGGATGCTCATAAGCGTAGGAGCGGTGTGTCAGCGCGTGCTCGAATGCCACGTCAGAGAGCGATACTCCGAGTTCATCGCGCAGTTCTTGATAAGTCATTCGCGATGAATTGCTAACTAAACGTCGGCTACCTTGCGACCCTTGTATTCAAGGAAAAGTTCGGTGCCTGCTGAATCAGTTACAACCTTTGCGCGGTGTGGCTGGCTGTAAACAACCTTTCCACCTTCAACGGTCTTTACTAGAGTAGGTGCTTCAGCTTTCCACTGGGAACGGCGTGAACGTGTGTTTGAGCGCGAAGACTTGCGCTTTGGTACTGCCATGGGTAATCCTTCTAAACTTTATCGATATCGTCTGGTATGAGTCCCGCAAGCGGTGCCCATCTTGGATCAGATTCTACGGGCCGCTCTTGTCCGGCCAACACAAGCGTGACCCCTTCAGGAACCTCAACTGGGTCACATTGTGGTTCACACTTCGGTTGGAACGGCAGAGATAGAACTACCGCATCTCGGACAATTGGCTCGATATCTACGTGTTCTGACTGAACCTCGTAATCGAATCCATCCGCTATATGATACGCGAAAAGCTCCTGAAAATCGACTTGAAAGGCAAGTTTTAGCTCTTTCAGACATATTGAGCACTCTGCAAGAGCTTCAAAATCTACCCCTCCGCTAACAAGTATTCCTTCATGAACACTCTCAAGATTTGCGGTAATGACTAGGACTGAGCCTGCTGGCACTTTGCTTGGGCCAGATACCCAATCTTCTGGAAGTGTCGCATGTATATCTATAGTGCGGCTCTCACCTGGCTTATTGATCAGATCATGGACTGATATTTGAAGCCAAGTTTTCTTAAATGAATTAGTCACAAATCAATTCTATTTGGTGTTTCAACTTGACAAAGAAAAGTAGTTGGCGTTATCTTTTCTGTAACCTGAATCATCTTTCAGTTTTATTCCAAGTCAAAGAGGATGGGAAATGAATTTCTCTAAGAAATTGCTCGCAGCAGCTTCAATTACTGCCGCAGCATCACTCGCACTCGCAGGATGTGCAGAATCTGCTCCTGAAGGACCAGAAGAAGTCAAAGTAGGTATTATCTACTCCGAAAGTGGCGTGCTATCTATTTATGGCGCTGCTTACAAGGCAGGTTTCGAGGCCGGTCTTGACTACGTTACCGACGGAACCGGTGTTATTAACGGCACCAAGATCAGCGTGACCTATCACGATGACGCAGGTAACCCAGAAACCGCTGTAAACCACGCAAAGACCCTTATCGGTGAAGGCTACAACATCCTCGCTGGTAGCACCGCTTCCGGTGTTGCTGTGCAGGTTGCAGCACTTGCAGAGGTTGAGCAGGTCCTATTTATTTCCGGACCAGCCGCAACTGACGCTATTACCGGCATCAACGACTACACCTTCCGCTCCGGTCGCCAGTCCCTTCAGGACCTTGCAACCGCTGGTGGATTCCTTGACTCACTACAGGGCGCGAAAGTTGTAGTTTTTGCTCAGGACACCGAGTTCGGTAAAGGCAACGTGGCTGCGGCTCAGGCAGTTCTTGGTTCAAAGGGTGCAGAGATTGTTTCAATCTTGGTTCCTGAAGACGCAACTGAGTTCACTCCATTCGCTGTTCAGATCAAGGATGCAAACCCTGATCTAGTATTCCCAGCTTGGGCAGGTGCTACCTCTGGTGCAATGTGGCAGGCACTCTTCCAGCAGCGTGTATTCGATGTTGCTCCACTAGTAACCGGCCTCGGTGACACCACCACATACCAGGCATTTGGTGACGCAAGCGACAAGGTTTCATTCTTGAACCACTACTTCGCTGGTGCAGCTGACAACGCAGTAAACACCTACATGATTGACTACCTAAAGGGTAAGGGTCTAGAGGCTGACCTCTTCTCCCCAGACGGATTCAACGCAGCAATTATGATCGCTGAGGCTGTCAAGCACGCTGGAACCGACCCTGCTACCCAGGTAGACAACTACATTGCAGCACTTGAAGGATTCACTTTCGAAGGTCCAAAGGGAACCAACACTGTTCGCGCAAGTGACCACGCTCTGTTGCAGCCAATGTTCCAGGTAAAGCTTGAGAACGTAAACGGCACCTGGACTCCAGTGCTTGTTTCAACCTCAAGCCCAGAAGATGTAGCTCCACCAGCCAAGTAGGCTAAATTCTGAGCTAATTCAAACTAAATGTGGTGGTGTGAGTCTCATTTGGCTCACACCATCACTTCTAAACGGAACTTTTCAAACACACAAACCAAGGGATGCAGATGTCTCTAATTCAAGCACCAGCGAGTGAAGCCACTGGCGAAACCGCTCTGGATGTGCAGGCCATAAGCCTCAGTATCGGTGGAGCGAGAATACTCGAAAACGTTAGCCTAACGGTCGCTAAAAGTGAAATGATCGGCGTTATCGGCCCAAACGGTGCTGGTAAGACCACACTCTTCAACATCATCTCCGGTGTTATGAAGCCCACAGCTGGCCGTATCGAGCTTTCCGGAAAAGACATCACAAAGAATTCAATCGCGGGTCGTGCATCACAAGGACTCGGACGCACATTCCAAACATCCAGCCTTTTCCCTGCACTGAGCGTTCTAGAGAACGTGCGACTTGCAGCGCAGGCAAAAATTGGAGGATCGCTTTCAATAATCAGCCTCCCAACTGAACACGACGAAGCCACAGACGCGGCCTGGGAAGCTCTCAAAGAAGTAGAACTTGACCACCGTAGCCAATTATTAGCCGGAACACTTTCCCACGGCGACAAACGCAAACTAGAGATCGCGATGATTCTGGTAACTAAGCCAAATGTGATCCTGCTAGATGAACCAATGGCCGGTGTCGGATCAGGTGACGTGCCGGGACTCATGGAGATTATACGCAGCCTCCACAAGGACCACGGAAACACCGTGCTGATCGTAGAACACCACATGGAAGTGGTACTAGGACTCGTTGACCGGGTCGCCGTAATGCACCACGGTTCACTGCTAGCTATTGACACACCAGAAAACATTGTCAATAATCCCGTAGTCCAAAGCGCCTACCTAGGGGAGGCACTATGAGCGAAATCATTCTCAAAGTAGAAAACTTGCAGGCATCCGTCTCGGGTCAGCAGGTTGTTGAAGATGTAAGTTTTGAAGTGCCAGCTGTTGGTATCACTGCACTTCTCGGCCGTAACGGTGTTGGTAAATCCAGCACAATCAAAGGAATCCTGGGTCTATATCAACGCCAAGGAAACATAATTTTTGACGGACAACCAATTCAGGGGTTACTAACCCATCAGATTGTGCAACTGGGCATCGGCTACGTACCTGAAGACAGAGAAATCTTCTCAAAACTAAGTGTTGAAGAGAACCTGCGCATCGCAGAACGCGACAAGAACCCAAATCGCCGCTATGTTGCTGAACTTTTCCCAGATATCGAAGCTCGCAAGGCTCAAACAGGTGGCTCCCTCTCCGGCGGACAGCAACAGATGGTTTCACTTGCAAGGGCGCTAATCAACTCAAACAAGCTACTACTGGTAGATGAACCGACCAAAGGTCTAGCACCAAAGATTGTTACCGAGGTTGCTGTTGCGCTTGAAGAAGCTTCTAAAACAGTGCCAATGCTGCTTGTTGAGCAAAATCTTGAAGTGGTGCGCAGGCTGGCAGAGGACGTAATCGTTTTAGATGCCGGCAAGGTCGTTTACACCGGTAAAGCAAAAACACTACTCGCTGATGAAGCGCTCACCCAGCGACTGCTTGGCGTTCACTCGGAAGGAGCATAATGGACACCATCATTCTGCTGACAATAACCGGTGTCGGCCTCGGCTCTATCTACTTCCTTGTAGCATCCGGACTTAGCCTTATCTATGGCCTGATGCACGTGCTGAACTTTGCGCACGGAGTTTTCCTTTCATTCGGTGGCTACATTGGCTATGAAGTTGCCAGAATCATTGGAATCGAAACCTGGACCGGATTTGTTACCGCCTGTATTGCAGGTGCTCTCGCCGGTGGCGCATTCGCACTCCTAACCGAACTGCTACTTATTCGCAGGCTCTATAACCGTCACATAGAGCAGGTATTGATCACCGTTGGTCTCGCACTTGCTGCCGTTGCCCTATTCGGTGGAATTTGGGGACACGACAGTATCCCGCTCTTCGGTCCAGAGTGGTTGCGAGGAACTACAGGGATGCTGGGTGTAGACGTTCCAAATAAGAACTTCATCATGATTCTTGGGGCGGCACTCGTGCTTATAGGTCTGCAACTATTCCTACACAAGACCCGCTATGGAATGATTATCCGCGCCGGTGTTGAAAACCGAAGTATGGTAACAGCACTCGGTATTGACGTGCGTAAGTCATTTGCCCTCGTATTTACTATCGGTGGTATCGTTGCCGGTTTTGGTGGAGTCATGGCAAGCTACTACTTCAACTACATCTCCCCAAGTCTCGGACAGTCACTCCTGATATTCGCATTCATCGTGACCGTTATTGGCGGTTTAGGTTCTATCGGCGGCGCAGCAGTCGCCTCGGTTCTAGTTGCCATCCTGCAGCAGTTCGCAAACTACTACGTCTTCGGAACCGGAGATGTGGTTGTGGTAGTGCTACTAGCAGTGGTGCTACTCGTGAAACCGACCGGTCTACTAGGAAAGAAGGCGTAAATGAAAACTACAAAACACCTTCAGTGGATTATTGGAATCGGCGTTGTCGCACTCCTTGCGCTGTTCCCAATCCTGCCTATTCCAATCCCGGGCATACTCCCTGGCAACACCAACACCCCTGGGTCACTTGACCTGCTTATTCTTTGCCTACTGAATGTTGGGCTGGCAATCACCTACCGTCTACTTCTCGGAGTCACCGGTCTGCTGAGCTTCGGTCACGCGCTATATTTCGGTGCCGGTGGATACATTTTCGGAATAATGCTCATGGAATTGGAGATGCCATTCTGGTGGGCGGTGCTATTAAACCTAGGATTTGGAGTAATTCTTGCCGGCATCACCGGAGCTATCGCGCTCCGTGTAAATGGAATCCCCTTCGCAATGGTGACTCTAGCATTCGGCCAGGCAGGGCTTGTTCTAGTGCGCAAGAACTCTGAAATTACCGGTGGTGGTGAGGGACTCAACATCACAAAACCGCTTCAGGAAATCGGTCTCGCATTCCCGATTCGCGATATCAAATACCCTTTCTGGATTGTGCTCACCATAATCGTGGTGATATTCCTGATTCTCACCCTCGTGGAGCACTCCCGCGCAGGACATGTTGCCTCCGCTATTCGCGAGAACGAACTCCGCATTAATGTCCTCGGAATCAAACCATACTTCGCTAAATGGATCATGTTCGTTGTTGCTGGAACTTTGGCTTCAACCGTAGGTATGGCATACATATTCGCCAACAGGGCTATTCTCCCGCATGCTGTTAGTGCTGAGCTCACGATTGCCGCACTACTGATGGTGGTTCTTGGTGGCCTTGGCTCTAAGTGGGGTGCAGTTATTGGTGCATTCATCTACACAATCCTCAACAACCGGCTAATTGCCCTTTCCAGCTCTGATTTCGTGACCGGACTACCCGATTTTCTGCGCATCCCACTGAAAGAACCGCTGTTCATTCTCGGAGTGCTGTTCATACTGGTTGTGCTGTTTATGCCTGGCGGCATTCACGGTGCATACACACGGGCGGTGGCAAAACTTGGCCTGCGTAAGCAGGCAAAGAATGAGGAGAAACTAGCAGCCTGATGTCAAACTACGTGTCGTTACTCGACGAAAACCTGGATGGTCTTCACACTCTCAGCAGGTGGACCACGCAGCAGTATGCGCAAAATCCGGGCAAAGTCGCAATCGACGACCGTGGCGTGACACTCACCTACCGCGAGCTACATAAACGTTCAGAACGGCTCGCAGAGAAGCTAGTGAATGCCGGTTACGCAATTGGAGACAGGATCGCCACAATCTGTGGCAACAGCGCAGACCAAGTCGTGCTTTTCTTCGCTTGCGCCAAGGCCGGAGTGATTCTGGCTCCGCTCTCATGGCGTTTATCCCCGCGAGAAATAGCCGCTCAATTACAGATACTCGAACCCAGTCTTCTCGTTGCCGACAGTGAATTCGAATCACTAGCGCTGTCTTCAAAAAGAAGATTCCAGACAGATACAGAAGAGACTCTCCCGCTTCAGCTAATTGGTTCACTCGGGGTTGAACAGGAGGTTGCAGCGCCAGCAGGGAAAAGTGAGCGCTCGAGTCGCAGAGCAATCAGCGATGACGATGCAATGCTTATACTTTTCACCTCCGGCACCCAAGGAAACCCAAAAGGTGTGGTCCTCACCCACAGCAACTGCTTCTGGACCAACCTCTCGCTTTCACTAACTATTCCGGTTACGACTAAGGATGTAATCTTGGCCATGCTCCCCCAGTTCCATGTCGGTGGTTGGAATATCCTGCCACTTCTAGCCTGGTGGACTGGCGCAACAGTGGTGCTCGAACCCACATTCGACCCACCGCGAGTACTGAAACTCATTTCTGAACGACAAGTGACATCCATGATGGCTGTTCCAACTCAATACCTGATGCTAGCGACAGACCCTGCCTTCAAGAGTGCGGATTTGTCCAGCCTGCGTCACGCGATTGTCGGCGGCGCATCCATGCCTTCAAGACTGATTGAAATTTGGCATGACCGAGGAGTTGGGTTAACCCAGGGTTATGGACTTACCGAGGGTGGCCCCAATGTGCTCTGCCTCCCAGAAAATAAAGCGAAAGAGAAAATCGGTTTCTCGGGGCGCCCATACCCGCACATGGAGGCAGCACTCCGCGATCCAGACACCGGATTGATTGTGCAGGGTACCGGTGTTGGCGAACTTATTTGCCGTGGCCCCGGGGTCAGCCGTGCTTACTTCAATGCACAGGACGAGTTTGACAAAAACATGATCGACGGCTGGCTAAGGACTGGAGATCTTGCCTACCGTGACGATGAAGGCGATTACCGAATCATTGACCGCATTAAAGACATCTACATAAGCGGTGGAGAAAATATCTCCCCTGCCGAAGTCGAAGCGGCAATAATCACTTTCCCTGAAGTTACCGAAGTGGCTGTTCTAGGCATTCCTGACGAAAAATGGGGCGAAGTAGGCTTCGCATTCGTAGTCGGTAAAGCCGAAATTAGCGAAGCAGATCTAATCGAACATCTGGGTTCGCGAATTGCCGGCTACAAGATTCCTAAATACTTCAAATTCATTTCGCAAATCCCAAAGTCTGGAACAAACAAGATTTCCAGACCGCAGCTTAGAGAGATGGCAGTCTCGCTACTTAAGGAGAGTGCATTATGAGCATGGCAATGCCACGCACAGCTAAAGGTTCTAAAACACAGGCAAGGCTCCTACAAGCGGCCGAGGACCTTTTTGCCGAATGCGGTTTCCATGAAGCCTCAATCGTGAAAATTACCGAAAAGGCAGGTGTTGCACTCGGCACCTTCTACAACTACTTCGAAAGCAAGCTTGAAGTATTCAATATCGTCGTTGAGGATCTAAACCGTCGAGTCCGTCACGCAATGAGTGAAGCTTCTGCTAAACATTCGAATCGACTGGATGCTGAACGCGCCGGTTTTGTAGCGTTCTTCAAATTCACTGCCGAGCATCCTGCACTTTATCGAATCATTCGACAGGCAGAGTTTGTCTCCCCCGAAGCGCTGAAGAACCACTACACAAGAATCGTTGACGGTTACCAGCAAGCATTGGAATCAGCGCGCAGTAAGGGTGAAATCGGTGATGTCGATACTCAAGTAGCTGCCTGGTCGCTGATGGGTATTGGTGAGCTTATCGGTATGCGCTGGGTGCTGTGGGAAGACAGTGGCGAAGTCCCTGAACATATTCTCGACGAAATGATGAAGTTTATTAGAAGAGCGATGGCCCCAACTACTGGAAACAGCAGTGAGTAACGCAAATATCTCCGATACCGGAAAGGAAAATCATGACTGATCTAAAAGGTAAATCTGCAATTGTTACCGGCGGTGGCGGCGGAATTGGCGAGGCTATTGCTCGCGCATTCGCTGAAGCAGGTGCCAACGTTACTGTGGCCGATGTCTCTGAGGAAGCAGCAAAGCGGGTAGCAAACGATATTGGCGGTGCTGCCTGGGTAGTCAACCTTGCTGAAACAACTCAGCTAGAGAGCCTACAACTTAAGTGCGAGATTCTCGTCAATAACGCCGGCATTCAGCGGGTTAGCCCGATTGAAGATTTCAATGTGGAAGATTTCCGACTAATCCAGAAAATTATGCTTGAGGCACCATTTTTGTTGATTCGCGCATCCCTTCCGTATATGTATGAAAAGGGCTGGGGTCGGGTAATAAACCTTTCCTCCGTCCACGGCCTACGCGCTAGTGCATTCAAATCCGCCTATGTGGCTGCCAAGCACGGGCTAGAAGGGCTCTCGAAAGTTACCGCACTTGAAGGTGCCAGCCACGGCGTAACCAGCAACTGCATCAACCCTGGTTATGTGCGCACCGCGCTTGTTGAAAAGCAGATTTCCGACCAGGCAAAGGTTCACGGAATTAGCGAGGACGAAGTTGTCGAAAAGATTATGCTCGCCGACAGTAGCATAAAGCGCCTGCTTGACCCCTCAGAAGTAGCTAGCCTCGCTCTTTGGCTGGCAAGTGACAGTGCAGGGCTAGCAACCGGTTCATCATTCGTGATGGACGGCGGATGGACTGCCCACTAAAAAATACGCCCAACAATTCAAGAAAATTTTGCATAAGGAAATTAAGGATGACGAATAAGTACAGTGAAGTTGATATCCCAGTTACCGGTGGTGACCTCCACGTTGGTGTTTGGGAGCCTGAAAACGGATACACCGACACCGTTATTGCTATCCACGGGGTAACTTCCAGTCATATGGCCTGGCCACTTGTTGCTCAGCACTTGAGCGGAGTGCGCGTAATTGCACCAGACCTTCGTGGTCGTGGTCGCAGCAATAAACTCTCGGAGCCACTGGGAATGATCCAGCACACCGTGGATATGAAAGCCATCGTGGATTACTTTGATTTGGGTAGCGTGACTTTCGTTGGTCACTCCATGGGCGCTTTTGTGAGCATGTTCACCGCATATCAATTCCCTGAGATTGTGAAGTCGCTAATTCTAATTGACGGCGGAATCCCAATTTACGTACCCGGGAACCTCGAGGGTGAGGAGTTGATAACCGCAGTGATCGGTCCTGCGATGGAACGCCTTGCTATGGAGTTTGATTCTGTCGATCAGTATGTTGACTTCTGGAAGCTACACCCAGCATTCCAAGGCGATTGGAACGATACCGTAACCGGCTATATCAAATATGATTTAGACCTACTGCCGAACGGCAAATACCGCGCCTGCACAACCTACGAATCAGTGCTTGCAGACTCTATCGACCTAAACGCTAGTAAATTGGCGATTTCCGCTCTTTCAGAGATAAAACAATCAGGATACTTCTTCCGGGCAGAATTCGGCCTGCTGGGTAGCAACCCGCCTCTCTACGAAGAAGATTACGCTCTCGAACAGCTGAAACTGGTCCCCTCAATCGAGTATGTAAATATGCCCGGAGTAAACCACTACACAATCATCATGGCCGATGAAGGAGCCAGCGTAATCGCCGACTACATCAAGAAAACGTTAGCAAAGTAGCGAACGCTAAACAAAGAAAGGATTGGGATAAAAGTGACAATCGATAAGAGAGTTGCAACTCCCGCAGAAGCGGTAGCAGACATTGCTAGCGGTTCAAGTATCGCGGTTGGTGGTTTCGGCATCAGCGGTATCCCGCAGCTATTGATTGAAGCACTTCTGGAAAAAGGAAGCGATAACCTCAGTGTTGTCAGTAACAACTGCGGAGTCGATGATTTCGGTTTAGGAATCCTGCTTGCTGCTAAGCGCATTCGCAAAATGACATCCTCCTATGTGGGAGAAAACAAAGAATTTGAGAGGCAGTTTCTCGGAGGGGAACTCGAGCTAGAACTCACCCCTCAGGGAACACTCGCCGATAAGCTTCGTGCCGGTGGAAGTGGAATAGCCGCCTTCTATACTCAGACTGGTGTCGGCACGCAGGTAGCTGAAGGCGGTCTCCCCCGGATTTATAACGCTGATGGCACAGTGAAAGTCGCAAGCCCAAAAAAGCACACCGAATTTTTCGACTTCCACGGTGAAAAGAAAGAGTTTGTGCTTGAAGAGGCAATCACCACCGATTTCGCGCTGCTCCACGCGCTAAAGGGCGACACTCATGGAAACCTTATTTTCCACAAATCAGCGCGTAACTTCTCCCCGCTTGCAGCGATGGCCGGTCGAGTAACTATCGCCCAGGTTGAAGAGCTAGTGCCGGCAGGCGAACTGGACCCTGACTCAATCCACCTACCGGGGATTTTTGTGCACCGCATTGTGGAAGTCGGTAAAGACATCGAGAAGAGAATTGAACGCAGAACTGTGAGGGAAGCATAATGGCACTTACGCGCGAAGAAATGGCTCAAAGAGCCGCACAGGAACTGCAGGATGGTTCCTATGTGAACTTAGGAATCGGCATCCCGACCCTAGTGCCAAACTACCTACCAGAGGGAGTTACCGTCGTCTTACAGTCGGAAAACGGAATCCTCGGAGTTGGGCCCTACCCTAAAGCCGGGGACGAGCATCCTGATCTGATCAACGCAGGTAAGGAAACTGTTACCGTGCTCCCTGGTGCTGCTTTCTTTGATTCAGCAATGAGTTTCGGGATGATTCGCGGTGGCAAAATCAACGCTGCAATTCTTGGAGGCATGCAGGTTTCTGAAAAAGGCGACCTTGCCAACTGGATGATTCCAGGAAAAATGGTTAAGGGTCCGGGCGGTGCGATGGACCTAGTTCACGGCGCACAAAAAGTAATTGTGCTTATGGAGCACGTTGCTAAGGATGGCTCGCCAAAAATTCTAAAGGAGTGCGAACTTCCACTCACAGGTCGTGGCGTGGTTCATCGCATAATCACCGACCTCGCAGTGCTTGACGTTACTCCAGATGGGCTAAAACTTATTGAATGTGCCCCCGGAGTGACTCCTGAAGGGGTTGTCGCTGCCACTGGCGCGAAAGTACTGTTGTAGTAGAGATTTCGAAAGAGGTTATCGATTATGGCTAATGAAGCAAAACCAACAGATGTGGTAATTGTCGGTGCAGCCCGCACCCCTCAAGGAAAGATCAAGGGACAGCTCTCTAGTTTCAGTGCGGCAGATCTTGGTGCTTTTGCAATCACCGGCGCATTGAAGAATGCTGGCGCAACCCCTAAAGATGTTGAGTATGTGATTATGGGTCAGGTTATTCTTGCCGGCAGCGGCCAAAACCCTGCTCGTCAGGCAGCAATAAAGGCAGGTATCGGCTGGGATGTGCCCGCACAGATTGTAAACAAGGTCTGTCTCTCAGGTCTTACCGCAATTATTGACGGTGCCAGAATCATCCGCAGTGGTGAAGCAAAAGTTGTGGTTGCTGGCGGTCAAGAATCAATGACCAACGCCCCTCACCTACTTATGGGTTCTCGTTTTGGTTGGACCTACGGATCATTCGAGGCGGTAGATTCGCTCAACCGCGATGGGCTAATCGACTCATTTGATGACATCACCATGGGTGCGCTCACTCAGAAGCACACTGATGAGCTCGGCATCGCTAGGGATGCGCAGGACGCTTTCTCTGCAAGGTCACACCAGCGTGCACACAAAGCCTCCACTGACGGTTCGCTAGTTGATGAGATAGTTCCAATCACAGTTACTCTTCGTGGTGGTGAAGAGAAAATCTTAGACACCGACGAGGGTATTCGCGGAGACTCCACTCCTGAAACACTGGGCAAACTTCGCCCAGCATTTGCAAAGGAAGGCACTATTACCGCTGGTAACGCCTCTCCACTTTCAGACGGTGCGGCAGCTACGGTAATCACTTCTCGTGCGCATGCAGAAGCAAAGGGTTGGAAAGTTCTAGCAACACTAGGGGCGCCCGGTCAGGTTGCCGGCCCCGATAATTCACTGCCAGCACAGCCAGCGCACGCAATCGAGAAAGCACTCAAAACTGAGGGCTGGACCGTAAATGATCTTGACTACATTGAGATCAACGAGGCCTTTGCATCTGTCGGAATCCACTCCAATGCGCTCCTTGGCGCAGACCCAGAAAAGGTGAATGTTCACGGTGGTGGAATCGCTATCGGGCATCCTGTCGGTGCATCCGGGGCAAGACTCGCCGTGCACCTAGCCCACACACTAAATAAAAAGGGCTCAGGAAAAGCCGCTGCCGCTCTGTGCGGTGGCGGAGGACAAGGAGAGGCACTACTCTTCTGGGTATGAGAATCACTATTCTCGCCGGAGGAGTCGGCGGCTCAAAGATGGTCGAAGGCTTTTATGCCTTAGCGAGGGAACGCGAGAACACCGGCGCTACTGAGACTAAAATCACCAATACTGCGATAGTAAATGTCTCGGATGACTGGTGGCATCTGGGTTTGAAAATCTGCCCTGATCTTGATTCTGTGCTCTACCGATTAGCTGGTGTCTCAGACATTGAACGGGGTTGGGGCCGGAAGGATGAAACCTACCGAATTCGAGAGGAACTAGCTCAGTTTGGCGTTGGGAAAGAATGGTTCACACTGGGTGATCTTGATCTTTCAATGTCTATTGCCCGCACCAGTCTATTATCTGAAGAACTCTCGCTCAGCGAAGTTGTGGAGAAGCTAAGTGCTAGGTGGCTGGAATCGCACACAAAACTCCTACCTGCCAGCGATCAAGAACTACCCACAATCGTCACCACAGAACTTGGAGATATGCACTTCCAGGAATGGTGGACAAGGTATCGCGCGAATATTGCCACCACTGCTTTTAGACAAGAAGGCATCCAGGATGCTACCCCAGCACCCGGTGTCTTAGCGGCAATAGCTGAAGCGGATTTAGTTGTTCTCGCCCCTTCGAATCCGGTGGTTTCTTTGGACCCGATTCTGGGCATCCCCGGAATCAGAGAAGCACTCAGAGATACGAGCGCAAAAGTTGTCGGTGTTAGCCCGCTAATTTCCGGATGGGCACTGCGCGGCATGGCAAACACCTGCCTTGAGGTTGTCGGTAGTGAACAAAGTGCTGTTGGAGTTGCCGGTTTCCTGGGCGCAGATATCCTAGACGCCTTTGCGATTCACGAGAGTGACCAAGATCAGGCGGCCGCGATTGAGGCGCTGGGAATTGAAGCTTTTATCACCGACATTCTGATTCCGGATGCCGTTACCAGTTCCAGACTTGCGGTAAGACTAATCGATAAATTCGTCGGGTAGCACTGCCATCGAGTGAGCACCCAAACCCCTTAGATTCCGTCTAAGGTCATCGAGGGTGTCTATATCGTCGCGAAGTCTTGAAGTTTCAGGAAGCTGGATTGGAACGAACCCGCTTTCCTGATGCGCTTTGAATGAACCAGTTCCAAATTCCGGAACTAGGCTCAGAGGTATTTTGGCGGCTAGCAGTGTGGTGCCTGTACCTGCCCTGTCTGCGAGAACGGAGCGAGCATTGAAACTTGCTAGTTCTAGTGCCGCTGTGATGTCCGCTACCTGCACCTGTGGCAAATCCCCCACAACAACTATCACCGGGGTTTCTTGAGGGATCTCTTTCAACGCTTCCAAAATTTGCGCGTTCATGTCTAAAGCAGCATCGGCAATAACTGCCCCTGCTCCCAGCGCCTTGGCACGACCAGCAAGCGCCTCGCTAGTGGTTAATAGTGAAACGGACTCAATCCTTGATGCTTGCAAAAAGGCAGTCACTGTGTCTAGTGCGAAAGCATCTGCAAGTTCGTTCTGCAATATTGGATCCACATTAATGCGACTCTTTCCGCCACCTCGACCGAGCACAATTACTTGCCAGTCAAATGGTTCCGCATATATCGTTTCCTGCAAAACGCCTGCCTGGTATGCCTCCTTCGCTCCGTGAGAAAACATGTCCTGTTTCCGCTCTCTGAGTAACGACTTGGCACCTTCAGCATCCGAATCAAGCAGTAAATCCATTCCGCGAATAACCGCAACCGGGGTATTGCCAGATTTCGCCTTCACAAGATCAGCCATCGCCGCTAATTCGTCGCCCACAGCAGGTGCGGTAACGACGAGTTCACGACCGTTTGCGTCCATCTCGCCGGTCATATCGACAAGCAACTGCACACCGGATGCACCAATAACAATGTCTGTCTGCCCGACTCTCCAAGCGCGGCCGACAGTGTCAGTAATAATCACGCCTAAATCGATTTTTAGGGCGTTTTCTAGCTCTTTTCGAATAGTTGCAGCGGAAGCATCTGGATCTAGCGGTAGACCCAGAATTTGCCCTTCAGGAGCGTTACTTCTGTCAATGCCGGCAGCGGCTGCAACGATTCCCAAACGACTCTCAACAATCCGTGTTTGTCGCTCCCCCGTGCCACTGGTTGCGACTACCCTTGCAGTTTCGGCTTCCAATAGATCGTTGTATTCAGATTCGGGGAAGAATCTTCCTTCAGCTTTGGAAACGATTTTGCTGGTTACAGCGAGAATGTCTCCTGAGCTTAGTGCTATTTGATTGCTGTTTAGCGCATCCAGAATCAGTTTGGAGATACTGTCCCCAGATTCAACCTCTGGAATTCCGGGCAGAGCAAAAGCACTTATCTCATGCATTTTTTGACTCAAAATTTTCTGTGATTAGCGCTTCAGTTTTGGAAGCACATCTTTACCAAATACTTCAAGCCATTCTGCCTGATTACGTCCGACATTGTGCAGGTAAATTCTGTCAAACCCTAGGTCTACAAATTTTTGGATGTGCGCAAGGTGCACTTCTGGATCTTCCGAAATCACCATCCGACCCTCGAAATCTTCCGGACGAACCAGTTTTGCCATATGTTCAAGCTCCAACGGCGAGCGAATATCTCCCTTAGGGAATTTCATGCCCCCGTTTGGCCACTCCACCATCGCGTTCTTTAGCGCTTCCTCATATGTGGGTGCCCAGGAAAGATGCAGTTGCAATAGCTTTGGCATTTCTTCGCCATTCTTGCCCACTTCAGCAGCGCCCTCATTGAACTTTTTGAAAAGCCCTTCAATCTTTTCCAGCGGAGCACCAACAGTAATTAGCCCGTCAACGGTGCGTCCGGCGCGCTTTGCAGTGACTGGCCCCGCTGTTGCGACCAAAATTTCTGGAGCCACCTCAGGGAACGTCCACAGTCTGGTTGATTCCAGCTTGAAGTATTTTCCGCTGTGCTTCACATCTTTTTGTTCCAGACCAGATTTGAAAAGTTTCTGGATTATTTCGATGCTTTCAAACATCCTGTTGATGCGCTCCGGCACTTCTGGCCAATACTCGCCAACAATATGCTCGTTGAGTGCCTCGCCGCTACCCAGTCCGAGCCAATGCCTGCCAGGATACATCGCAGCCAGTGTTGCACTCGCCTGCGCAACAATCGCAGGATGAATTCGATAGCCGGGGGCAGTTACACCTGGGCCCAAATCTCCACTGGTTCGAGCTCCGATAGCGGAGAGCACATTCCATACGAACGCGCTCTCACCCTGCTGTGGTACCCACGGCTGGAAATGGTCAGCAGCCATCACTCCGCTAAAACCGTAGGTTTCTGCGAGCGCAGAGAGCTCAACCATATCTTTTGGGGAAAACTGCTCGAGCATAGCGGCATAGCCGATAGTCAATTCAGACATCAATAAACACCTACTTCAGAAATCTTGCCACTGCTGGTGGCACATAAGGACTAACATCACCGGCAAGGGATGCGACCTGCCGCACCAGTGAGCTTGAGACATGAGTGTGTGCTGGATCGGTGACAATCATCATGGTTTCAACACCGGCTAAATTACGGTTGACGATCGCCATCGGGGTTTCGTAGGTGACATCGTTACTTGAACGGATGCCCTTTACCAGCACCTGCGCACCAACCTCTGTCACATAATCAACCAGAAGCCCAACTGACCAGGAAGCAACCACTATTTTTCCGCCACCACTGGCCGCTACTTCGTTTAGACCTGCTTCTTCAATAGATTCTTCGAGCAGTCTGACCCGATCCGCAAAAGGCAACATCGCCGATTTGGCTGGATTGTGGACCACCAACACGTGAGTTTCATCAAAAAGATGGCAGGTTCTCCCGATTACATCAAGGTGACCTAAAGTCACTGGGTCAAATGACCCTGGAATAACCGCTATTCTCTGCATAGTTCCATTTTGCTACAGGAACCTGTGCTTTAGTTCTAACAACGCAACATCAGCCTATGAAGAGAGCAGGTACTGTCGCTGTTCTTCGTCTAGCACTCTTGCCGTCCATTCTTTCAGCGCAGGATATTTCGCGAGATCAGCGGAATCATCGACTAGAGCAAACGCTCTGTCCCTTGCTTCTTGAATTAGTTCCGTATCTTTAGTAATCCTCAGCAGTTTTAAGGATGATCCTGCACCGGATTGTGAAGCACCGAGAATATTTCCTTCACCACGCAGTTCCAAATCCATCTGGGCGAGCTCGAATCCGTCATTGCTTGAAGCCACTGCTTCGATGCGTTCTCTTGCAAGCGAGCCTGGTTCAGCATGGGTTACTAGAAGTGCTAGCCCGGGGTGCTCGCCTCTACCAACCCGACCACGTAGCTGATGAAGTTGCGCAATGCCAAATCGGTCTGCATCCAGAATGACCATGGTGCTGGCGTTAGGAACGTCTACCCCAACCTCAATAACGGTAGTTGCAACCAGCACCTTGATTTCACCCCTGGTAAATGCAGCCATGATTTCATCGCGTTCTTCACCAGACATCTGCCCATGAATTTCAGCGATACGCACATCTTGCAGTTCTTTGGTTTGCCGTAGCATTGCAGCTGTTTCTGTCACGTTCTGGATTTCAGCCTTTGCGTTGAAATCAATCTCATCTGTGTTTGCTTTGTTTCTCGAATCGCCACCGTCGCCGCTCTGAGCAGACTTCTCCTCAGCTATAACCTCGGTCGGGTCAATGGCTGGGCACACTACAAAAACTTGTCGACCCTTATCTATCTCTTCGCGACTTCTCGCCCAAATCCGCGATTCCCAATTTGGTTTTTCGAAAAGCGGCACAACATGAGTCTCCACCCCTTTACGGTTCGAGGGAAGGGTACGAATGGTCGATATCTCTAGGTCACCGAAGAGAGCTATTGCAACCGTCCGAGGAATAGGTGTAGCAGAAAGCACCAGCAAGTGCGGAGCTTCACCCTTGGCGCGTAGGCGTTCGCGCTGCTCCACCCCGAAACGGTGCTGTTCATCAATAACTAGCAACCCTAAATCGAAGAATTGGGTTTTGTCACTGAAGAGTGCGTGCGTACCAATGACCAGTCTGGATGTGCCGCTCACCACAGACAGTGCCGCACGTTTGCGCTCGGCCTGCCCCATGCTTCCGGTTATTAGCACAGGGTTTATTTCTGCCGCTAAATCAGGACCGAGTAGTTTCACAATGGTGCGAAAATGCTGATTTGCTAGCAGTTCTGTTGGGGCAATCATGGCTGCTTGCGCTCCTGATTGAGCCGCTTGAAGCATCGCCATCACTGCAATCACAGTCTTACCACTACCCACTTCACCCTGCAAAAGTCTTTGCATAGGGTGAGGTTTTTCTAAATCTGTGGATATCTCGTCTGCGACTTTTTGCTGATCCTCAGTAAGAGTAAACGGCAGGCTATTTTGAAACGTTTGCAAAAGCTCACCTTCACGAGGGAAAACGCTAGCGGCAGTGCTTTCAACCGCTTTCTTACGCAATGCTGAAATGGTTTGAATACTTAGCGCTTCTAAAGCCCTGAAATATCCGCGCGCCAACTCGTATTCTGCCTCATTGGCAGGTTCATGAATCTGTTTTAGCGCCTCAGTAAATGAAAGTTCCGAAGCTCCTTCCCAACTCTCTGCCAGTGGGTCGGCAGGAGCATCAATAGATGCCAAAACTGCTTGCACTGCTTTAGATATTTTCCAACTTGGCATGGATGCACTGGCCGGGTATATCGGAATAGGCTTCTCAGCCCAGGCGCGTGCTAAGTCCTCGTCTACATCATCGCCCTCAAGCAATTGGCATTCGGGATGCGTCAACTGCATTTTCCTGCCATAAAACCCAACTTTTCCTGCAAATAGAGCTTGCGTTCCGGGAGTGAGTTGGTTTAGACGCCAAGGCTGTTTGAAGAAAGTTATCGAAATTTGGTGTGTGCCGTCAGTTACGGTAATTTCTTGAATTTCACCTGCGCGTTTGTTCATCCTTCTCGAGGTCGCTGAAACAACTCTGGCAAGGAGCGTTACATGTTCGCCAATTGGCAAATCTTTTATCGGGGTAAGTTCACCGTGTCTGGCATAGCGTCTCGGAAAGTTTTCAAGTAAATCACCGGCAGTGTGGAAGCCAAAAACTTTCGCCATCGCCTTGGCACTTCGATCACCAATCAGGCGTTCGAGTGGCTTATCCAAGGCAGAGAACATGCTCTAATGCTACCGAACCGGCACTGACATCGGTCCTAGACCAGCACGGTTTGTTTTCCTCACAGGAATGAGGTTATAGCCTTTAACTGTGACTCGAATCATTGCAGGGATGGCATCTGGCGCGACCTTGAGAGTGCCAAAAAGTGGCACCCGTCCAAGTTCTGAACGCGTCCGCGAGGCACTGTTTTCGGCACTAGATTCCAGAGATTTACTAGCAGGCTCTAGAGCGCTTGATCTCTACGCAGGTAGTGGCGCTTTGGCGTTGGAAGCAATTAGCAGAGGAGCAATCCACGCCGATCTCGTCGAAGTTTCAAAAAGTGCGGTAGCAGACATCCGTACAAATATTGAAAACTTGGCTAAACGCATCCCAAATCTGAGTGCAAAAGTGCACCAGCGAAAAGTGCTTGAATTTCTTGAGCAGAAAAGCAACACAGCGAGTCACCGCTGGGATTTGGTTTTTATCGATCCCCCCTACGAAATTGCTGCTGAGGAAGTTACAAAAGTTCTTTCGCTCCTAAAACCTCAAATCAATGAGGATGCTGTGGTGATTTTGGAGCGTAGCACGCACAGTGAATATGAAATCTTCGGATTCGAAATTTATAAGGCGCAATCTTTTGGGGATACTGAACTGGTTTGGCTGGTGGCAAGTGCGTAGGTTTAGTCGAAAAACATTTACACCACTGTTGTTGATCGCAGTGCTCCTTACCGGGACTGCCTGCGCGCCAGTCGTACATATAAACAGTGCAGTTGATGCCACTAATCCGCTATGCGCAGAAATAATGGTGCGCTTGCCCGATGCGCTACCCGCAGGTTCAGCAAGCGCGGGAGAGAATGCTTATGCTTCAGGAAGTCTACAAAGGCGAGATACTGATTCACAAAGCACTGCTGCTTGGGGAGACCCGGTAGCGGTCACCCTCAAATGCGGGATGGAACCACCTGCGCCCTCTACGCTCCCCTGTTTTGATGTTGACGGTATTCACTGGTTGGCTGTGGAAGGCGACCCCACCTACACCTTCCTAAGTTATGGCAGGGCGCCAGCAACCAAAGTGGTGGTAGATACTACTCAAGCTAATTCGCGCGATGTGCTCAGTGCTTTTGCTGATGCGCTCAGTCAAATTACAGCAACCAGGCTTTGCAGCTAAAACGCCTAAGTGATAAAAACCCTAAATACTGGGATTCTGATCACTGTCTCCAGAACGTTGCCTTTTGAAGCTACTCCGAACGAGGTCCGTCAGAAGTTAGCGCTGGAGCAATACGCTCTGGCGCGAGAGTGCCACTGATTACACCGTTGATTTGCTTCACGATCGGCATTGAAATCTTTTGCGCTTTAGCGATTGCTAAAATCGGCTCCACTGACGCTAACCCCTCGGCTGTCTGATCCATGATTTCAAAAATCTCTTCGCGCGAATGCCCCTTACCTAGCAATTGTCCGGCCCTAAAGTTACGGCTGAGTGGAGATGCGCAGGTTGCGATTAGGTCTCCAAGACCGGCTAACCCAGCCATTGTTTCAGGCTTGGCGCCCATCTTCACAGCAAAGGCACTGACTTCTGCTAACCCCCTAGTCATAATCGATGCGCGGGTGTTGTTTCCGTAACCTACACCATCCACAATTCCAATAGCGAGGGCGATTAGGTTTTTCAATACGCCACCGAATTCTGTTCCGGTAACATCATCATTTACGAAAGTGTGGAAGTAATCGTTACTACTGGTAACAGCCACAATTTTGGCCAGCTCGATGTCCTCACAGGCAACAACTGCTGCTGTTGGTTCTTTGCGGGCAATCTCAATCGCCAGATTTGGGCCAGAAACTACAACGACGCTATCCTTAGCAATTCCTAGTTCTTCGATGATGATTTCACTCGGACGAAGACCACTAGCTTTTTCAACACCCTTCATAAGGCTGACGATGATTGTGTCCGGATTTAGATGAGGCTTCATGCTTTGAAGCATCAGCCTAAGGCTTTGTGTTGGAACCGCTACATAAACCTGCTTCTTGTCTTTGAGCGCAGCACCCAAATCGGAAGTCCCGGAAAGCTTGTTAGGGAGCTTAATTCCTGGCAGGTATTTGCGATTTTGGGCATCGAATTGGATTTCATCAGCAATTTGCTTGCTACGACTCCAGATAACTACATCTGTGCCACCGTCTGCAATAATCTTTGCAAACGTTGTACCCCAGCTACCTGCGCCAATAACCGCTACCTTGCTCAAAACTTCCCCGTCTCCGTTTGCTCGTTTTCTGAAGGGTCCCAAATCTTTGCCGGTGGTGTTTCACCACGCACACTTCCAAGTAAATCACTGATATCGGTCATGATTTTTGTAGTTGCTTTGGTCAGTAACTCCGAATTAATTGGCTTGTCATAAAATTCGGAAAGATCGACAGGTTCACCAAATTTCAGAGTGATGCGCGCTCGGCGGCCAAAAATTTTCAATTTTCCGTAGCGAGGCATCAGATCCTGTGTGCCCCAGTGAACTAGTGGATACACCGGAATTTTTCCTGTGAGAGCTAAGCGAGCAGCACCTGTTTTTCCGCGCATCGGCCAAAGATTCGGTTCTCTCGTAAGAGAACCCTCCGGGTATACGACCACGGCAAACCCCTTCTCAACAATGTGTTCCGCCTGCGCTACCGGGTTTGCAGATGCTCTTTTACTGTCACGCTCGACCGGAATCATGTCAAGATGGCGAAGTAGCCACCCAAGTCCAAACACTTTAAACAGTCCGGCTTTTGCCATAAATCTTGGCGCTCTACCTGATTCCCAAATGGTTACCGCAGTAACTAACGGATCAACCTCACTGTAATGATTTGGGGCAATAATTACTGGACCAGATTTTGGTAGCTTCTCGCGGTCAATGATCTCAAATCTAGCTACGGAGTGCATGAATGCACGAACGGGTACAGCAAGTACCCTAAACAACATTGTTTTCTCTTTTTTGGCCATTAGTTAATACCTAATCTAAATTTAGACCAGTTTAAAATCTGCACCCAGTTGCTCAAGTTTTTCGATGAAATGTTCATAGCCGCGGGCAATTATCCCAACATTGTTGACTCGTGATTCACCCTCAGCGATCATTGCAGCAATCAGGTAGCTGAAACCTCCGCGAAGATCAGGAACTGAAACATCTGCCGCGTGTAGCGGAGTTGGTCCATTTATTACAGCCGCCTGTTCGAGAGGGCGTCTAGCGACCCGTCGATCTGCTGCATCCAACCCCTCTTCATGAATTGTGATATCTGCACCCATCTTGTTTAGCGCATCGGTGAATCCAAACCTATTTTCATAAACAGTTTCGTGCACTACAGAAGTGCCTTCTGCCTGGGTTAACGCCACAATAAGTGGCTGCTGCCAGTCGGTCATAAACCCTGGGTGCACATCTGTTTCAAAAGTAACGGCTTTCAATGGCTTTCCCGGATGATAGAAGCGGATACCGTCTTCTTTGACATCAAATGCGCCACCCACTTTGCGATAAACATTCAAGAATGTGACTAAATCAGCCTGCAAAGCACCGCGAACAAAAATATCACCGCCCGTGGCGAGTGCTGCGGATGCCCAACTGGCTGCCTCGTTACGGTCAGGGATAGCTTTGTGGTTAAATCCGTTGAGGGAATCAACACCTTCAATAAAGATCACACGGTTAGGCTCGACAGTGATTATTGCGCCCATCTTCTGCAGAATCAGAATCAGGTCCATAATCTCTGGCTCTATGGCAGCGTTTCTAAGTTCGGTAACGCCTTTAGCTAGAGTGGCCGATAAAAGTACCTGTTCGGTTGCTCCAACACTTGGATAACCGAGAGTAATTTTTGTTCCGCGAAGGCCATCGGGAGCTGACAGTGAAATACCGGAAGGTAATTTATCTACCTCTGCACCGAAGCTACGAAGAGCATCAAGGTGGAAATCAATAGGCCGATCGCCAATTTTGCAACCACCAAGGTCAGGGATGAAGGCCTCACCTAAACGGTGAAGTAACGGTCCACAGAAAAGAATTGGGATACGACTAGAACCAGAGTGTGCATCGATATCAGCGTGGTGTGCCCTCTCCACATTTCGCGGGTCAAGGATCAGTTCGCCAGAGTTTTCTCCCTCGGTAGTGGTTACACCGTGAACGTTTAATAAACCGGCAACAACTTTTACGTCGGAAATGTCTGGGACATTTTGTAGGGTGCTGGGTGAGTCGCCAAGGATAGATGCGACCATCGCCTTAGTGACAAGGTTTTTAGCGCCACGCACTTCGATGGTTCCAGAAAGTGGCTTACCACCCTTGATGATGATACTTTCGGACTTTAATCCGACACGTTCACCCGCCTTACGGCTGTCTTTAACTACTGAGTCCATCACACCTCAAGTGTTCGTGGCCGCCAGCTTTCACGAGCGGCTTCAAATTCTGAAATTTTGTCTTCGTTTTGGAGTGTCAGACCGATGTCATCTAGCCCTTCCAATAACCTCCAACGAGTGTAGTCGTCAATGTCGATTTTTGCCTGAATTTCGTCACCCGATACCGTGCGACTTTCAAGATCAACGGTGAGTTCAAAACCAGGGTTCTCATCAATCTTCGCCCAGATGGCTTCAATGACTTCTTCTGGAACTGTCGCTACCAGGAGCCCCTGCTTTCCAGCATTACCCCGGAAAATATCACCGAAACGGGTGCTGAGCACAACTTTGAAGCCGAAATCTCTTAGAGCCCAGACAGCATGTTCACGACTAGAGCCGGTACCAAAATCCTGCCCGGCAACCAAAACTGAACCCTTATCGAATGGTGGCTTGTTCAGAATGAACTCTGGATCCTGCCTCCAGCGATAGAAAAGTGCGTCATCAAAACCTGTCTTGGTCACTCGCTTCAGAAATTCTGCCGGGATGATTTGGTCAGTGTCTACGTTGGTTAGTTTTAGTGGAACCGCGATACCGGTATGGGAACTGAACTTTTCCATTAGTTCTCCTCCAAATCCCAAGGGCTGGACAGGGTGCCACGGATAGCTGTCGCTGCTGCAACTAGCGGGGAAACTAGGTGGGTTCTTCCACCCTTGCCTTGGCGACCCTCAAAGTTACGGTTCGATGTGGATGCGCAGCGCTCCCCTGGGGCAAGCTGGTCGGGGTTCATTCCAAGGCACATTGAGCATCCGGCGAAACGCCATTCGGCTCCGAATTCTTCAAAAACCTTGTCAAGCCCCTCGGCTTCTGCTTCAAGTCTCACTCTGGCAGAACCTGGAACAACCATCACCCGAACACCATCAGCCTTCTTTTGGCCCCTAATTATGCTGGCGAATGCACGCAAATCCTCAATTCTGGAGTTGGTGCAAGAACCCATAAAGACGGCGTCTACGCGAATATCTTTTAGTTTCGTGCCTGGGCTCAAATCCATGTATTCGAGTGCGCGCTCTGCTGTTGCTCGCTCACTCGGGTCATCAAATTCTTCCGGATTAGGAATGCTCCCGTTTAGTGGCACGCCCTGACCAGGGTTGGTTCCCCAAGTTACGAAAGGTTCAAGCGCATTTGCGTCAATAAATACTTCAGCATCGAATACCGCGCCCTCGTCGGTTGGTAGGGTCTTCCAATAGGCGAGCGCAGCATCCCAATCCGCACCTTTTGGTGCGTGATCGCGGCCCTTCACGTATTCGAAAGTAGTCTCATCTGGTGCTACCAAGCCAGCTCGGGCACCTGCTTCGATAGACATATTGCAAATAGTCATACGCCCCTCCATAGAGAGGGAACGGATGGCACTACCGCGATATTCAAGAACATATCCCTGTCCACCACCGGTGCCGATTTTGGCAATGACGGCCAGAATAATGTCTTTAGCGGTAACTCCGGGGCGAAGCTCGCCCTCGACGTTGATAGCCATAGTTTTGAACGGCTTTAGCGGCAGAGTTTGTGTCGCCATCACGTGCTCAACTTCGGAAGTTCCGATACCGAAAGCCATGGCGCCGAAAGCGCCGTGAGTTGAGGTGTGCGAGTCACCGCAGACCACTGTAATGCCAGGCATTGTTAGGCCAAGCTGTGGACCAACAACGTGCACAATTCCCTGCTCTTTATCTCCTAGTGAATGGATGCGCACATCAAAATCTTCGGCATTCTTACGCAGAGTCTCAATCTGCAAGCGCGAAATTGGGTCTGCGATTTGCTTAGTGATGTTTATAGTTGGGGTGTTATGGTCCTCAGTTGCGATGGTGAGGTCACGACGACGAAGTTTTCTACCTGCTTGACGCAAGCCGTCAAATGCCTGCGGACTGGTGACTTCATGGATGAGATGCAGGTCGATATAGATGAGATCTGGCTCTCCCTCAGCGCCTTTAACGACTACGTGATCGTCCCAAATTTTCTGGGCTAGCGTGCGCGCGGTAGACAAGGCAATCTCCTTTTCTATCTCGTTCCTGAATAATTCTGCAAGTATTAAAGACTACCAGAGTTGCCCCTACTCACACCGTGAACGAAGTGGAAGCTTATGCCTCTTTTTTCTCTGAAACTCGGGACTTAATAAGCGAGGCAATAATCGCAATGACTATCGAAGTGACAATCACTATAAGTGACGTTGTCGTAGATATTTCAGGTGCCCACTCGATTGGCTCACCACCGTTGATGAAAGGCAATTCGTTGACGTGCATGGCGTGAAAAACGAGTTTAAATCCGATAAAAATCAGGATGGCTGCGATTCCGTAATGTAGGTATTCCAGCTTTTGTAGCATCCCTTCCAGTAGGAAGTAAAGCTGGCGAAGACCCATCAGCGCAAACAGGTTGGTGGAGAAAACTAGGAATGGATTTGTGGTGATTCCGAAGATGGCTGGAATTGAATCTAAGGCGAACAGCAGGTCGGTCATCCCGATGGCTATGAAAACCATCAGCATCGGGGTTAGGTGTCTCTTCCCGTCGATTACTGTGCTCAGTTTGTTCTCGTGAAAATCGTTTGTGACATTCACTCTTTTACGAAGCGCTCTGACGAGTATGTTCTCTTTGGGTTCTTCTTCCTCTTTTTCAGGTACCAACTGTTTGATTGCCGTGTAGACGAGGAATGCGCCAAAAATGTAGAACACCCAACTGAATGCTTCCAAAACCTGCGCGCCGAGGATGATAAAGATTGCCCGGAGAATCAGTGCAATTATGATCCCCACCATCAGCACCTCTTGTTGAAGTTTTCGAGGCACCTTGAACCTAGACATGATGATTACAAAGACGAACAGATTATCTAGGCTGAGAGAATACTCGGTTAGCCATCCGGCGAAGAATTGTGCGGAATGTTCGTAATCTAGCCCGCCGTCAGGGTTCCCCATAAACAGTAGCGAGATGCCGAATGCGATTGCGAGGGATACGTAAAAACTCACCCAAAGCAGCGCCTCTTTATTACTAGGGACGTGAGGGCGTTTTATCACCAGAAGCAGATCAGCAATGATGATAATCACCATCAAGGTCAGAGAACCGACTTCAAACCATACTGGTAAATCCTGCAAATACAGCCCTTCCGCTTCTAGTGAATTATACCGAAATGGGTGCCAGGTTTTGCTGGTAGCCCTGTTGCGGTTTTGGCAGGCGACCTGCTACTTACCTGCTATTAGCGGTTGAGGAAAGGCTGTAGTCCTGCCGCTATTGCTTGGAGTCCCCTAGCATCCGCCTGAAGCACAATCGTAGTCGCTAAGGACTGTTGCCATTTAGGGAGTCTTGTGGCCATATGCTCCGGAGTTCCCACAATTGCTACCTGATCAATTAGATCGTCCGGCACCATCTTTGCCGCCTCTTCTTTGCGACCTGCGAGGTAGGCATCCTGAATTTTGTCAGCGACTTCGCCATAGCCGAGGGCAACCACCTGGTCTTTGTGGAAATTGGTTCCCTTACTGCCCATACCTCCGATATAGAGGGCGAACATGGGGCGGATGCGGTCAGCGGCTTCCGTGAAATTGGCGCCGGGAACTACCGGCACACTAACGGGAACTTCGAACTCTTCACGCGGGCGAAGTGCAGGGTCGCGTTTTGCGAAACCTTCTTCAAGTGCTACTCGGTAGTGGGCATCATTGTCGGGCGAGTAAAGGAAAGGTAGCCAACCGTCGGCAATTTCGGCGGAGAGGGCCACGTTCTTCGGCCCCTCGGCAGCGATAAAGATTGGTAGGTCACTTCGGTAAGGATGCAGATTAGTTTTCAAAGGTTTACCGTCTTTAGAACCTGAGAGTGGTAACGGATAGTGCTCACCACTACTGGTTACCGGGTTTTCACGAGCAATTATTTCCCGCACGATTTTTACGTATTCACGGGTTCTGGCCAGCGGTTTAGCGAAAGGCTGGCCGTACCAGCCCTCAACAACCTGGGGGCCGGAGACTCCGAGACCGAGGATAAATCGACCGCCGGTGAGCGCATCCATTGTCATTGCTGCCATCGCAGTTGCTGCCGGTGTGCGCGCAGAGATTTGCGCGATAGCGGTGCCGAACCTGATTTTTTCGGTGTGTGAGGCATACCAGGCAAGCGGGGTAAAGGCATCCGATCCGTATGACTCACTCGACCAGACGGAATCAAATCCGAGAGCTTCCGCGGTCCTAACCGCTTCTAAAAGTTCTGGTCCTGGTGCTTTGGTCCAATATCCGAGTGCTAGTCCGAGCTTCATTGCTACCTCCAAGATTTAGCTTAGAGGCATTTACTGGAGATTTATTGCAGTTGTGCAGAGTAAATGGTAGGCGTATGTTGAAGTCATTATGAAATTTTCCGAGGCTTAGTAACTAACTCTTCTTCGGTGAGAGAAGCAAGTATCCGGTGCGATGAACGCAGTAACAGCAAACAACCTAACGGTGCACAAGTCTAAGAAAACTATTCTGGACGGTCTCAATTTCCAAATTAGTAGCGGCACAGTAACCGGACTTATTGGCCCGAGTGGTGCCGGAAAAACCACGCTGATGCGCGCAATCGTTGGCGTGCAGAAATATGATGGGCAGTTGCAAGTGCTCGGTGGGGATGCTGGTGCTCGCGGACTGCGTTCCAGAATTGGATACGTTTCCCAAAATCCAGCAGTGTATAACGACCTAACCGTCTCACAGAATTTGAAATATTTTGGCACTATTGCTGGCGCATCCAAGTCGAAGATTGCTGAACTTATAAAGACAGTAGATTTGGTTGCACAGAAAAATCAGGTAACGGGCAGTCTCTCTGGAGGGCAACGAGCGCGAGTATCTCTGGCTGTGGCACTTCTTGGCGATCCAGACCTGTTGGTCCTTGATGAACCGACCGTCGGTCTAGACCCTATCCTGCGCAATAACCTTTGGGATATGTTTGCGAACCTCGCCAAGCAGGGAAAGACGCTGCTGGTTTCCAGCCACGTAATGGATGAGGCAGAACGTTGCAAAGATCTGCTACTGATGCGCGAAGGGCAGCTGATTTGGCACGATAGCAAGTCACGTCTTTTGGAGCATACCGGGACGAGCAATGTTGGCGAAGCATTCGTGTCGATTATTGGAGGTGCAAAATGATTTACCACCTACGCACCACTTTCGCGACGGCTAAGCGCATCCTGCAGCAGTTGGCGCACGATCACCGCACTATTGCGTTGATGCTGATAGCACCTGGAATGTTGATGACAATTCTCTGGTGGGTATTCTCAGAATTTGACGAGATATTCAATATGATTGCGCCGGCTTTGCTTGGTGTATTCCCTTTCACGATCCTTTTCCTTGTCACATCAATCACTACGCTGCGTGAGCGCACTGGAGGGACACTGGAGAGATTGATGGCTACCCCGATTGGGAAGCTGGATGTGATTCTTGGCTACGCAATTGCCTTCTCGCTTTTCGGGATTCTGCAGTCGGTAATCACCAGCGTGTACGCGATTCTCGTGCTCGGTCTGGAAGTGCCAGGATCTCTGTGGTTCGTGATTTTCGTTGCTGTGCTCGATACCCTGCTCGGGGTGGCTCTGGGGCTCATGGTTAGCGCATTTGCGACCACTGAATTTCAGGCTGTGCAATTTATGCCGGTACTGATATTTCCTCAGATTCTTGTTTGCGGGCTTTTGGTTCCGCTTTCGCAACTCCCTGACGTGTTGGAGCATATCGCCTACTACCTGCCTCTTACCTACGCTGTGGATGCGCTAAACCTCGCCACCCAGAACAGCGATATTACGGCTGAGATGTGGCGAGATGTTTGGGTTGTTGGTGCGTTTATTGTGGGTGCTTTGGGGCTTGCTAGTTTGACGCTTAGGCGCCGTTCCTAGGAATCTTGTCAACTCCCTACCCTTTATTTGGCGGCTCCCTACCTTTTTTGGTGCGTGCCTACCTTTGCCATGGGTAGGGACACTTCAGAAAGGGTAGGGAGTCCGCGGTTACAAGTAAATTAGGAGGACTTCCGAGAAGTAATCCTCAGGAAATAGCCGTCTGGATCTGCAACACGAAAGTCGGTCAGTTTCCAGGGACGTTCTTTGAGTGGGGTCTCAATCGGGTATCCACTTGCCTGCACTTTCTCATAAAGCGCGTGGACGTCATCCACTTCCAACACAATTTCAACACCTAAACCGGCACGCTGAGCGGTCACTTCCGGCCTGAAATAGTGCTGTTCTGATAGTCCGGATGCTGGTCCGATTCCGAGAGTTACGATTCCGCTGGTAACGGGAACATACTCTCCCCAGCCCTTCCCAGGTGTGAAACCGAGAACGTCACGATAGAAAGCGACGGATGCCTGAACATCCTTAGCGAAGAGTTCGAGACGGATAGACATGCCTTTTGTTTCCATGTCTAAACACTACGCTTCGAATCGAAAGAAATTACTTTCGAAATAACTTTGTGACCCCAGCGGGATTCGAACCCGCGTTACCGCCGTGAGAGGGCGGCGTACTAGGCCGCTATACGATGGGGCCGTATCGCAACTTATAAAGTATTCCACACTTATAGGCTGTTGTCGATTTGAGAGGCTAAATTCTTAGGCCAACATTTCGAGGGATGACGGCATCACCTTCACAGTGAGCGGTAAGCTGTCGAGCCTCTCACCATCGGCATACCCGACAATGTCCTCAGCCTCAACAGTCACCTCAGTGCCGCTGTGAAATTCAACCAGTTCCGTATACTTCACATGCTTGCCCGAAAACACACTTGGGAAGACTGATAGAAGCCTTGTCCTGCTCAGCGGTTTCAACACAAAAACCTCTAACTGACCGTCATCAACCTCGGCGTGTGGCACGAAACGCATTCCTCCACCGACATATTGATTATTGGAGACCGCGATCAGAATTGCATCTGTTTCGTGTGCCACACCATCCAAAATGTATCGATACTTTCTGGGTCGCAACTTTGCCATTTCAGCCAGCATCGCCAGAGTGTAGCGCGAGGGGCCTTTCGGTCGGTGCATAATATTTGCACGCTCATTCACTAACGCATCGAAACCGGCTGAGAGCATCCCGAAAGCATAGCGTTCAAATCCCTCACCAGTGATTCGCAAAGTATCTACCATTCGTGAGCCGTTCCGCAAAGCATTATCAATCTGCAGGGATGCAGCAACCGGATCCTGAGAAATCTCCAGAATTCTAGAGGCATCATTCCCTGTGCCAGCAGGGATCAGCCCAAGCGGTTTACCGGCTGCTATCGCGCGGTTCACCCCTAGGTGCATCATCCCGTCGCCACCTGCAACCACAAGCACTTCGGCATCCGGCAGCTTTCGGGTAATGGCTTCCTCAAGACGTATATAAGAAGCCTCCACGAGTTCTTCAACCTCGTGGCCGATACTGCGAAGAGTTTCGGCAGCCCTGCTCCCCCTGGTGGCCTTATCTTTTTTAGCGAAGGCAGCATTCGGGTTGATCGCTAACAGAATCCGTTTAGGGTCTGCGGTCTTTTCAAGCTGCTCTGAGGAAATCGGTTGGTCACCTTTGGCCATGGGTAAAGATTACTACGGGAACGCGCGTGCCCTCGAAGACCTAGAGACGAATGCGCCTACAAGCGTAGAGTTTAAGCATGAAGCTGACCAAGTATGAACATTCAGCAGTCCTGCTAGAAAAAGATTGCGAAGCCTTACTGATTGATCCGGGTAATTTTGCCCGACCATTTGGGAAGATTCCGGGGCTGGTGGCTGTTGTGGTCACCCACGAGCATCTGGATCATATTGACCCGCAACAGCTTGAGCGGATTCTTGCCGAAAATCCCGGAGTGCAGCTTATCGCTGGGTCTGGAGTTGCGGCATCCCTTCCCGAATATGACTGGGATGTCGTGTCCCCAGGCGATACTCGCGAAGCCGGCTCCTTCCACCTCGATTTTTATGGCGGGAAGCACGCAATCATCCACGAATCAATCCCCCAGATTGAGAATGTCGGTGTCGGCGTCGACGGAAAATTCTGGTACTCAGGAGATTCTTTCTCAGTGCCGCCGGTGGCTAACCCCGAATGGCTTGCCGTGCCTGCGAGCGCGCCATGGCTGAAAGTCGGCGAAGTTATGGATTACGTGCTAGAAGTGAAACCTCGGAACGCTATATATATTCACGAAATCATCCTCTCCGAGGCTGGTATGGGGATGATGCTAAGCCGAATCCAGAAAACTACCGAACACGGTGGCGGAGTTTTTCACCCACTCGGTCACGGAGAATCGGTAGAGATTTGAGGAAACTCACCGGTTGCTATAAGTAGCGCTACGAAGAACGCTAAGTATGCCAGTAGTGCTAGGTATGCAAACCATTTAGCAATACTCTGCGTTTTTGTAGAAACCATCGAAAGTGCTGCTAACGACAGGCAAACCCAAACGATGCTGTGGCCGTGTTGGAGAATGAACTCGAGAACCCCGGAAGTGTTGGCCGCCTCATCGGGTGCTAGAAAGTAGTAAACAACGCTAATCCCTAAAGCGATCAAAAAAGCGACGATGCTCAGAGGGATACGATACTTTTTCAAGAACTTCTCCACGAAAAAAGATTAGCATTTCTGAGCTTATTTACTTCGTTTCATTAGGATGCCTTGTGTGCACTTGCTCTAGAACTACAGTTTTTTCCTCTTCAATTACGTAATACCAAATTCTTGCTCCGTTATTAAGCTCATACTGCCATCTATCGTAAGTTTGATCTTCACGATTGATTTTTGCAAGATGGGCACGTAAAGTTGCATTTTTTGGAGAGGGTTGCTTAGGGCTCTTGGTCAGTTTATCCCAAGCATCAACCAAGGAACTTTTCTGTGTCGCAACTAAATTGCTCCAATTCTTTTTCGCTCTATTATTTTCAAAGCAGATTCTATATTCCGAGTTCTTTCTCGGTCGTTGAACATCCTCTGAATCTGATAGCAATTATCTAGGTCTCTCCACAGTAATAAATTCTTCAAGATATTCCACAGGAGGCAATTTATCTAACCCATCAGCTATAGCTTCTGCAGTCATTTTCCAAGAAGTAAGCTCGGCAATTGCCAGATGTGCTGTATTAGTTGCAAATGATGCTCTTGCAGCCTTGATTAAATCTTTTGCGCACTGCTCTCGATCCTCTTTTGAAAGTACGAGCATCCATTCAAAACGGTCAGTAAATCTTTCTCCTAGTGATCTACCATCTTCATCAACTGTGACGACGATTAATTGCGCAGCAAAATTAAGTAGTGAATTTCTAGATTCATTCTCTGCTTCGGTCATTAGAACTAAAGAATCTCCGTCGCGCCTAGTTATGGAAATTGGCTCTTCTTCAGCAGCCTTAAAAACCTCCGCAGAATTTCGAGAGAGTTCTGAAGACATGAAAGTTTTACGTTCTTTTAGACTGGACATGCTCTAATCATAATTCAGAATACGTTCAGAAATCAATTATCTACCGCCTGCAAATCGCGCGCTTAAAAGCAAAAAATTAATCAAACTTGATAGTTTCAAGAAACATTTCTTAACACTTCGAAACACTGCTTAACCGGAAATTTGTATCCCGTAATTAGGGAAGTAACTTGAATGACATGCCGCTCAAATTGGGCGGTTGATTCGTCAGGAAGGCCAATCACTAATGTCATCGGAAACCAATCCACCTGCTCTACCGGAGCAGAAGAAAAGCAAGACTGGAGTCATTATCACTGCGATTGTCGCGGTGGTAGCGGTCGCAGTTGCTGCATTCATTTTCGTCCCTCAACTCCTTGCCGGAAACACTGATAACGGCGGAGACAACCCAGAACCAGCCGAAACCGGCAAAGGCACCAGCGCCAGCGATCCAATCAGAATCGGCGTGGTTAGCGCATCTGACCCTTACTGGGTTGATTACAAAGCAGCTACCGAAGCTGAAGGCTTGTATGTCGATATCGTCAATTTCGCCGACTACACCCAGCCAAACCCTGCTTTAGATTCTGGTGAAATCGACCTAAACCAGTTCCAGCACATCATCTTCCTTGCTAACTACAACGTGAGCAATAACAGCAACCTTGAAGTTATCGGTTCTACCGCTATCTACCCTCTTGGTCTCTACTCCAAGAAGTACACATCGGTGGCTGATATTCCTGCCGGTGAGACAGCGGTCGTTCCAGACGACACCACCAACCAGGCTCGTGGGCTACTGGTGCTTCAGTCCGCTGGGCTAATCAAACTCAAAGATGGCGGAACCACTTTCTCCACTCTTGACGACGTGCTTGTAGACGAATCGAAGCTCAAGGTTATTGCCGTTGAAGCATCCCTCACCGCTCCTTCGCTTGAAGAATTTGCTGTAGCTATAATCAACAACAACTTCATCGCTAATGCCGGTCTGGAAGGAAAAGACGCTATCGCTCAGGATGACCCAAGCGACCCAGCAGCGCAGCCATACATTAACATCTTCGCCGCTCGCGCAGCAGCAGGTGCCGAATACCAGACCGAAGAAGGAAAGGCTCTATACCAGCGCTTCCAAAAGTTGGTTGAAATCTACCAGAACACCAAGGCAGTTACCGATGGTGTGGTTGAAGCATCAGGCAACACTGCGGTGATACTGAAGACTCCAGTTTCTGAATTGCAGGCAGCACTTGTCAAGCAAGAGAACGACCTAAAGAACAACCAGTAGAAAGCAAACTTGACGCGCTCGCAGCTCTTGAGCCTCCTCGACTGCGGGCGTGTCAAGTTATGAAATCATGAGCATAGTTGAAATCACCCAAGTTGCTAAAAGCTACCCTCCCGCGAGCCGAGGCGCGGCAAGAATCCAGGCAGTAAACGGAGTATCGCTTTCCATTAACGAGGGCGAAATTTTTGCAATCATCGGATACTCCGGGGCTGGTAAAAGCACCCTTGCCAGACTCATTAACGGTCTTGAGCGAATCGATTCCGGTCAGATTTTTGTTGACGGGCAGAGCATCCCTGATTTGAAGGAAAAACAGCTCCGAAAACTTCGCCAGAGTGTAGGGATGATTTTTCAACAATTCAACCTATTCACATCGAAGACTGTCGCCGGAAATATAGACTATGCACTCGCCACTGCCGGATGGGAGAAGGATGCCCGTAAGCAGCGAATTGCAGAAGTGCTGGATTTCGTTGGGTTGCTTGAGAAGGCATGGGCTTACCCTAATCAGCTCTCTGGTGGTCAGAAACAGCGCGTGGGTATTGCCCGAGCACTCGCTACTCGCCCCAAGATTTTGCTCGCCGATGAAGCAACCAGCGCGCTAGACCCTGAAACTACCGGCGAAGTGGCCTCATTACTTTCGCGAATCAATCGCGAACTTGGCACCACTATTGTGCTGATTACTCACGAGATGGATGTGGTGCGCTCGATTGCTCACAGAGCGGCGGTCATGGAGAAGGGCGAGATTGTGGAACTTGCTGACACAGCATCGCTTTTCCTTGCGCCTAAGAGCCGCGCTGCAAAGAACTTTGTTGCCACCGTTATCGACGGCGAACCGCACGGTGAGGATTTGGCGAGGCTTCGTGAGCGGCACCCCGGACGTCTCGTGACCGTGAAGATTCCGCAAACTGAGGAACGCCTGCAAGAACGAGTATTCACGACTCTCGGAGCAGGCAAGGTTTCTTGGGAACTTGTGCACGGTGGGGTTGTGCACCTTCAAGATGAAGACATTGCTGTCTTTACTTTCAACTTCCAAGGGTTGAGTACCGACGTGGATGCACTAATCGCCTCACTAAAACAGATCGTCACCACTATCGAGGTGGGTCGGTAATGGATAATTTTGAGAAACTACTAAATCTGCTGCACCTGCTAGGCCCAGCGACTGTTGAAACCCTGCAAATGGTACTCATGGCTCTCCTCTGGGGTGGTCTTGGCGGACTCATTGTTGGTGTCTTGCTTTACACAACGAAAACAGGCGGACTCACACCTAACCGCCTAGTGTATTTCTTCCTGAATGTGTTGGTGAACTTTTTTAGGCCAATACCGTTCATCATCTTTATCGCAGCAGTCCAGCCACTCTCCCGCGCGGTGGTAGGAACCGGTTATGGAGTACCGGCAGCGACATTCGCTCTCAGCCTTGCTGCTGTTTTTGGCATCAGCCGACTGGTTGAACAGAACCTAGTGAGTGTTCCTGGTGGCGTGCTGGAAGCCGCGCTCTCGCTAGGTGCATCCCGTTTCAGGATTATTCTGACTGTGCTACTCCCAGAAGCACTTGGACCGCTGATTCTCGGTTACACCTTCGCAGTTGTGGCACTTGTGGATATGTCGGCTGTCGCCGGATATATCGCCGCAGGCGGCCTCGGCGACTTCGCGATCCAGTACGGCTACCGCGTCTACAACCCATGGGTGACCTGGACTGCAGTGTTGATAATCGTGATAATCGTGCAGGCGCTACAGTTCTTTGGTAACTGGTTGAGCAAGAAGTTTATTAGGAATTAGTTTCGCCTTTGTGGATAACTTTATTGGCTTTATCACGATAAATAATATGCTCAAAGGATGCACAAAACCTTAACTTCTACACCTACGCTTTGGCGAGCGGTTGCATTATTAATGCTGAAAATCAATAGCGGTCTTTACTTTATTGTCAATATCGATATTGAGGCGTATTATGAAGCGCAATGAACTCCTTAATAGGATTAGCAAGCTAGCAAAGGACACAAACTCTGAGTGGAGATTTTTGAGAGAGGGTAGCAATCACAGCATCTGGACATTCAATGAAGTAAAAATTGCTATTCCTAGGCACGTGAAAATAAACGAGATTACAGCTTTAGGGATTCTCAAAGAATGCACGCGACTATCAGAAGCAAAAGGCGACAAAGATGACAAAAACTAATTACAAAGTAAGGGCAACTAAATCAGGAAAGTTCTGGGCCCTTGACGTTATTGGTCTCGGTTGGACACAAGCATTGAATTCTAAACAAATACCCGCAATGGTTGAAGAATTCATATTCATTCACACAAACGAAAGAAATGCCAATTTCGAAGTAGAAATTGTTCTTCCAGAAGGCGTGCAGGATCTTCTTAATCAAGCACAAGAATTACAAACAAAAGAACTTGCTCTTCGGAGTGAAGCTGCAACTACTCGCAAAAAGGCAGCAACAGAATTAGCTAGAACGGGGCTCACTCTCCGCGAGATTGGTGAAGTAATGAATATCAGTTACCAGAGGGCATCACAGTTGGTTGATTCTTCGCCAAATAAATAAACTAAGCCCGATCGCGCTATTACCACTCACTCTGATGTTGCAGGTGGCATCCTGGAATTCAGCATTTGCCCCAGATCATAATGGAGAAACTGCGGAAGAATTTCTCTCTTGGTGGTGTGATAGGCAGATCGACTTTTATCTCAAAGAAGACGGAACTTTATAACCTAGTTGGCTGGGGTACCTGGACTCGAACCAAGAACAAAGGTACCAGAAACCTTCGTGTTGCCAATTACACCATACCCCAGTGCAGTCTGTCGTAGACAAGGTTCTACTTTACCCTAAGCAGCCCCTTGCCACAAACCAAGTTAGCATTACCTAAATTGCGGAGTGAGTGCTCACTCACTACACTGTTACCGTGAATATTTGTAGCTATAAGAAGCAAGCCCAGTTTACGCATCCCGCAGACTCCGGTAGCTCAGTTGCAGATTCTGAACGCACCCGAGCACCTGGAATGACACCTGAGGAAAGGCGCGAGATGATTATCTCCGCGACTATCCCCTTCTTCCTAGAACACGGTCCGTCATTCACTTCAAAGAAGCTCTCAGAGCATCTCGATCTCGCAGAAGGCACAATCTTCCGCGCATTCGGTGACAAAGAATCGCTTGTGCAAGCAGTCGTGAAAGAATTCTTCGAACGAGGGCCACGCGAACTCTCCGAAGGAATAGTCGACCCTGCACTCCCCCTCGAAGAAAAAGTTGCGAAATTAGTCACTGGGGCTCAGGAACGCGTCCGCGACGTATTCAAAATGTTCTCTTTCCTCTCTCCCGAGGAAGCAGCCAAGTACCGGAAACGCCCCAAAGGTGAACAGTTTCGGAAAGCAGTTGTTGAAGCATTCAAAAATAATGAGGATGAACTAACCATTCCCCTAGATCACCTCGCATCGCTCCTGCAGATTGCAGCAATAGCAGGGCATGCATCCCACTTCGATGCAAATGCCACAATCTCTCACGATGAACTCGTAAATTTCATTCTCTACGGAATCGCAGGACATCCTGCAGAAAGGAACAACCTTGCTAGGTAAGCTCCTTGTCCGATTTTTGAAATCAAAATGGGCGCTAATAATCGCCATAATTGTTTTCCAAACCGGTCAATCAATTGCAGCACTCTGGCTGCCAACCCTAAACGCAGACATTATCGACGATGGTGTCGTTGTAGGCGATATCGCCTACATCTGGTCAACCGGTGGCATCATGCTCCTGATCAGCCTCGCTCAAGTTATCTGCTCTGTTATTGCCGTCTACTTCGGCGCAAGACTCGCGATGGGATTTGGTCGCGACTTACGCGCATCCCTATTCAATAAAGTGGTCTCCTACTCACAGCAGGAAATCGGCCAATTCGGCGCACCTTCACTAATCACCCGCAACACCAACGATGTGCAGCAGGTGCAGATGCTGGTGCAGATGACCGCAACCATGATGATCTCCGCGCCAATTATGGCTACCGGTGGTGTAATCATGGCTATCCGTCAGGATGTCGGGCTCTCCTGGCTGATGGCTGTGGCAATGCCGCTTCTCCTAATAGTTGTGGCCGCAATCGCTATCAGACTGGTGCCTTCATTCACCAAGATGCAGAAACGAATCGACCGAGTAAATCAGGTGCTTCGTGAACAGCTTTCCGGTATTCGTGTGGTTCGTGCTTTCGTGCGCGAACGCGAAGAAAAAACCCGCTTCTTCAAAGCCAGCGGAGACGTAATGGAGATGGGTGTAGTCACCGGAAACCTGATGGCACTCATGTTCCCAGTAGTGATGCTGGTGATGAACGTATCAACTGTGGCAATCATCTGGTTTGGTGGCTTCCAGGTTGATTCTGGCGATGCCCAAATCGGAACGCTTTTCGCATTCCTTAGCTACATGATGCAGATTCTGATGTCGGTGATGATGGCAACATTCATGTTCATCATGATCCCACGCGCAGCAGTGAGCGCGAAGCGTATCGGTGAGGCACTCGAGACCGAGCCTTCGGTAACGTCTCCTGCTAAGCCAGTCGCGCTTCCAGCAACAACTTCTGGGAAGATCGAATTTGAAAACGTCAGCTTCACCTACCCCGGTGCTGAGGATGCTGTGCTCCACAATCTCACATTCACAGTAAACCCCGGCGAGACTACCGCAATTATCGGTTCGACAGGCTCCGGGAAAACTACACTAATCGGGCTAGTTCCAAGGCTATTCGACGCCACAGAGGGCAGGGTTCTAATCGACGGTGTGGACGCACGTGACTATGACCCGAATGATCTCTGGCAACGAATCGGACTAATCCCGCAACGAGCATTCTTGTTCTCAGGGACTGTCGCATCCAACCTCCGCTACGGTGGCGAGAACGCTACCGACGAGGATCTTTGGAGAGCGCTCAAAATAGCTCAAGCCGAAGATTTCGTGAAACAAATGCCCGGAGAATTGGATGCTGAAATATCCCAGGGAGGCACCAACGTTTCCGGAGGTCAGCGACAAAGACTCTCAATCGCAAGAGCGCTCGTGAAGGATCCAGAGATTCTAATCTTTGATGACTCCTTCTCGGCTCTGGACTTGCGCACAGACGCGGCTCTTCGGGCAGCAATCAATAAGAAGCTGCCACACACAACCCGTTTAGTGGTCGCACAGCGTGTATCCACTATCCAGAACGCAGACCAAATTATCGTGCTTGAGCATGGCAGAATCGTCGGCGTTGGTAAACATGAGGATCTACTAGAAACCAATGAGACCTATCGCGAAATTGTCGAATCTCAGCTATCAGCGGAGGAGGCAGCATGAGCGAGTCAAAGTCTAATCAGCCTAATCCCCCACAGCGCGGCCACCGCGGCCCTGGCGCAATGATGCAGGGACCTGCAGAGAAGGCACAGAACTTCTTACCGAGCGTTAAACGACTTTTGAAGAATTTCCGTAATGAGGTCAAGAGCCTGATTACTGTGCTTATCCTCGGAATTGTCAGTGTTGCGCTCAGCGTAACGGGTCCAAAAATCCTTGGTGAAGGCACAAACATAATCTTCGCCGGATTCATGTCTAACCAGGTTCCACCGGGCATGACAAAGCAAGACGTTATCGACATGCTTATCGCCCAGGGAAACCTCGACCAGGCCGAGATGCTAAAAGCAATGGACTTCGTCCCTGGTGAAGGAATAGATTTCCAGAGGCTGGGTATAGTCATCCTCACAGTGCTCACTATCTACCTAGTATCAGCACTTGCCGGATGGTTACAGGCCCGCATCCTGAACGTGGTTATTCAGCGGTCGATGCACCAGATGCGTCTCGAGGTCGAGGACAAGATTCATCGCCTACCGCTCTCCTACTTTGATAAGGTGCAGCGCGGTGAGTTACTCAGCCGAGTAACAAATGACGTCGATAATATCGGCCAGACAATGCAGCAATCGATGTCGCAGGTGTTGGCATCGCTACTGACTGTTATTGGTGTGCTGGGAATGATGTTCTGGATTTCTCCGCTACTCGCCGTTATTGCGCTGGTTACGATTCCACTCACACTGGTTATTACTGTGATCATTGCGAAGCGTTCCCAGAAGTTGTTTGCAGCCCAGTGGAAAGCCACAGGTGTTCTAAACGCGCGGGTGGAAGAAACCTTCTCCGGGCATTCAATCGTGAAAGTTTTCGGCCACCAGAAAGAAGTTGAAGCCAACTTTGAAACCGAAAATGAGGAAGTCTACCGCGCCAGCTTCGGTGCCCAGTTCCTTTCCGGAATCATTATGCCCGCCATGATGTTTGTCGGGAATCTGGTCTACGTTGCAATCGCAGTTGTTGGCGGAATCCAGGTAGCTGGTGGACTGATGTCTATTGGTGATGTGCAAGCATTTATCCAATACTCTCGCCAGTTCACTCAGCCCCTCTCGCAGCTAGGCTCCATGGCTAACCTATTGCAGTCTGGTGTAGCGAGCGCCGAGCGAGTCTTTGAACTCCTCGACGAGCCGGATGAATCATCCGACCCAGACAATCCAGCCAAGGTTTCAGAGAACGCCAGCAAACTAGCATTTGAGGATGTTTCCTTCCGTTACGAAGCAGACAAACCGCTTATCGAGTCTCTGAATCTGGAAGTAAATCCTGGTAGCACGGTAGCGATTGTGGGACCAACCGGCGCTGGCAAGACCACACTGGTGAACCTAGTAATGCGCTTCTACGACGTCACTTCCGGAAAGATTACCCTCGACGGCACTGATATTCGTGAGATGAGTCGCGACGACCTTCGATCACGCACTGGAATGGTGCTACAAGACACTTGGTTATTTGCTGGCACTATTCGCGAGAACATCGCCTACGGTCGACCAGATGCCACTGAGGAAGAAATTGTGGCCGCAGCGACAGCAGCATATGTTGACCGCTTCGTGCATGCACTTCCCGATGGATACGACACCATGCTTGATGATGAAGCAACCAACCTGAGTGCAGGTGAAAGGCAGTTGGTGACAATTGCTCGTGCTTTCTTAGCTGATCCGCGCATCCTTATTCTGGATGAGGCAACCAGCTCGGTCGATACCCGTACCGAACTCCTTATTCAGCGAGCCATGGTTCGCTTGCGTGAGGATCGTACCTCCTTTGTGATCGCGCACCGACTTTCCACTATTCGCGATGCTGACACTATCGTGGTGATGGAGTCGGGCTCCATAGTCGAGCAGGGCAATCACGAGGAACTGCTGGGCAATAAAGGGGCATACTTCAACCTGTACAACGCTCAGTTTGAAGCGCCGATTGAGGATGAGACTCCCACAGAGACTATTTCAATCCCGACTGTGTAACAGGGCAGCTCAGGGTAGGAGGGTTTGCACCTTCCTGCCCTGACTAGTGCCTAGTTGATGCAGTGGGCACGCCAATAAGGTCGCGGTTGATAGTGGCCGCGGCCTTGGCGCCTGCACCTGCCGCTACAATCAGTTGCTGTGGGCCGGGACTAGTCACATCTCCTGCCGCGTATATTCCGGCGTGGGATGTGCGCCCAGCACTATCAACTTTCAAAAGTCCCCAGCCGTCTCGCTCTAAATCGAACCCATCGAGGAATGCTGCCTGCGCACTCCAGTGAGGGCGAACGAAACCGCCGGTTATTGGCACGACTTCGCTGGCTGCCTCTGTGCCTTCACTGGCTGATTTGGCGTCCTTGCTAGCAGCCTCGGCGCCAGCTCCAGCGAGCACGCGGATACCTGTTGGGCCTTCTCTCCCACCTTCGACATCCACAATCTTTCTGCGTTCAATACGAACACCGCGCTCGGCAAGGAGTGTCTCCTGCCCTTGGCTAATCACGTCTGCTCCGTTAGTGAACACGACCAGTTGCGAGCTCCACTGCGCAATCAGCATCGCCCTCCAGGCCAGATCGTCAGTGTCGCCGATTAGCGCAATTGGTTTATCGGCGTATTCGTAGCCGTCGCACTGCACGCAAGAGAATAGTCCCATTCCATAGAAGGAGCGGATGCTCGGAAGATTTGGCAGCGTTTCTTTCAGCCCCGTACACACCAGCACTGCACGCGCCCGTATCTCGGTATCGGGGTTGCCATTAATGCCACGAGTGTTGACTTTGTAAAGCCCCACGGTTCCGAAACTGTGACCGGGAACAGACTGCTCCACAACCGGCGCTTCTTCCAATTCCTCCACAGAAAGCACTTCCCCAAGTAGATAATTTGCTTCCGGATAGGAAAGATATTCCTCGCGGGCGAGTTTGCGAAGTTCGCCGGGGGGTGTCGCGTCGCGAGTCAGAAAACCGTGTGAAAGCATGGTAGCGGCGTGCCGAGGGCGGTTAGAGTCGATAACCACCACTCCCCGCTTCGCCCGCACCAAATTAAGTCCTGCGCTAAGTCCAGCAGGGCCAGCTCCGATAATCGCTACGTCGTAGATTACTTCTGGGTCTGGGAGCGAACTGGCGGCTGCATTCATAGTCGTTCCTTCAGCGCCTGTAATCTAGCAAGGCTCAGATCCTTACCGATGATTTCCATAGATTCAAAGAGCGGAGGCGAAATTCGTTGACCGCTTAGCGCCACACGAACCGGACCGAAAGCAATTCGTGGCTTTAGCCCAAGTTCCTCAATCAGCTTCTGCTCTAGAGCGACCTTGATCGCTTCTGTGTTGAAGTCATCCAATGCGCTCAGTGCCTCAATCGAGGCCACAATCACTTCCCCAGCATTCTCTGGAAGCGAGGTCCAAGCATCCTCAGCAATTTCTGGAGCAGCTTCTTCACTTAGTAGCGATGAATAGAGTGGTACTGCCTCCCCAAGCAGATTACTGCGCGGTTGAATTAGTGGCACCCCTGCACGGATGATTTCCAGCTCGCGTTCCCTAGGCTCCTCCCCAACCAGCCCTGCATTAATCAGGTAAGGGGTAACTCTTTCCGCAAAATCTTCCTCGCTGAGTGCGCGCAGGTGATGCGCATTTATAGCCTCGGCTTTTTTCAAATCAAATCTGGCTGGGTTAGGGTTCACATTCTTCACATCGAATGCTTCAGCCATCTCTGCAGCAGTGAAGATGTCACGATCGGCACTGATAGACCAGCCAAGAAGCGCAAGATAGTTAACTAGGCCCTCTGGAATAAATCCGCGTTCCCTGTGAAGGAAAAGGTTAGATTCTGGGTCGCGCTTTGAAAGCTTCTTGTTGCCCTCGCCCATTACATAAGGCAGATGCCCGAACTGGGGAACAAAACTTGCCACACCAATTTCAATTAGCGCCAGGTAGAGAGCAATCTGCCGAGGGGTTGAAGAAAGCAGATCCTCACCACGCAAAACATGGGTTATCCCCATAAGCGCATCATCGACTGGGTTTACGAAAGTGTAGAGCGGTTCACCGTTTGGGCGCACCAGCACAAAGTCCACTAGTGACCCTGCCGGGAAAGTAATTTCGCCACGCACTAGGTCTGTGAAGCTGTAATCAACGTCCGGAACGCGAAGTCTAAGCGCCGGAGAGCGTCCTTCTGCCTTGAATGCGGCAATTTGTTCTTCACTCAGGTCGCGGTCGTAGTTATCGTAGCCGAGCTGCACTGCGCGTCCGGCAGCAACGTTCCTTGCTTCAATTTCTTCCGGAGTGGAATATGACTCGTAAACATAGCCGCCCTCAACCAGTCGGGCAATGATATCTTTATAAATTTCGGTGCGCTGACTCTGACGGTAAGGTTCGTGAGGGCCGCCTTTCTCAACGCCTTCATCCCAGTTCAGCCCTAGCCATTCAAGTGCTTCAACTAGCTGTTGGTAGCTTTCCTCAGAGTCACGAGCTGAGTCGGTGTCTTCGATACGAAAAATGAATGTGCCGCCCGTGTGTCTCGCATAAGCCCAGTTGAATAAAGCGGTGCGGGCCATACCCACGTGAGGGATGCCTGTCGGGGATGGGCAAAACCGCACCCTGATATCGGCGCCTTGCGCCTGTGAAAAAGGAATAGCGGAAGCAGAAATTGAAGCGCTCATAACGCTTTAATCCTAGCCGAGTGCTATGGGCGATATATTGCCGGATTGACGAGAGTGCCGATGCCGGAAATATCTATCCGCACCTCTTGACCATCCACAAAACCGCCAGTACCTGCAGGGGTTCCCATGAGGATTACATCCCCGGGAAGTAGCGTCCAAACATCCGAAGCATAGGCAATCACTTTAGCGACATCGTGAATCATGTCTTTAGTGTTTCCCTGCCGACGAGGCTCCCCATCTACATAGGTTTGAATCTCCTGGTTGGCAGGATCAAGTTCTGTTTCAATCCATGGACCTAGCGGGCAGAAAGTATCGAAGCCTTTTGCCCTCGCCCACTGACCGTCTTTGAACATTTCATCACGCATAGAAACGTCATTGGCTATCGTGTAGCCGAAAACGTAATCAAAAGCATCCTCCGCTTTTACCTGATATGCGATTTTGCCGATCACTACAGCAAGTTCGCCCTCATGCACACAGCGACCTTCAATCGGTGGAATCTTGATTGGCTCACCAGGGCCAATCACCGAAGTATTCGGTTTTAGGAAAATCAGCGGATTAGTCGGAGCTTCCACACCCTTCATATCGTCACGATGTGCAAGATAGTTGAGTCCGACACAAACCACTTTCGATCTTGGGATCACCGGAGCAAGCAACTTTACACTCGCCAGCGGCACACGCTCGCCTGTGGTTTCGACACCACCATAGAGCGGGTCACCGGCTAAGACAACCAACTCGTCATCGTCAACTAAGCCGTATCTTGGCCCGTTAGCTTCGTCGCTAAACCTGGCAATTTTCATTTTGTGTTGCTTTCGTACAGGAGTTTGTTTCTCTAACTAAGCTTAGTCATCCATCCGTAACGGTCTGCGACCTTGCCAGTTTGAATTCCAGTGAGTTCCTCGCGAATTGCCATAGTAATTTCACCAGCTGGAGCATCCGGATCACCAATCGTAAACTCTTTTGCCACGACCTGACCGATCGGGGTAATAACCGCAGCAGTTCCACAGGCAAATGCCTCAGTGATTTTGCCGCTGGCTGCATCCTCACGCCACTTAGCAATAGGGATGTCCTGCTCGACAACCTCTAAACCGCGGTCTTTCGCAAGCTGGATGATTGATTCACGAGTAATACCCTCAAGAATTGAACCCGAAAGCTTCGGAGTCAAGAGTTTGCCCTCGTTGCCGTAAACGAGGAATAGGTTCATCCCACCCAGTTCTTCAAGGTTTGTGTGGGTTTCTGAGTCTAGGAAAAGTACCTGGTCACAACCATTTTTGTAAGCCTCTTCTTGCGCAACCAGCGAAGCAGCGTAGTTTCCACCGGTCTTAGCGGCGCCGGTGCCTCCCCTAGCGGCACGAGAATAGTTTTCACTCAGCCAAATCTTAACCGGCTTGATACCGCCCTTGAAATACTGCCCGGCAGGAGAAGCAATCAGGTAGTAGGCAACTTTTTTAGCAGCGCGAACACCCAAGAAAGCCTCAGATGCGAACATGAACGGCCTGAGATAAAGGCTAGTGTCGGGAGCGGATGGCACCCAAGCACCATCTACCGCAATAAGTTCCTTGATGCTCTGAATGAAGTGCTCCACAGGTAGTTCAGGAAGCGCCATGCGCTTGGCAGAACGCTGAAGTCTCTTAGCGTTTGCTTCCGGGCGGAATGTCCAAATCGAGCCGTCCGCGTGCCGGTACGCCTTAAGACCCTCAAATATTTCCTGACCGTAATGCAGAACTGCCGAAGCTGGATCCATAGGGATTGGGCCGTATGGGCGAACCCTGGGCCTGTGCCATCCACCCTTCTCACTCCAGCAAAGATCAACCATATGGTCGGTAAAGACCACACCGAAACCGGGATCCTTCAAAATTTCTTCGCGCTGGGCATCTGCCAACGGGGTAAGGTTCTTCGTTACTTCAAAAGTAATTTGCTCTGTCATTTTTGCCTCTGTTAGTTTTGCCTGTGGTCACTTGGTTTCTTGATTTTTTAGTATCGCCCTGGAATTAAGCCTTCAAAATTTCTGTCACGATCGCATCCCCGATTTCACCGGTGCTCCTTGGAGTATTGCCTCGGTTTGCCAAATCTGTGGCAACCGCCTTTTCGATTCGCTTAGCTTCTGACTCTAAGCCTAAATGTTCGAGCATCATCGCTGCACTCAAAATTGCCGCGGTTGGGTCTGCCTTCTGTTGTCCGGCAATGTCAGGAGCTGATCCGTGCACGGGTTCAAACATGCTTGGGAACTTCTTACTCGGGTTCACGTTTCCGGATGCCGCGAGCCCAATACCACCGGTCACTGCAGCAGCTAGATCGGTAAGGATGTCGCCAAAAAGATTATCAGTAACAATCACGTCAAAATCGCCCGGCTTTTGCACCATGAAAATGGTGGCAGCATCCACGTGTAGATAATTTACGGCGACAGTCGGATACTCTGCACCGATTTCTTCAACAACTCGCTGCCAAAGTTTCCCTGAATTAGTGAGCACATTGGTTTTATGTACCCAGGTGAGTTTTTGCGAGCGTTTAGCAGCCAGTTCAAAAGCGAACCGTACTACCCGCTCGACACCGTAATAAGTGTTGATACTGCTCTCGGTCGCAACTTCCGCAGCGGTTCCGACTCGAAGCGCACCGCCGACACCGGAGTATGGCCCTTCAGTGCCTTCACGAACCACCACGAAGTCGATATCTGGATCCCCGGCCAGCACAGAGCTCACGCCACTCCAGAGCTTAGCTGGGCGATAGTTCACATAGTGGTCCAGTTCAAACCTGAGCTTCAGCAATAGCCCTCGCTCAATATTTGCCGATGCGAGTCGCTTGTCACCCGGAACTCCCCCGACTGCACCAAAAAGGATTGCATCAAAGGCTTTAATAGCCTCCAAGGTCTCTTCGTTAAGGGTTTCACCAGTTTCAATAAAATGCTCAGCACCCAGTTCAAAATAGGTCTTATCAATACTGTCTGTAACAGCATCAATTACTTTCACCGCCTCGGCAGTGACTTCCTTACCAATTCCATCTCCGGGAACTACCGCTATTTTTGCCACTTATTAGCTCTCCAATAGGTCAATCTCGTGAAGCCAGTCGGCGTCAATCAGTTCTTTGATCTCGTTGCGCATTTCCTCGGGGATTTGCGAATCAACAGTGAGGATAGACAGCGCCTTTCCACCAACCTGAGTGCGGGCAATCTGCATACCGGCAATATTGATTCCGGCTTCTCCTAGAAGCTTGCCGTAGCTGGCAACCACCCCTGGACGGTCCTCATACTCAAAAACCACAAAGTGCTTATCGAACAGCACCTCCACACCGTAGCCATTGATTTCAACGAGTTTTTCAATCTGTCGCTGCCCCGTGAGTGTTCCTGAAACAGAAATCTGCCTGCCGTTGCTAAGACCACCGCGAACTGTAACAAGGTTCCGGTATTCGTCGCTCTCTGCCTCCTGCAACAACCGCACTTGGATGCCGCGTTGCTTGGCAAATACTGGCGCATTTACAAACGAGACCCGCTCATCCGTGACTTTTGCGAAAAGACCCTTCAAAGCAGCCAGCTTGTACACACCGACGTCGAGGCTGGAAATCTCACCGCGCACCTCAATATCGACTGAGACGACTGGCGCATCCGCAAGACCGGAGAATACCTGACCGAGTTTCTCAACCATCGCAATACCAGGGCGAACCAGCGGATCAATTACGCCACCAGCGACGTTGACAGCATCCGGTACCAATTCCCCTTGGAGTGCAAGCCGCACCGACTTTGCGACCGAAATTCCGGCCTTCTCCTGAGCTTCATCGGTTGATGCACCAAGGTGTGGTGTCACAATCAGATTCTCAAGACCGAGAAGCGGGGATGCTGTGGGCGGCTCAGTCACGAAAACGTCGAGTCCGGCACCGGCAATCTTTCCGCTCTTGAGTGCATCATAGAGCGCGTCTTCATCGATGATTCCTCCGCGGCTGGCATTGACAATACGGAGATTAGGCTTTGCTACTGCGAATTCTTTCGCCCCGACGAGTCCGAGCGTCTCCGGAGTGCGCGGAATATGAATGGTTATGAAGTCAGAAAGCTGCATCACTTCTTCAAGTGTGTGAAGCTGCACACCCAACTGCGCTGCTCGAGCAGGCGACACGTAAGGGTCATAGCCAACAAGATCAACATCAAATGCTGCCAAGCGAGTTGCAACCAGAGCTCCAATACGGCCGAGCCCGATAATTCCAATGGTCTTGCCAAAAAGCTCAGCGCCAGTAAATTTTGAGCGCTGCCACAGCCCGCTCTTCAAGGACTGGTTAGCATCAGGGATGTGCCGAGCGAGTGCCAAAAGATGCCCAATTGCCAGCTCTGCCGCAGACACAACGTTGGATGTTGGCGCGTTTACCACCATGACACCGGCATTAGTCGCGGATGCCACATCCACGTTATCGAGGCCAACCCCGGCACGAGCAACAACTTTCAAATCTGTTGCAGCGGAGAAAACCTCAGCATCCACCTGTGTTGCACTACGAACCAGAATCGCGGAAGCATCCGCTACTTCTTTCAGTAGGACCGCACGATCAGTTCCATCAATGTGAACCACGTTAAAGTCACTCCCGAGCGCATCAACTGTCGCAGGCGAAAGTTCCTCAGCTATTACAACTTTTGGCTTAGCCACAATCATCTACCTTCTTACTTTTTCTAAAACTTTTTCTTCAACATATTTTTATGCGGTTGTGGTGGCACCGAGGTTGGCAATTGCCACCATATCTAGCCACAATACTGCGAGGATACTCAAACCGAGAGTAAAGACCAGAACGGTCATCAGCGCCGATTTTTTCCTTGTAACTATCGTCGCAAAAATGAACACTGCAAGCGGCGCAACCACGCCGCTAATTAGAACCACCCAGGCGTAGAGGTTAAGTGATCCTCCGCTCCATGCGGCGAGCGCTAAAACCCCAAAAAGGTTTGCCAGTGCTAACCACAAATACCAGCCATAGCCGATAAAGAACAGCGCTGGGATTAACCAGGTCTGCAATTTAGTTTTCATAGCCCAGTCCCCCAGAAGAATGGCCAAGGAACTAGGAATGCGATACCGGCAAGAAGTAGGATTGCTTTTCTAAAGAATGTGTCGCGTTTTCCGACTCTAAGAGCAATAACGAACCATAGAATCGGAGCCAATACTGCCAGCACTCTAGAAGCTATTGTGCTGATATCTAGGAACATTCCGGCACCAGCGAGGGAACCTATACGAAAACCTACTATTGCCCAAGCGATTGCATAGAGAAGATATATGCCGGCTGTGACACCGTAAAGCACCAGCACACTTGCGGGAGTCTGCTGCTCATCCTCAGTCTCTGGCGCAGTCACAGTTGCGCTAATCTTCCGTTTCTGGTTCTGCTGCCGGTGGGTGCTGGGCAGTGGTAACCACAAAGACGCCCTCAGGATTCATAGTGCATCCTTCAGGCACGCTACCGATCCAGGAAGTCTCCGAATAATATCCACCTTGGAAGGTGACTGTATCCCCAACAAGGAATCTAGCCTGTACAGCTATCTGACTTCCCGGAATCTCCACACCGACTTTGTTCTTAAGCACTAGTGATTCATTTGGCCAAACGACTGTGTAAATCTTCCCGGCGGCATTCTGAAAGCCCAGGCAGGTTCCTGCTAGTTGCACAACTCCAACATGCTCGTCCCAACCTGCGCCGGCATTTGCTGGGGCCATCAGTACAGAGATACCATCGGCGCTTTCACGAATATGGAAACCTGGTTCCCCTATTGGAGCATCGGTTTCTACCGGATTGGTGGGCAGAGCTTCCTCTGCGGAGCAGGCTGCAAGCCCGCCCAGCAGAGCTAAAGCACTAATTACTGCTAGTGTCCGTCTTGCGGTCACTGGCAACCTCCTAACGAGCAGCAGAGCCCTCGGTGTAGTCATCATCTTGCGCACGCCATGCGAAGAGAGCGCGTAGGTTGCGACCTACTGACTCGATTGGGTGCTTTTCAGCTTTTTCACGAAGCGCCTTGAACTCTGGGGCACCGGCATCCTGATCATCAATGAATCGCTTAGCGAATGCGCCGCTCTGGATGTCTGCAAGCACAGCTTGCATGTTTTCTTTTACATGCGGGTCAATAACGCGAGGACCGGAAACGTAGTCACCGTATTCTGCAGTGTCGGATACGCTCCAGCGTTGCTTAGCGATTCCGCCCTCCCACATCAGGTCAACGATTAGTTTGAGTTCGTGTAGCACCTCGAAGTATGCGATTTCTGGCTGGTAGCCTGCCTCAGTCAGGGTCTCAAAACCGTATTGAACCAGCTGGGATACACCACCACAGAGCACTGCCTGCTCACCGAATAGGTCGGTCTCGGTTTCTTCGGTGAATGTGGTGCGGATACCACCTGCGCGGGTGCCACCAATTGCTTTAGCGTATGACCAAGCAAGCGCCCATGCACCGCCGGTTGCGTCTACCTCAACTGCGACGATAACTGGAACACCTCGTCCTGCTTCAAATTCGCGGCGCACAGTATGCCCTGGTCCCTTTGGAGCGACTAGCATCACGTCAACGCCCTCTGGTGCTTCAATGTATCCGAAACGGATGTTGAACCCGTGTCCAAAAATAAGTGCGTTACCAGGCTGTAGGTTGTCTTTAATTGACTCAGCGTAAATGTGGCGCTGGTGCTGGTCTGGAGCGAGCACAACCACAACGTCTGCCCAAGCGGATGCTTCAGCTACGCTCTTGACGGTGAAACCGGCTTCTTCAGCTTTCTGGACAGACTTAGAGCCTTCCTTCAGAGCTACAACCACCTCTACACCTGAGTCACGCAGGTTTAGCGCGTGAGCGTGCCCCTGTGAGCCATAACCGACCACTGCAACTTTCTTACCCTGAACGATCGATAGGTCTGCATCGGCGTCATAAACAATTTCTGTCACTGGTTTCTCCTTGTTTTATTTTCTAATTCTATTTTTCTAAACTTTAATTCTGTCTGTGAGTGATTTGGAACCGCGTCCGATAGCGACCATCCCAGACTGGACAATCTCTTTCACTCCGTAAGGTTCAAGCACTTTCAAAAATGCTTCAACTTTTTGTGTGTTTCCGGTTGCTTCAATAACCAAAACTTCTGTGGTTACATCCACAATTTTTGCACGGAACAGGTCTACCATTTCTAAGATTTGGCTACGGCTGCTCTGGTCAGCTTTTACTTTTATAAGCATGTGCTCTCTAAGCACTGCCTGGTTTGGTTCCAGCTCAACAATTTTGATTACATTAACCAACTTGTTTAGCTGTTTAGTGACCTGCTCGAGTGGCAACTGATCGACATCCACTACCACGGTGATTCGTGAGAGCCCGGGAGTATCGGAAGGGCCAACCGCGAGTGAGTTGATGTTGAAACCTCGCCTTGAAAAAAGCCCGGCTACACGGGTCAATAGACCTGGTTTGTCTTCAACTAATAAAGCCAAAACGTGTGAAGTCATTTTTACTCCTCCTCCCAAACTGGGGCGTGATCTCTGGCGTATTGCACCTTTGAGTTGCTCACTCCCTGTGGAACCATTGGCCAAACCATCGCGTCTGGGCTGACGATAAAGTCAATCACCACCGGACGGTCATTAGTTTCTAAAGCCAGTTTGATTGCAGGCTCAATTTCGCTCTCTTTTGTCACGCGAATAGAGAGCGCGCCGTATGCTTCACCCAACTTCACAAAGTCGGGAATCATTACCGTGTCTGCACCGGTGTTCAGGTCGGTAAATGAGTGTCTACCGTTGTAGAAGAGCGACTGCCACTGGCGAACCATTCCAAGCGAAGAGTTGTTGATGATTGCAACCTTGATAGGTATGTTGTTGATTGTGCAGGTGGCCAGTTCCTGATTGGTCATCTGGAAGCATCCGTCACCGTCAATCGCCCAAACAACTTTCTTTGGATTGCCAAGTTTGGCACCCATAGCGGCCGGTACTGCATAGCCCATGGTGCCTGCACCGCCGGAATTGATAAAGGTGTTTGGTTTTTCAAAACCGATGAACTGAGCGGTCCACATCTGGTGCTGTCCAACACCTGCTGCATAGATGGTATCTGCCGGAGACATTTCACCAATCTTCTTAATAACAGCTTGCGGAGAAAGAAGCCCATCTTTAGGTTTTGTATAACCGAGCGGGAAGTCGGCGCGAAGCTTGTCGAGGGTTTCCCACCATTCTTTGTAATCAGGCACGCCAGGTTTTACATCGTCTTTAAGCACGGCTATTAGATCTTTTAGCACCACCTTGGCATCGCCAACGATTGGTACTTCTGCCTGACGAATCTTGCCAATCTCAGCTGGGTCAATGTCAATGTGGATGACTTTAGCCTTTGTCGCAAATTCGCTTGCTTTACCGGTAACGCGGTCATCAAATCGGGATCCGATTGCAACCAGCAAGTCACTTCCCTGAAGCGCGAGCACTGCCGGAACTGTTCCGTGCATCCCCGGCATTCCAAGGTTGAGTTTGTGGGAGTCGGGGAAAATTCCACGAGCCATCAAAGTAGTAACTACCGGTGCACCAGTAAGTTCAGCAAGTTGGGCAACCTCTTTAGCTGCGCCAGCACGAACAGCACCACCACCCACGTAGAGTACAGGTCGTTTTGCCTGCAACATCAGTTTCGCTGCAGCCTGAATCTGCTTTCCGTGAGCTTTGAGCACAGGCTTGTAACCGAGCGGTTCCACCTCTCCTGGCCAAACGAACGGTGCGGAAAGCTGCTGCGCATCCTTAGTAATGTCTATAAGCACAGGTCCTGGGCGACCGGTGGTGGCAATAAGGTATGCGGTTGCTAGCGCGTTAGGAACATCCTCCGGCTTAGTAACCAAAATTGAGTGCTTAGTGATCGGCATTGTGATGCCGATAATGTCAACCTCTTGGAACGCGTCGGTACCCATGAGTGTGCTGAACACCTGTCCGGTGATTGCGATCAAAGGGACCGAGTCCATGTAGGCGTCGGCGATAGCGGTTACCAGGTTGGTAGCTCCAGGACCGCTGGTAGCAATAACCACACCAGGCTTATCAGTGGTGGATGCGTATCCTTCAGCCGCGTGACCGCCACCCTGTTCATGACGCACCAGAATGTGACGAATAGTTGTGGATGCCATCAGCTCGTCATAAAACGGCATGATTGCACCGCCAGGAAGTCCAAAAACTTCCTTAATCCCCAGTTTTTCTAGGGAACGCAAAACTGCGCCAGAACCGGTAAGGATTTCGGCGCCTGCTTTGGTTTTCTGACCTGCGTCAGCCATGTTGAAGCCTTTCTATCCGGTTACAGCGCCAACAGATGCACTGTGAACCAGTTTCGAGTATTTAGCCAGTACGCCTCGTGTGTATCGAGGGGGAAGTGGAGCCCATCCAGATTTGCGGGCTTCCAGTTCTTCAGGATCGACTAGAAGATCAATCGTACGAGCGGCGATATCAACCCGTATCAGGTCACCGTCGCGAACAAAAGCTACTGGACCTGCGTCCACCGCCTCTGGTGCTATGTGGCCGATACACAGTCCGGTTGTGCCTCCTGAGAAGCGGCCATCTGTCAATAATAATACATCCTTACCGAGCCCTGCACCCTTGATTGCAGCGGTAATTGCCAGCATTTCGCGCATACCTGGGCCACCCTTAGGACCCTCGTATCGAATCACAACGACATCGCCGTGCTTAATTGTGCCTTCGGTGAGAGCATCCATGGCTGCTCGCTCGCGTTCAAAGACTCTAGCGGGGCCTTCAAAGACGGTAGCGTCAAAACCAGCGGTCTTAACTACTGCACCCTCTGGGGCCAGAGTTCCGGTGAGGATAGTGAGTCCACCGGTTGGGTGTAGTGGGTTATCGAGTGTGCGCACAACTTCACCATCAAGTGGTCTTGGGTTAAGTTCCGCGAGGTTTTCGGCAACGGTCTTTCCGGTAACTGTCATGGCATCACCGTGAATTAGACCAGCGTCAAGAAGAGCCTTCATTACTACTGGAACGCCACCGTGGCGGTCAACATCGTTCATGACGTATTTACCGAAAGGCTTTAGATCACCAATGTGCGGAACCTTTTGACCGATTCTGGTGAAGTCATCGAGAGTAAGGTCAACCCCAGCCTCGTTGGCGATAGCAAGCAGGTGAAGCACCACGTTTGTGGAGCCACCAAATGCCATTGCGACAGCGATCGCATTTTCAAAAGCCTTCTTGGTGAGAATTGTGCGGGCAGTCATCCCCTTGCGAAGCATGTTCACTACTGCCTCACCAGACTGGCGTGCATAGTAGTCACGGCGTGCATCGGCACTTGGTGGGGCTGCACTTCCTGGCAGACTCATGCCTAGTGCCTCAGCAACCGATGCCATAGTGTTGGCGGTGTACATACCGCCACAGGCGCCTTCACCCGGTGCGAATGCGCACTCGATTCTGTGGGCATCCTCTAGGCTCATCTTCCCGGCCTTCACCGAACCGACAGCTTCAAAGGAGTCGATAATTGTGACATCCTTTTCAGTGCCGTCAGAAAGCTTTACCCAACCAGGGGCAATAGAACCTGCGTATACGAAAACTGCTGCGAGATCGAGACGGGCTGCTGCCATAAGCATGCCCGGGAGGCTCTTGTCGCAACCAGCGAGCAGGATGGTTCCGTCAAGCCTTTCAGCCATCATCACGGTCTCAACGGAGTCGGCAATTATTTCGCGACTCACGAGTGAGAAGTGCATGCCTTCGTGCCCCATGGAGATTCCGTCGGATACGGAAATTGTGCCAAATTGCAGTGGAAAACCTCCGCCTGCGTGCACACCCTCTTTAGCGGCACGAGCTAGTCGGTCGAGACTGAGGTTACACGGGGTAATTTCGTTCCATGAACTCGCAATACCGATTTGCGGCTTGTCCCAGTCGGCATCTCCCATGCCCACTGCGCGAAGCATTCCCCTAGAGGTGGTGGCTTCAATACCGTCGGTTACTACCCGTGATCTTGGTTTTATATCAATCTCTGACATACTCTCTAGGCTAAACCCTTTTGGTAAACTGTATGAGCGGAAAACGAGCACAAGGAGATAACAACCATGAAGCTAAAGACACTTTTGGCCAGTGGCGTGATCGCATCGCTATTTGGGATGCTCGGAACAGCAAAGAGCGCAAAAGCGACTGCCAGCAAAAGCACTAAAGCGCTTGTTTGGGCTGCCTGGGGTCTTGGGCTCGCGAGCGCAATTGTTTCAGCTTGGGCAGCATCCACCGCTGAGGATCCGGAAGAAACCGAAATTTCCTAATCAGGTTTAAAGGCTACGACCCTGGTGCTTGATCTCAGCTAGCACTTCCTGAGCGGTAGTATTCTCACCGAGTTTGTTCGGTTTACCTTTACCGTGCCAGTCACTAGATCCGGTCCCAAAAACACCGTATTTCTTGGCCATTTCAGCCAGCCAAATCTTGCCTTCGGGAGTGTTTTCTCGGTGTCCCACCTCGATACCTCCGAGGCCAGCAGAAACGAGTAATTCGATATCTGCCTCCACAAAGGGGCGAAACTTTCTATCGGTTGCAGGATGCGCAAAAACCGGCACTCCACCTGCGTCACGAACCATCCGCACCATCTCGGTAGTGGAAGGACTGTGCTGTGGAATCGTGAAGCCTCCACGAGGATGCAGGATCCCCGCGAAAGCCTCCTCTCGCGATTTCACAATGCCTTTTTCGATAAGTGCGTCGGCTATGTGGGGGCGACCCATGGCATCCCCTTTAGAAAACTTAGAAACATCTTCCATGGTTATGTCATAAACGGTGGCAAGATTTTCAACAATCTTTTCAACCCTTTTGCCACGACTTTCACGAATTTCTCGCAACACATTCACTAAGGGTTCATAGTTTGGGTCAGGAAGATAAGCCAAAAGATGAATTGATGGCCCGCCTTCTAGCCTGGTAGAAATCTCAATGCCGGGAATGACATCAACACCCAGTTCCACACCGGCGGCAAGTGCCTCCTGCCAACCATCAGTGTTGTCGTGGTCGGTGATAGCAACCGCCTCAAGTCCAGCCTCTTTTGCTTGACGCACCAACTCGGTAGCGGTTTCAGTGCCGTCTGAGTGAAGCGTGTGCGCGTGTAAATCAATCCCAGACATAGTTCCAGAATACCCAACCTGTGTAATCTAACTCTCAGCTTGTCCAAGTAAGTTATGTAGTTGTGTTTCGCAGACTTCTATGGATGACCACTATGGTCCTTATTTTGGTTCAGTTCTACATTGCTTACTGGCCAAATCCTTTCAACCTTGTAGGTTTTATCGGCGTTGCACACTGGACCGCACTTCGACCAGCAGTGGCTTTCATTCTTATCGTTGTCTCTCTAGTTCTGGTGCTACTATCACTGCCACTAGTTCCAGTGCGAAAGATCGTTAATGTCCTGGTACTTCCGATGCTTATTTTCGGGCTGGTAAGCGCATACGTGGTTTTCGATCAGGGCATCCTCGGTGGCGGTGGAACCTCTGAAGTAGCGGGCAAGAAAACTATCAAAATACTGTCGTGGAATCTTCACGCGGATGGTGTGCCGGCAAGCGAGGTCGCCTCGCTTATCGCAGAAACCAAACCTGATGTGGTGATACTGCCAGAAACCACAGATCAGCTCGCTAATCAGATCTCTTCGCTAAGTGCTCAGGAAGGCATCACTCTTAGAGCACACACACGCACCACCGAGCTAACCTCTGTGGCTAAACACACCTCCATTCTGCTCGGAACCGCCTTTGCTGATTACTCTCCAAGCGGACCAAACATCACAAACCGACTTTCCAGCTATGCCACAACCGGCAGTGGTGATTTCACCTTCTATGCGGTACACGCAATCGCACCTATGCCCAATCTGATGGACGAATGGCAGAACGATTTAGAGATGCTCGCCACTGCTTGTAACTCTCCCTACGCAATTATGGCTGGCGATCTAAACGCTGTTTACGACCATTTACGCCCACACGGCAAGGAATCAACTTTTGGTAATTGTAAAGATGCCGGATACGAATCGCACTCGGTAGGTATCGGAACTTGGCCGACAAGTGTGCCAACATTTTTGGGATCCTCTATTGACCACATCCTTTATGGCAGCGGATTCGAGTTGAGTGAATACCAAGTAATCACAGATTTTGACAGTGCAGGTTCTGACCACCGTCCTATTACAGCGACTCTAGTAATAGTGGGAGAATAGTTGCATGGCTGAAGCTAACAAACTTGCAAACGGAGCACCAAAATCCACCTCAAACCGTTCAACACTTCCTGCCGATAGTGAATTCACTGAATACATGACCAGTGGCTGGGATTTGCCTGAACTTCCACTACCACCACTGTCTGAAGTCGCTAGAGCTGCTGCTCGGCGTAGAGAACAACTGGCTGCAAGACTCCCAGGTGAAACCTTTGTAATACCGGCAGGTGCGCCGAAAGTGCGGGCAAACGACACTGACTATCCTTACAGGGCACACAGCGCATTCACCTGGCTTACCGGATGGGCTCATGAAACAGTCCCAGAATCTGTGCTTGTTTTCGAAGCTGATAAGCCGAACGAAGCGAAACTTTATTTCCGCCCGGCAGCACCCCGCACATCCCGCGAATTTTATGCAAATCCAGCAATAGGTGAATTTTGGACTGGCCCTAGACCGACGCTTGCGCACATTGCCAGTGAACTAGGCATCTCCACCTACGACCTAGAAGAACTCCCCGAATGGGCATCCGGTGAAGAAATAAAGCCGGAAGTACTCCGAGTCAGTTTCAGAACTACGTCTTGTAAAAGATGAATACGAAATTATGGAACTTCGCGCAGCAATCGCCAGTACCAAACTCGGATTTGACGATGTGATTGCTTCCTTCCCCGCCGCAATTAAAAGTAGGCGCGGGGAACGAGTAATCGAGGGCGCATTTGCTGCCAGAGCCAGACTAGAAGACAACACTGTTGGCTACGACACAATCGCCGCGGCCGGTTCTCACGCCTGCATACTGCACTGGACTAAAAACGACGGCGCTGTTCGACCAGGCGAATTACTGCTTCTGGATGCCGGTATTGAGCGCGAAAGCTACTATACGGCAGACATCACTAGGACGCTTCCTGTCAGTGGCAAATTCACTGAAGAACAGAAAATGGTCTACGAAGCTGTCCTTGAAGCAGCTGATGCAGCTTTCAAAATTGTTCGCCCAGGCATTACTTTCAACGAGGTTCACGCAGCCGCAATGGAGGTTATTGCAGCCAAGGTTGCCGAGTGGGGACTGATCCCAGTATCTGCTGAAGAATCTCTTTCCGGCTTGCAATACCACCGCCGCTATATGGTGCACGGAACCAGTCACCACCTAGGTCTTGATGTGCATGACTGCGCCCAGGCAAGACGAGAGTTCTATCATGACGGTGAAGTAAAGGAAGGAATGGTGTTTACCATCGAACCCGGACTGTACTTCCAGCCGGATGACACGACAGTGCCAGAAAACCTTAGAGGCATCGGTGTGCGCATTGAAGACGATATTCTGGTTACTGCAAATGGGGCAGAAAATCTCTCTGCAGGGATTCCCCGCACAGTAGCTGAAGTTGAAAAATGGTTAGCTAGTTAGGAACATCTTGAATTCTAAAAAAAATGCCGCACAGATAGCTGCACTCTCACTAGCATCTATTCTTGTTTTTGCTGGATGCGCCCCCGAAGAGGAACCATGGGTTCCGCTCAGCTGCGACGGCCAGTCCCTAACAGGGTTAGACATAAAAGCAACACTTTCTGAAGAGCTAACCGTCTACGGACAAGTAACAGGTGACCAGGTAACTGGACCGTTCCGTGACCACGAAACCACTCAGGTGCTTGTAGCTGTTCCCGGCTCTGCCGCGACTTTCAAACTACTGAACCAAGCCGGGGAAGAACTGGACCTAACTTGGGGACCGATTACACACATTCGTAAGATTCTTGTTCCTGAAGGAACCGAGTACTCATTCGGAATCAATGTGGAGCAGATGGGATGTTACACAGTAGAAATCACCAATAACGAGGGTGTATCAAATGTAGTGTTCCCTGTGCAGCAGAACTTCGACTACCAAACCCCTACCCCAACACCAGGTTTGGATGATGAAACTGAAGGTCCTGAAAGCGAAACTCCTACTCCTTAGCAGTTCCTTCCGAACTCTCTGGGGCTGCTAGCACCGCATTCGCCCTTTGAGCCTGCCCACTTAGCGAAATCACTGAATAGTTACTAGCCATAACGGAAGTGCTGGAAGTGAACTCTCTGCGTCTTCTGGAATAGGCATAAACAACCACGTTGAAAAGCATTCCGAAGCCAGCACCTATAACCACTGGCATCGCATAGGTTTGCGTGGTGGCTTCAGCGCCACCCATAAGTGCAAAAATCAATCCGATGAATAAACCAGCCCAGGCACCGCTGGCAAGTCCCTGCAAAGCAATACGCCCATAACTTAACTTGCCGGTAACGGATTCGACACTTTTTAGGTCATTGCCGATTATTACCAAATCTTTTATCGGGAAACCCATTCGCGCCAATTTATCTACTGCTGCACGCGCTTCGTCATAGTTGGTGAACTGTCTAACTTCTTCACCGCGGGGTATTTCTTGAAATCTTTTTCGAGAACTTCGATTAAATCCATCACTCACAGCTTTAATGATGGCACCTTAGGAGGTATCTGGCGTAGTTTAATAGCTGTGAGCGTAACGAATGTCTATGTAGCCAGATTATCCGGGGCAAATATTTTCAACACAGCCGGAGATCGAATTGGCAAGGTTCGGGATGTTCTAGTCGTCTACCGAAAAAATGGCGCCCCTAGAGTTGTCGGGTTTATTGTCGATGTTCCTGGCCTGCGTCATATTTTCTTAGGAATTGGCCGCATCACCAGTATTGAAAGCTCACACATTGTTGCAACCGGGGTAATCAACACTCGCCGCTTTCAACAGCGTTCCAGTGAGATGAGAGTAATCGGAGAACTACTAGGTAAGCGGGTACGTGTTGCTGATTCAGAAGTAAAAACAATCGAGGATGTTTCAATTACCTTGACACCATCCGGCGAATGGGTCATTGGACAGCTTTACCTAAGAGCACCAAAAACTAAAGCGTTCAGTAAAGGAACTACTTCCTTGGTTTCTTGGAATGCTGCCGTTATTGAAGATTCTCCACATCCACAATCTGCTGAAGCACTTATTGCCAGCTATTCGGAACTTCGCGCAGCAGACCTTGCAAACACCCTGCTTGAACTTCCGGAAACTCGCAGAAAGGAAGTGGCCAATGAACTATCTGATGAACGACTCGCAGATGTTATGGAAGAGCTTCCTGAAATCGAACAGATTGACCTCATTAGCGGGCTAGAACCAGCCCGTGCAGCCGACGTCCTCGACCATATGGATCCTGATGACGCAGCCGACCTAATCGCCTCTCTGCCGGAGAATACCAGCACCCAGCTACTGGATCTGATGGATCCTGAAGAGGCGGCGGATGTGCGCAACCTGCTCAACTGGGATGCTGACTCCGCAGGAGGCTTGATGACCACAGATGCTATTGTGCTTTCTTCAGACTCCACAGTTGCTGAAGGCCTAGCAATCATCAGTAAGTATGAAACTGACCCGACAATTGCCGCAACAATCTACATAACTTTCCCACCATACGAAACCCCAACCGGGCGTTTTATCGGGGTTGTGCACTTCCAAACAATGCTCAGGTATCCACCGAGCACGAGGCTGGGGGCTTTGATTGACGAAACCGTCTCACCGGTTTTGGTAAGCACACCGGCATCCGAGGTCGCAGTTCACTTAGCAACCTACAACCTAATTTCTGTTCCGGTTGTGGATCAGGTGCACAGACTCGTGGGTATTGTCACAATTGATGACGTTCTTGATTTACTGCTACCGGAAGACTGGCGCACACAAGCAAGAGAACTGACCATACCAAAAATAGAGGAGGGATGAAATGACCAACAATCTTGACTTTACTTCTCCTCTAGGTAAACCGGTAACAAAACAGAAAAGCGATAGTTCTGATCGTTTTGGCAAATCTGCGGAATGGATTGCTCGCGCCATGGGAACCGCGACCTTTCTAATCATCCTGACGCTGTTTTGTGTGCTTTGGTTGGGTTGGAATGTTTTTGCTCCAGAGCATCTGCGGTTTGATTCCGCCGTATTCGGTTTCACCGCACTTACTCTGATGCTCTCATTGCAGGCATCCTACGCAGCACCGCTAATTCTGCTTGCCCAGAACCGACAGGATGACCGCGACCGCGTACAGATCGCTCAAGAGCGTGAACGTGATGAGCGCACACTGGCGGATGTCGAATACCTGACCCGCGAGGTCGTGGCGCTTCGCCTAGAGCTAGAAAAAATGGCCAGTAAAGAATTTATCCGCCAGGAACTCGGACAACTTGTCACCGAACTGAAGAATTCACAAAACGATCAAAATGACAACTGAGCAGACTCTAAATGAGGCGCTCGGTAGGGTAATTGATCCAGAACTGCGCCGTCCGATTATGGAACTTGGGATGATCCCCCGAGTCGATCTCCAGGGCAGTTTCGCTGACATCGACCTGAAGCTCACCGTTGTTTCTTGCCCAGCCGCGGACCGCATAGAAAATGATGTGCGCTCGGCGGCACTTTCAGTTACCGGAATCGATAAAGCAAATGTCAATGTCTCGGTGATGAATGAGAACGAACGTGCCGAACTTACAGCAAGACTTCGGGCAGGCAGGCCAAAAGGCAACCCTTTTAGCGAAGGCTCGAAGACAAGAGTTATCGCAATCTCCAGCGGTAAAGGTGGAGTCGGTAAATCCACTGTTGTGGCGAACCTGGCAGCATACTTAGCAGCAGCTGGAGTGAAAGTTGGTGTGATTGATGCTGATGTTTACGGATTCTCGCAACCACAGTTACTGGGCTCAATAAATCCTGATGGCACAGTTATGCGCCCTACTCGCCTAGACCAGATGATTCTGCCGCCCATCAGTCACGGTGTAGCGGTAATCTCTATCGGAATGTTCCTCCCGGAGGGCGAGCAAATTATCGCTTGGCGTGGTCCCATGCTCCACAAGACACTCAACCAGTTCCTCAGCGACGTCTACTTCGGTGACCTTGAATTACTGCTAATTGATATGCCACCAGGGACCGGAGATGTCGCAATATCACTTGCCCAGATGCTCCCCAATGCTGAAGTGGTCGTTGTCACCACACCGCAGACCGTGGCGGCAGATGTGGCTGTGCGTAGTGGACTACTCTCTGCACAGAGTGGCCAGAAAGTGGTTGGCGTTATTGAAACCCTCTCTCCCACTACCGACGCTACCGGAAACACTGTCGCGATCTTCGGCTCAGGTGGCGCAGAAAAGACCTCAAAAATTCTCACTGAATCACTCAAATACGCAGTACCGGTGCTTGGGCATATCCCCATTTCTGAGGAGTTGCGCGAAAGTGGTGATATTGGAAAGCCATTGGTTGTGCAGAACAGAAGAGCCCCCGCTGCTTTAGCGTTTAGAGAGATTGCTGAAAATCTCGGGATTAGTATGCGCGGAGCGCTAAACCTATCTAAGTAGCTTCACCGCAGTAGGCACTAATCGAGTTCTATGATTGCTCGCTAAGTAGCTTCCTGATCGAATGGCACCGCCGCGTTCGGGTCGCGTTTCACAAGCGGTGTTGGGGAAGCTGGTGTTTCTGGATCGCTCAGGAGCGCATCCCGAATAATTCTTCTAGGATCGTATTTTCTGGGATCAAGCTGCTCCCATTTAACTTCCTCAAATTCGTCACCAAGTTCTTCCTGCATCCGTTCCTTAGCAGTATCAGCAAACCCTTTGAGTTTCTTAATCAATTTGGCAAAACTTTGCGCTGCTTGAGGAAGACGATCAGGACCAATCAAAAAAAGCGCCACTAATCCAATTAGCAGCAGTTTCTCAAAGGTCAAACCGAACACTCTCCTAGACTATAAGAAGGAGAGGAATCTATGAGTGACAAAAGCTTGAACTGGAAATTCGTTGAAGAGTCAGTGACCGAGGATCACGAACTTGAAACTGCCCGCGTCAACTCTCTTGAGGTTGGGCTAGCACCTATTTCACCTTCCGTTGGTTCCCAAATTGCTTTCATAACTTCTGCAATCTCGGCTAAGTCAATTGTTGAAATTGGTACTGGTTGCGGACTTGGAACGCTCTGGCTTTTGAAAGGCGCACCCGGAGCATCCGTCACCACTGTCGATGACGAAGCCGAGTACCACGCACTTACTCGAGAAGTTCTGGAAAAGCTACCAAATCAGAAGGTGCGGATGATTCTAGGTCGCTTCTCCGAAGTGCTTCCAAGACTGAACGAGGCCGCTTATGACCTTGTTTTATTACACGCCAGAAAATCAATTGCCACAGACTTTGAATATGCGCTCACGCTAGTGCGACAGGGCGGAGTGGTGCTGATTGCGAATGCACTAAACGACTCTGCAGTAGCTAACCCAGCAAAGCGTGACGATATGACTAAACAGCTCCGCAGCATACTTGAAGAAACTGCTGAAAGTCAGAGTGTTATAGCTTCTCTGATCGCTAGTGGAGACGGCCTACTCCAGATACACGTAAAAAGCGAATAACCTAGAAAAACTAGTAGCGCTAAGTGTCTAAAGCTTTACGATAGCCGCTTAGGAAAGAACTCCATCGAGTGCGCCTCTAAGCTCTGCTGCTTCCGCATCGTTTAGAGAAACTACAAGCCGGCCACCACCTTCAAGAGGAATCTTTACAATGATTAGTCTCTCGCGGACGGCCTCCATTGGACCGTCACCAGTACGTGGCTTCATAGCTGCCATTTAGCACCCCTTATGTGTTTACATCCTAAGTTTACCCGTTTTTGAGGCTATTCTCTAAGTCGCGAAATCAAACTGCAATCTCGGAGCCTGCAAAATGCCAGAAAATCGACTCGAAAAAATCTGAATTAGTGGCCACCAGAAACTACGGAACAACCCAGGTGTTTGCGCCAATATGCCAGCAGTAATGCAGCCAGAACCACTGCCCGAGTATGCACAGCAAAATCACCATCACTCTGCCCAACCAGCTTCTAATCAGAGCCGGTAGACCAACCCAAGTGAAGAGTGGAATAAGCAGTCGCCAGGTGCTGCTTTGCGGGAAAAATACCGCGAACAGGTACAGCGGATAGGCGACTGTCCAAGCTGTCATCTCTATTCCAAAGCGTTTTACAAGCATCACCAATAGCAAAAGAACTAACAGCATCAATATGTAAAGTAAGACTGCAAGTGGCGTATCAAACCACCAGTCAAGTCCCTGCCACCAGCCTTCAAAAGGCACAAAACCGTCGGCGTTAACATACGCTTTTCGCCAACTTATTTCAGTCTGAGTGTAAGCATCAATACGCCCAGTAACCACTCCAGCAATAACTGCCCAAAGCACGCCACTAAGAGCGGCAAATAATCCGACCGCGGTAATCCGGCGAAAGTCTTGCTGGGTGAGGCTTCTCATCCGATGCTTCCAGAGCAAGCTGCACCAAATTATAAAGAGCATCAGTGCGATGGCTACCCCGAGTGGTCTTGTGAGGCTCGCAAGCAAGATAGCCGGATAGAGCATCCAATAATTTAGAGCTTTATAGCGATTTATCAGAAGGTACATGACAATAAGCAGAAGCATTAGACCAAGAGATTCTGCGTAGCCCACCTGAAAAAGTGGCGACAAGGGCATAAAACAAAAAACGGTTACAGCGAATATTGCACCGAGCGAGCCAAGTTTCTTTACAAATAGTCGATCGATTAGAAGCGCTGAAATGAGCCCTGCAAGGACAGAAACAAAAATCGACCAGAAGTACCAGTGTGTACCTGAAGCAGCGGCAAATGCCCTAGTAACAAACGGATAGACGGGCATAAAAGCCCAGGCATTTTGCGTTACATCCCCGGCAGCGTCCAGTGGCAAGTGCGTGGGATACCCGTAGTAGGCAATCCAGAAAAACCATTTCGCATCCCAAACATTCGCATACTCCAGATAGCCCATATTTCCAGTAGCGCCGTTCACACCTGGCTCGGTGGCGGCGTGCAAAATAAAAATGATTGTGGTTACGATGCGCGAGAGTAAGTAAATTACCGCTACTTTTAGCCACCACGGAAGGATGCGCAGCCGAGCTCGAAATGTCTGTGCGCGAGATTGCGTTTCAATCTTTAGCCTTGCAGCCAAGCGCGCAGTCCCTCTTCAACCCTGATAATTTGTGCAACAGGCACCTGCTCATTATCGGTGTGAGCTAGGTTCGGATCACCCGGGCCGTAATTTACGGCAGGGATGCCTAAACGAGCGAATCTGGCGACATCGGTCCAGCCATACTTCGGTCTAGTTTCTGCGCCAACAGCGCTAATAAATACCGCTGCAAATTCGGAGTCGAGTCCTGGTCTTGCGCCGTTTGCAGCATCCACAATCTCCACTCTGAGAGGGGCGAAGAAACCTGTCAGGAATTGGTAAGCATCCTCGATGGTCTTGTTCGGGGCGAAACGGTAGTTCACGTGAATGTTTGCAGCATCTGGAATCACATTCCCAGCAACACCACCTTCAATTCCGACTGCGCTGAGGCTTTCGCGATAATCAAGGCCATCAACATTCACGGTCGCCGCTTGATAATTAGCGAGTGCTTGCAGAACACTGCCTAGTTTATGGATGGCGTTATCGCCCAACCAGGCACGAGCAGAGTGAGCACGTGTGCCTTCCGCGTAGACCCGCACACGAATGTTTCCGTTACAACCACCTTCTATTTCGGCATTACTTGGCTCACATAGGATTGCAAAATCCCCCGCCAATTCTTCCGGTCTGGAATCAGCTAATTGCTTGAGTCCGTTGAGGGTTTCCGCAACTTCCTCATTTTCATACCAAATCCAGGTGATGTCCCATAGCGGTTCCGCAAGCTCCGCCGCCAGCTTCACCATGACTGCTGCACCGCTTTTCATATCCACAGTGCCTCTACCCCACAAAATTGTGTCATCCTCGATGAATTTGGCTGGAACATTGTCTTTGATTGGCACGGTGTCAATATGCCCGGCAATAACCACACGCTTGTCTCGCCCAAGATTGGTTTTAGCGATGATGTTATTGCTGATTCTCTCAACACTCAGATGCGAAAACTCACTAAGCGACTCTTGAATTAGATCCGCAACTTCTTGCTCATTCCCCGATACCGATGGAATATCACACAGGATCTTGGCTATCTGCACACTATTGATAGAAAAATCTAAGCTCACTTAAACTAATCTAGTTTGTGTGAGTGCAGCAGAGAGACCAATAAGTGCCTGGGGATTTGGATTAGTTACCAAAACATTAGATTCAAAGGTGTTGGATGTCTGGTTCCCAGAACTAACACTGGGAGAATTTCCAGAAAAACAAGACCGCTGGCTGATGCCGACAGAACTTACAGCGCAGGAATATCAGGATGATGATCGCGGAGTAATCGTCGATACAGCACTCATCGAGACTAAAAATCTGCAAGGGCCAGTGACAGATACTCAGGATGCCTATCTAAGACTTCACTTATTGTCACTCAGGCTAGTAAAACCAAATTCCATAAATCTTGACGGCATTTTTGGGGTGCTCCCAAATGTGGTATGGACAGCAAACGGCCCAGTAGAGCCCAGCTACTTTGCAAAAAATCGGGTCCGGCTTCAACGCAAAGGGGTCACTGCGGTAAGTTACGACAAGTTTCCTAGACTTATTGACTACGTGATTCCTGACCGCGTCCGTATCGCAGACGTGCAGAGAGTGCGTCTTGGTGCATACCTTTCCCCCGGGACAACAGTCATGCACGAAGGTTTCGTAAACTTCAATGCTGGCACTCTCGGCACCTCAATCGTTGAGGGCAGAATCAGCCAGGGTGTTGTTATAGGTGACGGGAGTGATATCGGTGGTGGAGCCAGTATCATGGGCACCCTATCGGGAGGTGGCACTCATAAGGTTTCTGTTGGTGAAAGAAGTCTTTTGGGAGCAAACTCCGGTATCGGTATTTCTCTAGGTGACGACTGCGTGGTTGAGGCAGGTCTTTATGTGACTGCTGGTACTAAGGTGCAGGTTTTGGGTCCTAAGAACTCCATAGAAGTGAAAGCAAAGGAATTATCCGGACAGAACGGACTTCTCTTTAGAAGAAACTCACTAACAGGCGCCGTGGAGGTTATTGCTAGGTCAGGAAAAGGCATCGAGTTGAACCCGGTACTACATGCCTAACCTGCAGGGGCTTAGTAACGCTGAGATCAGCGAGAGGGTCGCCAGTGGCCAAACAAACTTAGTAGAGTCAAAAACTAGCCGTAGCTATCCGGAAATCTTCCGTACCAACGTTTTTACGCGTATCAATGGTATTTATTTAGTGCTTTTCCTAGTGGTAATGAGCACAGGCTATTTCTTTGACGGCCTTTTTGGCTTGCTGATTATCGTAAACAGTGTCGTCGGGATGATTCAGGAAGTGCGCGCTAAACACACTCTTGACCGACTCGCGATTATTGGTAAGGCAAAGCCTACTGTTGTCCGCGAAGGTGCCGAGCAAGAAATTGAAGCCGAAGATATTGTGCTCGGTGACTTAATCAAACTAAGCGTTGGTGACCAAGTACTAGTCGACGGCACCACTGTTTCCTCTCACGCTCTTGAAGTAGACGAATCAATGCTCACAGGTGAGGCAGATCCCGTTCTAAAAGCAGAGTCGGAGAAGCTGCTGTCTGGTAGTTTCGTTGTTTCTGGTGCAGGTTATATGGAAGCTACTGCGGTTGGTAAAGATGCTTATGCAGTGAAATTAGCTGCCGAAGCGAGTGCATTCCGGGCTCCAACTTCCCAGCTTCGTAGCGGCATTGATCAGATTCTCAAATACATTACCTGGCTACTAATTCCGGTAGGTATCCTCACTATTGTGAATCAGCTCTGGTTCGTACAGGGCGAAACTGCATTCCCCGATGCTTTACGCGGCATGGTGGCGGCACTTGTGCCAATGGTACCTGAGGGGCTAGTGCTTATGACCAGCGTTGCAATGGCTGTTGGCGTTATTCGACTCGGTAAGTTCAATGCTCTGGTGCAGGATCTCCCCGCGATTGAACAGTTGGCTAGAGTGAATGTTGTTTGCGCGGACAAAACCGGAACGTTAACAGAGGATGGGATGCGCCTAGCCGAAATCATTCCACTCGGTCAGTTCGCTACCAAAGACCAAAAAAGCGACTCCATGATCTCCAACATTATTGCTAGCGCTGTGCTCTCGATTTCGCTTATTGAAGAAAAACCAAATGCCAGCACGTTAGCGATTTTGGAAGGTCTTGAAGACATCCCTGCCGATCGTTGGGAACCACAGTCAAGAGTTCCTTTCTCCTCTTTTAGAAAATGGTCTTCAGCATCCTTCAATAACAACGGTCACTGGATCTTTGGCGCCCCAGATGTGCTCTTTTTTGCCAATAAAGATGCTCTAACTGCCGCTGACAGGATTGGCGAGCAAGGATTGCGAGTCATTGCATTGGCTAGGTCAAAGGATGCTCTCAGCGCGAATTCGAAACTTCCCACAGATCTGGAGCCGGCCGCAATAGTTGTTCTTGAGCAAAAAATTCGTCCAGAAGCCGGCCCCACACTTGACTTCTTCACTAAACAGGATGTGGAGCTAAAAGTTATCTCCGGCGATAATCCTAAATCTGTTGCTGCTGTCGTTAGCGATCTCAATATCCCCGGCGCGAATGAGCCGGTAGATGCTCGAACACTTCCCGATAGCCCAGAAGAACTGGCAGAGATTGTTGGCCAGCACTCTATTTTCGGAAGGGTGGCCCCTGCTCAGAAACGAGCCATGGTGCATGCGCTTCAGGCTCGGGGCAAAACTGTGGCAATGACCGGCGACGGCGTAAACGATGTGCTTGCATTGAAAGATGCGGATGTCGGGGTTGCAATGGGGAGTGGTTCTCCGGCAAGCCGTGCAGTTGCCAGAATCGTGCTCCTTGATAACTCATTTGCCACTCTCCCTCATGCAGTTGGTGAAGGCCGGAGAGTTATCGGGAACATTGAACGTGTAGCGAACTTATTCCTTACCAAAACACTCTATTCAGTGATTCTTGCGCTGCTTGTTGGCTTGACTGCTGTGCCTTTCCCATTCCTTCCTAGGCATATAACTGTTATCGCTTGGTTCACTATCGGGATTCCAGCATTCTTTTTAGCGCTCTGGCCAAATAATGAACGCGCCAAGGACGGCTTCGTGAAACGCATACTACTACTCGCTGTGCCAGGTGGTCTGGTGATCGGCATCACTACATATGTTGCCTATCTGATTGCTAGACATGTAAACGGTGGTGGAATCGAGTTCCAGGTAATGAACTCCACAACGGCATTCCTAACCGTAAACATTATTGCTTTCGCGGTTTTACTAAAAGTAGCAAGTCCTTACTCACCGCTGAAGGTGCTCTTAGTTGGGGCAATGATTCTCGGTACAGTGCTGGTTACTTTCACACCGCTGAACCAGCTATTCCTGCTCGACCCCTGGCACGAGACAGTGCTTATAGTCTCAGGTATTGCTGGCGCTATCGGAGCAGCTGTTTTCCTGATCGCTACTAAGATACTTTTCGGTTCTTCAAGATCTGGTCAAGCCGGTTAAGCACTGCCTTATCTGATTCTGCAGCCGACTCAATAATCTCTAGCGAGCTGGCTATACCGCCAGATATCTTTGCGGAAACCTGCCGTGGTGGCTGAGGGATGCGCGGAGCAGCAACCGGAACAGCAGCCTGAGTCTCGCGCAACTTTTGTTCAGATTCCCTGCCGGCGTCTGCGAGTGCCGCGCGGGCAAGTTTCAGTATTTCTTCATCCGCACGCTTATTCACAACTGTTTCGCGACTTAGGTAGAGAGGCTTGGGCACAGTGTTTTGAACCCGCCTGACAACTGGTGCTGGAACTTCTTCAACGCTTTCTGCAACTGCGTATTCGCGCAGCGACTGCCTTGAAATCGTTTGTGTGGAAGCTACAGGGCGCTTATTCAAGGCCCTCAACGAGTATGCCCCGAGAATTGTGACGATCCCTGCTGCGTAAACCACTGACCATGCTTGAGTGGAGAAACCAAAAATTATAAAGGCGATCCCTAGTAAAAGTGCGGTTGCAGAAATCAGCTTGCCGACTCTGACATATCCTCTTACGGAGTCCCTCTGAACTTGCATTTGTACTTCCGCGGCGGCATAGCGTTCTTTTGCTGCATGTTCAGCAGCAAGTAGTTTTGCGGATCGTGCGCTAATCTCGGCTTTTACCGCCTCGGGAACTTCCGAAGTTTCCGCCATAATTCTTAGCGTCTGGCTAAGACGAACCGCATTACGCTCGGTTGTATTGTATTCGCGCTTTTTGATCCACCCAGGTAGCAGGTAAATAATCCAGAGCGCTGCAGATGCTGCAATTACTAATCCACCAGTCAGCGCTTCAGGGTTCATGACTTCAAGATTAAAGCGAGAGATGCCTAATTTTGTATAGGCGCGCGTACTTTACTCAATAAACCGTTTGGTATTTCTTCTTTTGTCACAGCAAAACAGTTATGATTTGTCCATTCCCCGTTTATGTGAATATATCTCTCCCGCACACCCTCGAAGCGGAGCCCAAGTTTTTCGACAATTCTGAGACTCTTTTTATTCTCCGGACGGATGCAAATCTCGGCTCTGTGAAGACCCAAATCAAGAAGTAGGTAATCAATCATCAGGGCGACGGCTGTGGTCATTATTCCTTTACCCGCAAATCTTTCAGCAATCCAATACCCGATTGAGCAGCTCGAAAGCGACCCCCATGAAATCTGTGAAACATTCAACTGCCCCACAATCTGTCCCTGGTAGGTGACCACACTGGGAATTAGTGTGCCCTTGCGAGCGGTTTTGAGCATCAGTTTGGTGCTAATAATTCTTGAAGTGCGACCGTATGGGTTAGTCGCTTCCCAAGGAATAAGCCAGTTTGCGCCGATTGCCAATTCTTCATTCAAGATACGCGCATCACGTTTATGAAGTTTGCGCACAACAATATCGCCGGAATTTAGCACCGGTAGGTTGATTTCCACACTGAACTCCCTAAACCTTACTTTTAGTTATGTACTCTTATAACTCCGCTGTAAACTTCTTCAACCATGGCGTAAGATCTGGCCCTAAATCGGGACGATCTACTGCAATCTGAAGAATCGCTTTGATGTAGTCGAGCTTGTCACCAGTGTCATATCTACGCCCACGGAAAATTACCCCGTAAACTCCGCCAGCGATATTCTCTACCGCCATTTTCTGGAGGGCATCAGTAAGTTGAATCTCTCCCCCTTTACCCGGAGGGGTCTCTTCCAAAACACTAAAAACATTCGGTTGCAGAATATAACGACCGATTACTGCCAAATTAGACGGAGCGTCTTTTGCCGCAGGTTTTTCAATAAGCCCAGTAACTTTTACGATATTTGGATCATCAGTTTTCTCCACTGCAGCTGCGCCGTAAAGGTGAATGTGATCGATTGGAACTTCCATAAGTGCCAAAATCGTTGCCCCGTGCTTTTCATGAGCTTTAATCATGTCTGGAAGCACATAGTTCGATTCATCAATTAGGTCATCCCCGAGCAGGACTGCAAAGGCTTCCCCTTCTACATGTGACTTCGCTTTAGAAACGGCATGCCCGAGTCCACGAGGTTCTCCCTGACGTACATAAAAAATATCTGCTAGGTCGCTTGATTCAACAACCTCATCAAGGCGTTTTTGGTCACCCTTTTTCTGTAAATTTGCTTCGAGCTCTGGTACAGCATCGAAATGATCTTGAATAGAGAATTTATTCCTGCCAATGACCATAAGCACATCATCGAGGCCTGCAGCTACCGCTTCTTCAAGAACATATTGGATAGCTGGCTTATCGACAACCGGCAGCATCTCTTTGGGTAGCGCCTTCGTTGCCGGAAGGAATCTAGTGCCTAATCCAGCGGCTGGAACAACAGCTTTAGTGATACTCACGCAGTTAACCTTAGCGGCTTTCGGGCTAGCATTACTACATGGAATCAACTGTAAGAGAAGAAAAACAGGCGCTGAGAGCAAATATTCGACAGGGCCGAAAGGCTCTCACTGCTCAGCAGTACGATGCAGCAAGTCTCGGCTTTACTGAGAACCTAAAAGAGCTATGTAATTCACTTGGAGTTAAAACCATTTCTTGCTATCTTTCCTCGGCTACAGAACCAAACACAAGAGAATTTCTAAATTGGGCGATAGCTCAAGAAATAACTGTATTGCTACCAATCTCTCGTGAGGACGGGCTTCTGGATTGGGTTGTAGCCAACAACGAGGGCGAAACTATCGGGCTTTTCGGAATGCCTGAGGCTATTGGAAATCTTTTAGGACCGATTGCGGTCAACGACGCAGACCTGATGATTATCCCAGCAGCCAGTGTAGGTAAAGATGGAATGCGCATGGGTTGGGGTAAGGGATATTTTGATAAAACAATTGGCTCAATGGCTAATAAACCCCCGATCTATGCGGTAGTTTTTGAGAATGAAGTTTTCGATTCAGTGCCATCGAATCAATATGATGAACCAATTTCCGGCGCTGTTACAGAATCGAAAATTCACCGATTTGAAAGGTAAACCAACATGTCAATGATTAAAGGCTTCAAAGATTTCATCACCAAAGGCTCCGCAATTGATTTAGCAGTTGGTGTAGTTATCGGTGCAGCATTTACTGCCATAGTCACCGCACTGGTCAACGGTCTAATTACTCCACTAGTTGCAGCAATATTTGGTGAACCCAATCTTGATAACATCGGCAACTTCGACATCAATGGCGCTAAATTCCTGATTGGCCCCATCCTCACCGCAACAATTAATTTCCTACTAGTTGCACTTGCTGTCTACTTCGTGCTGATTGTTCCAATCAATAAGCTTCGGAGTCTTGCTGAACATATGCAGAAGAAAGAGGAAGAGGCCACTGCTGCCACAACTGTCCCGCTAGATGTCGAGCAGGTCGCACTCCTTAAAGAGATCAGAGACCTGCTTCAAAAGAAGTAGAGACCGCAAGGCGGAATACCGAATACGGAGAAGCATTAGGAATAATGCGGAGGCTTTTGTCTCTTCAACTCTTCTAGTCGGTCACTCTGCTTATTAAGCTCTGCCTCCCCCGCATCTAGTGCCTCAGTCTCTTTGTTCCCGAGAACCGCGCTTTTACCTGGCGTTGGATCGCTACCCGGTGCGGGTTTGGTACGGACTCTTCTGCCCCTTCTAGGCATCGAGCGCCGCCTTGATTTTTTCTGCCTGAGCACCTGGGTCTGCAAATAAGTCAAAACTGAGGATGCGCAAATACTTCCAGGAAAGCACTTCGAGATGCTTAGGAACCACCCGCAGTGTTTCCCGAAGCGTGGCTCCTAGAAGGTCCTCATCCGTCTGAATGCCTACAACAGCATCCTCCGTGTAAGCAATCAATCTAAAGTTCTTTGAGAAGCCGAGGACGGTATTCACACTTAATTCTTGTAATCGCGCAGCAAGATCCAGCAACATAAAGTCACCAATTTCTCCAGATTCTGGAGAGCGATCCAAATCGCGAATTTGTTCAAGCAGTTGCTGGAAGGCGAAAGCCCCAGTATTTTTACCAGGTTCAATTTGTTCTGGCTTGAGTGAAGAGATGATTGTCAGCTCTTCACGCGCTCTAGCAATCATTGCTGAAAGCAGTACTCTGCCGGATGGGATACTAATTTCTCCTAGAAGATGCCCGGGAACTTTAGCACCTCCCAATTGTTCGTAACCTGGGGTGAAAATTATTCGATCCCTTGAAGTGTTCGCTGCATCCATAAGTGTAGATACTTGGAAACTCTCAGCCTTATCAATAAGGAAATTAGCTAATGCGGGCCGATCAGCAAAACTTTGCGAAATAGCAGACACCAGCGCTGGAACCTGCTTCTGGTTAGCAGTTAGCACCATCAGGCTCCTACCAGGGCTTGCTATGGCATGGCGAATTACTTCCTCTACTACGGCAGCAATTTCTGGCTGTTGCACTTCGGTGGTGATTAGAGCATCCTCGCCTGATTGAATTTTCTCAACAGTCTTGTATTGCACAGATTTATTGCCTAGGAAAGAGCCAGACCAAGGGTAGCCTTCAAGCTTCTCAGCATAAACATTAGTATCAACAACTTTGGCAAGGTCAATGCCTGTTGGTCGATATCTTCTGCTGAGTGAGTAGACGGGTAGCACAGCAGCGAGTTGTTGAAAAGCAGAAGGCTCCCTGATTGTCGCGACTTCTTTACCGTCAATGATCCCAATATCGAAGCTAGTGGGGATCTGTGTCTGCTCATCAGCAAAAGCAACTACCTGCTTGGCACGGAGAATTGCTGGGATATTTTCAGCGAGAGTTGTTGATGCCGCGTCTAGGAGGAAAACAGCGTCAAATTTTATTGAGGAGTCGATTTCCGGAACAAGGTAAGGGGAACTCAACCAGATTGGGGCAACCACTTTTGAAAGATTTGGAGCGATAAGCGCAAGTGTGCGACTACTGAGGTTTTGATCTTTAAGAGACTGTTTGAGCGCAACAGCTTCCGCATTAAATTCGCTAATGCCTAGATTCCACTTGTTTGCTTGTTGCCAGTTTAAAAGCATCGCGTTGTGACTCTGGTTGGTTTCGTCCACAAGTTTGAAATCCGCTTCTAAGCGCGCCAGCACATCGGTATTTGCTCCCAGTAATGCACGATTATTAAGCAGGATGTTTTCAAGGGCACTCTGCCACCAGGCGAGCTCCAATTCTAACTTCACACTCTCGGTTGGAACGTGCCTTTCAGTTAGGTCTGCAATGAACTCGTTCAATCCGAGACCAGAAATTGCTTCAAGTAGCTCGGCTCGGTCTTTCAAATTTTCAAGGTATAGGCTTGGCTCACAAAGCCTATCTAGTAGCTTCGTAAGTTCACCCGTGTCCATCATGAACAATGAACCAGCGTGCGTTGGCTCTAGGACGTTATCGAGTGACTGTATCATCTCACTGGTTGACTGCCAAGTGACAAGTAGCCCGTCTAGGCCGGCAGGAACTTGTGGATCAATTCCGCTTTCAACTAGCGTGTGCCAGCGGTAAAACTGCTCCTCAACCTCGCTAAGCGCCGAATGAAGTTCTGGCACATTAGCACCAGGGCGCACATACTCTTTTGCAAGTGCCTTGAGTCGTCTGCGGTCTGCCTTCGACATATCCGCAAGTTTTCTTTCCGGAGATGTAGCTTTCACCAAATCTTTTATTGGCCGCTGAAAAACTACCGGTTTGAAGCTGTCAAGACTATTTCGTATACCAAGAAGCAGATTTAGCCTCTCACCTATCTGGCGCAAATTCTGATACTGCGGTAGCGGCGTTCCAGAAAAAACTGTGTCAGCGTTGGCTAAAAGTCTAGGTAGGTAGGTTTCTTTAAGTTTGGTGGCATTTTGCAATAGTTCCTGCGACTGTTCCACGCTTGTTAGCTTTGCGCCATACCAGGGAGTGTCTGAAAATTTCTCACTGAACTGTCCCAGAGTAGCGATCTTTTCAATCATTGCAGCGGCTTCTGTGAGCGAATTCGATAGATTTTCTACCGTCTCCTGCGAAAACCGCACCTCCGTTTGTGGGGCAGTTTGCTGCATACTAAGTTCAGCAATTTTGTTTAGGACTTCGAGAATGTTCTTCCCAGTAATCGGATCCACTTCGGTCAGTGCGTCACGATAACTACCTAGCACTGTTTCAAGTTTTGAGAGTGCTTCATCAACTTCTTCAGTGGCAGCCGGCTTAGCTTTCTCAAATCTGAGAATTGATTTGATTGCGCTTCGAACCAGATTATTATTGGTGACCGTAATTCCGTGTAGGCCAACACTTTCAAAACGAGCAGTAACGGCATCTAGTGTTGCAGCGGCTGGAGCGACCACCAGAACTCTTTTATTTTGTGCAACCAATTCTGCGAGAGAATTCACTACTGTTTGGGTAATACCGCTGCCGGCAGGCGTATGCACCAACAAAGATTTTCCTGCAGAAACTGCCCTAATTACCCGCTGCTGTTGCTCATCCGCATCGAGAATATACCTTCCTTTAGCATGTGCTAGCCCAGCAACTAGGCCCTCATCTTCCTGATTTGAATGAGCGTCTGAATTCTCGAGAGCCTCTAAAAGTGGATGGCTGAGATTTTCACTGGCTGTGAGCATCCCCGGAGCAACTTCCGTAAAAACCGACACCAAAATTCGGCTTTGGATATTCACACCACCGATATGCGCAGTGAGTCCTTTAATGCGCTCAATGACAGTTTGTGGGCGAAATACACCGTCTTCAAAAGCGATAGAAATAAGTTTGCTGCCGTCAATATGTACTTGGTATTGACTGGCGAGCAGACGAACCAGCGCAGGATTAAGTTTTGCTCTATCAACAAGTCTTAGATCGAAGTCCTTACCTACCTGTTTTATAGTCAGCGGTCTAATAATGATTGGTAGCAGATAGTCCTTGCCCTCAAACTGCCAACCAATGGTACCGATGGCTAGAGCTGAAGCAAAAATTCCTCGAGTTCTTTTTAGAGTATTGGCTCTGGCAGTGATGTTCTCTGCCGCCCGCACTGCCAGCCTCGAAGCAAGATCGTCACGCACCAGCGCTGAAAGACGAGTAAGGCGACCGCTCATGAGCGAGGCAAGACCGCTCGGATGTGCACTAGATAAGTCGATTCGTGCAGTTGGAGAGTCTACAAATCTTTCCAGAGGGTTGGCGCCACCAATTGCCGCAATTTCTTCGCGTAAAAACGCTGCATCGACACCACTCACATTAAAAACTCTAGAACAGCAGACTATAAAAACCCTGAACTGCCTTTGCGTTTTGCCTACTGGATCACACAGTAAACAAAATTTGGGGGATGCGCGCTACGCGCATCTCCCAAATAAATGTTATAAATCGACCTGACGATTACAGTTCTTCGATGTCTGATCCAGCATTCTTACGGATTGACTCAATGCCGTTCAGAGCAGCAGCCTTGGTGGTGTAACCTTCGCTCGCAAGCGCGATAACCTGGCCGTTTGATGCCTTAAGACGGAACCTGTATTCGCCACCCTTGTCGGTGTATAGTTCCCATTTGCCTGCCATAATTTCTCCTTCGTGTCGGCGACAATTCCAATATAAACCAAAACACTCAATTTCTTAATGTCACCATAGTCACTACCATTAAAGATGGTGGTGAACTACACCCAAACGCGGAATGGTGCTAAAAGAGATTGCTTTTCATTAAAAATGAATCAATTCCGTGTACTAGAAAGAACTGTAAGTAACCAATTTTTAGATTTCAATAGTTTTTCTCTATCGTCCTTGTCTTCACTATACGCATCCAAACATATCTCCCGCACATTGTTGGAATAATACTCTTTATCATCGCCACTGTAAGAAGTAACAAAAACCTCGACACATAGGTTAATTACTTCTTCATAAAGTGATTCAGTACTTTGGGCACAACCGGTAAATAGCAGGGTAAGGGCCACGATGCCCGAAATTATCTTCCTCATAAGCGCTATATATAGTTACCTCTTATTTGCGCGAACATACTCTTGCATATCCGCCTTAATCGCGCTTAATGTCTCAGCATCATCCTTGAATTCCTCCCAATTGAGATGACAAAACTCACGACTTAACTCAACATTAATGTCAATATCAGGTTCATTAATTTTATCTATTTCAACACACAGATTGATTACATCCTCATAAAGAGACTCAGCACTCTGAGCACAACCAGTAAGTAACAGGATAAGGGCTGCGATGCCAGTAACTATTTTCTTCATAGTTCGCATGCAATCCGAAAGACTCTTTAAGACTCGAGTCCAAATCAAAAGTTTCCTCAGCGTGTTGTAACACCCCAAAGAAATGAAGGGCATTACACCACGCTGAGGAACCGCTCCTGCAATTCTGTGTTCTTTGAGAGTTCCTCGGAAGTCACTTCAGTAGCAATATAACCATTCACCATAATCAGGATGCGGTCGCAAAGCTCCAAAGCAAAGTGAATATTTTGCTCAATAAGTAATACTGCTAATCCCTCGGAAACCAACTGCCTAAAGACATCCGCAAGATGCTCAATAATTGCTGGAGCTAATCCCTCACTCGGTTCATCCATAAGCAGGAGCTTAGGGTTAGTCAACAACGCACGACCAATCGCAAGCATCTGCTGCTCACCGCCTGATAGTTCCCCACCACCGTTCTTTTTTCGTTCAGCAAGCCTGGGGAATAAATCGTATACGGTATTTGGATTCCAGCGATCACTAGATTTAGCACCGACCATGGTTAGGTGCTCATGCACTGTAAGGGAAGGAAATATTCTCCTACCTTGTGGCACATAGGCTATGCCGGATTTAACGACTCGATTCGGGGCATATCCAGTGATCTCTTTACCATCCATCAAGATTTGTCCGGATTCTGTAGGAAGCATGCCAGCTAAGACTGCGGCGAGAGTTGATTTTCCCATGCCATTGCGGCCAATCATGCCGAGTGGTTCTCGATAAACATCGAAACTAACACCCTGCAACACACGCGAGCCACCATATCCGGCTACCAAATCTTTTACTTGAAGTAGTGGGGTCTGATTTTCAGTCATCGTCTATCGAACCTCCCAGGTAAATATCGCGGACTAGCTGCGATGCTTTAATTTCCGATGGTGTGCCCTCAAACACTTGCTCACCGTCGTGCATAACGATTACACGGCTGGCAACTCTTAAAGCAATCTCCATATCGTGTTCTATTAGAAGTAGCGTGATTTCAGGGTCCAACTCCAATAGCATCTTGGTCAACGATTCACGTTCTGCTTTAGAGAGCCCAGCTGCTGGTTCATCGAGCATAAGCAATTTTGGTTCCAAAGCCATAGCCATAGCCAGCTCTAGTTGTCTTTGTTCTCCGTGAGAAAGTTCGTCAACGATTGTGTCCATTTTTGAGGCAAGGCCAACCTGCTCTACAAGCTCACGAGCCCTATCCCAACGATTACCCTTAGTTTTTCTGAGCATAAGCGAAGCACCAGCATATTTGGTCTGTTTTAGTGCGATATAAACATTTTCAATAACGCTCAAACTGGAAAAGAGTTTTGAGATTTGAAAAGTTCGTGCCAAGCCTTTGCGAGCCCGTTTTGAGGGCGGTAGGTGAGTGATTTCTTCGCCAAAAAGTTTTATGTAACCCGAATGCGGAGGAAATAGGCCAGCAATTACATTGAAGAGGGTCGATTTACCTGCACCATTTGTGCCGATAATACTTACTCTCTCTCCCTGTGCAATGCTCGCATTAGCGCTTTTAATTGCACGCAGACCACCAAATCGTCTTGAAATTTCGCTAATTTCAAGAGCCGGTGTGGTTGAGATCGCCATTGGTCCTCCTTATGAAATGTGGGGCATTTTTGGTTGCTCCCGAGTGCGGCTAAGCGGGAGCAACCGAGGTTAGATGTGGGAGCCAATGAATAACACGGCTCCCACACCCACCTATTTAGTTAGGGGCAGGAATCAAATCTCTGGTATGAGATTGTTCCCTGCTTTACATTGTGTGCCTCGGCAACTTGGACTGTTCCAAGAGAGCCATCAGCATTCTGCACAACTTCAGTAATGAAGTTATCTACGATTGCCTGGTTGTTTGAGTCCAGAACAATGTGACCGCCAGGGCCGGTGAAGTCGGTAGCTTTCAGAGCATCCCGTAGGTCTGCCTGTCCATCACCGAGGTCGCCGTCCACTGCCTTAATTCCTGAGAATAGGGCATAGGCTGCGTTGTAGTAGAGGAGGGTAAAGATGTTTACACCCTCAACTTCTGAATTGAACTTGTCCCACAGAGTGTTGGTGTAACCAGCACCCGGTACTGGACCACCAGAGAACATTCCTACCGCTGCATCAGCAATATCCGCACTGGCTCCAAGCGCACTTGGGTCAATAGCAATTGATCCACCGATTAGTGGGTATGGAGTTTTTGCCTGAACTGCCTGGCTTAGGAAGTTAGCAGCGTCAGATCCACCCAGCCCCACATACACAGCATCAGTCCCTGCTGGGATTGAGCTGAGCACGGTTGCGTAGTCAGTGGTACCTACAGGCACCCATGAAGCGCCGGTCATGTTTCCGCCGGCTGCACAGAATTCACTGAAGAACCCGCCAGCGTTGTCGTATGGGAATGAATAGTCCTCAGCAAGTAGGTAAATATTCTTGTAGCCCTTGGTCTCGTAAGCATACTTACCTAGACCACCCATCCACATCACGGAGTCACCCATGAAGCGGAAGAAGTTGTCAGCGCCCTTGAGGGTCTGGTCAACTGGGCTAGCAGCACCGTTTACGAATGTAACATCAGGCTGGGTGAGGGCGTATTCAACTACGGTAAGCCCTTCATCACCGGAACCTGGTCCAAGCACGATATCAACTTCATCATTTTCAACTAGCTTGCGAACTGCACTCTGTGCCGATGAAGTTGTTCCGTCTGTGCCCTGATAAACAATAGTAATTGTCTTACCACCGAACTCTAGTCCGAGTTCTTTGGAGACCTGATCTACTGCTTTCTTAGCTTCTCCCATTGCAAAAGATAGGTTGCCAGTGTCTGGAGCCAGCACACCGATCTTGATTTCGTCACTGCTAGCTTCGTCACCTCCGCCGGCACATCCTGCTAGGAGAAGGCTGAAAGTTGCGCCGATTGCCATCACTGGCAAGAGGCGAGACTTTTTGCTCATACTCATTGGTTTTTTCCTTTCGTTTTTGCAGAGGAAGTATCAACCGCCTCTTTCGCAATGGTTTTCAAATCCTTGGCAGCACCACTGCTACTAGGTTTTTTGAATACCCCTTTTAGCTGTTCCCAAACACCGGTAAGCCCTTTAGGAGCGAACAGCAAGATTAGAACGAATATGACACCGGTTAGGGTCATAGATCGGTCAGTGAAATCTGACGCAAAATTATCGAGAAGAGTGAATACTAGACCTCCGAGGAACACTCCCCCGATTGAAGTCACACCACCAAGAACGGCTACAATCAGCACATCCAGCGTCGAATTGAGACTCACGATGTCTGGGTCGGCCTGCGCCCTGTCAAAGACCATAATTATTCCAGCAAGGCTGGCAATGAAACCTGCGAAGGTGATTGCCCAGAAACGGTACTTAGATACTGAATATCCGAGTGCGCGCATCCGATCTGGTGAATCTTTAATACCCTCAAGCGAAAGCCCGAATGGGGTTGAGGCAACATACCGGCAAGCTAGATAGGCAAAAACAGCGATGGCGAGTGCGAAGAAGTAAAAATTGTTCATCTCTAGGAGAAACTCAGGACGCCTTACTGGGGCCAGTCCACGCCGACCATTGACAAATACTTCCTGACTTACCCAGGAGTAGATGACTTGGGATATCGCCAAAGTAATCATCAAGAAGTAAATTGCTACAGTCCTGATGGAGATAATGGCGATAATTGCTGCAAGCAAAGTACCTACCGCTAAACCGATAGGTATAGCGATATACCAATCGAGACCGAAGGTCACCATGGCAGAAGCTATTCCATATGCCGACATAGCAGAAACAGCAACCTGAGCCAGTGAAAGTAGCCCCAGATATCTGTTCAAGAATGTCAGGCTCATTGCGCTGATGCCCAACCAAATGGTTTTGATACCTATATTTGGTACCCAGAACTTAGGCTTCATTATGAAATAAGGGAATGCGATTGCTACAACAAGGACAATCACAGGGATTAGCCACGAAACCAGAACGCGGTTATTCCTGAACCAAGTGATTACTGATTTCATAGCCGCACCTTCCCCATGATTCCCTGAGGTCTAACGGCAAGCACTATAACCATCAATGCGAATGTGAATACTGTTGCGTAGGTTGGTGCAAAATAAAGCCCGAACTGTGAAACAAGCCCGACCAAAAGCGCCCCCAATGCGGCACCTGGGATCGATCCCATTCCTCCCACAATCACAACAACTAATGAATAAAGTAAAAAGGTTCCGTCTTGCCCAGGAAGCAGTGTGAAAAGTGTCCCATTAGCAACCCCTGCAAAACCGGCTAGTGCCGATCCGAGTAGAAATATTGAGGCAAATATGACCCTAGTATTTACGCCCGTTGCTGCAGTCATCTGGCTGTCGTCCACTCCAGCACGCACAATTGCACCGTACCGAGTTTTGCTAATCAGTAGCCATAGCGCTACTCCAATAATTATTGAAATCAGGATGATGATTAGGCGTTGCAAAGAATAGCTGCCGGCAAACGGGAGCACCACAGTTCCCAACCAGTTACTAGGAGCAGGAACCTGGTAGGCGTCTCCCCCGTATGTGGCTGCCATTAGGTCTGTACCGATGAATGCGACTCCGAGAGTAATCAATGCGACGCGTAGATCATCGTTCTGGAACTTGTGGATAAGAACTTGGTGGATGATTAGGCCCAAGATCCCAACTATTGCAGCTGCGACGAGTGCGGCCAAATACCAATTTCCTGTGGCGGAAGCAACACTAAAACCGAAGTAGCCGCCTAGTAAGTAACTGGTGCCATGCGCCATAGTGATGACACGCATTAGCCCGAATATTAGGGTGAGTCCGCTGGCAACCAAGAAATATACCGAAGCGAGTGTGATCCCGTTCAGAAATATTTGGAATAGTTGTTCAGAAGTCATGCTCTTCCATCACCTCGTCGTGAATAGTATTCGTGCTTTGTAATACAAATAGGGATATTTATTTGTATCCCATCTTGTATACAAGCAATACTAGCAATAGTTCTAGATCTTTGGAGCATTTGTTTTATTCTCCTAGTACCAGAGCAACGGCGTTCACGAGATCGAGCATCCCCTGCCGCATGTGTTGAATGTGCTCACTCACTGCCGAATTTATAGTGTCGTAGTCTTTAGCAATTATGGCTTCAGCAATAACACGATGCTCTGCTGAACAACCAACCAAGCGGTTTTCTTTGCCTGCTGCGCGTAACCAAAAACGTTGAGTTCTTCTACGAGTTTCTTTAACTACTTCGGCAACGAGTTTATTGTCTGCAACGGTGTTCAATAACCGGTGGAATTTAGTATCTGCCTCAGCCCAGGCATCCCGATCACCATGAGCCGCTGCTTCCTGTTGCAAATCAACGATCCTAAGTAGTTCAGCTTTAGATTCCTCATCTAGTTTTGAACTGGCTCTGCGCATGATGAATGAATCCAAGACTTCGAGAAGATCGCAAGCTTCGTTTACTTCTCTAGCATTTATCTGAGAAACAGTGAAACGCGAGTTTTCGGTGCGCCTTACAAGCCCCTCTTTTTCAAGTCTTTGTAGGGCCTCACGGACCGGTGTCCGGCTGATGCCTAGATGCTTAGCTAGGGAGTTCTCACTCAGTGGCGCACCAGCCCGCAGACGGAATCCAGTAATCTCACCTAATAACCAACTGTAGGCGGTGTCGACTCTGGACTCATCTGTCTGTGTGGGCTGGGCCATTTTAATCCTCCGAAGATTTCGCTAGTTCAGATATTACATCGTGCGGTCAATGAATTCGCGTGTATGCACATCCACTGGCACCTTTTCAAGTTCCAGGATGCCTCTAGCAACATGCTCTGAATACCTGCGGAACGCTTCTTCACCCTTCTCCGCAGTGGCGCGCATTGGGTTACCGATAATTCCATTCTCGGTGAACTCGTGATGATCCATAGGGAAGGTGAAGTATTGGTATCCTTCAAACTCAGTGTCTGGCATGCCGTCATTCTTCTTGAATGCATCCGGCAGGAATGCTGGGGTGTGTGCTCTAGTATCCACAGCACGTTCCATACGCACAAAGTCAGGGTTCCATGCCATGTCTTGCGATGTTTCTAACTCACTTGAGTGCCAGCCCGGGGTTTCCTCAGGTGGATTCTCCATGAGTCCTTTCAGGACACCCTCATAACGTTCCATGAAAGGTTTCACGAACGAAATAAGGGCACCGGTTTCGTAACGTAGCTTGCGAAGCACAGGATCTACAACCTTAGTGTTAGAGCCGTGACCGTTGATGAAGATGATGCGGCTAAATCCGTGGTGAATCAAACTCCTAGCAACATCGTTCATCAGGTTCAAGAGCGTGGATGCCCTGAGGGTAATTGTTCCGCGCCCTTGGCCTACACCGTACATGTGCTGAGGTGAGTAACCTGCCCAGAGCGGTGGAGTGTGTAGCACTCCGATATGCTCACTGATTCGCTCGGAAATCTCGATAGCGGTGATGGTATCTGTATACAGAGGAAGATGCGGTCCGTGCTGTTCGGTACTAGCCATAGGCACCAGCACTGTGTCTTTAGTCTTAAGGTATTCCTCAATATCGACGTAGCTCAGGTTAGCTAGGTTCCAACTGCGAAACTTGCTACGAAAATCTTCGTCACCTGTAGTCAGACGTGCAATGTTCTTTTTGCCGGTCATGATTGTGCCTCCTTGGCTTTATATAGCGCCGCAAATTTATCTGCAGCGATTTTTCCTAGTTCTGGATCATTTATATGAAGTTCTATTTCCTCAACAGCGATTCCTGCTTTGAGGTTCTCTTGTACAGCTTTGCGGAACTGTGCATCCGCTTCAGGATCCCAAAACACACCCTCTGGTATGTTTGGAATTGATAGGCCCGCTGTGGGTAGCAAAACCTCCACCGGACCGGTTCCTTGATTCAAGCGGTTGGCAAAGTCTTTAGCGATTTGGAGCATGTCTTCACGGCTGGCACGCATGAGTGTGTATTCAGGATTGTGGTCATACACCGGCCGATCCGAGAATTTTTCTGGGATGCTACCAGCGGCAAATACTGAAAAATCGACGCATCCTGGGAGCACTACTTGTGGTAAACCGAGCTTCCCCACGCGAGTGAGTCTTTCTGGTCCTGCATCATGAATACCACCGGTGAGATGATCGCCTATTTCGTTTGTGGTGTAGTCGATAACTCCTACGAGTTGCCCCGCCTCGGCTAGATCCTCCATTGCTAGACCGCCGATACCACTGGAATGAAAAACGACAGGCTCGAAACCGTGTTCTTCCAGCCGTGCTTTTAGTGCCTCCACCGCTTTGGTGGTGTTTCCGAGCATAGTCACGCCGACCCGTTTTTTGGATGAGTCTGGACTGCCAAGAACACTCCCGTGTTCGAGCATCCCTTTCATTGCTGCCGCAACATTGCCGAACATGGTCGTAGCGATTTCGTTGAGACCAAGAATGTCAACCACAGAATGCACCACCATCATGTCTGCGCGAAGCACATAGGGGCCAAATTCGTGCCTGCCTGAGGCCGTCGGTGCGACGACTATCTTAGGCACCCCGAAAGGTAACTGTGCGATAGCCGCCGCACCCATAACCGACCCGACGCCACCGACGGTGATGCCGCCAGAGATTTCACCTGCAGACCACAACTGCCAAAGCTTTGAGGAGACAAATTTTCGCATGCGCTCTACCGCTTTGCCACGGGAACCAGAATTTTGAAGTTCGTGCAGCGTGATTCCGCCGTGTTCAGCTAGGTCTGCATGTGAGATGTCGGGAATAATTCCCACCGGTTCCCCAAGGATTCCGGTATCCATCACCACAGTCTCTACACCTAGCTGATTTAGCCGATCACGCAAATACGCTACTTCAACACCCTTGGTATCGAGAGTCGCAATTATTGCTACTTTGCCAGTCATGTTCTAAGTAAATGCTCTTTAGTAAACGTCGTCAATCAATGGAAGGAGTGTCTTAGCGTTCTCTCCCACTAACCAGTCATAGTATTCCTCGGTGAGGATTGAGGAACCGTGATCGATGATGAACTTCAGCTGCTCTTCATCAATCTCTAGGTTGTCGAAGTTGGTCTCGAGAGCGTTAGGGTACTTGTTGGCCGGAGTGCGATCCACAGGAGCCACGAACTCTGCAGTAAGTGCACCCTTGTAACCAATCTCATTTAGGACACCAACAAATTCAGCCCAGTTGTAGTCACCGTAACCAGCAGGCATACGGTTGTTTTCTGCCACGTGAACATCGACCAGCTTGTCGCCGACTAGACGAATTGCGTCGTAAATGTTTGCTTCTTCGATATTGATGTGGAAAGCATCCAATACAACACCGAGGTTTGGCCCAACTTCCTTGCAAAGTGCAAGAGCCTGTTCTGCGCGAGTGATCAAGTATGACTCAAAGCGGTTTAGCGGTTCGATACCGACTCGCACGCCCTTAGCCTCTGCCACTTCATAAATTTCTTTCACACCCTCAACGAGCCATTTCCACTCGTTTTCAGGGGTTGAGTCTGGCACAATCTTGCCGACAGTACCAGGAACTAGGGTGAGGATCTGACCGTCTAGGTCGTGAACAAGCTGGATGCAATCTTTTACATACTGCACGCTTGAAGCACGCTTTGCCTCATCGGCGCTTTGCATATTGCGCTTGTCTACCATTAGAGTCACAGAACCCCAGCACTCAAGACCATAGTGGTCAAGTAGTCCACGAACGTGTTTTGCATCGTACTTCTCGGGTTCACCACTGATCTCGATGCTCTTGTAACCGTACTTTGCCAAACGCGCAATTGTTGTTTCAATTGGCTCCTGGCGCATCCAGTTATGCATTGACAGATGCATAATCTCTCCTTTGAGTTTGACGCTAGCGCGTCGATTGCTGTCGTTTTCGATTATTTAATTGTTAGTCTCACCAGCGTGAGTTTTTTGGTGGTCCAAAACCGAGCTTCCCTGGGTTGAGAATTCCGTCTGGATCCCAAGCTTCTTTTAGTGCCTGAATTAGCGGCCATGCGCTTCCGAATTGCTTGTGCATAAACCTGCCGAGTTTCTGTCCAACACCGTGATGGTCGTTTAGCACTCCGCCGTTTTCAAGGGAAACCTTTGTTCCCACATTCCAAAGACGTTCATGAAGTCTGAGCGCTTCAACCTCATCCTCTGGAACCTGATCGATGTAGAAGCGGTCGTAAATCATGGTGCCCCAGTCGTACCAGTGCGAGAAGTGCGCTGTGTAACGTACTTTATATTCAGAGAATTCCGACTCGATAGCTTCTTTACGTGCCTTGTAAATTTTTGGCATATCTTCGAATCTTGCGACGGTATCCATGGTGCCGAAAACTAGCGGTAGTGCTGGGAGCTTGCCTTTTGCATATGGCTCATATTTTCCATCCCACCAAATGCGGCCGATTTCAGGATCTAGCGCTGAACCGCCAGCCTGAGTGGAAAGTTCGGTAATTCGTTTTACTTCGTAGTCGACCAGTTCCTGATCCCCATCAACCATTACAACCATGAGGTTGCCGGTGACCGGTGTGCCGACCCATTCAGCAAGTTTCTTGCTGTCTTCTTCATCGTAAAGACGAATTGTTGCAGGGCGTAACCTATTGGTCATTATTAGACGCCCGGCTTCAAGACCAGCGTAAATATCTGGGAATAGAAAGCTAAGGAAGCTACGAGATTCTGGAATAGGATCAATTCGCATAGTTGCCTTGGTTATTACTCCAAGCGTTCCTTCAGAACCAACGAATGTCTGAAGGATGTCTGGCCCACCGGCATGAGAAGGCACCCGAAGAGTCTCAATCGCTTTCCCTGGAGGAATAACTACTTCAATCTGAAGCACCTGGTTCTCTGCTTTTCCATACTTTGTTGAAACCACTCCACTACCGCGAGCAGCCAAAAACCCTCCGATGGTAGCGCCGAGATTGTAGGAACCTGGATAGTGCGAGAGTGTTAGTCCGTGCTTATTAAGTTCTGCCTCAAGAGTTGGCCCGTCAATTCCGGCTTCAACTTCTACAACAAATGATTTCTTATCTATATTTATGATCTTGTTCATGCGGGTGAGGTCAAGGCTGATACCCCCGTAAAGTGCGAGAGTGCCACCCTGTGTACCTGACCCACCTCCGCGAGGCACAACAGGAATTTTGTAGGTAGAAGCAATGCGCATAACTTCTACCACTTCTTCCGTGCTCCCTGGCTTCACCGCGAAGTCTGCTGCCGGAAGGGGAAGATTTCTGTATTCAAGGAATTTCGACATCCAAGACCAGTCGTAAGCTTGTTGCTGCAATACTGCAGGATCTACGATGACGTTCTCGATCCCAACCGCCGCTTCTAGCTCTCTGCGTATCGCGCCACGGAGGAAAGAATCTCCACTAATTTCTGCGCCCGATGAAGTATTACTCAACGACTTCCCTTTCGATACCTAGGGTTCAAGTGCTGCTTTGCTCTTGTATCCCTCATTGTATACAAGTTTGAACGCAAATGTCTATTTTTTGTCTAATTTTGCTAATTTGCCCCCTCAGTTAGTATGGGTAACATGACAGCACTAACATTTTTTCAAATACAGACACTCGCTGAAGAGTTCAATGTAATATCAGCATTCGCGCCAAACGGTTTTCTGATTGTTTTAGTTGGCATAATATTGCCGCTCCTTGGAATCACAGCCGTAGTTTATGCGCTTGTTTTGCTTAGAAGAATATCTCGCGACCTGCGTAAGATAGCCGAAAGCAAGAGTAAAGAATAAAACTAATCGCTAGCGCAATTTCGAAAGTCGCTTAGACACCTTCGCAAGGTACTTTGCGCGTTGCTTCTCACTGGAACGCTCCACTGAGTGTAAAGCCATCCAGAAGCTGCGTGCGGTTAGTCCGTAGCATTCGCGTAAACCGCGAAGGAGCATCCGACGGCCAGGTTGACCGAGCACCCACCAAATTGGGCGAGGTGACCCCATGGTGGTGATTACGCCAGCGCGTTTAATATTTGGCAACCCCGGTTCAAGGTTCAGAATGCTGTTGGATGTAAATACCACTCCAGGTCGCCAAACTCGATCAAGCCAACCCTTCAACATTGCAGGAGGGCCAGCCCACCACGTTGGGTGAATGAAAATGAGCGCCTCAGCCCACTGGAGCGACTCTAGGTGCCCGCTCAGTTCATCCGGCAGTGCATTGTTGTCTCCCCTGCTGGCGAGCTCTTCCTTGCTCAGTAAAGGATTGAACCCTTCCTTATATAAGTCAACAAGTCGCACCTCATTCTCAGCGCGAGTAACCGCTTTAAGCGCCTCGTCTTTGATCGCCGCAGCGTAACTATCTGGAGATGGATGAGTAAAAACAATCAAAATTCGCAATTGAGAAATCCTCCCTATGGCGGTAATTCTACTTGAGTAAGCATTCCATTTTCTTCTCTAACCGCTAAAGCGCAAACCGGCCAAATAGAGGTAGTTTTTATTCACTCTCAACTAGCGGTAAAGCCCCAACTTTGCTAAAGTAGATATTCGCGACGCGGGTTGGAGCAGTTCGGTAGCTCGCCGGGCTCATAACCCGGAGGTCGCAGGTTCAAATCCTGCACCCGCAACCAATTCTTTTTCTAGTGCGTATTACAAGAACTGTCTATACAATTCTCGAACTTGTAGCGTGAAATGGTGTTGCAGAATCCTTCATGTGGCTAGTTTATTGGTTGCTCTCTAACCTGCCATCCTTTAAGTGCAAAATACGTCCTGCGCTTTCAGCAACATCATGATCGTGTGTTGCTTGGATGATTGCCACACCGCTTTCTGCAAGTTCGGTAATCATCGCGGTCATGTGCATCTCCGACTCGGCATCCAGACCGGCAGCAGGCTCATCAAGAAGTAGTAGTGGTGAGCGCTGGGCAATTCCCTGGGCAAGCAGAACTCGTTGCTTCTGACCACCAGAAAGCTCAGCAATTTGTCTGTTCCGTAGGCTCTGTATGCCTGTTTGCGTCATTGCTTCTTCGACGATTTCTTTGTCGGCGGCTTTAAACCTACCCAAAGATCCCCTGTCTGCCCAACGACCCATTCGCACCGCCTGCTCAACTGTGAGCGGAATCTGCTCTGAGAATCGTGGCTGCTGAATCACAAAAGCGGGCTCTTTTTCAAAATTGTTGAGCACTTCTCCTGAGTCTGGCTCCAAAACTCCTGCAATTATGGCTAGTAGCGTTGATTTACCGGAACCGTTTGCTCCGGTGAGCGCGACATGCTCTCCAGCGTGAATTTCAAAATTTACACCGTCTAATACGGTGAACTCTCCATAACTGAAATGGATATCTTTGGCGGTTAACATCGCGTCTGTCATTTTGTTTAGCTTATCTAAGTTTTTAACGAGAAACACTCTCTTATTGATAATGATTACTAATTACCATTATACTGATTTGGTGATTCAATTCCTGTTAGATCCATTCACGATCGGCTTTATGCAACGCGCACTAATCGGCGGTGTGATTGTGGCGGTAATGAGCGCCCTAGTTGGCGTTTGGGTAGTCATGCGTGGAATGTCATTTCTAGGTGAGGCAATGTCTCATGGAATGCTCCCCGGTATCGCTATCGCTTCCCTACTCGGCGGAAACCTCATCCTCGGTGCTGGAATTAGTGGTCTGGTGATGGCCTACGGTGTTGGCCAGCTTAGAAAAGCTCGCAGAGTATCGAGCGACACCAGCATCGGACTGCTTTTTGTCGCGATGCTCTCCATTGGTGTGATCATTATTTCCAGTTCCAAGAGTTTTGCTGTAGATCTGACCGGATTCCTCTTCGGTGATGTTTTAGCAATCACACAGGACAGGATCAACTACCTGGTTATTGCACTTGCTGTCGCGGC
>JAHBSP010000017.1 GCA_019639055.1 Microbacteriaceae bacterium | reverse complement strand
AGACTGCTATTCCCACCGCAGTGAAACTAGCAGCATTTAGTAGCGCGAAAATTGGTTCCAAGTATTGGCGCTGATCTACGACAGTCTCCACACCATCCATTGGAGTTAATCTTTCAATAACTGCGTTTGCGTAATTGATTTCGGTCAAATTGATGCCGTATTCGTGACTGAGCATGTCCACGGTCACAAAATCAAAACCAGGAATCTGACTTTCCACGAAGCGGTCGTAAACCTCTTCAGGAGTCTGATGCTCGAAACCATCCACATACGGCGCGATAATACCCTCGTTGATTTCGCGCTCAAGCGAGTTCAAATCGGTATCGCTGGCCGCACCGGAAACACAGTTAGCAGCGATAGAAGTTTCATTACACATATATACGACTACTTGCGCACGGTCATACCAGTAGCCTTTCATCGCTGAAATCTGCATCTGCAGGAGAACAGCAGTTCCCACGAAAGTTAGTGAAATAAAGGTTACAAGGATAACCGAAACAACCATCGAGAGATTGCGGCGAAGTCCTGCGCCAACTTCAGAAAGCATTTGACCAAGTCTCACTGGGTGTCCTCCTCAAGCGAGGTATCGACATCCGTGTTCAGAAATTCCTCAAAGGCTTCGGTGGGCTGCGCCTCCACCTCTGGTTCTGCAATTCTGCCGCTAGTGTCAACCGCATCCAGAACACGAATCTGAGGCATTGTCATGGTGTAGCCACCGGTTTGGTCGTTGACTATCTTCCCTTGCACCAGTTCGACAACTCGCTTTTGAGCTTTATCTACTGTCTGCACATCGTGTGTAGCCATAACGACTGTCGTACCACCGGCATTCACTCGGAAAAGAAGCTGCATAATTCCTTCACTGGTGACCGGGTCTAAGTTACCGGTTGGTTCGTCTGCCAGCAATAGCGCGGGACGGTTCACAATCGCACGAGCAATCGCTACACGTTGCTGCTCACCACCGGAAAGTTCGTTGGGGAATCTTGACTGTTTTTCTTCTAAACCAACCAGCTTCAGGACATCCGGAACGGCCTGATTAATAAACGCGCGTGACTTACCAATTACCTGCAAGCTGAATGCAACGTTTTCGGCCACAGTCTTGTTGGGAAGGAGTCTAAAATCTTGAAAAACCACACCCATTTTGCGGCGAAGGAGAGGCACCCTCTTATTACTTAGTTTTGAAAGATCCTCACCAAGCACATGAATCTGCCCAGAATTGGCTTTTCCTTCACGTAGCATTAAACGAAGAATGGATGACTTTCCACTTCCACTAGCGCCTACCAAGAAAACAAATTCGCCACTTTCAATATTGAGGTCGATGTTATCGAGGGCTGGTCGAGATACTCCCGGATATATTTTGGTTACTTCGCTAAAACGAATCATGACTCTTGTAGCCTAGGGTCGAATGCTTTAGACATCGCGCTAAAACACAGTGTTTACCGAGATTTACAGAATGTGCTCAGGAATGCGGTCGCGAATTTCTAGCTAGTCCTTTTGTTTGCGCCAGCGAATCCCAGCCTGAATGAAACCAGACAAATCACCGTCAAAAACTGCGGATGGGTTGTTCACTTCATACTCAGTACGCAGATCCTTAACCATCTGATAAGGAGCAAGTACATATGAGCGCATCTGATCGCCCCAACTTGCGGTGATGTTACCAGCAAGCTCTTTCTTCTTCGCGGCTTCTTCTTCGCGTCGAATCAAAAGCAGCCTCGATTGCAAAACACGCATAGCTGCTATCTTGTTTTGTAGTTGGCTCTTTTCGTTTTGACAGCTCACTACAATCCCAGTTGGGATGTGGGTAATGCGCACAGCGGAGTCAGTTGTATTAACACTCTGTCCGCCTGGACCACTTGAGCGGAACACATCTACTCGAATATCGTTTTCTGGAATATCAATGTGGTCTGTTTGCTCAATAAGTGGCACAACTTCTACTGCCGCGAAGGATGTCTGGCGCTTTCCTGCCGCATTGAAAGGGCTAATACGCACAAGTCTGTGTGTTCCAGCTTCCACACTGAGCTGCCCAAAAGCATAGGGTGCATCGATTTCTATAATTGCCGATTTAATACCAGCCTCTTCAGCATAGGAAATATCGAGTACCTGAGCTGGAAGCCCCTGCTTTTCGGAAAACCTTAGGTACATTCGCAGGAGCATATCCGCAAAATCCGCGGCGTCTACCCCACCGGCGCCAGCGCGAATGGTGAGCAGTGCGCCGCGTTCATCGTATTCACCGTCTAACAGAGTCTGCACCTCGAGTTCACCGATAGTCGCAGCGACTTTCTCCAACTCAGCGAGCGCTTCCTGGAAGGTGTTCTCGTCATTCTCTTCATCGGCGAGTTCTGCAAGTGCTGCGATGTCTGAAAGTGCCACGTCTACATCGGTGATTTTACGAAGCTCCGACTGCGCATGGCTTAGTTGGCTGGTCACTGCTTGCGCTTTTTCCTGGTCGTCCCAAAGGTCTGGAGCTCCAGCTTTTTCACTAAGATCAGCAATTCTCTCGCGAAGCTTTTCGGGTGCGACAACAGCCTTCACTTGCTCGAAGGATGAGCGTAATTCAGTGAAGCGAGTGTTGAATTCAGGAATATTCATTTCGTTTAAGCCTACCGAAAGTAGGTGCGTGCAGTTGCCGTCTCCACTATCGAAATACCTTCAGGGAGTATGAACCCGACGAATGGCGGATGCCAGACTCCGCCCAGTGTTACAG
>JAHBSP010000016.1 GCA_019639055.1 Microbacteriaceae bacterium | reverse complement strand
TTGGGAGAAAACACTATCCTGATTGACTGTGATGTGCTTCAAGCAGATGGAGGCACTCGCACCGCTGCAATCACAGGAGCTTATATTGCTCTCACAGATGCTTTGGAATGGGCTAAAGAGAAGAAGCACATTCCAGCATCAGCTAAGCCTCTGCACGACTCAGTTTCAGCAGTGTCGGTAGGAATCATCGATGGTGAACCAATGCTTGACCTTGCATATGTTGAGGATGTGCGTGCGGAGACGGACATGAACGTGGTTGTAACAGGTCGCGGTCTTTTCGTTGAAGTGCAGGGAACCGCAGAGGGTGCACCGTTTGACCGCGGTGAACTTGGCGCACTTCTTGATCTCGCTGTTGACGGATGTGCAAAACTTGCGGGAATTCAGAAGACAGCACTAGAAGCATGAAATACGTTTTAGCAACAAAGAATGCTCATAAAGTTCGTGAACTCCAGGAGATCTTAACTGAGCTAGTGCCCGGCATCGAGTTGGTTGCATATGACGGTCCTGAGCCGATAGAGGATGGCGACACTTTTGAAGCAAACGCGCTGATAAAAGCACGGGCAGCATACGAGCATACCGGCCTACCAGCTCTTGCTGATGACTCTGGAATTTGCGTGGATGCGCTGGGCGGCGCTCCAGGCATTCACTCCGCCAGATATGCCGGCAATCGTAGTGATAAAGACAATTTAGAACTTCTACTCAAAAACATGGAAGGTGTAGAAGATCGGACTGCCGCTTTTGTGTGCGCAGCCGCGCTTGTTGATGATCAGCAGGAAGTTACTCAGCTGGCTCGTTGGGAAGGATGGTTGGCCCTTGCTCCAAGCGGTAGTGACGGTTTTGGCTATGACCCAATTTTTGAACCAGAGGGTTATGAAGTTACTGCAGCTGATTTAACTCCAGAGGAAAAGAACGCGGTCAGTCACCGCACCATGGCTTTTACCGCGCTGGCAGAAAACTATCTGGCCGAAGTCTAGTTAGTTTCTTTAGTTTCTTCTATTGTCAAAATTGATTCGCGAAGTTCTTCGTCACTGATTTCTGGTTCTGTGTTTTTCTTTCGCTTGAGTGCTCCAGAAACAAAGTGCCAAATCACTGGAAGCAGGCTTAGAGTGATTGCGAGTAGCAGAATCAGGTCAATATATTCACGCACAAAAATGCCGAACCAGGGGATCCCTAACCAGTCGGTAAAAGGAATCAGAATATACCCGAGGAGCACTAAGCCGTATGACCACAGTGCGGCGCCAATAACGTTGAAGGTTGTGTATTTGCCGTAGTGCATTTTGCCAACACCGGCAGCTACTGGAGCGAAAGTGCGAACGATTGGTACAAATCTGGCAAGCACGATCGCCAGACCACCCCAACGTTCAAAGAATTTGGATGTGCGCACCACGTTTTGTCTACTAAAGAGTCCCGATTCTTTACGCTCGAAAACTGGTGGGCCAATTTTTCTACCAATCCAGTATCCAAGCGCATCCCCAGCAATCGCTGAGAGGGCAATTAGCGTGGCGACCAGAAATACGTTCATTCCGATCCCTGGATGCAATGCAAATAGGCCAGTAAATAGTAGCAGTGTGTCTCCGGGCAGGAAGAACCCCACGAGTAAACCGGTTTCTATGAAGATGATTATGCAAACAACAGCTACAGCCCAAGGACCAGCATTTTGAATTATTGCCTCTGGATCGAGGAATGGGAAAAGTGAATGTGGGGTGAGCATCGAACCTGCTTATCTCTTGGTAACTAATTGCTAGTTTAGTCGGCTAGGCTAGTCTGGCAGTGTCTAATTCGGTTACAAATAAATGGACAATTTTTTGGGTCGGGGTTGCGGTTATCGCCTTGACCATTATGGACATATCCAAGGTAAACGTTGCACTCCCCTCTATTGAGCATGCTTTCGAAACCACGCCAACTCAGCTGCAGTTTATAGTTTCTGGATACATCCTCACATTCGGTTTAATGCTGGTTCCGATGGGGCGTCTGGGTGATCAGATTTCTCGCAAGAACTTGTATCTGATTGGTATCACCATTTTCACTCTCGCTAGCGTGATTGCTGCGCTTGCCGCAGATGCAAATACGCTAATGATTGCGCGCATGGTTCAGGGTGTTGCTGCAGGCATCCAGGCTCCGCAGGTTATCGGAACCATTCAAGAAGTGTTCCAGGGCAGAGAGCGTGGCAAAGCGTTCGGTTACTTTGGTGCGGCAATCGGAATCGGTACAGCCATTGGGCCAACTCTTGCCGGTGTGCTGATTCAGGTCGGTGGTGCGCATGATGGCTGGCGCAATATTTTCTGGGTAAACGTGCCCTTAGGAATTGCAGTTTTTATTCTTATCTGGGTGCTGTTCCCTTCTGGGAAGAAGGTAGACGCGAACAAAGTCGATCTCGACCCGTTCGGGACAGTAATTTTCGGTATCGCTGTTCTCTGTTTGCTCTGGCCATTCCTTTTCACCACTGGTGACGCTAGTGATGATCCAAACAGGTGGTGGGTGCTCGCTCCCTTCGTCGTCACTATGGTGATTTTTATTTTCTGGGAGCGGTACTATGCTTCGCGGGGGCACGACCCGCTCATCCCGCTTCACTTGTTTAAGATTAAGAGCTTTACCAGCGGTATCACGATTGCGGGTATCTACTTCACTTCGGTAATTCCGTTATTTGTGCTTAGTAGCGTTTATTTACAGCTTGGTCCGGGACTGACCCCACTTATGGTTGGTTTGGTTTCCATATCTTTTGCTGTTTCTAACTCGATTTCTAGTGCAGTGGCTGGAAACTTCGTGCACAAGTACGGTAACTTACTGGTTTTGGCTGGAATGATTGTTGTGCTCTTCGGGTTTGTGGGAATGATTTTAGCCGCCGAGTATCTAAGCAACGAGCTGATTCCGTGGGTCTTTTCTGCCGCGATGTTCGTATCCGGATTTGGGGGAGGCATGGTTGTTTCGCCGAATCAAACTCTTACACTCAGTGAGATTAGAGTTGTTGAGGGTGGCCTAGCTGGTGCTGTGGGGCAGTTGATTCAGCGGATCGGTTCTGCAGTTGGTGCAGCAATCGTATTGGCTGTGTTCTATGCAAGTATCAACACTAGTGAAGCATCGATTGAGATTGCTTCTGGTGAAGCGTTCACTCACTCAATGCTGGTGATGAGTGGACTGCTGCTAGCTGGGCTGGTGGTTTGTATTATTGAGTGGCGACGCTCTCCATCTGCAACAGATGGGCTTTAATATCTAGTCTTCCGGCATAGCCGCCCAGTCCATTGGTGGCCACAACCCTATGGCAGGGGACACTAAATAGCAGCGTGTTTCTACCACAGGCAGTGCCTACAGCTCTAGCCGCACCCGGATGGCCAATCAACGCGGCAATCTCTGAATAAGTTGCGGTTTGCCCGTAGGGAATTTTCGCAATCTGGTCGTGAACTTTTCGGGTAAATCCATTGGATAGTGTTTTGTCTTGTTTGAAAGAGAACTCTTTCCGTTTGCCAGCAAAGTATTCGCGAATTTCTTTGGCAGCTTCTGAAAACGCAGAATCGTCCTGCACAAAAGCCCCAGTTTTTAGGGAGCGTTGCAACTGTGCAAGATCGGAAGCTACCTCAAGCTCGAATGCGGACTTGTCTTCGGGGTCGGCATTAATGAAACTAATATTGACGACACCTTTATCTGTTGATGCTAATAGCAGCTTTCCAATTTCGGAGTCAATAATTGTGTACTTTGTTCCCATGCTCTAACGATACTCCTATAGTTTTTAACTATGAATAATTCTTTCCCAGCTGTGAACAACGGCGATGTTTGGGTTCTTGGGGATAACGCAATAGACGAGTATGTTGGCGCCCATGAAGGAATCTACGCCGGCGGAGACGCTGGGAATGTTGCAGCCCAGCTAGCGCTTGCAGGCATCCCCGTAAATTATGGTGGCGCTATCGCTGATGACAAAGACGGCAACATGTTTCGAGACCTCGTTGCAGGCATCGGTGTGAATTTAGATGCCCTCGAGGTCTTGGAAGGTAAGACAGCTAGATGCAAGATTCGTCTGACCGAGGACGCCAATCGTATATTTGAGGAAGAGTTTTACGGAGTTAGCGAGAAATACTGGCCAAATGACTCCACTCTTGATGCGCTGCTTCACGCAAAGTGGATACACATTTCATATTTTCCGAGAGCAAAAGAGTTCAAAGCACTGATGCGTTCCCGCGGATACACGGGTGTGATTTCGCAGGACATGGCCGTTTGCGAGGGGTTCGAGAATGTTGATGTTGCATTCGGTTCTGGATCTATGGTGCGGATGGGTTTCGCCGACTACCACGCAGCAGCATTAGCTGCCGGCGTGCAAGTTCTGGTAATTACCTTGGGTGCAGATGGCGCCGTAGCCTATGACCGAAATATTGGTATTGAGTTCCACGATGCGCTCGCGACCAACCCTATCGACACCAACGGGGCAGGGGACTCTTTTCAGGCAGGCTTTATTACCGCAGCAGCTGCGGAAGATTTCGCAGTGCTCACCGGTTCTTCACTTCAGGATGCACTTCGCATTGCGTCCGAATTCGCGGCTCGTTGCTGTGGGCATTATGGTGGTTGGCCTCAGAGTAGTATTTAGTCAATAGGCATTTATTAGATATTGAAGGCGTGAAGGTAAGGCTTGGGGCAGGATCGTAACTACTACAAAGTGCCTCAGCGCGGATACAGCCCACTCACTGGAGAGCCAGGGGGCCAGATGGGCCAAGCTTTAAGCCCGCCTTGCTCGCAGTTTGTGTAGTAATCGTGGTGGTCGTTTCTTCTATCTTTGCATTTCCGCTGATATCTAAAATGAGTGAGGGTTCCGCTAATTGGCCCTTAGCTACTGATGCTCCTGATGAAACAGCATTGCCATCACCTTCGGAAACACCAGCGCCGCCTGAGGAAACAACCTGCCCTCTGCTTACGGATTTGGAAAGAATAAAACCAACCGTTACTAAAACCAAAACCTTCAAAGGCAAGGGGAATAAAGTTATAAAGCACAAGGTTACCGGTGCAGCTTTAGTGGTTTTCGAATGCCCTCGTTGCACTTACATTTCATTAAGTACGAATAATGATTCTTATATGCTCAATCAAAATAGTGGGTATAAAGGTAATTTTTGGATTAATGTTGGAATTTCAGAAGTAACTAGTAAGTTTGAAATTAAAGCAAAGGGCAGCTGGACGTTACAGATAAAACCTGTTTCAGCTGCAAAAGTTGTTAAAGGTGACACTGTTTCGGGCAAGGGAGATACTGCTCTCCTAGTAAATAAAGTTCATACTCTTGCTAAGGTCACACGCTTCGATAAAGAATTTATTGCTGTTTGGAACCATGATAAACAAATGCGTTCTAAAGTCTTGGCATTGCTGAATGCTTCGCTTGGCGCCAATGTCGAGGAGATTGAATTATGCACCCCTTCATATGTCCAAGTGACTACTGACGCAAAGTGGAAAATTGAATTCCTCGACTAGCTAAACTCCTAGTATTTATGCTGGGCAGTTTAAGGCTTATTGTGCCTTTACTTCTACCAACTCATCCCAGTGAGTGGTTGCGCGCGGAGACATCATCTCGCGTCTCATATCCCACCAGGGTGCGGTTTTGATGCCAGCCAAACCGAGACCAATAATATGGCCACCCCCGCTACCGCCATTTCGGCCGCCATCTACCCCGCCGAACTTGCGTTGCACATCGTCTATAAGTTGCCCAATTCCTCGAGTATCAAAAACTGGTTGGAAGGCATCTAAATAATTGTGGGATTCGCGATCGCTTATGTCGTTGAGGAATATCCCAGCCCTCGCGTACCGAGCATCAGGGCGCAGTAGGGGGAGCAGAGCATCTGCGCTGGCTTTTGCAATTACCGCAGGGTTATCGGTAGGCATAGGGAGTTTGACAGTGCCGGCGGGGTAGTGAGTTAGGTGCTGATTGTAGTAGCTGGTTCCAGCGAATGCGGTAATCGACTGTGTAACACTTTTTTGCCGGCGCAATCTACTAGATACTTTCTGCGCATACACAGCGATTACCTGGCGCATATCTTCAACATTAGTGACAGGGGTTGCGAATGAGCGAGAAAATATCAACTGATCTTTGCGAACTGGAGGGACATCGAACGGAATACAGGGGATACCTTGAAGTTCGTAAACGGTGCGTTGCAGCATAACACTGAAGCGTTTGCGAATTTTAATAGGATCGGCTTCTCGTAGTTGTAGCGCGCTACTTATGCCTAGGGAAAGTAATTTGCGATTTAATTTCCGGCCAACTCCCCAGACATCCGCCACAGGGACGCTGGCTAAAATTTTCGCTTGAACGGTTTTGTTGTAGGCGCTGAAATTACAGACATTTTGCAAACTAGGTCGCACTTTGGTGAAGTTTCTAGCAATTTTTGATTGAGTTTTAGTAATCCCTACCCCTACCCCTACCGGCAACCCAAGCAGTTGCCACACTTTATCGCGTAAATCTTTCGCGCGTTCAGATACCTCGTTAGGTGTGCCGCGCATCCCCAAGAATGATTCGTCTATAGAATAAACTTCCTGCCAGGCGCCAAAACTGCCGATGATCCGCATAACTCGTGAAGAAAGATCACCGTAAAGTTCATAATTACTTGAACGCACAACTACGCCGTGTCTTCTTGCCCAATCTTCAATTTGGAACCAGGGCACTCCCATCACGATTCCCATTTTCTTAGCTTCGCGCGACATTGCTACCACACAGCCATCGTTGTTGCTTAGTACCACAATCGGTTTTCCATAGAGAGAAGGATTGAAGACGCGCTCGCAGGACGCGTAAAAACTGTTCACGTCTATCAACGCAACGTAAGTGTGCGGTTGGGAAAGGTCGCTCGGCGGAGCGTATTGTGCAGCGGCTTCCGTCAGGTAGGAATCAAAGGATGTTCTAGACACGGTGCAAACACCTCGTGACTACTCCCCATATTGAGAGTTCTGATAGTTCACGTAAGCGGATATCTGGGTAGCGTGGGTTTTCGGCGTGAAGGGTCACTCCCTTAGGATCTATTATTAGCCTCTTAACCGTGAGTTCTCCGTCTATAACTGCCACCACAACATCGCCGTGTTTTGGTCTCAGTGAACGATCGACGATAATTTCGTCGCCACTCCAAATGCCTGCACCAGTCATAGATTCACCCGTTACCCGTAGGATAAAAGTGCTCTCTGGATTGAGCACCAGATGCTCGTTGAGGTTTACGCCGTGCTCGTAATAGTCTTGGGCAGGGCTGGGGAATCCTGCCGGCACCGATATTGGTGAAACGGGTATTGGTTTGGATTTTTCAAGGATCTCGCGACCGGCCTCGGCGAGATCTGAAACTGCAATTACTCGCATTTCTCTCTCCGATGTTTTAAGAAGTTTCGAATGTTTGTTCGAGTAAAATTATATGCGATAGGTATGACAAATGTTCCCCATCCTGAGATGGGGAACATTTATCTTTTGTTTATGTAAGAGGAATTCGATCATTCATGATTAGCAAAGATCCGGTGATAGCAAGTCCTAGCGCTACCGCCCCATCAGGGTCGATGGTAAGCCGAACTGGTGCTGATGAAGTCCACCCTTCTACAAATCTCCTTGCCGGAGGCCTGTGTCCTGGCGGTAGTTCGAAAATTACCGTATTGGCGCTTAAAGTCCCCGGAATCATCCTTCCTATTATTTCTAGTTCATCTTTGGTTCTACGAACTTTCAGCTTGTCGTAATTATTGGCATCTGAATCACTCCAACCATTCATAAAAGTGGGCGAAATCCATCCTCCTGGTTCCAAGCCAGCTACTCTCTCATCTATTTGCTGCACTTGGTTATTTAGTGGACCAATCACGGTGGATATTGATTCTTGTCCTATATTCAGGAGGTCGGATGCTAGTTCGCGTTTATCGCTTTCGCCGTACTGCCATATTCCGTTTGCATCATAGTTTCCTAGTCCTAGTGGCATTAGTGGCCGCGAACTTGCATTAAACCTCGAAGTCACAGCATCGACTATTAGCAGGGTGCTTAAAGGAGAAAGTCGAGTTACTCCAGAAATGGCTCTTAGGCTCTCAAAAGTCCTAGGAAGATCAGCCGAAAGCTGGCTAGCAATGCAAGATAGTTATGACTTAGATCTTGCAAAGAAAACGATTAATCTCGACGATGTTTCGGTGATTGAGTTTGCAAGAAAGAAAAAATCTCTAAATCTGTTTGCAGATAAAAATATAACTGTATAAAACAGAAGCCCCTCTAATTGAGGAGCTTCTTTATCGTGCGGGTGAGAGGACTTGAACCTCCACGCCTTGCGGCACCAGAACCTAAATCTGGCGTGTCTGCCAATTTCACCACACCCGCGCGAATATCCACTATACGGCATAAATCGCCCTGTGGAAAACTTTCGGCACAATTTTTTTTCTTGCGCAAGAATTACTTCACTGTTTCAGAAAGGAACTGCGCATGAATACTATTGCCACCATCGTTGCTAGGGTGCGAGCGGGTGTAAAAGGTGAGTCGCAGAGTGCCGATTCCCAGCACCCGAGAGACCTAATCCAGGCAGAGATTGCTTGGCACAATCAACGCGCTCTTGCCGGCAAAGGACAGCTAATAAACGAAGCAATTGTGCGCGAGGAGGTGCTTGCTGAACTAACTGGATTTGGTGCGCTTCAGCCACTGCTTGACGATCCAAGTATTGAAGAAATCTGGATAAATTCGCCGGATTCTGTCTTCGTTGCGCGGGCGGGCATCCCAGAGAGAATTGCGCTGTTGATAACTCACCAGCAACTTGATGAAATAGTCGAAAGGATGCTCCGCTCCAGCGGGCGAAGACTCGATGCCACCACCCCTTTTGTTGATGCTTCACTACCTGATGGGTCGAGGTTGCATGTTGTGATTCCAGATATTGTGCGTTCACATAAGTCGATAAATATCCGAAAATTTATGCAGGGAAGTAAGAGTCTCGAATATCTACAAAATCAGGGAAGCATCAGTGCTGAGGCAGCCGAGTACTTGCGTTCCGCTATTCGTCAGGGAGCGAGTGTGCTGGTTGCTGGCGCGACTCAGGCGGGCAAGACAACCCTATTGAATGCGCTGTTGAACGAGGCACCAGAAAGTGCGCGGCAGATTAGTTGTGAAGAGACTTTTGAGCTCACAATTTCTCGACCGGATGTGGTGGCGATGCAGTGCAGGCAACCGAGTATCGAAGGCACCGGCGAGGTTACTCTCAGGCAATTAATTCGTGAGGCTATGCGTATGCGACCCGACCGAATTGTGATTGGTGAGGTTCGTGGTGCAGAATGTCTAGACTTGCTGATTGCACTAAATGCAGGGCTACCTGCAGGATGCACTGTGCACGCAAATTCAGCTCAGGATGCACTCGACAAGCTCTGTACACTGCCGCTGCTTGCTGGCGGAAATATCTCTCGAGATTTCGTGGTGCAGGCTGTTGCCAGGTGCATCGATTTGGTGGTGTTTTGTGCACTTGGTGCTGATGGTAAACGCAGCGTGATTGAGATTGCAAGACCTGTTTATGGCAGCAGTAATGCTTCAGAAATTACTGCAGAGGCAATTTTTGTGCGGGATGATCGTGGGGAGCTGACAAGGTGTTAGGAACTCTATTGGGCATTGTTTTGGCTACAGGCTTAGTTCTGGTGTTCGGGGCTGTTAGTAACTCAAAATATACTCTGGAAAACTTGCAGGAGGGAACGGCCACCTCACAGGGGAGTGCATCGGGCGAAACCGAGCAAGGTATCGGCGCGAAGATTTCGCTTAATGTCACGAAGCTTAATTATCTGCTTGCAGAAGCCGGGGTATCGCAATTCAATTGGAAGCATTTACTTGCAGTATCACTTGGTGGCGCGCTATTTGCCGCTGCCTTGGTCCAGATACTTTTCGGAGTAGCAGGACTCAGCATCCTGGCGATGTTAGCGTTTGGATTAGCTCCAACGATTTTTTTAAAAGGCAGGGCCAGAAAAAGGCAAAGAAGCCTAAGCGAATTGTGGCCTGACTTGATTGAATTATTGCGGGCAAGCGTGCGGTCCGGGGAAACTTTAGAGCGTGCTTTAGCTGGAGTAGGTGCTGCTGCACCGCAGACTGTATCTTCAGCTTTTGAAAAATTTAGTATCAGAATCCAGCAGGGATGGAGTTTTCATTCAGCTGTGGAGTCCTTGAAATTCCAGCTCGCAGACCCTGTATCCGATCAAGTGATAGAGACCCTAAAAATTGCTAAAGATATCGGGGGAGTTGGTGTTGGGGATGTCCTCGGTCGCCTTTCGCAAACAGTCCGCACTGAAGCGAGACTACTAGCGGAGTTGGAATCTAGGCAGAGCTGGCACATAAATGCGGCAAGACTTGCGGCAGTTGCTCCCTGGGTAGTGCTTGCTGTTATGGCGCTTCGCTTAGAAACTAGACAAGCATTCACTACCGACTTCGGGACACTTCTCATTTTTGTTGGAGCTGCAGTGACGATTATTGCTTACAGGACTATGGCGAGGATAGCCAGGTTTCAATCCAAGGAGCGCTGGTTAATTTGAACATTGATTTGCTACTTATATCTATTCCCCTCGGTGTTGCGCTCGCCGCAGGACTCTGGCTAACACTCCTGCGACCGATGCGAATATATAGTGATCCGAGAATAAGCGCGTATCTTGCCGATATTTCTGAAAAAGCGGCAGTGGTTCGCGCGGGTGATGAAAGCTTGCTAGGTCGAGCCAGGAGTCTTTGGATTCTTGTCGCTGGAACCCGGGTTAAGCCTCAGAAAATTAGGGCAGGAAAGTTTCATCAACTTAGTCAAGCCGCTGATTTTCTGGAACTACTACAAATGTCACTCGTTGCAGGGGAGAGTATAGATCGCACTATATGTAGGCTAAGCGCCGTGTGCGGAGGCTCATTTGGGCGAGATATTCGGATATGCGCAGGACATCTGAGATTGGGCATGCCACTAGTCGATGCACTAAACCTACTTGCAAGTCGGGCTCCGATTTTGGAAGGAGTAATAAGACAAATAGAAGCATCCGCTAAGAGAGGCACACCGGTAGCGAGTGTGCTGACTGAGGCAGCGATTGACCTTCGTGGGAAGTTGCGTGAACGGATGATTCAAGAAAGTGGCAAAAAGGAAATTTCGATGATGATTCCGCTAGTTTTCGGGATTATGCCGCTCTCTGTGCTTTTCGCTGTTTATCCGGGGTTAGCGATGCTAAATAGCGGCTTCTGAGTAGAAAAATTTATGCTGCAAATATTAAACAAAACAGGAGGAATTATATGAACATCTATAGGAAAGCATCCATGATGATTGGCCAAAGGCTAAGGAACCAACGAGGTGATGTGCCCGGATGGGTTCTTATAACCGCAATGACAGCAGGTTTGGTGGTGCTTATATGGGCGCTCGCAGGACCGGCGCTGAGCAATCTTTTCAACAATGCAATCAACCAAATTTCAACTTTCTAAGCGGAGCATTTTGAGAGCTGCGAAAAGAGCTTTGAAAACTGTGCTGGGTAACCAACACGGTTCCGCAGCAGTGGAGTTCATTGGCGCATCAGTATTGGTGCTACTGATGATGCTCATGGTTTTTCAAGTTTCCATGTTTATGTATGTGCGCACAGTTTCAATTGATGCACTCGCCCAAGGAGCACAAGTGGCTGCTCGTTATGACTCAAATATTGCAGAGGGATTAGCGGTGGCTGAAAACATACTCGTGAACAATTTTGGTGAAAACTTTAAAGGCAAAATCCGTGGAAAAGTTGTTGAAACCGGCCAAGAAAGAAACGTTGTGCTCACCGCCATGGTGCCGATGCCGATTCTAGGGTTCGTGGGTATCCCCGAGGCAATTGAAATAAGTGCTGAAGCACCAATAGAAATGCTTGGGAGATAAGACTTGAAGCAAAACAATTGGGGAAGAGCGATTCGAAATCTGCGCAACCAGCGTGGTTCAGCAGTAATTGAGTTCATTGGTGTCGGACTTATATTATTGGTGCCACTTTTCTATATAAGTATCGTGGTGGCAACTATTCAGTCTGCTGGTATTGCAACACAAAATGCGGCGAGAGCAGCGGCAAGGGTATTTGTGGAATCAGACAATGTTAGTCAAGCAATACAAAGCGCCAAGCATCAAGCACAGCACGCACTGGCAAATTTCGGCATGGGAGATTATGAGTACGACATCGAATATTTATGTGAAACAGATCCATGTTTTTACTCCGAGTCTGCAATAGAGATCACGGTAAAAGTTAAAGTTCCGCTACCGCTTGCACCACCAATTCTGGGTTTGGAGAAAATCACTACTGTTGAAGTGATTGGTTCGGCCGTATACCAAGTACCGAGGTTCTGATGAATATAAGTAGATTCTCAAAAGTTCTCAATCAAAAAGGCTCTATAACTGTGCTAAGCATAGGGGCTATGGCGCTTTGTTTATTGCTAATTTTCTTGGGCAGTGTTGTGCATTCGTCTTTGTTGGTTAGAAGTCGCACACAAACTGTTGCAGACGCTGCCGCACTTGTAGGCGCAAACGCCTATGACTTCGGCGATGTTGAACTTGTAGACGGCAACCCCAAGCTCACCCTAAAGACCCAAAAAGTTCAGGATGCTGTAAACAACTACCTA
>JAHBSP010000015.1 GCA_019639055.1 Microbacteriaceae bacterium | reverse complement strand
GACTGGACGCTCCTAGACTTTGCAATCTGGTACGCAGGGGCAATCATGGTTCCAATTTATGACACCTCAAGTGCTAAGCAGATTCAGTGGATTCTGAGCGACTCAGGTTCAGTCGCGATGATCTCTATGTACACGGAACATGACACCAGGGTTCAGGAAATTATCGGCGAACTCCCCAATGTTCGTTTCAACATGTGCCTCGACAAGGGCGCAATTGCCGAACTTGTAGAAGCCGGTAAAGACATCCCTGACTCAGAAATTGAGAAGCTACGGCAGCTCGCCAAGCCGAGTGATATTGCAACCTTGATTTACACATCCGGATCCACCGGGAAGCCAAAGGGTGTCGTGCTTACCCACTCCAACTTCGTAGATCTATCGCGCAACTCTTACCAGGCTCTAAGCGAATTGCTAGTAGATGCATCTACCGTGCTATTTATTACCCTCGCGCACGTCTTTGCACGTTTTATTTCCGTGCTTAGCGTCCATGCAGGTGTAAAGATTGGACACCAGCCAGACACCAATAAGCTGACTATTGCACTGGGCAGTTTCAAGCCAACCTTCTTACTTGCTGTTCCTCGCGTGTTCGAGAAGGTTTACAACGCAGCAGAGCAGAAGACTGAAGGTGAAGGCAAGGGCAAGATTTTCCGTGCCGCAGCTGAGGTAGCTATCAAGCACTCTGAGGCTCTAGAAACCGGCAAGATTCCGTTCGGACTCAAGCTCAAATTCAAGCTCTTTGACAAGCTAGTTTACGGAAAGCTACGTGCTCTACTGGGCGGCAATGTTAAGTTTGCCGTTTCAGGTTCTGCCCCACTCGGTCACCGTCTTTCGCACTTCTACCGCAGTCTGGGCGTGGTAATTCTTGAAGGCTACGGTCTTACCGAAACCACCGCCCCAGTAACCATCAACCGACCAGACCTATATAAAATCGGCACCGTAGGTCCTGCACTCCCAGGTTGTGGAATGCGTATAGCAGCAGACGGCGAGGTAGAAACTTCGGGTATTAACACCTTCCGTGAATACTGGAAAAACCCAGAAGGCACAGCAGCCGCTTTTACCGAAGATGGCTGGTTCAAGACCGGAGACATTGGATCAATCGATTCCGACGGCTACTTATCAATTACCGGACGCAAGAAGGAAATCATCATCACAGCGGGTGGTAAGAATATTGCTCCAGCGCAGCTTGAAGACCCAGTGCGCGCTCACCCACTGGTAAGCCAGATTGTTGTTGTAGGCGATCGGAAACCGTTCGTGGCAGCGCTCATTACCCTAGACCAAGAAATGCTCCCTACCTGGCTGAAAAACAACGGTGAAGATGAAAGTCTTAGCGTCACCGAAGCAAGAGAACTTCCTAAAGTTAAAGAAGCTATCCAAGAAGCAGTTGACCGTGCCAATGCTGAAGTCTCCCGCGCTGAGTCGATCAGGAAGTTTGTAATTCTTGACCACGACTTCACCGAGCTTAGCGGTCACCTGACTCCTAAGCTGAGCATCAAACGCCACGTAATCCTTGAAGACTTCAAAGACACCATTGAAGGTCTATACGCTGACACCAAGCAGCTGAACTAGTAAACGCCAGCTGGGCGCTCAGTTACTCTACTGGGCGCTCGGTTGGGAGTCCTTCAACCACTAACAGAGCGATGTCGCGAGCGGCCTGCTTTGTTGGTTTGTTGAGTTCGTCATACTTGATTACAGATCCTGCAGCTAGATGTTCGTCGTATGGGATACGAACTGCCGCGCGCACACGTGACAGGAAGTGGTTCTCAATCTCCTCAAGCTTCACTAGCTGAGTTGCCTGAGTGGCGGTGTTGATAGCAACAACAGCATTATTCACTAGGTGTGAGTAACCATTGGCTTCAAGCCAAGTAAGAGTCTCAGAAGCCAGTCTTGCCTCATCTATTGAACCACCAGAAACAATAACAACCGAGTCTGCGCGGTCAAGAGTTGCCTTCATAATTGAATGCACAATACCGGTACCGCAGTCGGTTAGAACTATTGAGTAGAACCTCTGACACAGGTCAGCAACGATGTTGTAGTCGCCTTCTTCAAGCGCTTCAGCAATTAACGGGTCAGTGTCTGAAGCGATGACGTCTAGGCGAGTATCGTCGCGAGAAACATATTTGGAAAAGTCGGTAAACCCCTTGATGGATGCGGCATCGTCAATAATGTCTCGCACTGTGGCACGAGTTTGCTTTGGAACCCGGTCAGATAGAGTTCCACGGTCAGGGTTAGCATCGATAGCAATTACCCGGTCATCACGTACACTTGCAAGCGCCATACCCAGTAGCGTAGTGACAGTGGTCTTACCCACCCCACCTTTCCTAGTAAGTACTGCAACAAAACGCGCTCCACCCACAAGTTTTTTACTGATGGCTGCGTCCTGCTTCTTGCGCTCACGCACTTTCGCTGAATCACCAAGGTTTAGTGAATGTAGAGATACTTCATAAATAAGGCGTTGCCAGAATCCCTCAGGTACCTGGTTGACTCGTTTCTGATTCTTTGCATCAATGAGCCTGTCAGCAGTAAGCATCGCTGATGTTTCTGGCTGAGTTGCCACATCCGATCGTAATTGTTCTCTGCGTAGTGGCGCATCGGCATCAAAACTGCCGGTCTCAGGAAGAACAGGAAGCACTGGCACTGAAGTAATACCTACACCATTTTGTGGCAGTTGTACTTCCGGTGAAAGTTCTGTCGCTTCTAAAGTTTCTGGAGTTTCTTTCCCTGAAGAATTCGATTTTTGATCGCTCAAGTTTCCTTATTCCTAAATATCTCGAATAGATTAAGTAATTCTACTAGCGTTGGCGAATGAATGCGTTGTAATCCACTTTCCGGATTATTCAACTACAAGTATTAAATCGCCGGCCTCTACCTGCGATGAGTTAGAAAACGCCAACCTAGTCACCTTACCTGCAACTGAGGAAGTAATATTGGCTTCCATTTTCATTGCCTCAATTGTGGCTACCGGTTGCCCTGCTACAACAGTGTCTCCAACCGACACAGAAGGCGTTACTACTCCTGCAAATGGTGCTGCAACGTGACCAGGATTTGAGGTATCTGCGCGCTCCATTTGTCGTTCTTCAACCTTGATATTTTGATCTTTTACATAGACGGGACGCAACTGACCGTTCAGGGTAGCCATCACAGTCCTGATTCCTTTATCGTCTGGGGCGCCTATTGCCTCTAATCCAACAATCAGCACAACGCCCTGATCAATTCGGAATGCGTGTTCATTATTCTCTTCGAGTCCGTATAGGTAATCGAGAGAATCAAGCACAGAAAGGTCACCGAACTGTTCTCGCATCGCCAAAAATTCCTTGTTAGGTGCGGGAAATAGCAGTTCATTTAGGGTGCCACGCACGGTTTCTGTATCACCTTGAAGCGCTGTTTTTTGGGCATCCGTTAGTGGTTTGATTTCAATTGAACGTTCTCTGCCCGCTAATACTTTTGTGCGGAAAGGCTCTGGCCATCCGCCAGGTAGCTCGCCTAACTCGCCGGCCATGAATCCGATTACTGAATCTGGTACATCGTACTTGTCTGGATTTTCTTCAAAATCTTTAGGGTCAGCTTTAACCGCAGCAAGATGCAGGGCGAGATCACCTACAACCTTGGATGACGGGGTCACCTTTGGTGGACGTCCAAGAATTCTCGACGCCTCGGCATACCAGTCTTCAATCTCTTCAAACTTATCTGCAAGCCCAAGTGCGATTGCCTGTTGACGGAGATTAGACAACTGCCCACCAGGAATTTCGTGTCGATACACGCGGCCGGTTGGCGAAGGAATACCCGACTCGAACGGCTTGTATAGCGAGCGCACAGCCTCCCAGTATGGTTCAAGATCGTTGACAGCCTTTAGTGAAATGCCTGTGTCTCTGTCAGTATCTGCCATAGCTGCCACAATCGCAGAAAGACTCGGTTGGCTGGTAGTTCCAGAAAGCGGAGCGCTTGCTCCATCTACCGCATCTACTCCCGCTCTAGCAGCAGCCAGCAGTGTCGCTAATTGCCCACCTGCGGTGTCGTGAGTGTGCAAATGTACTGGAAGGTCGAAACGAGATTTTAGAGCCTCGACAAGCCTAAATGCGGCTTCTGGTCTAAGAAGACCGGCCATGTCTTTAATTGCCAGAATATGAGCACCGTTTGCCACAATCTCATCCGCTAGCCTCAGGTAGTAATCGAGAGTGTAGAGATCCTCGTTTTTATCAAGCAGGTTCCCGGTGTAGCACATGGCAACTTCTGCGACAGCAGTTCCGGTTTCTAGGACAGCCCTGATTGCAGGCGCCATTTGATCAACGTCATTTAGCGCATCGAAAATGCGGAAAATATCAATTCCAGTTTTAGTCGCTTCTCTTACGAAAGCTTCAGTAACTTCGGTCGGATACGGAGTGTAGCCGACTGTGTTTCTGCCTCTGAGTAGCATCTGGATAGCAATGTTTGGTGAAGCTTCCCTAATAGCTGCTAAACGTTCCCAGGGGTCTTCACTTAAAAACCTGAGGGCAACATCGTAGGTTGCTCCTCCCCAAGCTTCGATTGAGAATAGCTCCGGAGTCAACCTAGAAACCGCAGGAAGCGCATCCGTTAGATCCTTGGTTCGCACTCTCGTAGCCAACAGTGACTGGTGTGCATCGCGGAATGTTGTCTCAGTTATGGCAAGAGCTTTTTGATCGCGTAATGCTTCAGCAAACTTAACCGGACCTAGTTCAAGAAGTTTTTGCCGTGAACCAGCGGGAGCTGGCGCAGAAGCGTCAAACTCTGGGAGTTTGGTTCTTGGAGAAATACTCAAAGGCCTAGGGCCGTTTGGCTGGTTTACAGTGACATCGGCAAGATAGTTAAGCAGTTTGGTGCCGCGATCCTTGCTCTTCACAGTAGTGGTTAGATGAGGACGTTGCTCAATAAACGAGGTGCTAATATCTCCAGAAACGAAATCAGGATCGTCTAGGAGTGCCTGCAGGAACTGGATGTTTGTGGACACTCCACGAATACGGAACTCTGCGAGCGCGCGGGATGCTCTAGCCACTGCGGTCTCAAAAGTGCGACCGCGGCAGGTGAGCTTTGCCAGCATTGAGTCAAAGTATGGGCTAACGAAGGCACCGGCCGCAACGGTTCCACCGTCAAGGCGAATACCTGCACCACCTGGTGAACGGTAGGTGGTGATTCTGCCAGTGTCTGGTCTAAAGTCCTGCGCAGGGTCTTCGGTAGTGATTCGGCACTGTAGAGCAAAGCCGTGCATCTGAATCTTATCTTGGGTCAAGTTCAGTTCTTTTAATGATGCACCTGCTGCGATAAGCATTTGTGATTGCACTAGGTCAACATCGGTGATCTCTTCTGTGACCGTGTGCTCCACTTGGATACGCGGATTCATTTCGATAAATACGTGCTGCCCTGCACGCTCGCCCTCCGTGTCTACAAGGAATTCAACAGTTCCGGCATTCACATAGCCGATAGATTTGGCGAATGCGACAGCGTCTCGGTGTAACGCATCCCTTAGTTCTTCAGAAATTCCTGGGGCTGGAGCAATCTCAACGACTTTCTGGTGACGCCGCTGCACGGAGCAGTCTCTTTCAAACAGGTGAACGGTTCCCCCGTCTTTGTCCGCAAGAATCTGTACCTCAATGTGGCGTGGGCGCAAAACTGCTTGTTCGATGAACATTGTCGGATCACCGAATGCGGTTTCTGCTTCACGCATCGCGGCTTCTAGTGCGCTCCGAAGATCTTCTGGCTTGTTGATTCGGCGCATTCCACGTCCACCACCACCTGCTACTGCTTTCGCAAATACCGGGTAACCAATTTCGGCTGCTGCACCTTCAAGGTAATCGAGGTCTGTGCTCGGTTCGGATGATTTGAGCACCGGCACACCGGCCGCGATCGCCTGCTCTTTTGCAGAAACTTTATTGCCTGCGCGAAGTAGCACTTCTTCTCCCGGGCCGATAAAGGTGATTCCGGCTTCTTTGGCTGCTCTAGCTAGTTCTGGGTTCTCAGACAGAAAACCGTAGCCGGGGTAGATTGCATCTGCTCCAGCTTGCACTGCTACCCGCAAAATTTCGGAGACGTCGAGGTAGGCCTTGACCGGATGACCCTTCTCGCCAATCAGGTATGCTTCGTCGGCTTTTAGGCGATGCAGGGAGTTTCGATCCTCCCAGGGAAACACTGCCACAGTCTTTGCGCCAAGTTCAACAGCTGCTCTAAAAGCTCTAATCGCGATCTCTCCACGGTTGGCAACAAGGACTTTTTTGAACATTAATGCTCCTGAATTTTAAAAAACTGGTAAATGAATTCGGCTATCTAAGCTTAGTAAAGGTAGCCTAAGACTTGTGCATGTACTAAGCATCGGATCATTAAAAGGTGGAGTGGGTAAGACAACCGTCACCCTTGGGTTAGCATCCGCAGCTTTCGCAAAAGGAATCAGCACCCTGATAGTAGATATGGATCCACAGGCGGATGTTTCTACCGGACTTGCTGTGGACGCTGAAGGCGCCTTAACCGTTGCGGATGTTTTAGCTAATCCAAAGGAACGAATCGTCAGAAAGGCAATAGTTCCAAGCAGATGGACTAAGGGCACTAACAAAAAGTTACACGTAATGTTGGGTAGTCCTGCCGCTATAAATTTCGATTCCCCTCATCCAAACAGTAGAGAAATTTGGCGTTTAGAAGAAGCGCTTGCTCTGGTTGAAAATGAGTATGATTTGGTGATTATCGACTCCGCACCATCGCTGAATGCACTCACCCGCATCTCTTGGGTGGCTAGTGATCGTGTGGCTATTGTTACAGAACCGGGACTTTTTTCGGTAGCCGCAGCCGACCGTGCGCTTCGAGCAATTGAGGAACTCAGGCGAGGCCTATCTCCTAGATTGCAGCCATTAGGAATTATCGTAAACCGGGTAAAGCCTCAGTCTCTTGAACACCAGTTCCGCATCAATGAGTTGCGAGAAATGTTTGGTCCAATGGTTATCGCTCCCTACATTCCAGAGCGCACATCTATGCAGCAGGCTCAGGGGGCAGCTCAACCGCTACACACATGGCCTGGTGAGAGCGCCCAGGAAGTATCGGGTTACTTTGACCAGATTCTTGAACGCGCTTTGCGTAGCGTAAAAATGGCGAACTAACCTAAGTGGTTAGCGCGGAATAAGAAATTTCTAACTTGCGCGAGATGCTCTGCGCGCTGCTAGCTCGTCTAGCGGTTCTGCAGGATCGGTGTCGATGTTGATTAGTGTGCTTTCAACTTCGCGCATGATTGTGCCCACAGCAATACCAAATACGCCCTGTCCCCCGTTGAGAATATCGATAATTTCATTCTGTGAGGTGCAAAGATAAACGGTCGCCCCGTCACTCATTAGTGTCACTGCGGCCAAGTCGCTGATTCCGGATGCGCGTAGCTCATTCACTACTGCTCTAATCTGCTGCATAGAAATTCCGGTATCTAGCAGGTTCTTGACCAGTTTCAACACAATAATGTCTTTGAATCCGTAGAGTCTCTGCGAGCCTGAACCCTGTGCTCCACGCACAGAAGGAGAAACTAGATCGGTTCTTGCCCAGTAGTCAAGCTGTCGATAGGTGATACCCACCGCATTTGCCGCTACAGTGCCTCTGTAACCAGAGTTGTCATCCAGCTCCAATAAACCGTCGCTGAAGAGCATCTCCTCAGTGGGTCTTGGTTCCAACTCCATTTGTTCTCCTAAAAGTTACCGAATCTCGGATGTTTATCTAGGCTACCTTCCCCTAGGATACCCCAGCAGATTCGTCTTTCGGCGTGTCGAACCTTCTAGTAGAGCTTTAAGGTTCTCTAGGTTAGTTCGTTCAATGCTTTCCGTAACAGGGTTGTTCGGATAGCATTCAGCTGCACTGCAATATCGGTTGCTTGTTCTTCTGCTTTGGCTCTGCCAGCAGCAGTCTTTTTAACTCCACCAAGCGCGCCACTAATCAGATCAGCTTCTCGTTGCACAGAAGATTTTAGGGTGCGCAGGTGGCGAGGTTCAATACCCACCTGGGAAAGTTCGACAACTCTTCGTAGCGTATCTAATGAAGAATCATCAAATAACGCTCCGCTTGGAATTAGTCCTGCAGAAATTGTTTCAGTAAGTAAGGACTCTGTTGCTTTTGCAAGCTCTAAAAGATCTGCTCGTTTAAAGCTAGTCACAGGTGTTGTGGAGAGCTGAGCACGAGCTGCTGGAAGCACCGCAGGTTTACCGGCATCCAAATCTGCAAGATACTGACGGATAACTTTATGTGGCAGATAGTGATCACGCTGGAGCACCAAAATTAACCTAACTCGGTCAATATCTTCCGCAGAATATTTCCGGTAGCCACTATCGGTACGGTGCGGAGAAATAAGATCCTGATCTTCGAAGAAACGAAGTTTAGAGGGGGTTAAATCTGGAAACTGTGTGCTTAGCTTTGCTAGTACTTGACCAATACTGAAAAGGGTTTTACCTTGCGCATTCTCGCGCTCTTTAGCGACTCCCACTTAAGCCTCATTCAGAATATCTGCAGGAGATGCAAAAAAGGTCAACTTAAATTTTCCAACCTGAACTTCCACCCCGCTGTATAACTTAGAAATAACAGCGATGCGCTCACCCTGCAAGTAGGTTCCGTTCAGTGACCCGAGGTCACTGACATAGAAATCATTATCTACTCGTTCGAACTTTGCATGTTTTCTGGAAACTGTTACGTCATCCAAGAAAATATCGGCTTCGGGATGTCTACCCGCAATGGATTCTTCTTTATCTAGCAAGAATCTTGCGCCAATATTTGGACCACGCTTCACAATCAGAAGGGCGGAACCGCTAGGAAGTGAAGCAATAGACTCTTGTTCCTCAACACTTAGTTCCGCTAGGGAGATGTTTAATCCTAATCCCAGGTCTACGGCAAGACTCGCGGTTGCCTCCGTGGGAGGGGTCGAGTTGTGATCTTCTTCGGTCACTGACACTACCTCCTTCTGTTTTCCATAATTTTTTTGTGCATCGCTTTATTAGATACTACTTACTTTTCCCACTTCTCAAACCCAGAAAAGTCACAAATCTTTAGCAAATGTTTTGGCCACGCCGATTTAAAACCTGGATGAAGCGGATACTTATAAAAATCTTTGGGCATTACCCAGCGCAATTCAATACTCTCTGGATCGGCAACAATAGGGGTAAAAGATTCCAACACACGAACCGCGACAGTTGTGTACTTCCAATACCCGATGTCGTACACGCTGGTAAACAAGACTTCTGTGTTTGCTGGATCTATACCGGTTTCCTCATTTGCCTCGCGTAAGGCACCAGTTATCGGATCTTCCCCCTCCAGGGTTGCGCCACCCGGAATACCCCAAGTTCCACCGTGATGACTCCATTCGGCACGGTGTTGAAGTAAAACACCTAAGTCGGGGTGAGCAGCAATAATTCCAGCAGAACCGAACTTGCCCCAAAACTTCCCCAGAGGTCCATCCACCCACTGATCGCCCGGGTCTCGGTGCAAAATCATTCGCAAACCTCCTCTAACCAGAATATCCCTTACCGCTAGGCTGATTTATGTGAGTTCTGAAACCGCTAACATCCCTGGAGAAAACAAACATCTAGGAAATGTCACAAACTCACTCTCACCTGATTTACGAATCGGTGAGGATGGTCTGGCTCGCCCTGTCTGGGCATACTCCAGCGAATTAATGAGGGATTACTACGACACCGAATGGGGTAATGAGGTGCGAACAGAGATTGGTCTCTATGAGCGCATCTGCCTAGAGGGGATGCAAGCAGGGCTTTCCTGGGCAACGGTTCTAAATAAACGTGAGGCTTTCCGAGAAGTGTTTCACGGATTCGACCCGGATGTTGTTGCAGGATTCAGTGAGGGCGAAATCGGAACTCTTTTACAGGATGCGCGCATCATTCGTTCCAGACCTAAGATTTCCGCGGTGATCTCAAATGCTGTGGAGACCATCCGCCTTAGAGATTCCGGAGGTCTTGTTGAATTTCTATGGAGCCGCAAACCTCAGATTGAGTATCGGCCGGCGACTCTTCGGGACATCCCTACCCAGTCGACAGAATCGGCACAGCTAGCAAAGGACTTGAAAAGTGCTGGGTTCAAATTTATTGGACCAACAAGCGCATTCGCACTAATGGAAGCAGTTGGGATGGTAAATACCCACCTGATTGGTTCGTGGAGAAGGAACTAACGCCGTGTTTGGGTATCGATTCGGGAAATAATTCCCCAAGGTAGCCAGAATGAGAAAGCCATCAAAAGCAAAGCGCCACCGAACAATAGCAACTGGTATGAAGGCGCGATAATTGCGTAACCCATCAAGTAAATTGACGCCAAAAAACCACCGAATGAAATAATGAAACCGACGATTGTAAGCGCTTTACCGTTCTTTATTGGTTCATGTTGTGACTCTGACATGTCTTTAGTCTAACTCAGCCCACACTGTTTCAAGTGCTTGACTAAACATTTCCTCTGGCTGCGCCCCAGAAATTCCGTATTTCTCTTGGAATACAAAGAAAGGCACACCTTGGATACCGATTTCTCTAGCCGCTGCAATATCTGCCTGCACCAATTCTGCATAGCGATCACCGTCGGCAACTTCACGAATCTCATTGGCATCTAAGCCAAGAGGCTGAAGCAAATCAACCAGAGTATCGGTGTCGGCAACGTTCTTTCCCTCAGTGAAATAGGCCCTAAAAAGTGCCATTACAGCAGAGTGTTGCACACCTTTTTCGGCAGCAAAATGCAAAAGGCGGTGAGCTTTGAGAGTGTTTACTGTTATGGCTTTATCGAATCGATAGTCAATACCGTATTGGTTTCCGCGAGCAACAATCTGGGAGTTCATCTGCTCAACCGCTTCTGGCCCGCCGTATTTCTTAGACAGATGCTCAACCAGATTCACGGCCTCCCCAGGCTCGATTTCCGGCATGAGTTGGAAACTGTGGTAACGAATTTCTACGGCATCTGCGTGCTCAAATTTAGAAAGCGCTGAATCCAGAATCGTGTCACCTAGGTAGCAGAATGGACAGACCACATCGCTCCAGATATCGATAGTAATTTTGGCTTCCGGATTTGATTCTGAATTAGTGCTCATTAATCAATTATCCCAGAGCTCATGTCGAACTTGCTAGGCATTACAGCACCAACCTGCCCCACTGTAAAAGCAGCACATTCGCTGGCGAAGTTGATTACTGCAAAAAAATCTAAGTCTTCAAATGAACCAAAAGTCAGTTTTCCAAATGAGTGTGGCCAAATTGTCAGAGCATTGATTAGTCCAGCCATGAAGGAATCTCCGGCACCGATTGTGTCTTTGACAGTGACTTTCCTAGCCGGATGCTCATACACTCCAGATTTTGTAGCAGCTACTGCGCCTAACGCTCCCCTAGTTATAACCGCTAGCTTCACTCGGTATTTCTCGACGAGAAGTTGAGTAACTTCCTGTGGGGTTTTTCCGGGAAAAAGATAATCAGAATCCTCATCACTCATCTTCAGAATGTCAGCTCTGGTTGCAATTTTTTCGAACTGAGCGAAGTTTTCTTCAAGGGGGCCGATAAGTGACGGCCGGATGTTCGGGTCGAAAGTCACTATTACTTCCGGATTTATGCTTCCTAACCATTCCACGATTTTTCCCGCGCCAGGTTGAAGAAAAGCCCCAATAGAACCAATATGGATCACCGCTTCACCGCTATATACCGGACTTGGAATATCCCAATTAATCTCAAAGTCGTAGTCTGCTACACCACTTTCGTTTAGGTTCGCTGTGGCAGTGGACGTTGCCCCTGCAACAAATGATTCTGGCGTAACTGAAACACCAGCTTTTGAAAGAAGAGATTTTAGCTTTTTACCATTGAAATCTGAACCAATTTGCGAGTGAAAGCTCACATCCATTCCCAGCCCAGCTAGACCAGTAGCAATGTTGTATGGGCTGCCACCCGGATGTACTTCTGTCTCGTTTGCGGATTTGATGATATCCATGAGCGCTTCGCCAATCACTAGCACGCTGGTTTGTTCAGGTTCGTTTAGTGTAGGCAACTCTTTTCCTCATTTTGCATGGTCTTTGAAGTGCCTCTAATAATAATCGAGCCTGTGAGCCTCGTTAAGTTATCCACAGAAACTAGATTTTTTCTACTCTTTGTTTCTCTTGCGATGCAATTGCTGCCGCATAGATTTTGTGAGTAAGGGCCGCTTCCTCAGGCAGAGCAGGCCCGAACTTGCCTCCTAGTTGCCCCTCACGCTCTGCAAGAAAAGCTGCCCACATCTGCAAAATAGAATCGGAGAAACCGAATTCAAAAATCCCTCCGGTAACTGTTGGCCAAACAGACTGACTCCCCGCATCTATACGTTGCCAGCTTTGTTCCTTACCGACTCCAGGGACATCAACTAGAGCAAACACTTCCACAGTTTTAGGATTCTTAGTACTGAACCTAACCCCGCCCTTGGTCCCTTTGACTTCTAGTAGCCAAGTGTTTTTCTCACCGGGTTCAATGCGCTTTACTTCAACTGTTAACGGGAATGTCTCCTCGGTGGCACTCTTATCTTTGTGTGGCACACTCAGATGCAGTGTTGCGTTATCCCAAGTGTCGCATTCGGCAATCCCGCCCTTACCATCTGGTCTTTGCGGAACAATGTTTTGTAGCACAGCGTAAACACTGCTCGGTTTCCAACCTAGGCGAAGCGGAACATGGAATGTGTGCATCCCGAGGTCATTCATTACCCCTGCTTCGCCGCAGAACTGCACTTGGCGCTTCCAATTGATTGCTTTTTCTTGATCGAAATCACTGGAATGCAGGAATGAACTTCTGGCTTCAATAATTTGCCCCAGTGCACCAGACTGAATGTAATTTATTGCCCATTGTGCACCGGGGAAGAATGGAATCTCACTTGAGCAGCGAACAAATGATTCTGGTGTCTCATTTACGGCCTGCATAATCGCATCCGCAGCCTTGCCATCAATTCCAAAAGGCTTCTCTGCTAACAGCGACTTACCGGAACGGATTACGTCAGTGTAAATCTGTTCGTGTAGGTCGTGACGGACCGCAACATAAACGACATCCACTCGCGGATCGGATAACAAATCGTGGTAGTCGGTGGTGAGAATTTCCACAGTTGGAACGGTTTTAAACCATTCGAGTGCTGCTGGATTGATATCTGCAACACCTACTAATTCCGGAACAACAGGATGATCGATCAGTGCCGACCATCTGCTTAGAGCAGCGGCAATCTCTCGTCCCATGAGTCCTCCACCGATGATGGATACCCCGACCTTTTTTACGCTCATTATGCTTCCTTAATAAATTTCAGTGCTTCTTCAACTGAAGCGTTTTCGTGCAACTGAGCCATAAGCGCACGGGTAATACCTGCGGGGTCTTGATGTTGAATAACGTTGCGGCCGTAAACAATTCCGCGTGCGCCCTGGGCGAGTAGTTTCTCTGTGCGCTGCAAAATCTCCAAATCTGGAACTTTTCCGCCTCCCCGCACCAACACTGGAATATCCCCAGCAACTTCGATAACGCGATGGTATTCATCAGGGTCATCGGTAGGGTCAGCTTTAATTAGGTCGGCACCGAGTTCTACTGCCTGTCGCACCAGGGTAACGATCTTGTCAGCGTCGCCGTCAACCATGTAACCTCCGGCAATGGAGTTGTCCTGCATAACTAGCGGCTCAACCATCATCGGCATGTTGTAGCGCGTAGCCTCTTTCCTAATCGCCATTATTGAGCGGATGCTCGCTTCCCTGATTTCTGGACGATTCGGCAGCTGTAGCAGGTTTACACACAGCACCGCAGCATCCAACCGAACTGCCTCCTCAACAATGTGCGGAACATGGTGGCTAAAAATATGGCTGTCGAGCGGATTGCCGTAAACATTGGCGATGTCTGTTCTTAGAACCAGCGCAGGCTTTGTTTTGCCATGAACCCGCTGTAGCCACTTCGCCTGCCCCAGTGTGAGCTGGATAGCATCAGGATTAGCGTCGACTAGTGTCTGCACAGTCTTCTCCATGTTTTCAATACTTTTGATGTAGCTAAATTCACCAAAAAAGCCGTGATCTACCGCCACATCCAGTACGCGACCAGATTCCGCGTTGAAAAAACGATTCAGTCTGTAAATCATCCCGAGCCTCCACAATCCGAGTTATTAGGTTTACTCTATTGTCTTTATGACAACGTTGTCTATACTGAGAAATATACCAGAAATTTGCAGAAAGTAGGAGTAGCAATGATTGACACCTTCACTGTCGCAGGTCATCTTTGCGTGGATCTTGCGCCAGAACTACCAGCTGAACTAGAATTAACCCCCGGTGCACTACAGAATATTGGCCCAATGAGGATGGTCGTTGGTGGCTCAGTGGCAAACACCGGAAAGGTGCTCCACAGCCTCGGGGCAAAGGTGAAGGCAAATGCGGTAGTCGGTAAAGACGAACTAGGAACCATCACTAAGAAGCTACTGAGCGATGTCGGGATCGGTGTAGAAAGCATTATTGAAACATCCGAAACCACCAGTTCGTATTCAGTGGTTGTAGAGCCAAAGGGCATCGACCGCACATTCTGGCATCATGTTGGTGCGAACAATCTGTTCAACGCTTCTCATATAGATACCAGTAGCAAAATTGTTCACCTCGGGTATTTGCCACTGCTACCCGCTGTTTTTGAAAACAACGGAGAAGGGTTTCGACAGATCATTCAGAAAGTTAAGGATGCCGGTTCGATTCTCTCTATTGACCTCGCTGTCGTGGATACTAACTCTGCTGCCGGGAAAGTTGACTGGGAAACTGTATTTTATGAAAATGCACCAGACATCGATATTTTGACGCCGAGTTTTGACGATTTGAAATCAGCCTTCCAAATAGCTGAAGACTATTCCAAAGAATCATTGGAAATGCTCGCAGAACGCCTTATCGAGTGGGGTGTTGGTATCGTGGCAATTTCTGCCGGAGAGCACGGGATGATTGTAAAAGCCGCATCCGAAAGCAGGCTACAAAATTCTCCCCTTTCTCAGGTTATAAACGTGACAGATTGGGCAAATATTACTCACTTCCAAAAAACCCTAGTTGCTGGAACTCCAGTAAGCACTAACGGGGCTGGAGATGCGTCTTCAGCAGGATTTTTGTTTGCTCTCGGTAGAGGCGCGAACCCGATACAGGCCGCCACCACCGCTGCGGCAGCAAGCGCCACAGTAATCGCCGGTTCAAAGGCAACAATTGCAGAACTAACTAAAATTGCACCAGAACTATCGAATCTTCTGGGGAGTTAGTGTTAGCAGCGAAATTTATAACAGCGAATCCGTTATTGTGGTTGGGAAGAGCGCATTTTCTAACTTACGGATTCGATCCGCTGATCGATTTTGCAACTAATACCGGCGCAGATTCCACTAAAGTTCGAGCAGAAAAAAGAAGTTTTCAAAAAGGCGACTCATTCACAGCCGAGTTCATAACCCTTCTTTCAGTTCTGGAGGGCGACCTGAGTCTTGTGCAATTTACCGAACAGGAAACTAGGCGAATGTCTGAGCAGGCAAGCGCAGAAATTTCAGCAAGTGCGGTAGCAGACATCCGGAACACGATGCTACTCCCCTATAACTCGAAGGTTGAATTTTTAGGGAATGTTACTGTGCGAATCCTGCGGCCGGTAGTTCCAAGCAACCCAAGGCAGGCAACAATTAAAGATGTCGCGAAACTGACCGGATTTAGCCTAAAAACAGTTTCGAGAGTAATTAATGAAGAGACCGGAGTTGCCGAAGAGACCAGAGCCAAAACACTTCAGGCTATTCTCGACCTCGGATACCGCAGAAACACTCCAGCACACAACCTTCGAAGCGGCACGAGTTTCAAAACTATCGCGCTAATTACTGCGGACTTGAGCAACACTTTCTACGCAAATATCGCTGAAACAGTTGCTGGTGCCTGTGCAAAACACGGCTACCGAATGATTACAGCGAGCAACGAAGAAGACCCACTACTTGAGCGGGAGATCATTGAGGACTTTGTGCGTCGCGGGGTGTCCGGAATCATTTTCACGCCAGCAGGTACCGATTATGAATACCTGGAAAAGCACATGAAACGCGGTGTAGCTTTCGGTGCGATCGACCGCCCAGCCGGAACTTTAGCAATTGACACCGTGCTTGCTGATAACCGTTCCGGCACCGAGGATGCGATTATCTGGCTAATAAATCAGGGGCATACTCGGATTGGTGCGCTTCTTGACTCTGATGAAATTTACACGATTCAGGAAAGGCGTGCCGGAATATTTGCCGCGTTTGAAAAAGCGGGGCTCAATCATCCCACCGAGCTTTTAATTACCGGAGTGCACTCTCCAGAAGATGCCGAATCGGTAACTGGGCAACTGATGAATCTTGCAACGCCTCCGACCGCACTATATGCCGGAAACAACCGTGCACTCATTGGTGCTTTGAGGCATTTGAATCGCGTGGGTAAAGAGCTGCCAATAGTAAGTTTTGAACCGTTTGAGTTCGCTGATTTACTGCCGCAAAAAATCAGCATCGTCGATTACTCGGTGGATGAGTTGGCAATACAGGCAGCAGAAAACCTTTTTAAGCGAATCACTTCTCCTGAACTTCCCACGAAGAAAGTAATAGTTCCTACAACTTTGCTTCCTGCCTAGAAACAGCTAGCGAAAGCTGTTCCAGAACGTGCACGTAGCTCTCACCGGTTGCACGGGTCATCCCAATCTCACAGGTGCGGTTACTGCTCAGATAAGCATCAGCGCGGACTCTCACAACCTCTTTGGCCTCCGCTTTGGTGGCCGATGCCGTCAATTCTGGGAGTAGCATTCCGCGGTCGCCAGCGAAACCACAGCATCCCCAGTCATCCGGAATATGAACCTCTGCTGAGAAGAGCTTCGCTACCGCTACTAAATCATCGGTAATCCCCAAGCGAGTGGTTGCGCAGGTGGGATGAATAATCACGCTCTCCAATTTCCCGACCACTTCAGGAAGTAGTGGCGCAATCTCTTTCCTAACGAAAGTGACGGCGTCCACAACTTTCACTTCAGGCAGTTCAGCACTTAGCATCTTCACTAAGCCCTCAGTGCATGAGCTTGCATCACTGATTAGTGTTACTGGTCTGCCTCCTGCGATTTCGGCGATAGCGGCAACGGTCTTGCTTTTGGTCTTGTCGTATCCAGCGCGCATCCCCTTTGATGACCACGGCACACCACAGCACAGCGAATCAATATTCTTTGGCACGCTGAGTGAGACTCCGGCAAGTTCAGCCAGATGCTCGAGCGCTGACTGTACTCCTGGAGCCTCAGCTTCTGCGCCAAACATTGAGCCAGAGCATGAGGGGAAATAGATGTAGGCAGTTTCTGGTGCCTGGCGAGTTGCTTGGGCACGCTTGTCGGTGGCGTGCTCTGGGCTCGACATTCCGGCTCTGGAGCTGCTGGCACGAGAGTGACCACCTACTGGGAGCGACTTCTCTAGCAGTGGCACGCGCTTAGCGCCTAGAACAGCACGAAGCGCCTTATTTGGTAGTTGCCAAATAAACTGCGGGATGTGCTTTGTTACTGTCAAAGCAAGGGCCGTGCCGCGAGTAAACGGTCTCCAAATCCCTGAAAGCATTTTCCAAAATGCTCTATCTGCCGCAGCGCTTTCTTCGTGGCGTAGTGTCCTAACTAAATCTCCGGTATTGATCTTTACCGGGCAAACCGTCTGGCACATCCCGTCAACAGCGCAGGTGTCTATCGAGTCATACTGTTTCTGTTTATTCAGCGCCCGAACGAGTTTATGATCTCCTTTAGCCTTAGCATCAACAATGTCACGCTCCAGCACGATTCGCTGCCGAGGCGTAAGCGTTAGATTTTTGCTCGGGCACACCGGTTCACAGAATCCACAAGAAACGCACTTGGTTGCTTCCGGGCTAATCTCGGGAACGCTTTTAATATTTTTCAGGTGGATACTCGCATCCTCAGAAAGAATTACGCCAGGATTCAGGATTTGTTTCGGATCAATTAGCTCTTTGATGTCGACCATTATTTGGTAGAGGAACTCCCCAAACTGTCGCTTCACAAATGGTGCCATTACACGACCGGTTCCGTGCTCAGCCTTCAGTGTGCCCTCGTGACTGAGCACAAGTTCAACCATTTCTTCTGTAAACGCAGAGTATTTATCAAGCCCAGCATCGGTGGTGAAGTTATCGGTAATCATGAAATGGATATTTCCGTCTTTCGCATGCCCGAAAATCACGCTGTCTAGGTATCCGTATTCATCAAAAAGCTTAGTTAGTGATTCGCAAGTATCAGCAAGGGCTTGAACGGGCACAGCAATATCTTCAAGGAGTGCGGTGGTTCCGCTGGGTCTGGCACCAGCTACCGCGGCGTAGAGGCCCTTTCGTAGCTGCCACAAATCTGCGCGAGTTTTGTAGTCATCAGACCAGAGCGCATTTTCCGCGCTAACTATTTTCTGAAGCTCTTGTGTGACTTTCGCTTCTTTTTCGCGGAGCCTTTCTGCATCCTCTCCCTGATATTCCACAAGGAGGGCCACCTGATTTACAAGATTCTGCTGTTTTATTAGTGGATGCGCGAGCGGATCTTTCTGTCCGACTCGAAGCGAAATCGTGTCCATTAGTTCAAGGGATGTCGCGCCGCTTTCCACGAGCTCTGGCAGTGTCTCATTGGCGCTTCGCAGGTCTGGGAAAAGTAGAAATCCGGTTAGATTGTGCTTGTAATTGGGCACTGTTTGGAATACCGCTTCCGCTACAAAAGCAAGGGTTCCTTCGCTACCGATAATTAGGTGCTGCAGGATTTCGATCGGTTTAGAAAAATCAACGAGCGCATTAATTCCATAGCCCATGGTATTTTTCATTGAGAATTGCTGGCGCACTTTTTCAACTTCAAGAGGGCGAGACATTAGTCGTTCTCTAAGTTTCAACAAACCGGCATAAATTTCTGGTTCTTGCTGGCGCAGTTGCTCATCGGCATCACTGTCTGCTGTGTTAATTTTGGTGCCTGAAGGAAGAATAAAAGTGAGTGACTCGAGTGTCTGATAGGTGTTTTGTTCGGTGCCACAAGCCATACCGCTGGAGTTGTTAGAGATTACTCCCCCAACAGTGGCAGCAATTTCACTGGCAGGGTCGGGTCCAAGTTTTCTTCCAAACCTGAGAAGACGATTATTTACATGCCTCACGGTCGCACCGGGCTGCACCCGAACCCGCTTACCCTCGTCAAGCACTTCAATGTCTCGAAAAGCCCTGCGCACATCCAACTGCAAAGCATCGGTGATTCCCTGGCCGCTGAGGCTGGTTCCACCGGAACGGAAAGTCACTGATTTGCGGGCCTTGTTTGCGTATGCGAAATACTTGGCGACATCTGTCACTTCCGCAACCTTTGCCACAGCTTCTGGAATCAGCAGGAAGTGCGATGCATCGTGAGCGGCCGCGTGCCTGTCTAGTTCGCGGTAGCTAAAAGCCAGCTCAGTCTTACTCAATTTCGATATCTACCCTGGTTTCAAAGTCTTCACCGCTTTGTAGGATGCGCATCCCGCGATCTTCGTTCTCACGCTCACTTCCCCACATCGGCGCGTTACTCGGTTCGAGCCCCAAAGCCCATCCGCCCTTACTCGGGTAAATCCACTGGAAAAATAGTGGCAAATTTTCGCGATCCCACTTAACTTTCACGGTGTGAGACCCCGAATTACTTACGGTTGCCTCACCTGCTGAGCCTTCAAAACCAAGATATTCGTAGACCGCCTCGGTTTCATAATCTAAAGATTCACCAATTACTTCCGGAGTGTGGATGTCTGCATGCTCTTCCCTGGGAGCGTAAGACTTCGAATTTACTACCACTTTGGTGCCGGGCAAATTGAGCGGTGCACCGAGGTTCACATGGTAGAGAATCGCTATCGGTTCTGGGGATAATCCCTCATTTGCCACCCTGTCACTCACCGTGATCTTCGCTCCGCTAAGCGATGACTCTAAGCGAATCGTGCGGTAGACACTGATTCTTCTACCAAAAATTCTTAGCTCCGAAACCGTTCCGGTGAGTTCAAAAACTACCCTGTCTGCAAGTATTTCGCGCCGGTAATTTATATCGGTTCCGCGGCGATGGCTATAGGTTCCGTGAAGTCCGTGTCCGTCAATTGGCGCACCGACATTCTCGAGACCACAGGTGACCACCAGTCCACCGTTGAATCTTTCCAACCATTGGAATTCGGTCGGCTTTTGGAGCGCATCCGCTTCCCTGGTTGGTGACACCCAAGAAATCAGTTGCCCTTTATACCAGGTGTCACCAATATCGATTCCGCGGTCGAGGTGGATGTTTGCCTGTAGCCCTCCGTGGAGGGCTACACTGAGCACACGCCCAAGGCCAGTGCTGGTGTCTTGGTATTCACCGACACGCACAAGCTGTTCTGGTCTACTCAGGTAGCCTCCAACGCGTAGCTCACCGGCATCCATCTGGTCTAAACCTTCCCCGTATTTGCCTTACCTTTTCGGGAAATAGAGTCAAGGGTAACCGCCGCTAGTAGCACTAGACCGGTGATAACGAACTTGATTCCAGAACCCAATCCCAAGAGGCTTAGGCCGTTGTCAATAGCGGCAATAACAATTGCACCCAAAATCGCGGAACGGATAGAACCGCGACCACCGAATAGTGAGGTACCACCGATTACCGCTGCGGCAATGGAGTAAAGCAGTAGGGAGCCACCACCTGCGGTTGCGTCAACCGAACGCAACCTAGAGGCGAGGATAATTCCACCGACTACCGCAAGCATTGAAGCGAGCATGAAACAGTAGATACGGATTCTGTCGGTGTTGATACCTGCTCGTCTAGCGGATTCTTTGTTACCACCAACCGCATAGATCCAAAGTCCAACGCGAGTGCGTCCGAGGACGAAACTAAACAGCACAAACAGAGCGAAAATCAGCACGATTACGTTGCCGATACCGCGGTTCAGGTTTGCCACATAAACTGCAACCCCTCCGAAAGCGAGCAGAGTTACTGCTTTTAGAATAAGCACTGAAATTGGCTGAGCATTGAGCCCGTGCGATTTGCGTGTTCTACGCGCAAAGAACTGCACTAGGAAGTATCCGGCGACAGAGAGCACCAGCAGCACCCAAGCAACTTCCTTCGGCAGGAATCCACTGGTCAAACCAATAATTAGTTGGTCTTGGATGATTACAGTGCCTTTAGTCCCGAGCAAGAGCAGTACCACACCACTCCATCCCAGGAAGCCGGCAAGGGTAACAACGAATGATGGCAGGTTCAGCTTCGTGATTAGCAGGCCGTGGAGCAGGCCGATAACGAGACCCATAACCAGCACGAAACCTACTGCAGCCCAGGTTGGCCATTCGCCCTCAACTGGCATAAGCAGTAGCGCCATCGTTGCTCCACCAACACCGGAAACGAAACCTACCGACAGGTCGATTTCGCCAATTAGTAGCACAAAAACTACGCCCATTGCGATAACTGCCATAGCAGCGCCCTGGATAGTGAGGTTCACGAAGTTAACCGGTGTTAGGAAGTTGGAGTTTAACGACTGGAAAATAACCGCAATAATTACGATTCCGATAGCTATCGGAAGTGAACCCAGCTTGCCGCCTTTAAGGTCGGTAAACCATCTTTTTATGTAGTCCCCAAGTGAGCCGTCATTGCCGAACTGGCTGGCCTTCAAACCGCCTTCAGCGATTGGAGTTTTAATCTTTTCACTCATGGCTAATTAACCTTCCTGTCCTGGCACGGTAGAAAGCTTCCCCGCCGTGATTGCCTCTACAACTGTTGTTTGGGAAACGTTCTTGGCATCGAAATTGGCCACGTCTTGGCCGAGTCTGAGCACCACAATCCGATCAGCAACTTCAAAAATGTCGTGAAGGTTGTGAGAGATGATAATTACTCCGAGCCCCTGCTCCTTGAGCCTTGATACGAGGTTTAGCACCTGACGAGTCTGCGCGACACCGAGAGCTGCGGTAGGTTCATCCAGAATCACCAGTTTCGCATTCCACATCACAGCTTTTGCAACTGCGACCGACTGCCGCTGCCCACCGGAAAGTCCAGCAACGCTTTGACTGATGGACTGAATCGTGGTCACTTGTAGTTGATCGAGGACGTCGATTGCTTTTAGTTCCATCTGGATTCTGTCAGTTGTGCCGAAACGAGTACGAATCTCTCGGCCTAGGAACATGTTCTCAACAATGTCGAGGTTGTCTGCGAGCGCTAGATCCTGGTAAACAACTTCGATACCCATATCCGCGGCCTGTTTAGGGTTGTGAATTTTTACGTGTTCACCTTCCCAATAGAGCTCTCCCTCAGTTGGCTCATGAATACCGGCAATTGTTTTAATCAGCGTAGATTTTCCTGCACCGTTATCACCGACGAGGGCAACCACTTCTCCAGCATTCACGGACAGATTCACGCTGTAGAGTGCCTGAACAGCGCCGAATTGTTTCGATACGCCCTTCAGTTCAAGCAGCGGGCTATTCGTCATTAGCGTAATTCCTTTTCTATTGGTTTAGGCCATATTTATTTCGACGTTGTCTGCAACAGCGCCAAGTATTGTGTAGTCGGCATTCGTTTCTTGCAGCATAGAACCTGGCACGAACTCGTTTACCGGTCCGTGAGCTACTAAGCGTGCGATAAAACGCTGCCATGAGATTCCAGCACCGATGTAACCATCAAGCCAGAATGAGCGTTGCTTGGCGGTAAGAATGTCGCGCATGCCGATTGTGGCAGCTTTTGGAGGCACCCAAGACCAGTCTGATCCGAATGAGTGCAGGCTGTTCTGCATGATTGTCATCGGGTGAAGTTCCACCATGCGACTACCTGCTGCCTTGTATGCGTCTAGGTCGCCGTTGAATTCAGCACCCAGTTGCGGTTCCCAGAATGCGATGTGACCGCTCCAACCAATTCCGCCGTAGCAGATGTCGGCGTTGCCTTCATCCTCAATCAGCTTGGAGTAGTCATTTACGTTGTCAGAGTTAGGGAAGTGAATGTTCTCCTGCTTCGGGCGAAGCTCTGGATTGATACGCTCAAAAAGGTTCTCCCACATCGCAGTTGCGAAAGAACCTTCCCATTCTGCTGGGGCGGTGCGTCCGTTTTCGTCTGCGTATTCATCCATGTTGAAAGTTACTAGGTGATCGAGGCTTAGACCTTCAGCGTTGATGATCTTGGCAGCCTCAATGTACTGAGGCACTGGCCCGACAGGAAGGATTGCAACAAATTTACGGCCCTCTTCACGTGCCTGGCGAATGCGACCAACAAAGTCTTCCGCAAATGACTTATAAAAGTCGGCCTTTTCTTCAATGACTCTAATGTTGAAGTCTGGATTCCAGTGCTTAGTAATGTCTTCCTTCTTAACTGAGCGTGCCTTCTTAGCAGCTTCCGCATCGCGGAATGGGAGGAAACTAGATAGTTGGTAATTGAAAGTCATCGGTATTTCCTTTCTAGATCACTTTCGTTTTTCGGATAAAACAAATGAGAAGTTGATTTCATCGGCAACTTGCATTGACCTGCGCACGGCTCCAATAACGGTGCCCTCATCACCAAGTTCGGTGAGTTTCACTTCCGGCGGGAATGGAGTGTGTGCATTTAAGACTTCACGAATACTGTCGGCAACGACCGGACCGGCCTTAGTAATACCACCACCGATTAGTAGTAGTTCTGGATTGGTAATTGTGGTGATATTCGATACACCTCTAGCAAAACGTTTAAGCAGAATTTGCACGATGCTCTTAGCGCGTTTATCGCCGGTGGTTGCGGCTTCAAAGATTACCTGTGCGGTGACTTTGCTGGAATCGCCATCAACCATTTTGGCGATTAGTCCATCCGGCTCGTCATTTATTGCGCGGATTCCGTGCCTTCTGTATGCCTGACCACCCGCAAACCATTCAAAAGTACCGACGTCGTGCTGTGGTGGTGTGCCCACCTCTTCCTCACCGGTGAGCATGTAGGCGATTTCACCCGCTGCTCCGCGATTGCCACGAATAATCTTGCCGTCAACCAGGTAGGCGCTACCGATACCGATACCGAGTTGCACATAAACAACGTCTTTATAGTGGGCTGCGTTCCCGCGCCACTGCTCCGCAAGGAGTGAAAGTTGCGACTCATTCTCGGTAACTATCGGGCAATCAGCTAAATCTGCCAGTTCCGAAGCAAGATTTATGCCTTCCCAACCCATGATCTGTGGTGCTAGTGAAAGAGTTCCGTCTTCAGGAGACACAACACCGGGGGTGCCTATTGTGATTGCGTGCAAGTCGCTGGCTGATACCCCGGCTTCTGTTAGTGCCTCTCGGGCTGCCTGCCTAATTGAGCCGAGGACATCCTGCTTGTGAGGAATACCAGATTCAGAATTCTTGTTGACGATTCGTTTTAGTGCCAGCACATTGGCCGCTAAGTCTGCCACGGCCGCAACCGCAGAATGTGCACCGACGTCAATGCCCATGATGTACCCGTGTGTGGCGCGGAAGGTGAGCAGCTTTGCTCTTGGCCCTGGGCGGTGCGGATCTGAGGATTCCATCTCCTCAATAAAGTCTTTTGCTAGGAGTGTTTCTACAGCGTTTGTTACTGTCGGTACACTCAGACCGGTTTGTTTAGCGAGTTGAGGTCTAGAGATGGGGCCCGCACTTCTGATCTCGTCCAGTATGACTGCCAGGTTTAATTGGCGCATCACGCTGGGTGAGTCAGCTGTGATCGGAGCCCACATCTCTATCCCTCTTCTCTTATTTAGCTAGATAGTTGTCTAGTTAACTACTGGTATTGCGATTAAGCAGCGCAATACTGTGCGTAGTCACCTACACAAATGTCGTTCCAAGTGATTAGACCGTCTGCAATAACGGTTTCCTCAATGTTGTCTGCTGTTACCTTTACTGGTGCTAGCAGAATGGATGGAACGGATACGCCTTCGTTGTCTACTGAACCGTCGATACCTGTTGGGGTCTCGCCGCGAAGTAGCTGAACAGCGAGCTTAGCTGCTGAACTTGCCTGTGTTCCGTAGGAGAAGTAGACGGTGAAGGTCTGGTCACCTGCGAGGATGTGCTGAAGTGCACGAATCTCACCATCGAGTCCAGAAACTGGAATCATTGGCTTGCCATGAGCCATTAGCGCGGTAATTACCGAGTTGGCTAGGTTGTCGTTCGCAGCGATTGCAGCATCAATGTTGTACTGAGAGAGCATACCTTCGAAGAGGGTCTGTGCCACAGTTCCATCCCATTGAGTGTTAGTTTCTTTACCAACGATGGTTAGCTGTCCTGCTGCTTCGAGTGGTTCAAGAACGGATAGGTATCCGTTTGCTAGATCCACAGCGAATGAGTCTGCTGGGTCACCGTTTAGAATTGCGACTGTTGGGTTGGTCTTTCCTGCAAGGGCATCAACAATACCTTGACCCTGGATAACACCAGCGTCGTAGGCGCCACCACTCACGTAGTAGTCTGCCTTACCACCAACGGTTAGTCGGTCGTAGTCAATAACTGCTACGCCCTGGGCTTTAGCATCGTCGATGATTGCCTGTCCAGAACCCGCATCTAGGTTTACAAGTACGAGAACTTTGGCACCAGCAGTGATTGCCTGCTCTGCCTGGTTGCGCTGTACTGAAGCATCACCCTCAGCGTTGTTGATGATGTAGTCATCTTTGGATAGACCTGCTGCTTCGAAAGCTTTTTCAAAGAAGACTCGGTCTGCTGTTTCCCAGCGAGCGGATGACGTTGAGTCTGGTAGCAGAACAGCGATCTTGCCATCTGCTCCACTTGGCTCTTCACTACCACCACTACAACTTACTAGGCCTAGGGCTAGCATTCCTGTAGCAGCGACAGCAAGTAACTTGGTGCGCATTACTTTTCCTTTCTTTACGATTAGCAACTTTGCTTCGTAGGAAAGCAACCTTGCTAATTGTTAATAAACATTATTATTAGAAACCTTTTAATAGTTAAAAAAGCACTCCATGGTTACAAGATTGAGATAAATTGTCGTAAATTACGACATGCATTATTATGTAAGTACTTTGTGTACATTAAGTACTTATAAATGTTTTTAGGATTCGAAATGGTGTTTTTAGCTGATTACCAGACTTTTACTCAGGCGAGGGAAAACTTGAAGAGTGTGCTTGACGCAGCTGGCAAAGGTCGCACAGTAACTATCGCCAGAGACGGCGAAGTTAGTGCAGTATTGTCAGCCAATAAGCTACGAGAATACCTTGCAACCACCATTCGGGCTAATGTGCAGATATATTTCGAAGAGGATGTTTGTATAGCCATAATGGAAGGCACCCCCTTCGTTTCAGAAGGCAAAGATTTAGAAGAGGCTTTGAACGATCTAGTACTTTCGCTTCGAGAATACGCCGAAGACTGGGAAGATCACCTGCATCTCTCCCCCAACCACAAGACCAATTGGGGTTTAGTAAATCTAGTTAAAACTTCTAGCAATGAAGAACTACTGGACTGGTTTGCCAGTGAACGCTAACCAAAAGTTCCCAAATGCAACCAGAAGCGACCATGCCAACTTTTGCAAAATTGAGAAATGGACACTCGTTCGTGGTGCTACTGGAAAACAGGTAACCCATCACCTCACCTACGAGCTGAGCCTTTGGGACGGTCGCTTCCTGCGCACAAGAATCTCTCGCCCTGTCAACAGAGACGGACATGCGAAAAGAACCTGGCAACATATTTTGAAAACTCAACTAGAAGTCACCGAGGGCGAATTTTGGGAATGTGTCAGAGATGGACTACTACCCAACCGCGGTGGTCCTGTTGTTTCAAGACCTAGCAAAAGCGTGCCACTGTTTCTAATTTTGGAGCTGAGTAAGCTTGGAGTTTCTGAAGCTGAGATTAGGGAACTTGATGCTCCAAGCGCTGCTGCACTGTATGCGAAGCTACTAGAAACTAACTCATAAATTCTGATATGATGGATTTATCATTCCATCAATTTATTAGTTTCTAGTTTTACCCTAACTGCCAAGAATTATTAGCCGGAGATAAACAATGTTTGGCGATAAAGAACGCCCCCTCTACGAAATCAAGGCGAACCTGTTTAAGGGTTTGGCGCATCCTTACCGAATCAAAATTCTGGAGATACTTTCCAGAAGTGAGGAAGTTTCGGTCGCGCAAATGCTGAAAGAAACCGGCCTTGAAGGATCGCACCTCTCGCAACATCTTGCAGTGCTTCGCAAACACCAACTTGTCACCAGCGAGCGCAGGGCGAGTGTGGTTTATTACCGTCTCGCTTACCCTGAAGTTGCAGACCTACTTAGGGTGGCAAGACAGCTACTGGGGGAACTACTTGGCGATACCCAGAGCAGACTGGTTGGCGCCACCGAGCTTCCGAATATTCCTGAACTTCCGGAGAGTGTATCCAAGTGAATCGTTTCTGGAAAAGCGCGGCAGCTCTGCTTCCCAGCCCCGCTGACTATCGACTACTAAAAACTTCCTGGGCTAGCGATATTGTTGCCGGAATCACCGTGGGTATTGTGGCACTTCCGCTGTCGCTCGCTTTCGGAATCAGTTCCGGGGTAGGCGCGGAGGCAGGGCTTATAACCGCAATTATTGCAGGACTTGTGGCTGCAATATTTGGTGGTTCAAACGTGCAGGTGTCTGGCCCTACCGGTGCGATGGTGGTAGTTCTTCTCCCCATTGTGGCACTACACGGACCAACAGCTGTCGCGACAGTTAGCTTGCTAGCAGGAATAGCAGTGGTGATTGCAGGTGTCCTGAAACTTGGTCGCCTAGTTAGCTTTATCCCTTGGCCGGTGATTGAAGGATTCACAGTCGGTATCGGAATCATTATTTTCCTGCAGCAGGTTCCAGGCGCTGTTGGGGTGAATCCTGAAGGACACAGCACCAACGCGGTTATTGCCACTTTTCAGGCGATCTTTGAAGCATCCTGGCCGGCAGCATTCCTGCCACTCGCAGTCGTCGCTGTTACCGCGCTACTTATAGTGATGTTGGAGTGGAAATTTAGAAAACTTCCGGCATCTTTTATCGCTATTGTCCTAGTATCGATCGGCGTCTACTATTCTGGACTACCGCTTGAAACTATTGGGGAACTCCCCAAAACCCTGCCAGCACCAACGATTCCGATGCTTGACTGGCACACAATGGCCACACTGATTGGCCCAGCCCTGGCGGTGGCGGCACTTGCCGCAATTGAGTCACTACTTTCAGCCCGAGTCGCAGCAGGAATGAGCCGAACTGGCCCCTACCACGCCGATCGCGAACTAGTCGGGCAGGGGCTAGCATCAATTGCTTCCGGAATGTTCGGAGGGATGCCCGCAACCGGTGCGATTACCCGAACCGCGGTAAACATTAGAAGCGGTGCCAGAACTAGGATGGCTTCGATTGTGCACGCAATCACCCTGCTTGGTGTAGTGTTCCTTGCCGCGAACATTGTGGAGAAGATTCCACTCGCAGCTCTCGCCGGTGTGCTGATGGTGACTGCTGCCCGAATGGTCTCAATCAAGACAATCACCAAAGTGATGAGGGTTAGCCGTGCTGATGCACTAGTTGGTGCTGCCACCACAGTGGTTACTGTGAGCTTCGACCTTGTGGTTGCTGTAGGTATCGGAATTCTTGCCGCCGCTTTCTTTGCCCTCCGCGCAATGAGCGCAACAAGCGGCGTCACTCGTGAGGATCTGAGTGGCGATGCACAGCCGGGCGATGAAAGAATCGCCCTATTCAGAATTGACGGCGCGCTATTCTTCGGAGTCGCAGATAAGGTCCTGGAAGAAATCACCAGCATCCGCGGAATTGAAGTAGTGATTCTGCGCCTCTCCCAGATTCAGCACATCGACTCAACCGGTGCACACACCCTCACCGATATCATCAATGCGCTTGAAGGCAGCGGCGTGACCGTGCTTGTGAAAGGTGTGCGCCCAGCGCACATCAAGATAATGGAACGCCTGGGCGTGATGAGTGCCCTCCGCCACCCAAACCACCTCTTTACCGAACTTGCTCCAGCGATTGAGCACGCTAGGTCGCATGTGGGTAGGGATAATGCGAGTTGAGCTGTTTAGGCCTTTATTCAGCTACTAAACCAAAGAAGCGCTCAAAAAATTCAAGGAATTTGTTAAGAACTCGGGCTTTCTTGTCATCGAAAGAGTCCCCGCTCTCACTTACTGCAAATCGCGAAACTGGGTTGATTACACCGACTATTTTTTGGCCGAATGTCTGCACACTTCCTTCACGGAAGGAATCAGCTATAAACTCTCTCGTTTTCTCTGGTTTTAAATTCTCTTCCCGAATGATTCGGTCTAATTCTTCATTTTGGCGTTGCTTTACGTAGTCTTCCCAAAGCTTCCCAACATCGCCTGCTTCTGCAGTTACAGAGTCAACAAATGCTTCAATGAGATCTTTTTTACTTCGTAATGTGGGGCTTGCTTCGACGGAGCGAAGAAGTTGATCCTTGATTTCTTTATCCTCACCATCGCCGTATTTTTCTCGATATTTCAGCA
>JAHBSP010000014.1:0-37500 GCA_019639055.1 Microbacteriaceae bacterium | reverse complement strand
GCCATCCGGGTAACTGGGTGGCTACTTTGTTTTAAGCAGTATTTTACTTTCACTCTTTATGTATATTGACAAAGCAAATTTGATAATTTACCCTAGCCACGTTGACATAGATTATTCATAATATGCACGCGAAAACTGTCCGAAAGGGAATTTGAAATGCACAAATTGAAATTTTCAAAACTTGTAGTAGCGTGTGGTTTTGCTTCTTTGATGTTTTTGTCGAGTTGCGCGCCAATAATGCAACCAATGCAGAATAGGTATTACTACATAAGTGAATACTCAGATGGAAAGTTGTTAGCAAATATCGAAGGATATCTGTATTGGTCAGAATATGGATGTTTAACACTTAGATCAATAGGGGACCTAGGTGATTTCTTTGTTAATTTGCCTTATGGATCAATTGTTTCTGAAGAGAGCATTGAATTTCCGAGTGGGTACCATTACGAGATTGGCGATTTTTTCTCGGGTGGTGGTGCATATGGTGAACACCGTAATTACATAGCTGAAAGATTGGGGGTGCCTGAAGAATGCGTGCCTGGAGGAGTGGTGGGTATTCACATCGCAGACGGTCCTGCGCTTATGGAGTACATGCCAGATTTCAAGATGAAAGTATCCATAGGTAATAATGGTGCTGAGACAACATATTTTGCTGTAAGAACAACAGTTTATGACGTGATGGATGCACAAATTTCTGGACTAATTGCTCAAAATGAGTTTGGTTGTTTAGGCATTTCTTTAAGCGGTGGGGATTTTATCCCTGTAATTTGGCCCAATGGCTCTAGCGTTAGTAATCGGATACTTAATATCCCAGGTGTTGCTAGTGATGCAAAAATTGGAGATGAAATTTCACTTGCTGGAGGTTTTGTAACAAATGAGGATTACACGATATTGTCTTGGGCGTGCTTTGTGGAGAATTACCTCATTTGGGTTGCTTAAGAACGTATTAAGTTAGTTACGCTTTCTACCGCGCATCAGTTTATCTACTGCAACGAGCACGAAACTAAACAGTAGGAACCCGAGAGTGATCCAAAGGACTGTGGTAAGCACATCCTCAATTCTTCGTTCATCAACGTTGATAAAAGGGTAGGGGTAGTGCTTGCCGTTGGGGTAGACGAGTCCCATTGGCCCCGCAACGAGGGTGAAGCCGAAGTAGACATATGGAATAACTAGCCACACGAATGGATGCCAGAACTTGAATGCTCCCTTGGCATCGAACAATAACCAGTCCAAGAGCATCATTAGCGGCATTACTAGGTGCACCAGATAGTCTTCGAGGACGTCTGTTACATCTGCTGGGTCGTAAAGCATCGTCCAGTAGATAGCCATCGTGACAGTAATCGCGATAATAACGGCACCCTTAGCAAGTGGCCAAAGTGTTGCCGGTCCTTTATTGCCAGATTCGCGAATTTTCTTTTGAACATAGAACGCCGATGCAATAAAGAACAGCAACACCAGGAGGTTTGAGATCCTCGTGTAGTAAAGGTATTCGTGTACTTTCAATTTCCCGTCGAGAATATCTAGGGCTAGTATCTGCCCATAAACCCCTACTAGAACGGCAAGTATCTTGTACCCGAGAGAAATTTTCCGGTTGGATATATAGAATCGGCAGGCTATGAGTGTTTGGTTATCTTCATTGATAGTCACTCGATTATCCTAGCTTTATAAGCCATTAAGTTTTGTAAATCCGGGAGTCAAGTTCAAAAAATCACTTAAACATCGTAAAGAGATTGGCCTGGTCCTTGGTCCGCTCCTAGCATTTGCGATTTACTACGCTATGCCTAGCGGCTTGGTTCATACGGCCAAGATAACTGCAGCACTTACCGTGTTGATGGCAATTTGGTGGATTACAGAAGCCGTCCCTATTCCAGTAACCTCACTTCTGCCACTACTTGTTTTCCCGATAGCCAGTGGAATCCCTATGGATGCCGTCGGAGCATCCTATGGAAGTAGCGTAATTTTCTTATTCATGGGCGGGTTTATGCTTGCACTCGCTGTGCAAAAAACTGGACTGCATCATCGCATTGCTCTCGTCACTATTAAACTTGTCGGCACTAAACCTAGTCGAATGATTGCCGGCTTCATGGCGGCCACTGCATTCTTGAGTTTATGGATTTCCAACACCGCCACGGCGGTAATGATGATACCTATTGGCGTATCGGTACTTACTTTAGTAATCGGTCATATAAACCAAGGCCTGCATCAAGGCGGAAATGCGCAAGTTTCGGAGACTCTAGGGAAACATAAAAGCAATTTCGCCACTGCTCTAATGCTGGGTATTGCTTACGCAGCGTCGGTTGGAGGAATGGGTACACTGATTTCCACACCGCCGAATGTGCTGATGGCGGGATATTTAGAACAGGTTCACGGCGTTGAAGTCTCATTCAGCAGGTGGATGCTTGTTGGGGTTCCCACAGCCATAGTCATGTTAGCTGTCATTTGGTTTGTGCTTGTGAAAGTGCTCTACCGTCCTGAGATTTCAGTAATCCCAGGAGGAAGAGAATTAATTGAAGGCGAAATCAACAAACTCGGCCGATTGCGGCGGGACGAAAAACTAGTCCTAGTTGTTTTTGGTTTAGCGATATTCGGTTGGATCGTTTTGCCGCTTCTTCTACCAGGCTTGCCGTTTAGTGATGCTGCTGTTGCACTGGGGGCAGCGTTTCTATTATTCATTTTGCCGGGAAAGAAGAGCGACTCTGGGGTAAAAATTTCAAGCACCAGACTCCTAGATTGGGATACTGCTGTTCAACTGCCGTGGGGAATTTTGCTTTTGTTTGGTGGCGGTTTGGCGCTATCTAACCAGTTCACGACAAGTGGGCTTAGTCATTGGCTTGGGGAACAATTCCAAAGCATTGGTGTATTACCGATTGTTCTTGTTATTTTCCTAGTAACCGCAATCGTAATGATAATGACCGAGATAACCAGCAACACTGCAACGGCAGCTACATTTTTGCCGATCTTTGGTGGCATCGCTCTGGGAATTGGGGCTGACCCTATGCTTTTCGCTATCCCGGTGGCACTTGCCGCTACCAGCTGTTTTATGCTTCCAGTAGCAACACCGCCAAATGCTATCGCTTACGCTTCTGGGCACGTGACTATCGGGCAAATGGCCAGGGCGGGCATCTGGCTAAATATTGTTGGCACAGTGGTGATTACTGGAATAACGCTAACGCTCGCAAGCTGGGTATTCGGTATCGTTTATTAGTTTTGATTTTTAGATTCAGACTTTTCAAAGATGGATGGAGTTAAATACTTCTTAGTTTGAGTATGGAGGTAAAAGTGTCATCGCTGAAGAGAAAAGTTTCCGCTACTTTGCTACTTGTCGGGCTCAGCCTGACTTTGGTGGCTTGTGCCAATAATTCAGGTATTGAAGCGGTTAAGTCTGAAGGATCTGGCTTGACAGTGCTGGTGAACCAGACATCTGATGCCGGTGATTCTGCGCTGCTAGTAGGAAAATTGGATATAAATTCGTCCGGATGCATCGGTGTGCTTAGCGATGACGGCTACCATCCTGTTGCTTTCCCTAGTGGCACAGCTTTTCAAGAGAGCCGTCTGAGTATTCCTGGGAGTGATTTGATTTACCAACTGGGCGATCTTGTGGTTCTAACTGGTGGCAACGGTAATGTGACTGTTGAAATGCGAAAGGCATCCGGTAACTGTCTAGATTCTTCTATTGGTTCAATATTTTTTTCGACCGAAGCTGAACTAAATTCCGCCACGAGCTAGCTATTTTTGAAAATAGCAGGGTTGAAAAGGTAGCGTAGAACTATGAGTCAAAAAGCTATAAATAGATCCTCCAACGAATCTACTACCGGGTATCAATTCATTGGTTACTTACGCCTTATTGTGGGCCTGGTAATTGTTGCTGCGCTTATTTTTCAAGCGTGGAAGCAGGTAGAGGTGGGGGCATTTAACAGTCTTGACTTCTTCACAAATCTTGGAGCAATTTCGGCTCTGATTTTTGGTGCTGTAATTGGTTACAGCGGTTTCCTTGTGATTGTCGGCGAGGTGCAGGATTTTTGGATGCAGCTTGTACGTCCGGCCGCGACAGCACTGGTTTTGAGCGCGCTAGTGATGTTCGTTTACTCTTACTCCGATTTGGTTGTTGCAGTTGAGTTCTTGCAGTGGCAGGGTGTAGTGATTTTCTTAGTCGCTCCGATTTACGCACTGATTGACTGGCTTATTGTGGATGACCGTGCTGCTTTACGAGGTGGAGTCATCGGCTTGTTCCTTGTGCTGCCAGTCATTTGGATATTCTTTGTTATTACCCGTGGACTTTCGGATGGATGGACACCATTCCCGCTATTCAAGCCAGAAGAGGGCTTTGGGCAGCTGGCTCTAGCATCCGGAATCTACCTGGTTATGTTTATTGTGGTTGCAATCATCGTTGTAATGATTTCAAAACTAAGCAATACGCTTATTCGCTCCGGAAAGGTTTACTAGTCACGGAGGCAATCCTCAGCATTTACTAATAAACTTTGTAGGTGCAAGAAAATAGTGGTGAATCTCGGGAACGCAAGCCTGACGATAAAGGCAATAAACGTTCCAAAGACTCTGGGGCTAAGCGCCGGGATGGCGAACCCAGGCGGTCTGGAGATTACCGCGATCGCCGCGATTCTGTAGACGGCGAAAAGCGCGAATATCGTGGTCGCTCATCTTCTAGAGATGGCGAGCGACGAGAATACCGTGGTCGTTCATCCGATGGTGGGGAACGTCGCGAATACAAACCTCGTGGTGAGCGAAGCGATTACCGTGGCCGCCGAGAAGAATCTAACCGCGGGGATCGTAGTGAGCGTCCGCGTCGGGAGTTTGGTGACCGTAACCGTAACCGTGATGACAGGCCGCGTCGTGAGTTTAGTGATCGTGACCGTAACCGTGATGACAGGCCGCGTCGTGAGTTTGGTGACCGTGACCGTGGTCGTGATGACCGTTCTGATCGTCCACGTCGGGAGTTTGGGGACCGCGACAATCGGGGGAGTGGTAGCCGCGAAAGGTCTTGGAAACCGGCCGGAGCTCCGGGGTGGAAGAAAGACGATCGCAACCGTGATGACAGACCGCGCCGCGAATATGGTGACCGTGACCGGAGCCGTGATGATAGGCCGCGTCGCGAGTATGGCGGCAGAGATCGTAACCGTGACGACAGACCGCGCCGCGAATACAGTGACCGCGACGACCGCAGGCGTGATGACCGCAGACGCGATGACTGGCAGGATCGCCCGAGACGAGAGCGGTCTGGAGATTCAGAATGGCGCAAACCTGATAATGAGGAGAGCTTCAAGCGAGTTAGGCGTGACCCTGAACTTGAATTCCCCGAAGATTTACAACTGAGTGATCTGGAACCGCAGGTTCGTGCATCCCTAAAGACACTCAGCAAAGAGAACGCGGACGAGGTGGCGAAACACCTGGTTATGGTGCAAAATCTTCTCGACGTGAATCCCGAACTAGCTCACAAACATGCTCTGGCAGCTTTTTCCCGCGCTGCAAGACTGGGTGTAATCCGTGAAACTTTGGCCATGACCGCATACTCCGTTGGGGATTTTGCGCTAGCCCTGAAAGAGCTTCAGGCACATAAGCGAATTTCCGGCTCGAATGAGTATATCGGGCTCATGGTCGATTCCGAACGCGGAATGGGGCGCCCTGAGAAGGCACTCCAGCTCGGTCGCTCTGTTGATTCAAGCACGCTCACTAAAGAGGGCAAAGTAAACCTCGCTATCGCTATGTCTGGCGCGAAACTAGATCTGGGCGATGCTGAGGGCGCGCTTTTGGAACTGGAGATTCCGGAATTGAATCCTAAGGATGCACATCCATGGTCTGTAGGACTGTACGGTGCATACGCTGAGGTGCTTCGCGAGCTAGGACGTGAGCAAGAAGCTCAAAAGTGGCATGACATTGCAGAAAAGGCTTACCAAGTTTTCTTCGCGGTTGATGAAGTGCTTGAAGTTGAAGAAGTCGTAGAAGATGAAGAAGTAGAAGATTCAGAAGGTAGTTCAGAAGTAGATGAAGAGGCTGAAGTAGAGCAACCAAATGTTGTGGAAGAAACCGAAGGAGAATAACCCGGAGCCACTCATTGCCACATTTGACGTGCTTTTGGTGGATCTTGACGGGGTTGTTTATGCGGGGGAGCGCCCGATTTCGAGCGCAATCGAAGCACTGACGAGAGCAAAGGAATCCAAAACTACAGCTTTTGTCACAAACAATGCTTCCCGAACCGACGTGCAGGTTGCTGAACTTTTACAGAGGCTGGGACTTCCTTGGGTCAATGAAAATCTAGTTGTTACCAGCCCTCAGGCAGCGGTGCGGATGCTCAAAAAACTTGTTGAAGCACCAGCGAATATTCTTGTGGTCGGCGGAGATGGGGTAGTGGATGAGCTACAGAAAGCCGGATACACTCCAGTTCGTGACGCGGATGAGAACCCGGAAGCGGTTATCCAGGGTTTCCATCGTGAAGTGGGGTGGAAAGATCTGGCTGAAGCAGCCTACGCAATACAGAATCTTGGTATCCCTTGGATTGCAACCAACCAGGACTGGACAATTCCACAGGAGCGCGGGATAGCCCCGGGTAACGGCACACTTGTCTCAGCAGTGCACACAGCAGTTGGTATTCTCGCTGAGGTTGCCGGTAAACCGGAGATTCCGATATTCCATCAGGCACTTGAACGCTTTGGAATTACCCCCGAAAATGAGGATTCGAAATCTCGGGTACTGGTAGTTGGCGATCGACTCGATACCGACATCCGTGGTGCTGGGAATACCGGACTCGAAAGTTTGCTAGTCCTTACCGGTATAGATGGCCCGAAGCAGATACTTGCTGCCACTGGTAATGACCGCCCCACTTATATCGTCGATAGCTTGCAGGAACTTTTTGAACCGTATCCGCAGCTACAGGTTTCCGGAAACACCTATATTTCGGGAGATGCTAGGGTGCGTCTAGTAGGCGATGACATCGTTATTGATAACCCGGGTAGCAAGCACACCGATTTAGTGCGTGCCGCTTCGGCGCTAATCTGGGAATCCGGTAGGCAAATTTATGGGTTCAATATTCCAGAACTTCTCTACTCTAGGCAACCTAAAATAGATTTATGAGCGATCAGGAACTTTCAGAACTTATCAGCGAGCTTGAACTTATTGCCTCGCAACCTCTTGAGGAGCGCCCTGATGCCTTCACCAAGTTAGAACAGCGACTTCGTCAGAAGCTGGAATCCTCTGGCCAGTAACGCCAGAAATTTAGGAATACGCCTTGGCTGAAAGACTAGACGTCGCAATTGTTAGTCGCGGACTTGCAACTTCCAGAACCAGGGCAACAAAGATTATTCAAGCGGGTTTGGTAACGGTAGAGGGCAAAGTTCAAACTAAGCCTGCTACACCCGTGGAAGCGGATGCAGACATCCAGATCCAAGAAGACACTAAGTGGGTTTCCCGCGCGGCTTTGAAACTTTTGGCAGCGCTTGAGGATTTTGGAATCAATCCAAATGGCAGGCTTGCTTTAGACATCGGGGCATCAACCGGTGGATTCACGCAAGTGTTGGTGGAGCATGGCGCATCAAAAGTACTTGCGGTAGATGTTGGGCACTCGCAGATGGCAGAGCTAGTAGCAAATCACGCGCGGGTAATAAATCTGGAAAAAACTAATGCCAAAGATTTGACTCCAGAAATGACCAACACCCTACTTGGAGGTCTTGCCAGTATCGCGGTTGCCGATGTTTCATTTATTTCCGTAACCCATGTTTTGCCGGCGATTGCGGCATCCACAAGCGCTGGTTCTGACATTGTCTTGCTCATAAAACCGCAATTTGAAGTGGGCAAAGGCAGAGTGAAGCAGGGGATTGTTGTTTCTGAAGACCTGCGCGAAGAAGCGATAGCAAAAGTTGTAGATGCCGCTACCGCACTCGGTCTGGAACAAAAAGGTTTAATAGACTCGCCAATCGTTGGTACTCACGGTAATTACGAATACCTAATTTGGCTTGGAAAAAGAAAATCAATCTAAGTTATCCACAAGCTAAGTATTGATGTCGCCGTCTCGTGGAATAATCGTATAAGGAACAAAGCGAGGGGGCGAAGTGAGCACTAGGCGAATGCTGATAGTAGCGCACACAGGCAAACAGGCGGCAATTGATGCGGCCGAAAAAGTCATCAAGACTCTCCTAGCAAATGATGTCGCCCCGGTTGTGAGCGTAAAACACCACGGTGAACTAAAAGCAGCCGGCCTTGACGTTTCAGGTTTGCAAATTACTGAAACCCCTCAAGATCTCATCGGCACCGAACTGGCTATCGTGCTCGGTGGAGATGGCACAATCCTTAGAAGTGCTGAGCGCACTCGCAATTTAGACATCCCGCTATTGGGTGTAAATCTGGGCCATGTTGGATTTCTTGCAGAAGTTGAGCACACCAGCCTTGACGCAACTATTAATCGTGCCCTAGAGCGTGACTACCATATCGAATCTCGCCAAACTCTTGAAGTAAAAGTCCTGCAAGACAAGGAAGTTGTCTGGGAATCTTGGGCAATCAACGAAGTAAGTGTAGAAAAAGCGAGCCGAGAGAGGATGATTGAGGTCGCGCTAGAGATAGACGGCCAGCCTCTATCCACTTACGGCTGTGACGGCATAATCGTTTCAACACCAACTGGCTCAACTGCCTACGCATTTTCTGCTGGCGGCCCGGTGATGTGGCCGGCAATTAACGCCACACTGGTTGTGCCAATTAGCGCACACGCACTTTTTGCTCGCCCACTTGTCATCGATAAAAATTCCACAGCCGCTATTGAACTTATAGAACGGAACGTCACCCCCGCCATTATTTGGGCAGACGGCAGGCGTTCATATCAGCTTGCGCCAGGGGCTCGAATCGTGGTTACCCGCTCACCTAAGCCGGTCTTATTCGCTCGACTTGGCAACACCACCTTCACAGAAAGGCTGGTGAAGAAATTCAATCTTCCGGTTGTTGGATGGCGCGGTGAGGCAAACGATTAGAACATGATTGAAGAAATCAATATATCAAACCTGGGGGTAATAGCCGAAGCTAATGTAGCCCTCGGCCCTGGCTTCAGCGTAATCACCGGCGAGACCGGAGCCGGAAAGACTATGGTAGTTACTGCACTTGGACTGCTATTGGGCGACCGTGCCGACGCTGCTATCGTTCGAACCGGCGCATCAGCGGCCAACGTTACTGGGCGCATACTGCTTTCAAGCGTCTCTGAGATTACGCGTGAACTTGAGGATGCTGGAATTGATTTAGAAGATCACGTCACCGATCAGGGGCAAACTTCTGAACTAATTCTCGGGCGCACTGTCGGTGCTGAAGGGCGCAGTAAGGCTACTGTCGGCGGTCGGGCCGTGCCTTCAGGGATGCTCAGTGAAATTGCCGAAAAACTGGTCGTTATTCATGGGCAGGCAGACCAGCAGAGACTGCGCTCTGTTACTGCTCAGCGAGACACCGTTGATCGTTTTGGTGGTGCCGAACTCCAGGGAGCAAAGCTTAGCTACCAGGTCGCTTTTAAGGAGTTGCGAGAGGCATCTGCGAAGCTTGAAGAAATTGAGAGCAATGCTGCTGCGCGGATTCGTGAAGCGGAAATGCTCCGAGAAGATATTGCTGAACTGCAAAAAATAGATCCTAAACCTGGTGAATATGATTCCCTGCAGGCCGATGCAGCCAGGCTTGCCGGCAGTGAAGAGCTCCGGGTAGCGGTAGTGGGTGCCCAGCAGGCACTTGCTGGTTTTGAAGACGAGAGTGGTGCAAGGGCCAGTCTTCATGCCGCAGCTGCTGAACTAACAAGAGTCGCCCATATCGACGAGGCACTTGGCGCTATTGGTGAGGAAATTCATTCACTCACTTTTCAGGTAGATGAGGCAATTTCTAAAGTGAATTCCTACCTTGCAGAAATTGAAGCTGGTGGCGTGCTTGATATGGAATCCATTCAGGAAAGAATTGCACTGCTGCGGCCACTCCTTCGTAGATTCGGAACCCTAGAAGAAGCTATTGAGGTTAAAGAAAATGGCGCCAACAGGTTAGCGGAGTTGGAAGCAGACTATGAAAACATCCAGCTTCTAAAAGAAAAGGTTGCGGCTCTTACTGAAGAAGCTAACCAGAGCGCAGGTAGATTGACCGAGCTTAGGAAAGTTGCGGGAGCATCCCTAGGGGCTCAAGTTTCAGAGGAGCTTCATGCCTTAGCTATGCCCGAAGCAACTCTAATCGTGAATGTTGAACCGCTCCCAGCGCTCACTCTAGACGGTGCAGACGAAGTAACTATAAACCTGATTCCGCACGCGGGAGCGCCAGCTAGACCAATCACTAAGAGTGCCAGTGGCGGTGAGCTCAGCAGAATTATGCTCGCTATCGAGGTTGTGCTTGCCAACACTTCAGATGTGCCCACCTTTGTTTTTGATGAGGTGGATGCCGGAGTCGGAGGTGCAACAGCTATCGAGATTGGTCGTAGGCTTGCAAAGCTTGCCCGCACGGCACAGGTTATTGTGGTTACCCACCTGGCGCAGGTGGCGGCGTTTGCCACTAATCACCTAACGGTAGAAAAAGCCAGCGATGGCAGTATCACTGCCAGCTCTGTTACTCAGCTGGATGGCGATTCCAGACTTCGCGAAATAGCTAGGCTACTTTCGGGTCTGGCAGATTCAGCATCCGGCATTGAACACGCTCGAGAGCTTCTCCAAGAAGCGCAAACTTAAGATAGGCTGGAGTTCCGTGGCGAATACTAATTCTCAAAAAATAACCAAGCACATCTTCGTAACGGGTGGGGTGGTTTCTAGCCTCGGAAAAGGTCTCACTGCAGCAAGTCTCGGTTCGCTTTTAACTGCGCGCGGACTCTACGTGGTCATGCAGAAACTTGACCCATACCTAAACGTTGATCCAGGGACCATGAACCCTTTCCAGCACGGTGAAGTTTTTGTTACCGATGATGGTGCAGAAACCGACCTAGATATCGGTCACTATGAACGCTTCCTAAACATCAACCTTTCGCAGGCCGCCAACGTCACAACCGGGCAAATCTATTCAACAGTAATCGCAAAGGAACGTCGCGGAGAATACCTGGGCGATACTGTGCAGGTTATTCCGCACATCACCGACGAAATTAAACGCCGGATGCGCGCACAGGCACAAGTTGACCCGCAACCCGATGTAATCATCACCGAAATTGGTGGAACCGTTGGAGATATTGAGAGCCAGCCTTTCATTGAGTCTGCTCGCCAGGTTCGTCACGAACTCGGGCGCAACAACGTATTCTTCCTCCATGTTTCACTAGTTCCTTTTATGGCAGCCAGCGGTGAACAAAAAACTAAGCCAACCCAGCACTCTGTAGCTGCCCTTCGTTCCATTGGTATTCAGCCGGATGCTCTAGTGCTTCGCAGTGATCGCCCCGTTAGTGAAGCGAATCGTCGCAAGATTGCGCTCATGTGCGATGTTGACGAGCAAGCTGTTGTTAACGCCGTAGATGTTCCAAGCATTTATGCACTCCCACAGGTGCTAAACGACCAGGGGCTAGATCAATATATTGTGGATGCCCTGCGTCTAGAAGGCGCCAAGCCTGCGGATCTTTCAGCATGGAGCAATATCGTGGATGCTGTAACAAATCCGAGCGATGAGGTGCGAATTGGGCTGGTCGGCAAGTATGTAGATCTTCCTGATGCTTACCTATCTGTCACCGAGGCGCTCAAAGCCGGCGGTTTCGCGCGCAAAATCAAGGTGAATATCCAATGGATTCCGGCAGACGGTCTAGAAAGTGACGAGGGAGCGGCTAAGGCGCTCGCTGATCTTGATGGGATTGTGGTGCCAGGAGGTTTTGGTATCCGCGGCATTGAAGGCAAACTAGGCGCCTTGAAGTTTACTCGCGAAAACAATATCCCAACCTTGGGAATATGCCTTGGCCTACAGTGCATGGTTATTGAGTACGCGCGTAATAAAGCAGACTTAGCCGACGCATCCTCAAGCGAATTCAATCCTGAAACCGAGCATCCGGTAGTGGCCACTATTGAAGAGCAGATCAAGATTCTAGAATCTAGCGATATGGGTCACACTATGCGGCTAGGTGCATACGAGGCGAAACTAAAGCCGGGTAGCCTTGCAGAGAAACTTTACGGTGCCCCAACAGCTACCGAGCGCCACCGCCACCGCTATGAGGTAAATAACCAGTATCGCGAACTTCTTGAAGAGAAGGGTCTGGTAATTTCTGGTATCAGCCCTGATGACTCACTGGTTGAGTATGTGGAGCTTCCACAAGATGTGCACCCCTTCTACATTGCTACCCAGGCCCACCCGGAGCTGAAGAGTCGCCCACATTCACCAAGTCCATTATTTGTAGGACTTATTGATGCCGCTCTTGAACGCCAGCGTAGCAACAGGCTTATCGAAGCAGGATAATTAATTGTGCTGAATCAGTTCTTGCAGCATTTGCTGATTGAGCGTGGCCTCGCCAAGAACACTATTTTGGCCTATTCCGCCGATCTTGACCGCTGGCAAGATTTTATGAAAGCGCGTGGCATCACCGATCTTGTGAAAGTAACTAAGGAAGATGTGCTCGCCTACCGCGAGTTTCTCTCCGAAAATTTCGCACCGACATCCACCGCCCGGCAGTTGGCCGCCGTGCGCAGTTTTTATCGCTTCCTAATGGATGAAGGTTATGATCCGGAAGATTTTCTTACCGAGCTAAAGCCACCAAAACTTGCAAAAGGTCTACCAAAGGCGATTTCTATTTCTGAAGTGACGCGGATGCTGGAATCATTCTCCGAGGATGATCCGGTGCAGGTTCGTGACCGAGCAATCCTTGAACTTATGTATGGCACAGGAGCTCGAGTTTCAGAAATTACCGACCTCAATGTTGATGATGTGGCAGACCCGGAGATGATTCGACTCACAGGTAAAGGCAATAAACAGCGGGTTGTGCCGGTAGGTAGTTTTGCGAAGGATGCTTTAGAGGCATACCTTGTGCGTGTGCGCCCTCACTTAGTTGAGATTGCGAAGCGTTCCACTCCGGCCCTGTTCTTAGGTGTACGTGGCGCGAGACTCAGTCGTAACAGTGTGTGGAAGATTATTAGCGATGCCGCGGAGCGGGCACAGATATCCGCTCATGTTTCTCCACACACGCTAAGACATTCATACGCCACCCACATGATTCAAGGCGGCGCTGATGTGCGCGTGGTGCAGGAACTTCTCGGGCACGCATCAGTTGCAACCACCCAAATTTACACTCAAGTGACTATTGATAATCTTCGCGAAGCATATGCACAGTCACATCCGCGCGCTAGATAGAATAGACAAATACGAATGGCGAGATGCCCACGATAGAAGAGCAGATGACAGATTTTCCAACACCTAAGCCGCTAACCAGTCACGGACCTGCGAGGGTTATTGCCATGTGCAATCAGAAGGGCGGGGTTGGTAAAACCACCACTACTATCAACTTGGGTGCATCCCTTGCCGAGTTTGGCCGTAAAGTGCTATTGGTTGATTTCGACCCTCAGGGTGCTTTGAGTGCCGGTCTTGGAGTGCATGCCAACGAGGGTAAAACCGTATATGACCTGCTTCTTGATCCTAAACAGGATCCCCACGCCTTAATTCACGGAACCACGGTTGCAGGGCTAGATATCATTCCGGCGAATATTGATTTAGCTGCTGCTGAAGTCCACCTTGTTACTGAGGTCGCCCGTGAACAAATCCTGCGTCGCATCCTGAAAAAAGTAGAAAACGAATACGACGCAATCATTATCGACTGCCAACCATCCCTCGGATTGCTCACGGTTAATGCACTTACAGCAGCACACGGGGTAATGATTCCACTGGAACTTGAATACTTCGCACTTCGCGGTGTAGCCATGCTGGTAGATACTGTGAACAAGGTTAAGGAGCGACTAAATGAGTCTCTCCAACTCGACGGTATTCTTGGCACAATGTACGACCCTCGCACCCTCCACTCAAAGGAAGTGTTGGAGCGAGTAGAGGAAGCCTTCAGTGACAAGCTCTACAAAACCGTGATTTCACGCACCGTGAAGTTCCCAGACGCTTCAGTTGTCGGTGAACCGCTAATCAACTATGCGCCAGATCATAAAGCCGCAGAGCAGTATCGCGATTTGGCTAGGGAAATGATCGCAAAGGGTCAAGTCGCTTGAACGAGAAAGCCGCTGCGGCCAGTACCGAGGGCGGTGTAGGAAAAGAGTTCGAACTAAGTCTCGATAATTTCTCTGGACCGTTTGATTTACTGCTGAGCTTAATCACCAAGCGTGAGATGGACATCACCGAAATCGCGCTAAGTGCAGTAACTGCCGAGTTCATCGAATACATTGCCCGGTTGGACTTGAGAGAAGAACTCGACCAGGCGAGTGAATTTCTGGTAGTTGCTGCCACACTGCTCGATCTTAAAGTTGCTGGACTGCTTCCAAGAGGAGAGGTGGTCGATCCTGAAGATGTTGCGCTTCTTGAAGCCAGGGATCTACTGTTTGCAAGGCTTTTGCAGTACCGAGCATTCAAAGAGGTTTCCGCATTTTTTGCAAACAGGTTCGATACTGAAGGTAGTCGCCATAGCAGGCAGGTTCCTTTGGATGCGCACTACCGCGAGAAAGCACCTGAACTTATCTGGAATCTTTCATTAGCCGACTTTGCCGCGCTCGCAGCATTCGCCCTTGCGCCTAAAGAAATTCCGATGGTGAAGCTGGAACACTTGCACGCGCCGCTTGTGAGTATTCGCGAGCAGGCTGCCTGGATTGTGGCTACGCTCCGCACCGAAAAGCAAACAACCTTTAGGCACCTAATTACCGGTGTAGAACAAAAAGGCGTGGTCGTGGCTCGCTTTATAGCCGTCCTCGAACTTTACGGAATGGCCGCCCTCACTTTGGAGCAGTTAGAACCACTCGGAGAACTCACCATTCGCTGGAATGCGGATAACTGGAATGATGAAAAACTTGCCACACTTGGAGCAGACTATGAAAACTGATGACAATACAAGCGAACCAGAATCAACGCCACTCGAAAACGGTGGAAGTTTGGTGCTGAAACTTGAGGCACTGTTATTTATCGCGGAGCAACCACTCCCATTAGTGACCCTCGCTAGTTCACTTGGCGTGCCAGTGGGAGAAGTTAGCAGTGCTTTGGAAGCGCTCGGTGCATCTCTTGATAATCGAGCAGTGGAATTGCGTGAAGTTGGAGGTGGCTGGAGACTCTACCTGAAGCCAGAGTTTGACGAAATCGTCACCGACTATGTCACCAGCACCACCCCTTCGAAACTTTCGCAAGCGGCGTTAGAGACTCTCGCGGTTGTGGCATACAAGCAGCCGGTGACTAGGGCCAGTGTGGCTGCGATCCGCGCGGTAAATGTCGATACTGTGATTCGCACCCTGCTCAGTCGCGGACTTATTGAGGAAGCTTTCGTTGATCCTGAAACAGGGGCCAGCAACTTTGTAACAACCCCGCTGATGCTCGAACTTCTCGGAATCAACTCGCTAGACGAACTGCCGGCAATTTCTCCACTTCTTCCAGATACTCAGGATGTGCAAAATGGCTGAGGAAAGATTACAGAAAGTTCTCGCAGCAGCCGGAGTTGCAAGCCGAAGGGCTAGTGAGGAACTAATCACCGAAGGTAAAGTGCGAGTAAACGGCAAGGTAGTTACCGTGCTTGGCACGAAGGTTGATCCTGAGCAGGACACGATAGCGGTCGGCAATAAAGTGATTCGCCTCGACTCTGCAAAACGCTATTTTATGCTCAATAAACCGCGTTCAGTTGTGGCGAGTATGGCTGATGATGTTGGCAGGCGTGACTTGAGTGAGTTCGTCACCGGTATCGAGGAGCGGGTCTACAACGTTGGTCGTCTCGACTACGAAACTAGCGGACTGCTTATCCTCACCAATGATGGGACTCTAGCCCATGCGCTGGCGCATCCATCTTTTGAAGTTCCAAAAACCTATCTCGCGAAAGTGCGTGGCGTGGTAAATGTGGGCACGGTGAAGCGCCTACTTGCAGGAGTCACCCTGGAGGATGGGTTTATCAAGGCCGACAAGGTGCGTATCAAGGACACTTCAGAAGCGAGCAGCATGATTGAAGTGACTATCCACTCCGGTAGGAACAGAATTATTAGACGCATGTTTGACGCTGTTGGGCATCCGGTTATGGCACTGTCTAGGCAGCAATTTGGGCCACTTCGACTAGGCACACTCACTTCCGGAAAACTTCGCGAACTAAGCGATTGGGAAGTGAAAGAGTTACTCACACTTGCAAAACCGGATGCTGTTTCACAGCGAAAACGTGCCGCTCGCCCAGCTAAAGAGAAAGGGAAGCCAAATGCCCGCAAGAACTAAAGCAAACATCAAAGTTGTTGGCGCTGGTCTCCTCGGTTCTAGCATCGGTCTAGGGCTTGGCGCTCTCGGCGTCAAGGTCGGACTTGCCGATATTTCAAGCTCGACCCTTGACCTCGCCGTCGATTACGGTGCTGGTGAGAAATTTTCTCAGGGCCAGTCTCCAGAACCCGACCTTGTAGTTGTTGCAGTTCCGCCCGCTATGACCGCAAGTGTAGTTTTGGAGCAGCTACAATTACACCCGAATGCACTAATCACCGATGTTGCCAGCGTAAAACACCAGATTCTTGAGGATGTGCAGGAGGATTCTCCAGAAGCTGCCAGGTACCTAGGTTCTCACCCGATGGCTGGGCGCGAGCGCGGCGGACCCTCCGCTGCCCGCGCTGACCTTTTTAACGGACGCCCTTGGATTATTACCCCGACTCCGGAAAACACGGCCGAACAGATTGGGATAATCGAAGCCCTCGCGCTCGACCTTGGTGCGGTGCCGGTAATTTCAGACTCGGCCAGTCATGACCGCGCGGTGGCGCTTGTTTCTCACCTGCCACAACTGGTTTCTAGTATCACCGCGGCAAGGCTTTCTTCCGCGGTTCCAGAAGATATTTCGCTCGCAGGGCAGGGGCTTAGAGATGTGACCCGCCTAGCATCCTCAGATTCCGATCTTTGGTTGCAGATTGTCACCGCAAATGCCGGTGAAATTACCGGACCACTTTCGGAAGTTGCTAAAGACATCCAGAATCTGGTTGATGCCCTTGAAAACCTTGGCAGGTCCGGTTCTAGGCGCACCATCGCAGGCGTTTTGGCTGCCGGGCAGGAAGGTGTGGCGCGTATCCCTGGGAAGCACGGCACTTCATCCAAATTCAAGAATCTCACCGTGCTTATTCCGGACACTCCCGGGGAGCTTGCGCGACTTCTCACAGAGATTGGTTCGGCAGATATCAACCTTGAGGATCTGCGTTTGGAGCATTCACCGAGTGCCCAGGTCGGTCTTGCTGAAATTAGCGTGAAACCGGATGCTCACGAGCGACTACTTGCGCTCCTTGCTGAGAACGGGTGGAGGATTTCCGGCTAGTAGTCTGCAAGAATGAATAAGCAATGAATGACCAAAATGAGCCGGAATTCGCGCCGGAAAATGACGCGATAATTTCCCCGCCAGATATTTCTGAGGCGGAGGAGAATTCGCGTGCAGAAGCACTGCTCAAAGGTCTGAGAGACTACGAGCTCGAACCTGAAGATTTTGACTACTTTGACCTGCACGGTGGCGATTTCGATGCATTCGATGATGACAGCACAGAAGAGATACCGCCGGTTGTAGCAATTGTTGGTCGTCCTAACGTTGGTAAGAGCGCGTTAGTGAACCGTATTATTGGCAGGCGCGAAGCTGTGGTGCAGGATGTGCCAGGCGTCACCCGAGACCGCGTAAGTTACAAAGCAGAATGGCTTGACCGTAAGTTCGTGGTTATGGATACCGGCGGTTGGGAACCCGATGCTAAAGGAATCAATAAAAGCGTCGCGCTACAAGCAGAAATAGCTATCGATAATGCCGATGCTGTGCTTTTTGTGGTCGATGCAACTGTTGGCGCTACCAGCACCGACGAGGCAGTTGTGAAGCTGCTACGCAAAGCTAAAAAACCTGTCTTTTTGATAGCCAATAAAGTTGACGATGCCCGCCAAGAACCCAATGTACACAGCCTCTGGAGTTTAGGGCTCGGGGAACCATATCCGGTATCAGCCCTTCATGGCAGGGGAGTCGCCGACATGCTCGATGCGCTCTTCGAAAAACTTCCCCGTGAATCGCAGGTCGCGAAGCGTGAAGAGGGCGGACCGCGCCGAGTAGCTATTGTTGGCAGGCCGAACGTCGGTAAATCTAGTCTCTTGAACAAGGCAGCCCGTGAAGAACGCGTTGTAGTTAATGAGCTCTCCGGAACTACACGCGACCCGGTAGATGAGCAGGTTGAAATTGCCGGCAAAATGTGGACCTTTGTAGACACTGCCGGTATTCGTCGTCGCGTGCATCTGCAACAGGGTGCCGATTTCTATGCGACCCTGCGTACCGCATCCGCGCTGGAGCGAGCAGATGTGGCAGTAGTGGTTTTTGACGTTACCGAACCTATTTCTGAACAGGATGTGCGCATCGTCGATCAGGTACTTGAGGCAGGCCGTGCCTTAGTTCTGGCTTTTAATAAGTGGGACTCTCTCGATGATGAGCGCCGTCGCTACCTTGAGCGAGAGATTGAGCAGGATCTTGCGCATGTTGCCTGGGCCCCGCGTGTGAATATAAGCGCGAAGACCGGTTGGCATTTAGAGAAGCTGGTGCCGGCGCTGGAACTCGCTATCGAGTCTTGGGAGACGCGCATCCCTACTGGAAAGCTCAACACATTCTTGTCGGAACTTGCTGCCGCTAATCCTCACCCGATTCGTGGAGGTAAACAGCCAAGAATCCTTTTCGGAACTCAGGCAGGGGTCAGACCACCAACTTTTGTGCTCTTTACGAGCGGATTCTTTGAGGCGCAGTATCGCAGGTTTATTGCCCGTAAACTTAGGGAAACTTTCACTTTCGAAGGCAGTCCGATTCAAATAAATGTGCGAGTACGTGAGCAACGTAAACGCAAGTAACTTTTTATCTATCGTTTAGTTCAATCGGTATAGTGGATTCATGACTAACATCGCACAAACCCATGAAAACCCGCCTGCAGTTCTCGGACCGTTCAACCTTCGCGAAACTATTCTGCTTGGCGTGCCAGTACTTTTGCTGTTGCTATCTTTTATTCCAATTTCTACATATTCCGGTTATTACACAGTTTGGTCAAACTTCTCTTACAGTTTCTTTAACGGGGTTATTCAGATTGCTCCTTCATTCCTAGTGCCAGCGGTTGTTGCCGGTTTGATTGCAGTGAGGCGCCTATCTGTTCCTGCACTTCGCATAGGTTCGTTCTCGATCGACCAGGTTGCGTCTGCCGCATACACCTATAGTTTCGGTTACCTACTACTCGTTGTTTTCAGTGGTGGTGCCAGTATTTATTACGTACTTGCACTTCTAGTGGCTGCCATCGGTCTAGTGGCTAGTGCTTTTGCATACCTTATTCCGCTGTTCAAGGCGGAATTCCTGCACCGCGAGGAAGCTAGCGCGCACCCTGTTGCAAGGCAGATTGTGCCCGCTCCGGTTCGCCCTAAGCCGGTTTATGCTGCACCAGTTGCACCTCCTGTGCCTGGTTCACCACACGTTGCAGGTTTCGATCCTGCACCTGGTAGTGCTGCTGTGCCTATTCCAATTCCGGTACCGGATGCTGTGCCAGCTCCAGAGGCAGTTGCCGAGGTCGCTTCGGAAGCTCCAGCGGTGGAAGAAGTGGCTGCTGAGGCTCCAAAGCCTCGAGGTCGTAAGAAGAAGGTTGAAGAGCCTGAGGTAGTAGCTGAAGAAACCGCTACCGAGGAAGCTCCGGCTGAAAGTGCACCTGTTGCAGAAACTACTTCGGTAGCACCTGCTGCGCCAGTTGCTTTCGCACCGTTCTGGTTAGCAGTTCCTAGCCCACGACCAGTAATCGCTATAGACGGGAATGTTGCATTCGTGGCACTTCCAGGTGTTTGGATTCTTGCAATCGACCAGCACCCAGAAGGGCTCATTCTTCGCGATGCTAACGGTGCAGAAGGTCTACTACGTCAGGTCGCAGATATTCAGCGCGCCTAGCTAGTATAGATAGCGCGGGATGTGGCGCAGTTTGGTAGCGCACACGGCTGGGGGCCGTGGGGCCGCAGGTTCAAATCCTGTCATCCCGACGAAAATGCTTTATGGTTTAGTCGCAATACCGACTAGCCAGAGAGTGTCTGATTCATCGTTGTGTGTGCCGCCAGTGCCGACATGCTTAGAATTAATTTTGGACCCGTTCTTAATAACGTGAACTAAAGCCATTGCATGCCCTCGCCCTAAACCGTATTCATCTGCGAGACACTTTATTACTTCGCCAGCTACGGTTTTCGGGCCATCAAAACCTAATGATTTCGCTTCGTCGACTAGTTCTCTAGGTGTCTTGCCAGTCTTGTTTTCTATGGCGTCAAGGTATGCCTGAAATGAGAACTCGGTGCCGTCTTTCTTTAAATGCTTAAGAAAGTAACACAGAAGAATTGAAAACCTATATTCATTTCGCAAAAAAATTAATCGCTTGTTTACCTAAAATGGTCATAATGTCTAAAGATTTGCTATACCGTGGAACTATCGTCCAAAAGAATCAAGAAAGTATATGGATACCTTAATTTTTGACTTTGATAACACAGTGTCGTTAGGCGATGGCCCGGCAGTGGCTTACGCCCACGCAGTCGAGGAACTCTCTGAAGGCAAAGTGTCCAAAGGTGCGATTGTTGAGCCTTTTTTGGCAAACATCGATAAGCCAAATTATGAAGGTATCGAAATCACTGATTCCTACCACTTGGTTAGGGTGTTGGCTGAAGCACAAGGTGTGAATGCCGACACAATCCAAGCAGCATACTTCCGCAGTCGCGAGAAGTTGGCAACCGAGGATGCGCCAATCCATGCCCCGAAAAACCTAGCTGAAATGCTGCGTGAAATTCGGGATGTGCATGGAGGAAACGTCAGAATCGCACTTGTGACCAATGCTCCATATACAAGACTTACAGAAGCGCTTGAGGCCCTTGGGCTCTCAGGCCTTTTTGATGAAGTGCATGCATCTGCAGGAAAACCAGCAGGCATGGGAGAGTTGGCGCAAGGATGGCTCAATGAAGGCAGAGTTCTCTCTATTGGAGACATCTGGGTAAATGATTTAGAACCGGTACATAATCTCGGTGGAGATACCGCGCTCATTGCATCCAGAATTGGAGACACCACACCGACCTTCTTCTACGAAGACATCACCCAGTTATATCCAGACCTACAAGCCTGGTTAGTGAACGAACCTTCACTGACCAACCAAAACCCTATCCACTAAGAAAGGAACCAAATGTCCGGTCTAAGAAAGAAGTTGCTCCCCGCAGCTGCTGCAATTGCGACATTGGCAATGCTCGCAGGTTGCGCACCAAGTGGCAACAGTGACAACACCGAGGATGACACCACACCTCTGACCCTCCAGTTCGTTCCAACCAGAACTGAAGAGAACATGGAAGCGGCTGCTCAGCCACTAGCAGCGCTACTAACTGAGCAGCTTGGCCGTGAAGTTAAGGTAACTATCGCTACCGACTACACCACCATCATCGAAGCTATGGCATCTAAGAAGATTGATATCGGAATTATGCCTCCAGCAACCTATGTGATGGCTCACGACCAGGGAGCAGCTGACGCTATTCTCGCAGCTAAGCTACCTGCAACCATTACCGAAACCGCTGAAAAGGACCCAACCAACCTTGTTGATGGTTTCCGCGGTGAAATTCTGGTGCGTACCGACAGCGGTATCAACAGCATCCAAGACTTGAAGGGCAAGACAATTGCTGTTCAGAGCCCTGCTTCAGCAAGTGGATACATTTTCCCAGTTGTTGAGCTCTCAGATGCCGGTCTAGACATCCACTCAGACCTCACCCTACGCAACATCGCCGGTATTGACAGCGCGATTATTGCGGTAATCAACGGTGAAGTGGATGCGGCATTCTCATTCGAAGGTGGCCGCGTGCTGCTCAAGAAGGAATACCCTAACGTAATCAACGAGGTTAAGGTCCTTTACCTAACCGAGGCTTGGATTCCAAACGACACCATCGCTGTAAACACTTCAATCAGTGATGACCTTCGCGAGAAGATTCGTCAGGCATTCCTAGCAATTGCGGCAGATCCTGAGGGGCTAGAAATCGTATCTGGCCTCTACTCCCACCTAGGTTACACTGAGGTCAATGACTCAAACTATGACATTGTCCGCGACTACACCAAGAGGGCTGGGGATCTCTAAACCCCAATAAAGTCGGGTGTTACCGGTTCAATGAAGAACTGAGCCGGTAACACCCACTTCTTAATAAAGAAAGCGGAAGCGATGATTACTTTTCAAGACGTAACCAAGGTTTACCCTAACGGTGTAGAGGGGCTCAAAGACATTAACCTTCACATCGGTGAGGGCGAGTTTGTATCAATCATCGGCCTCTCCGGTGCAGGCAAATCTACGCTGCTGCGCTCAATCAACCGACTCAACGACATCAGCTCTGGCGAAATACTTATCGAAGGCGATAGCATCACCGTCGCTAACTCCAAAAAACTGCGCAAAATGAGACGCAAAATTGGGATGATTTTCCAAGGATTTAACCTGGTCGGCACCAGCACAGTTCAGACTAACGTGATTGTGGGGCGCCTTGCCTACTACCCAACTTTTAAGAGCATCCTGGGGCTTTTCACAAAACCTGATTATGAACTAGTGAACGATGCGCTCGAGCGAGTGAATCTATTAGAAAAATTGCATACCAGGGCAGACCAGCTCTCCGGCGGACAGCAACAACGTGTTGCTATCGCTAGGGCACTAGTGCAGCAGCCAACGATCATGCTTGCAGATGAACCGGTTGCCTCCCTCGACCCAATCACTACCGACCGCATAATGAAGGACCTAAAAAGGATCAGTGTTGATCTGAAATTGACGATTGTCACAAGCCTTCACTCGGTTGATCTTGCCCGCGAGTACTCAACCAGAATCATCGGCCTAAGCGGTGGCAAGGTGGTTTTCGATGGGACACCTGCTGAAGCAACCGATAAGAAGCTCGGTGAAATCTACGGCGAAGAATATTTGAAACTTAGCCAAGGCGAAGCAGAAGAATGAAGCTGAAAGACACAGTCCATCGGGGGCTGGGCTTAAAGCTCGGAATTCTGGGGATATTTCTAGTCATACTCTGGTACACCTCAGGGCTTGCCGAGGTGGATCTTGGGTACCTAGTCGGCAATACCGACCAGATGATGATTGTTTTTGGCAGGCTCCTAAGCCCTGACTGGACATATCTCGACAGAATCGTGCCAGCACTGATTGAAACAATGCAGATGGCAATCACTGGAACGGTTATCGGAGTGCTGCTTGCACTACCTGTTTCTTTCCTCTCGACCACAGCATTCACAAAGAACCCATATATTAGCTGGCCATTTCGCGGACTGCTAAATATCATCCGCACTATCCCAGACCTACTTTTGGCGGCACTCTTTGTGGCAGTGTTTGGTATCGGAACCTTCACCGGTATGCTCACCATCGCGATATTCACATTCGGGATGCTCACAAAACTTTTCTACGAAACAATCGAAACCATAGACCAGAAACCGCTCGAATCCCTTATGTCGGTTGGCGGTAATAAGGCACAGATTGCACGATTCGGAATCATGCCGCAAATAATGCCGAACGTAATCAGTTACACGCTTTACGCTCTGGAAATCAATGTGCGTGCATCCACAGTCCTCGGTTATGTTGGTGCTGGTGGTATCGGGCTCACACTGCAGCACGCAATGAGCCTGCTCAGGTATGACCGCGTCTCAATTATCATCATCGTAATTCTGGCGGCGGTACTTGTTATCGATGGCTTCAGCACCTGGGTGAGGAGGCGATACCTATGAGCGCAGAGAGCTTGAACAAACAGGGTCGCGCATCCACGCTTCTTAGCAAAATAATCCCGACAGTGCTGGTTGGTGCAACCATTATTTGGGCGTTCACCGGAATCGACTATAAAGGTTTCAGTAAGACTGCCGGAAACACAATCAACGCGATCATCAACGGTTTCCTAAATCCGGACTGGGCGTATGTCGAAAACGGCAGTAATGAAGACCTAATCAGTCTGTTGCTACTCACCGTAGCTATCGGTTTTGTAGGAACGGTAATATCTGTGGTCGGTGCGATTCCGTTCGCTTTCATGACTGCAAGAAGTGCTAAGAAACCGAGGGTTGTGTCTGGTGCCGGCCAGGTTATTCTTTCAATTTTGCGCGCATTCCCAGAGATTGTGCTTGCCGTTATTTTCGTGAAAATGGTTGGGCCGGGTCCATTCGCTGGTGCGCTCGCAATTGGTGTGCACTCGATCGGTATGCTCGGAAAAATGTATGCCGAAGAGATCGAAAAACTACCGAAACAGCCGATTGAAGGAATCGAAGCTGTGGGCGGTAACGCGGTGCAGATATTCCGCTATGCGAAACTTCCGCTACTAATTCCGCAATTCCTATCACTCGCGCTAAACCGTTTTGAAATATCGGTGCGGTCCGCAACAATTCTCGGAATCGTTGGTGCGGGTGGTATCGGTACCCCGATAATTTTTGCGATCGCATCCCGCAGCTGGGACAGGGTAGCAATCATCCTGATCGGTATTATCGTGACTGTCACTATTATTGATTTTGTCTCCAGTTACTTGAGGAAAAAACTTCAATAATGACCCAAATTGATATTTATGCCACCAGCGATGTCCACGGGCATTGGGCATATCGAAGCCGTGAAGGTGAATTAGTTGGTGGTATAGGTCAGTTGATTTTGGCGGCGGATAGTCTTGACCATGAACGCGCACTCCTTTTAGATAACGGCGACACTATCAACGGCGCGTGGTTTGCAAGCTATCTGGTTAGGGTTGCAAAGCGAACGGATTTGCTAGCGGATGCACTTGCCGCGGTCGGTTTTGACAGTTTCGTTCCCGGAAACCACGATTTCGACTACGGTCTGCAAGTTTTGCAATATTTTCAAGACGCGATGCCTGATACCGTTTTTCTGGCCGCTAATTTAAGGATTGCTGATACTTCCGAACAGCCATTCCAAAGTGTGCAAGTGTTTGAACGTTCGGGTGTGAAGATTGCGGTAATTGGTATTGCCAATGCTGCAACCGGGGCACTAACTCCTTGGGAGCATGCCAGTAACCTTCATTTCGACGATGTCGTGACCACCTTGAATATGGAAGTGGCCGCGATTAGAAGCGAAGTGGATCTAGTTATCGTCAGCTATCACGGCGGTGTTGAACGAAACCTCGAAACGGGGGAGGCGACTCAGTATCCGAACCCTGAGGACGAGACTTGGCGCATCCTAAGTTCCGTGAAAGGGATTGACGGGATAATTGCAGGGCACCAGCACCGTGCATCCGCCGGTATTTATAGGGGAGCTGGCTCCGCAGAGGTGGTGTATGCACAACCTGGTTATGCAGGCGAATACCTAGCGAAACTAAGTTTTGAAGTTGCGGACGGCACCGTGAAAGTGCGTGGGGGAGAACTTGTCAAAACCGCGGACCTCGTTGCTGGGACTAGCGGTGGGTCTGGCGCCGGACTAAGGGCCGAGACAGAGCCCGCGACTGAGGCTGGTTTTGACCGGCTAGCAAAATACCAAGAGATTAATCGCCAATTTTCTGAACTCGACGCAAACTTCAATGTGTGGTTAAAAACTGAGGCAGTTTCTCCCGCTGAAGTGGCTCAGTTTTTAACTGAACGGTTTTTCACACCGATGAGCGTGGTCGCTCTACCCAGCCATACGGCAAAGCGAACACCGACATGGCAGGATCTTGCAGATATTTTTAGGGCACCGTATCAGGCATTCATTATGCAGATGCCTCTAAGCGAGTTCGAGACAGGTATCGACTCTATTAGAGAAGCAGGTCTTGTAATAGAAATTAGTGGTGAGCGTGCTGGCGAGTCAGCCGCTCATTATGTGCGTTTTGTGACTAATCTGCTTGGAAGTAGTTTCTTCCATCCATCCAGAATTATGAGTAAATCAGTGGCAAATATTTTTGACGAGCTTCTAGGGCGTAGCTAGTGGAAAACTTTTCGAGTCTAGAACCAACCCCGGCTGCACGAATCACATCTGTGCTGAATTCATTGATGCCGACCGAGCGAAAAGTTGCTGAGCTAATCCTGAACCAGCCAGAGGCCGCATTGGAAGCGACCGCGCAGGAGATTGCAGACCTGGTTGGCGTTGGCAGATCCACGGTCATTCGGGCATGCCAGAGTTTTGGATATAAGGGATACCCGCAGCTTCGAGTGGCTCTAGCAAAACAGTTGGCGGTTCCACAGATTAGACCTGAAGACTTCGATAACTCTGGCTACGGACAGTTGCTTTACGATGTTCACCAGCTTTCTGAAAAACTTCCGCAAGCAATCAGTACCGTCGATCAGGAGACCTATGAACTTGTGACCGGCCGGTTGAGTGAAAGTGGCAGGATTCTCTGCGTGGCGCATGGGCTATCCAGTTCCATTGCTCTCGACCTGTCGATGCGTTTATCATCTCTCGGGAAACAGAGCGAATATATTGTCGACCCCATCGCCGAGCAGATTGCTGCTAGGCACTTGAGTGAGAATGACTCCGTGGTTGTTATCAGTGGTTCTGGTTCAAACGATATTAGTTTGAGAGCTGCCCAGGCTACGAAAGAATCTGGGGCGAAGATTATCGCGATAACTTCATTCGCTAGTTCTCCCCTGGTTTCAATCGCCGACTATTCGCTTGTTGTTAGCCCGATAACTGGCGGCTTTCAAGAAGAGCTTGAACACACAGCCCGAATCAACCACTTTGTACTCACAAGTTCATTGGTGACAAGTATTGCGGCATCGATGGGTGAGGAATCCCGCAGAGCACGCGAACTAACTCTTGAAGTTATTAGCGAAAACCTTAGTGACTGATCTTGTATAGGCGAATCAATTCAGTAGATCCTCAAGTTCAGACTTGTTCAGACTCACATCAAACACCGGTCCACCAGGTTCCATAATGCGGCTTTCGGCTAGTGTGCCAGCATATACCGGATCGAATCCAGCGTCATCCACAAATTGTGAAACCTTAGCGATAGCAGTTTCGTCATCGCCGGCAACTGCAAGTGCTTTACGCGCCGGGCTGCCTTTCGCTGCCGCGTATAGGAGCATATTATGGTGACCGATGTGGTTGAAAGTCTTGACCACGCTGGTAGTTGCAGGTAGTGCATCCTGAAATATTTGGCTGGATGCAACGCCCTGCTCATATTCGTAGGTTGGGCCGTCGACTTCGGGCCAGTAGTTCATGACGTCGATAAGGATGCGACCTGCGAAAGATTCTAGAGGCAGCCACTTCCACCCAAACATTGGCACTGCGATCACAATCATCTCGTGGCTGGCAATAAGTTCCGATGTTTCAGCCACAAGTGCATCGGGAGCAAATATAGAAGTTACGGTGCGGGTTCGAGTCGCAGAACCGGTACCTGAAATGGTCGCCTGCCATCCGCCAGCGTAGGCAAGGCGAGCAATTGTGCAACCAGATTTACCGTTGCCGATTATGCCAAGTTTATTTTCTATCAAAATGTTCTCTAAATAAGCCTAGATGGATTATTTGATTCCATGGATTATACGGCTAGTCTATTCAACAGTTATGAAAAACAGAGTTGTTACATTACTGGTGCTGGGTACTACAGTTATCAGCCTTGTCGCAGGCGGGATATCAGGTTTCTTAGTTGCCAATTTCTTTCAAAGCGAGCCTAACCCTGTAGCTGATGTTCCCACTGGTAATCACGGAGATGGCTTAGCAGGAGCTAAAGGTGATCAAGGTCCTGCTGGCCCTGCCGGGCCAAGAGGAGCAATCGGTCCGGAGGGCCCAGCAGGTCAGCCGGGAACACCAGGAGCTGAAGGACCGAAAGGTGATTCAGGCATCCAAGGACCACAGGGACCTCAAGGCGCTCAAGGACCTGAGGGCGCGCAGGGTGAAACAGGGCCACAGGGTGCCCCTGGCGAAAATGGACTTATCGATCTGCAAGTAATCCAAGTACAAGACTCGGTTGCTGAGTACGGCGCAACCGGTTATCCAATATATAACCACTACACATTTGGTTCCAGTGGAAATATGTTGCTTGAAAGGATACCTAGCCAGCCCACCACGTTGTACTTTAATAAACCCGGGGTTTATCGGTTGACTCTGGTGGCAAAGATTATCCATTTCAACAGTGACCCGAATTCTTGGACCTACATCTCTTTAGAAAAAGATAGCGGCGGAGGATTCATCGCTGAAGGACATAAAGTAATCGACTTCGGGGTAAATATTGGAACCGGCATACTGATGGATATGACTTACATTGTAAATATTGAGGATGCAGGGGAACAGGTGCGTTACACGCTCAATCCAGGTTTTGCTGCCAAGCTACTTGTTAATGATGGCTTCATCATCGTAGAGAGATTAACAGATAACCCCTAAAGTTCGGGATTATTCAAATACTGTTTAGTCAGTTAAACATCCAGACGGGGGCACAAATACTTAGTCCAACGATTAGTCCGGCGAAGAGGATGAGTGTTAGCCAAGTCTCTTTGGTGAGGTTTTCTGGGCGCTCTTCTTCATTTGCAACATCTTGCTGATCTAGTTCTTGACTCATGCTCCAACCAACCTTGAAATATCTGCGTATAACGCAATAGCTAGTATTACAAAGATTACTCCGATAAACGCAGCATACAGCCAACGGTAGCGGTGATTGCTCGACCAGAACCTGCGGAGGCTATCGATTCCGCTAACTACAGCGGCCAGGCTGAGGATGATTCCAAGCGGTGTCGCGACGATACCGACCACACTCGCGAAGGGGATAAGTAGCGGCAAAAGCACGTATGTAATCATGCAGCGGATGCCTGAAATAATTAGCGCAACCCGCATATTTCTGTGCGCTTTTCGCTTGTTTTTGTTGCTTGCGTCATCGTCGCGGATGAATAGGATTTTGCGCATAAAACGATCAGCAGCGGAATACTCTTGCTTAGCCTCGGATGTCTCTAAATCGCTATCAAGCTGTGCGGTATTTGTGGCATCCCTCTCACTGGCTAAGGTCATATGTTTAGTGTAGTCGTTGGTTAGCGGTAGAGTGAATTTACCCCCTGAAGAAGCAAAGAAGGAGGATTGGCAGTGACGCCAACCACAAAAGAGGCCCAACGTGCAGAACTACACAAAACCATCTGGGCATTAGCAAATGAGCTACGTGGCAGTGTAGATGGTTGGGATTTTAAGAGCTATATGCTCAATACCCTTTTCTACCGTTACATTTCCGAGAACTTGACCGCTTATGTCAACAAGTGGGAACACGATTCAGGGAACACTGCTTTTGATTACGCTTCAATCACTGACGAGATGGCTGAGAAAATTCGTAGTGAAGTCATCAGTGAAAAAGGCTTCTTTATTTACCCGAGCGAACTTTTCGGGAACATCGCTAATCGCTCAGCAAGCGATCCGAACTTGAATGAAACTCTTCAGAGGGTATTTGCTGATATCGAGGGGGCATCGATTGGTACGGAGAGTGAAGATGATTTCAAAGGGCTATTTCTTGACTTCGATGTAAACAGTCCGAAACTGGGCAATACGGTTGAGGAACGGAATAAGAAGCTTTCGCGGATTCTCACAACCATACAGAAACTCAATATGGGTAGTTTCGCTGATAATCAAATTGATGCGTTCGGTGATGCCTACGAATATTTGATGACGATGTATGCGTCAAACGCTGGGAAATCTGGTGGAGAATTCTTCACACCCCAGGAAGTATCTGAGTTGCTTGCCCGAATCACTCTCGTCGGCAAGACAGAGATTGATGGGGTATATGACCCGGCATGTGGTTCGGGGTCGCTTCTGCTGCAATATGCGAAGGTTCTTGGAAAGGATAAGGTTCGTCGAGGCTTTTTCGGTCAAGAAATCAACCTAACTACCTATAACTTGGCAAGAATTAATATGTTTTTGCACGATGTCGGCTACGAGCAGTTCAATATTGCTCTAGGAAATACTCTTACCGATCCGAAACATTGGGATGACGAACCATTTGGTGCGATTGTTTCAAACCCGCCATATTCGATCAACTGGGAGGGCGATTCCAACCCACTGCTAATAAATGATGAGCGGTTCGCACCAGCAGGTGTTTTGGCACCAAAATCTAAAGCTGACCTAGCTTTCACTATGCACATGCTTAGTTGGTTGGCAACCGACGGCACTGCAGCAATCGTAGAGTTCCCTGGAGTCATGTACCGGGGTGGTGCTGAACAAAAGATTAGGAAATACCTAATAGACAATAACTTCGTGGACACTGTAATCCAGCTTCCGGATAATTTATTCTTTGGGACATCAATCGCAACTTGTATTTTGGTGCTGAAGAAATCAAAAGCAGATAACTCTGTGCTATTCATTGATGCTTCAAAAGAGTTTGTAAAGAGCGGCAAAAACAACAAGCTCAGCGAAGAAAACCGGAAGAAAATTCTGGATGCTTATATCGCTCGTGAGGATATTGAATATTTTGCGAAGCTGGTTCCAAATGAAGCACTTGCAGATAAGGAATACAACCTGTCTGTTTCTTCATCAGTAGAAGCAGAAGATACCCACGAAGTAATCGATATCAAAGTTCTGAACGCTGAAATCGATAGAATCGTTGCTCGCCAAACAGAGCTACGCACTGCTATTGACGAGATTGTTGCTGATTTGGAAGGTGCTAAATGACAGTAGAGTCATCAGGTGAAATTATTCTTTTTCAGCGTGAAGATGGTTCGCCATCCATTGAGGTTCGGATTGATTCGGAGACTGTCTGGCTAAGCCAGCAACAAATTGCGGAACTTTTTCAAACATCACGGACAAATGTTATTGAGCATATTCAGAATATTTATGCTGAAAATGAACTTTTTGAGGAAGCAACCTGTCGGAAATCCCGACAGGTTCGGTTAGAGGGGACCCGAGAGGTTTCTCGTGAAATTCCTTTGTACAACCTTGACCTCATAATCTCGGTTGGTTATCGAGTCAGAAGTAAAATCGCTACACAGTTTCGTATTTGGGCCACTGGACGTTTACGTGAGTATCTCGTCAAGGGCTTCACCATGAACGATGAAAAACTGAAGAACCTAGGTGGCGGTAATTACTGGCGTGAATTACTTGAACGCATACGTGACATTCGTAGTAGCGAGAGGGTGCTCTACAGGCAGGTTCTAGATCTTTATGCGACGAGCATCGATTACAGCCCTAACGCTGAAGAGACAGTTGAGTTCTTCAAAATTGTGCAGAATAAGCTCCACTACGCGGCCCATGGGCGCACTGCAGCTGAAGTTATCGCTTCTCGAGCAGATGCTTCTAAACCGAATATGGGTCTCACTACATTTTCCGGAGTCCGGCCACGCAAGTATGAGGTCTCGGTTGCTAAAAACTATCTTGACGAGACTGAACTAAAAAAACTCAACACCCTGGTTTCGGCTTATTTCGATGCTGCTGAGTTCCGTGCCCAGAACCAAGAACCCACCTACATGAAAGATTGGTTAACCCATCTTGACAGGTTGATTACGGCAATGGATGCCCCGACTTTGTCCGGCGCCGGAAAAATTAGTAATAAGCAAGCTGTTAAACATGCAGAGAGTGAGTATGAGAAGTATCGCACCCAGATGATTTCAGTGCCAACAGAGGTCGAACAAGCTTATCTTGAAACTATCAAGCGCACACAGCGCACTATCGAGGGTAAAAAATGAGCAGAATCGATGAACTGATCGCCGAGCACTGCCCTAACGGGGTCGATTATTTTCAAATTCAGGATATTTTCGAATTGAAGAATGGCTATACTCCTTCAAAGTCGAATTCATCCTTTTGGTCAGGAGGAACGATTCCTTGGTTTCGAATGGAAGATATAAGAGCTAACGGCGGAGTTTTAGGAAGTGCAATACAGAACATTCCTATTACTGCTGTCAAAGGTGGCAAGTTATTCCCTGCTAATTCTCTTTTGGTAGCTACATCCGCAACGATCGGAGAGCATGCACTCATAACAGTCCCGCACCTGTCTAATCAGAGGTTCACTTCACTTTCCCTAAAAGGTAAGTTTCTTGATTTATTGGATATGAAATTTGTTTATTACTATGGTTTCGTTTTAGACGAATGGTGTCGTAACAATACGACTACATCAAGCTTTGCTTCCGTAGATATGTCGGGCTTCAAAAAGTTTAGAATTCCTGTACCGCCTATCGAGATTCAGCAAGAAATCGTGAGAATATTAGATAATTTTACCGAGCTAGAGGCGGAGCTAGAGGCGGAGCTAGAGGCGGAGCTAGAGGCGCGGAGAAAACAGTATGCCTTTTTCAGGGAGAAGCTCCTAACTTTCCACGATGTTAGATGGGGGGGGGGTGCAAGACTTGACTCGTAATCTAGATAAGTATAGAAGACCAGTAACTAAGTCTTTAAGAGACAAAGGTAAATACCCTTACTTTGGGGCTAATGGCATACAAGATTGGGTAGCGGATTATATTTTTGATGGTGATTTCTTACTTATCGGAGAAGACGGCAGCGTAATAAACTCTGACAGGACTCCAGTGCTCAATTGGGCATCTGGCAAAGTCTGGATAAATAACCATGCACATGTCCTTGAGGCGATTGAAGATAAGTGTCATTTGAGGTTTTTATTCCACTATTTAAAAACAGTTGATATTTCACAGTTTGTAACTGGAGGAACGCAACCGAAATTAAATCAAAAAAATTTGAATTCTATTCCTGTACCTTTATTGCCCTTAGAAGAACAAAAACGTTTCGCCAACATACTCGACAAATTCGATGCACTGGTCAGCGACATCAGTGTAGGTCTTCCCGCGGAGCTGGCTGCTCGCCGTAAGCAGTACGAGTTCTATAGAGAAAAGTTATTGTCATTTGAAGGGAGCTTTTAATGTCTTTGGTTACAGCTGGTGAAGTACAAATTCCGTCTAGCAATACTTCACCGATAATTGTTGAATTTACTGCTCATGCCCTGACTGTTGGATATGTATTCGAAAGGGATGTGCAGAGATTATCAGAACAAGAATGGCAAGTTCCTGGTATTTATACCCTTTTATCAGAAGGCACCACTCCAGAGATTTACATCGGCAAATCCATCAAACTTCGTGGCAGGTTGCTTGAGCACAAACGAAATCCGAAAATAAAGTGGACCAGAGCCATGATAGTCAAAAGAGGAACGATAAACGGCTTTAATAGTGCGCAGATCGGATATTTGGAAGGACGGTTAGCCGCAGAACTTCGCAATACGAGTAATATAACTGTTTCTGAAGGCAGAGCAGATATTGACGAAACTCTACCCAAATCTTTCTTAATTTCCTTAGACGAACTTGTTCCGACCCTAGTTCGTGCTCTAAGACTGGCTGGTGTAGATACATTTGAAAAAGACGAGGGAGCGAATTTTGAGGTTGATGATAAAACTACTAATGGCAAACCTAATAGACGAGTAACTTTAAATGATTTGCTTTCCAGCGGTCTGATAAGACCTGGAGACAAGCTGCACTTATCCCAAGGGGCAGTCACAAGCACAGGAACTGTCACAGCTACTGGGGAGATCACTGTGGGTGATAGATCTTACTCAACTCCTAGTAGTGCGGCTGCGGCTGCCCTAGGTCTTCAATCTTCGAATGGTTGGGTTACTTGGCGCGTTGGTTCCTTAGACGGCAAATTACTAGATCAATTACGAAGTGAGTGGATTGATACAGAGGTAGAAGAATAAATGGCTTCAGACGTATTTAATCTAATTCAAGAAATGTGCCCTAATGGAGTTCCATATGTGCCGATTACAGAAGCCGCTGATTATGTAAGAGGCGTTACTTATAAAAAGAGTGATGAAGGCGGAGATGGACGTATTCAAGTGTTGAGAGCTAATAACATAACTTTGGCTTCTAACACTTTAAATTTCAATGACGTAAAAAAATTATCCAGCAAAGTAAAAATAAGAGATGACCAGAGGCTTTATCTAGGAGATATTCTCATATGCGCTGGTAGCGGGAGCAGAGAGCATATAGGGAAGGTCGCTTATATAGACTCTGATTTGCCACACACTTTTGGCGGATTTATGGGTGTTGTAAGAACTAAAGAAACGCACTCGCCCAGATTTCTTCACCATTTACTGACTAGTAAGTTGTTTTCTGATTATTTAGATAAATCTCTTTCTACATCAACTATTAATAATCTGAACAAAACAATTATGAGTGGCTTCAAAGTCCCTACCCCCCCTGGCAGTGCAGTTAGAGATTGTTAGGATTTTGGATAATTTCACCGAACTTGAGGCGGAGCTTGAGGCGGAGCTTGAGGCGGAGCTTGAGGCGCGGAGAAAACAGTATGCCTTTTTCAGGGAGAAGCTTTTAACCTTTGATGAAAACTCGGCTACCCCCCCCCTATGGATTCCTCTGATTGATTTGTTCGAGACAAGAACAGGCTTCACCCCTTCAAAAGCGAAGAATGAATTTTGGAATAGCGAAGACGTCGCTTGGTTCAGAATGGAAGACATAAGGACTAATGGGAGAATCCTTCGAAATTCAATTCAAAAAGTGTCATTCAGCGCAGTAAATGACAAGAAAATTATCCCTGGTAATTCACTTATGATTTCAACTCTAGCCACAATAGGAGAGCACGCATTGGTTGAAGTCCCTTTCATAACAAACCAGCAAATAACAAGCCTTATTTTGCGCGAAGCTTACAAAGATAAATTTGATATGAGATTTCTTTTTTATTATTGCTATTTACTAGCAGAATGGTGCAGAGAAAACACTGAAACTTCGAGTTTTCCTTCGGTCGATATGGGTGCATTCAAGCGATTCACCTTTCCGCTGTTGCCTTTACAAGAGCAAAAACGAATAGTGAACATTCTCGACAAATTCGATGCACTTGTCAACGACATCAGCATTGGGCTTCCTGCTGAGTTGGCGGCTCGTCGTAAGCAGTATGAGTACTATCGAGATAGGTTACTAAGTTTCGAGGAAGCAGCATCGTGACGGATCCAGTATCAAAGGGCATAAACCCAATTGTCGTTGGTAACGACAGCACAGTTGTTGCAGAATTCGATTTTTCTAAAGTTACTTCAGAGGGCTATCAGTCAGAGGCTCAATTAGAAGCTCAATTCATCAAGCAGTTAGCAGCTCAACAGTATGAAATTCTGAATGTCACTACTGAATTGGAGCTAGTGCCCAACCTTCGTAAACAGCTCGAAAAACTGAACGATATTATTTTTTCCGAGAATGAATGGAAGAGATTTTTCGAGCAGAACATTGCTTCAGCAAATGAGGGTATTCGTGAAAAAGCCCGCAAAATACAAACTGATTACATCCAGATATTAAATCGCGACGACGGCACTTCAAAGAACATTCGGCTGATAGACAAGACGCACATTCACAACAATAATCTTCAAGTAATAAGCCAATATAAGGTTGCAAAAGGTGAGGGCGGAGCAAAACACAGTTACCGTTATGACGTAACTATTCTGGTCAACGGCCTGCCTCTAGTCCATGTCGAGTTGAAAAAGCGTGGAGTAAACATCAAAGAGGCTTTTAACCAGATCAACAAATACCAGAACAATGCCTTCTGGGTTGGTTCTGGGTTGTTTGAGTATGCACAACTCTTTGTAATATCCAACGGAACTTTCACAAAGTATTACTCAAACACCACCAGGTATCACCATGTTGAGGGTTCAAATGGCAAAAAGAAAAAAGTTTCCAACTCATTTGAATTCACTTCTTGGTGGGCAGATGCAAAAAACCAGCCGATTAAAGATCTCAACCAATTCACTAAGACGTTCTTTGCTAAGCACACAATTCTAAACATTCTCACTAAATACTGTGTGTTAACGGTTGACCAAGACCTGATGGTAATGCGTCCATACCAAATCGCTGCAACAGAAAAAATACTCCAGCGGATTGAATCCTCTCACAAAGAGAGACCCCTAGGCACAGCGCAAGCAGGTGGCTATGTTTGGCACACAACCGGCTCGGGTAAAACACTCACCTCGTTTAAAGCAGCACAGCTCGCAACTGGGGTGCAGGATGTCGAAAAAGTTCTTTTTGTGGTCGACCGTAAAGATCTTGACTACCAGACGATGCGAGAGTACGACAAATTCCAAAAAGGTGCGGCCAACTCAAACAGCTCTACAAACGAACTTAAAAAACAGCTGGAAGACCCAGAAGCAAAAATAATAATCACCACCATTCAAAAGCTTTCAAGATTTGTCGATAAGTACAAAGATCATCCTGTCTATAAGCAACGAATAGTGATGATATTTGATGAGTGTCATCGTTCGCAGTTCGGCGATATGCACAAAGCGATCACCAAAAACTTCAAACGCTATAACCTATTCGGTTTCACAGGCACACCGATCTTCGCAAAGAATATGGGGAATAGTCCCAAGAATAAAAGAGCAACTACTGAGCAAGTTTTCGGTGACCAATTGCACATTTATTCAATCGTTGACGCTATTAATGACAACAATGTGCTTCCCTTCCGAATTGACTACACGAACACCGTAAAAGCGCATATAGGCGAAGATAAGCAGGTAGAGGCTATCGATACCGAAAGTGCTCTACTGCACCCGAATAGACTAAAGAAAATAACAACTTACATCCTCGATCATTTTGATAAACACACCAAACGCTCCAGCCCATATACACACACGATTGTTTCAAATACAGCTGAAGTAATTCGGAGCAAACGAAAGAAGTCAGAAACCAAAGTAGCGACAACAGTTAATGGTTTCAATGCAATCTTTGCTACCGCTTCCATTGAAGCCGCGAAAATTTATTACAACCAATTTCGCGCGCAGCAAATGACTGTTCCCGAAACTGAACGCCTTAAAGTTGGTCTGATTTATTCGTATGCTGCGAACCCTGAAGAGAAAGACATTGATGATGTTCTTGACGATGATTCTTTCGATGCTTTAGGCCTGAGCTCAGATGATCGCGAATTTTTAGCGGATGCTATTAGTGACTACAACGACAATTTCGGTACATCATGGGACACTGAATCAGAAGGATTCCAGTCATACTATAAAGATCTTTCAATGAGGATGAAGAATCGTGAGCTAGACATTCTCATCGTGGTGAACATGTTCCTTACCGGATTCGATGCAACGACATTGAATACCTTGTATGTAGATAAAAACCTCAGATACCACGGACTCATACAGGCGTTCTCTCGCACAAACAGAATTCTGAATTCAGTCAAAACATATGGAAATATTGTTAGTTTTCGCAATCTTGAAAAAGAGACTGAAGAGGCTATCGCTTTATACGGAAATAAAGATGCAAAAGGGATAGTAATTCTCAAGCCTTACCGCGAATACTATGGCGATTATGTAACCCAGGTAGAGGCGCTGCTAAACAGGTTCCCAATAGGTCAGGAAATTGTTGGCGAAACTAATCAGAAAGATTTCGTATCCAATTTTGGGTCAATTCTGCGGCTTTCAAACATTCTGAATTCATTTGATGAATTTGATAAAAATCAAATCATTTTCTCTGATCGACAGTGGCAGGATTACAACAGTTATTACTTGTACTTCTACGACATTTGGCGCAAACAAGTTGATCCTGAAAAGGAACCAATCCACGAAGATTTACTCTTTGAAATTGAACTT
>JAHBSP010000013.1 GCA_019639055.1 Microbacteriaceae bacterium | reverse complement strand
GCGCTTAAGGTTTTAGCAGCTGGAATGACACTGCAAGAAAAAGTATTTTGTCATGAGTCAGCCGCTGTTTTACTGGGTTTGCCGTTTAATATCGACGAAGGCGAAATCCATGTGTTAGTTCAAGAAAGCAAGAACTCCCGAGTAAAAACTAGTGGAGTGAAATTTCACACTACCCAGAGGAAAATAACTACCGTAGAAAGCTTTGGCGCGCTGGCAACCGATATTTCAGAGACCTCAATCGCGTTAGCGAAGAAATATAGAACAGCTGAAGCTGTGGCAGTTTTTGATTTTGCTCAAGCAACGGGCGAGGTCTCAAAATCTTCGCTAGTTGATGACTTGGAAATCCAACTTGATTTACGTGGGAAGAGAGCTGCCAGGATTGCTCTTGATTTGTCATCCCCTTATTCAGAATCTATTGGTGAGTCCTATAGCAGGATGACTATCCTCGCGTTAGGTTTTCCTGCTCCGCAATTACAGAAGGAATTTTTCACTGACACAGGCGACTATCGTGTGGATTTTTGGTGGCCCGAATATGACGTGGTTGGTGAATTTGATGGGAAGGTTAAGTACCAAAAGAGTGCTGAATTCTGGCATTATGCGGACAGGGATGCTGAAAACAGCGCAGTTGATAATCCGCTTTACCGAGAGAAAATCCGTGAAGACTCTATTCGGCGTGAAACTGCCGCTTTTGTGCGGTGGGGTATGAAGGATCTGCGATCCCCTAAAAATTTGCTGCGAATTTTAGGTGATGCAGGCTTGCCAAGGATCAATACGATAAATCCAAACCTGCTCCCTACCCTTTCTTTGACGTCCCTACCCCTGCAAAGAGTAGGCTCACTTCAAAAAGGGTAGGGAGCACCCAAATAAAGGGTAGGGAGTACGCCAAAACCCAAAAACTACCGAGGAAGCTGACAAGCGGGAGTACCGCCGGGAAGCTTATGACGGAATCTGGCCATCAGCCAATAAGCAAAATAACTGATTAGGTTGATGCCCGGAAAAATTATTAACCAACCGAGAAATTTCCAAACTGGGTTCGCCTGCATCCGCCAAATTTTCGAAATCGCTTTATGACCGCTGAACTGTTTCTCGGCACCGTTTTTCTTATCCGCGGTTACTAAATAGATGCGCTTTTCACATTCCTCAGTAGTGAGTTGGTATTTTTCTAGATCGGCAAACTGATAGGGGATCACATCAAAACCGCGTTTCATACACTTTTGAAAACCGTTCACAGCGCTGGTGCAAAATCCGCAATCGCCATCAAAAATCAGCAGTGGTGCATTATTGCGAAGCGACGCGCTATCAGGCAACGGTGCGGTATCCTTTCGCGAAGTTGACGGCGATTTCGCTTCTGATTTAGTCATCCCTAACTCAACATCTCCAGTGCGAATGGCGCAGCAATAAAAGCAATCGAATTAATTGTGAAGTGCGCTACAACCAACGGTAGTACTCGCCGATAACAAATAAAGTAGAGCAGGAACACTACCCCCATCGCCATATTTCCGAAGAACGGCCCGAAACCCTGATACAGGTGATAGCTTCCACGGAATGCTGAAATAAGGATGATTAAGGTCCACAGTTTCCAACTACTCGGAAACTCGGTAGCCTCCTCGGCCCTGGTGAACAGAAATCCGACACCAATAACTTCCTCACTCAAAGCAGCCCTAAGTGCCACAAGTAACATCACAATAATTGACCAGACGTTGAAATCTAGGGTGCTGGTGGTAATTGACACGGTGATTCCGAGCATCCTGCCTAGGAAGTAAAGCCCAATCCCAGGAATCCCAATAATGGCAGCAAGCGCCAACCCAGAGAGAACATCTTTGCCGAATCTAGAGAAATCTAAACCGATGCGTTTGAATGGGTTTACACCGTCGAGCGAAAGCAGGTAGATCGCTAGCGCAACCGGAATAAGCGCGAAAGCCACAGAAAGAACTTGATATATAGCGTCAAAAATTGGGGATGACACAATCGGGTTGATTATGGAGGTGCCCTGTTCCCCAAGTGGAGTTGTGTCCAAGACTCTGCGAATGATTGCAATAAGCGAATAAACGGCGCTAGATCCCAGAGAAAGTCCGAGTACTAGCGCGATTTCTAGCCATAATTGTCGCTTGGACTTGGTTATTTCTGCCAATTTTGCTCCGTTTCTATTGGGTAACATTAGCAAATCAGACTTGATTAGAACCCTAAATGTTATCTAGAGTTTTACTGTCCAGTAAACGTGCACGAATTCATCGTGCACATTTTCCCTCAACAGGAGGAATTTAAGTGAAACCAAGCAGACTCGTAGCAGGAACAGCTGCGATTGCTGGAGCAGCGCTAGTACTAACTGGCTGCACTCCGCCTTATCAATACGAAGTTATTGAAGGTACCGAAATCCACGTAGCGTGGAACGATATCCTTGACAACTTCAACGGTAGCTCCGCTGCTGGTAACAACGTAGCCAACTCTATCGCTCTATACATGACCGGTAGCGGCTGGAACTACTACGATGGCAGCCCAGAACTCATTAAGAGCCCAGAATTTGGTTCTTATGAGAAGACCAGCGATGACCCGCTAACCGTTAAGTACACCATCAACAACAACGTAAAGTGGTCTGACGGTGTAGAGGTTGACGAAGCAGACATGCTTCTCGCATTCATTACCGGTTTCGGTTACTTCAACTCAACCGATGCTGATGGTGCAACAACCTACCTATTCCCACACGCTAACCCACGTCCTGAGCTAGTCAGTACTCTTCCAGAGTTCTCTGACCACACTCTGACTCTTGTCTACGACAAGCCATATGTGGACTGGGAGCTTCAGTTTGCTGTCGGTAACGTAGCAGCTCACGCAACCGTGATGCTTGCTTACCCAGAGATTACCGATCCTGAAGAAGCAAAGACCAAGTTTATCGAAGCTGTTCAGAACAAGGATGTTTCATTCCTTACTCCTGTAGCACAGGCTTGGAACTCTGCTTTCCAGCAGACTGACACCCCAAGCAACCCACTTGTTTCCCTTTCATACGGCCCATACATTGTTGATGAGCTAAAGGCAGACCAGTACGTTGCTCTAAAGGCGAACCCAGACTACAACTGGGGTCCTTCACCTAAGTACGAAAAGATTTTCATCCACCAGTACACCGGTGCAACCGCGTTCTCCTCATCTCTAACCGCTCTTGAGAACGGTGAGATTCAGATTGCTTCAGGTCAGCCAACTCCAGACATTCTGCAGATTGCCCAGGGTATTTCTACAGCTAACGTCTTCAGTGGTGACGAAGCAACCTACGAGCACGTTGACCTAACCTTCAACAACGGTGGCGTTTTCGACCCAGCTTACTGGGGTGGAGATGCAGCTAAGGCTCTTGCAGTTCGCAAGGCATTCCTTACTACAATTCCTCGTCAGACCATCGTTAACGAACTGATCAAGCCACTGAACCCTAACGCTGAAGTGCGTGAGTCCTTCCTAGTCATCCCAGGTGGCCCAGGATACGACACCATCAAGGCAGAAGCTGGTTCAGCTAACTACCCAGTAGCCGGCGATGTTGAGGCAGCTAAGAAGATTCTTGCTGACGCAGGTATCACCGAGCGTATCGAGGTTAAGTTCTGGTACCCACTAGGTAACGCACGTCGTGCATCACAGTACGAATTCATTGCTCAGAACGCAGCTCTTGCTGGTTTTGACCTTGTTTCAACTGCTGAGCCTAACTGGGAGTTCACCGACACCGAGATGTGGCCAATCAACCCACACGACGCAGTTCTGTTTGCTTGGGCATCAACTTCTCTAGCGATCTCCGGATCCGACCAGATGTTTGGTACCGACAAGCCATCCAACTTCGGTGGATACAAGAACTCAGAGGTTGACTCACTACTAGCTACCCTTGAGGTAACTACCGATGCAGCTGAGCAGCAGAGACTGCAGCTCGAGGTTGAGAAGCTACTATGGGCAGACGCATACGGAACTGTTATTTTCCAGTTCCCAGGTCTAACCGTTGCTTCTAAGGACCTATCAGGTGTTGAGCCTGGTCCACTAGCGCCATACTACTTCTGGAACTTCTGGGAGTGGGCACCAGTGGCAACTGCTCAGTAATAACTAGTAGTCCACTAAGTAACCCTTAGAAAAATAAGTGAGGGCTGGGATTTGTGTCCCAGCCCTTTACTTTTTTGACTAAACTAAAGTGTCCAAACTTATGACCATAGCAAGGAAGTACTGACAGTATGTTTTTGTTTGTAGCACGCCGCACCGTGGCGACGTTAATGGTTCTGATTGTGGCGTCCTTCTTCGTATACGTACTGACTGCGTACTCCGGTGATCCTTTACAGGAACTTCGACTAGATACCACTCCAGCCGGTATTGCAAAGATGAATCACGCCATTGAAGTGCTGAATCTTAATACCCCTCCGGTGCTCAGGTATTTCACTTGGTTACCAGGGGCCATGGGCTGTCTTATCGGTCAGTGTGATCTAGGTATTTCACTCGCAAAGGGCGAATTCCCTGTCACCATGCTTCTCGGCCAGGCCATGGGCTCAACTCTTCAGTTGATTACTCTGGCTTCTGTTTTGGCCATCATCCTAGGTGTAGCAGTTGGTATGACCACCGCTCTTCGTCAGTACAGCGGTTATGACTACACAGTCACCTTCTTCACATTTGTTATTTACTCCCTGCCGGTTTTCTGGGTTGCGGTACTTCTAAAACAGTACGGTGCTGTGGAGTTGAACAAATTTATTGAGAATCCAGATATTCCGATTTGGCTGATTATTGTACTCAGTATTTTTATGGGATTCGTTGTTCAGGCAGTTCTTGGTGGAGAGCGCAGGCAGAGACTTATATCAGTGGCCTTTGGCGCAGTTGGCACCATGGTTGTGCTGGGATTTCTCACCTTCACAAGATGGACAACCAGTCCATCAATTGGAATTGTTGGTGTCGCACTAATTTCATTCGCGCTTGCTGCAATTGTGTTGGCCGCATCCGTAGGTTTCTCGCAGAAAGTCCCAACAATGATTATGTTGGGTGTAGCAGCCTTCTCCACCGCAATGTGGTATCCGGTTTGGTACCTGCTCGAAGTTAACCAGGAACAGGGATTCTTGTGGCTTTTGGGTGTAATTATTGTTTTTGCTCTAGTTGGCTGGGCGCTGGGTTGGTTCTTTGGAGGCGAGGACCGCAAGAGCTACTCAAAGCTCGCCGCTATTCTAGGTGCTTTGACTATCTTGCCCCACCTCTTCAACCTATTCTTTGTCCGTTGGGATAACTACAAGCGCCTTATTCAGATTAAGAACGGTGTAATCCCTACCTTTGGTTCTGAAACAGCCGGTCTAAACGGTGACACCTGGATGGGTGCTTTTGACGTGCTGCTCCACATGGTGCTTCCAACAGTTGCGCTACTTTTGGTTTCTTTTGCCGGTTACACTCGTTATTCACGTGCCAGCCTGCTAGAAGTTATGAACCAGGATTATGTTCGTACAGCACGCGCTAAAGGTCTTAGCGAACGTAAAGTTATTACACGTCACGCGTTCCGAAACGCAATGATTCCGATCGCAACAATCGTCGCACTAGACATTGGTGGTCTGATCGGTGGTGCCGTTATTACGGAAGACATCTTCGGTTGGAGCGGTATGGGAGCTCTGTTTGCGCTCGGTTTGAGAGTCGTAGACGTCAACCTAGTTATGGGCTTCTTCCTCGTCAGTGGCGTGGCAATTGTTATTTTCAACGTGGTCGCGGACCTTATATATTCCGCGCTTGACCCAAGAATTAGGGTGAGTTAGAAATGTCACTAGACGCACAGGGTCGCGAGACGACCATTGAACAAGAAGCCACTATTGGTCTTAGCCAAGGGCAGGTAATCTGGAAGCGCTTCAAAAAGCACAAGCTTGCCGTAATCAGCATCTTCGTGCTTGCAACAACCATTATTTTAGCGTTCACCTCTGTAGGCATTGTTATTGGCGGGAACGGTCAGCTCGTTGTAGACAAAGAAACTCTTCTGCTTCGCCCAGACGGTTGGTACATCAAGGGTTGGTGGCAGTGGGACTGGTTTACTGTTGGCGCTAAAGACCTGGTAAACGGTGCACCTACCTGGAACCACCCGTTTGGTCAGGACGACATCGGTCGTGACATCTTTGCTCGTGTGATGCGCGGTATGCAGCAATCACTTTTGGTTACCTTCATTGTTGGTTTCCTTTCCACAGCAATCGGTGTGGTTCTTGGCTCTCTAGCTGGCTACTACCGCAAATGGACAGATTCAGTAATCATGCGTGTTGCAGACATCATCCTGATTGTTCCAGTACTTGTTCTAGGTGCTGTGCTTGGCCGTTCAGTTGGCGGTGGAGCCCTTTTCCTAGCCATCATGTTGGGACTAGTTGCTTGGCCGGGTCTGGCTAGGCTTGTGCGTGGTGAATTCTTGTCTCTACGCGAACGTGAATTTGTCGATGCAGCCGTTGTAAGCGGAGCTAGCGCACGGCACATCATCTTCAAGCACATCCTGCCAAACTCGATCGGTGTGATTGTTGTTAACACAACACTGCTTATGAGTGCAGCGATTCTGATTGAAACTTCGCTTTCATTCCTTGGTTTCGGTATTACCCCACCGGATGTTTCGCTTGGTCAGATCATCAACGAATACCAGACCGCTTTCCAGACTCGCCCATGGCTGTTCTGGTATCCAGGTTTATTCATTATCCTGATTGCGCTCTGCATCAACTTTATTGGTGATGGTTTGCGCGACGCATTCGACCCTCGTCAACGCCGCGACGATTTCACCAAGGAAGGTTTCTTCAAGAGCCTATTCGGCGGTAAGAAGATCGAAGCTGACCATGACGAAGTTATCGTCGGAACTACTCAGCGAGAGAACATCTAAAGATTTCTATGATTGCTTTAGATATTTACCAGAACGGTAGCAACTACCAAAGCCACCGTGACCACAATCTGCCAAATGTGCCAAGTGCGCACAACCGGCGGGGTGTCACTGGTGATTTCTTCACGCTTTTCGAACTCGCGCCTAATCAGATAAGCAGCTTGACCGGAGTCAGAGGAAATCAGATCTCCCGGGCGAACAGTTCCGTCAACGTAGGTGGTTTCCGGAAGGTGTTTAGCATCCTCGGCTTTGGCGCGCATCATCTGCCATTGGCTGGGAGCAGGGGCTGCCCATGCGACAAATCTTCCTCGATCGGTTGTGAGTGCAAGCGCGTAACGAGTATCGACGAGCTTGATCCGTGGGTAGGGGATGCTAACTCTACTGAAGACGTTGACAATAAGCGCGGACTTTTCAGCAATATCGATTCGTGGAGTCCAGAAAACCCACCAAGCCAAGAAACTAATCAGCACCAAAAAGAAAATGGATCTCCAGCCATTAGCTGGGTCAGCGCTGATAGAGATAATGGCAGCAGCCAACGCAAAAGCGGCTACAACAATGGCGGTTATTTTTCCCGAACGGGGTTGGATTACAACAGTCTTCATACCTCAATCTTTCCATCTCTAGGGCACACTTCAGTGAAGGAGTCAGTGAATGTCCGATTCTAAAAAAATTCTCGAGGTAAAAAACCTCTCCATCGATTTCGCTATTGATGGAAATATTGCCCGCGCCGTTGACGGAATGAGTTTTGAGGTCTCTCGTGGTGAGGTTCTCGCTATTGTTGGTGAGTCCGGCTCAGGTAAGAGCACCACAGCTATGAGCTTGGTAAGTCTACTGCCACGTAACTCCCGCACCACCGGAAGTGCAACCCTGCACGGACAGCAACTAGTTGGCATGTCCATCAAAGAATTGCGCAAGGTGCGAGGTAAGCAAGTTGCCTTTATATTCCAGGAGCCAATGACTGCCCTAAACCCGGTCTTTACCATTGGTTTCCAAATTGTTGAAGCTCTTCGTGAGCACTTCAATACCACTCGCGCAGCAGCAAAAGAACGTGCTCTAGAACTTTTGGCGATGGTAGAACTGCCTGACCCAGAAAAAGCTTTCGACTCTTACCCGCACCAATTATCAGGTGGTCAGCGCCAGCGTGCAATGATTGCGCAGTCAATTTCCTGTGACCCAGATATTTTGATTGCGGACGAACCAACCACAGCCCTAGACGTTACTGTGCAGGCTGAAATTCTTGACCTGATGCGTTCCCTCAAGGACCGTCTAGACAGCGCAATTATTCTAATTACTCACGACATGGGTGTGGTTGCCGATATGGCCGACCGCATGATTGTTATGAAAGACGGTATCGCTGTTGAAAGCGGCACCGCAGATCAGATTTTCAATGCTCCTCGCCATCCATACACTCAGCGTTTACTCGCTTCAGTCCCACACCTTGGTACCGGCAAGCCGGCAGAAACAATTGGCAAACAGGCAAAGAGTGTTCTAAGCGCAAAGAATCTGGTTATCGAATACCCGAAACGCGGTCGCGTGCCAGCATTCCGTGCCGTTGACGACATCTCTATTGAAATTGGCGAGGGTGAAGTTCTTGGCCTTGTAGGTGAGTCTGGATCGGGTAAAACCACGGTTGGTCGTGCTCTTGTTGGTCTTCTTCCTGTTCATTCAGGAACCGTCACAATGGGCGATAAAGTTTTTGCTTCAGAAGAGCGCGGTTTCAAAATCAATAAGGATGACCTGAGAGAGTTCCGTAGAAATCTCGGTATCGTATTCCAGGACCCAGGTTCCAGCTTGAACCCGCGCTGGCCGGTTGGGCAGTCTATCGCTGAGCCAATGGAACTAAGCAAGGAGTTCACTGCTGCTCAGATTGAAGCCAGAGTTATTGAACTTCTTGACCAAGTTCAGCTTCCAACCAGCTATCGAAACCGTTACCCGCACGAACTCTCCGGCGGCCAGCGTCAGCGTGTTGGTATCGCTAGGGCACTAGCGCTTCGGCCTAAGCTACTTATCGCTGATGAGCCAACCAGTGCGCTTGACGTTTCTGTACAGGCTAGTGTTCTTGAACTATTCCAGGACCTACAGAAGGATCTTGGCTTCGCATGCCTGTTCATCAGTCACGACCTAGCGGTTGTTGATCTATTGAGTGACAGAATTGCTGTTATGCAGCACGGACGCATCGTTGAGCAGGGGCCAAAGGAACAGATTCTTCGAAACCCTCAAGAGGAATACACCAAGCGCCTACTAGCAGCAGTGCCAGTTCCGAACCCTGAAGAGCAGAAACTTCGTCGTCTAAAGCGGTTAGAGCTACAGGGGTGAGTTTGGCTATACGTTCCGATGTGAGGAATGTGGCCATCGTTGCCCACGTAGATCACGGTAAGACGACGCTTGTTGATGCAATGCTTCGTCAAACAAATTCATTCGCCGAACGTGAGCAAGTGGGTGAAAGAGTCATGGACTCTGGCGACCTCGAACGCGAAAAAGGCATCACGATTCTCGCTAAAAACACAGCGATCCGCTACTCAGGTCCGGCAGCTAAGGGTGAAGAAATAACTATTAACGTTATAGATACTCCAGGACACGCAGACTTCGGTGGTGAGGTTGAACGTGGACTCAGCATGGTCGACGGTGTCGTGCTTTTGGTGGATTCTTCCGAAGGGCCCCTACCTCAGACCCGTTTTGTGCTCCGTAAAGCCTTAGAGAGCCGTTTACCGGTGATTTTGGTGCTAAATAAGACCGATAGACCGGATGCGCGCATCCCTCAGGTTGTTTCAGAGAGCCAAGACCTTTTGCTTTCGCTCGCTGCCGAGATTGCCAGTGATATGCCAGACCTCGATCTGGATGCGGTGCTCGACTTCCCGATCATTTACGCATCGGGGAAAAACGCTAGGGCAAGCCACAACCAGCCGGAAAACGGCCAATTACCGGATAGCGACAATTTAGAGGCGCTTTTTGAAGCGATTGTCGGACACATTCCAGCCCCCTCGTATGATTCTGAGGCTCCTTTACAAGCATGGGTTACAAACCTAGATGCTTCGCCATTCCTTGGTCGTCTCGCACTACTTCGGGTATTCAACGGCAACATCAAGAAGGGGCAGATTGTTGCCCGTATTCGCCCTGACGGAACAACGCAACAGGTGAAAATTACTGAGCTGCTAAAAACTCGGGCACTGGAGCGATATCCTGCTGAGTCTGCAGGTCCCGGGGACATTATTGCTATTGCAGGTATTAGTGACATCACAATTGGTGAAACTCTTGCCGACGTCGATAACCCAATCGCTCTCCCTGTGATCAAGGTGGATGACCCGGCAATTTCAGCCACAATCGGTACCAATACCTCTCCACTTGCTGGAAAAGTGAAGGGGCATAAGCTCACCGCCAGAATGGTGAAAGACAGGCTGGACCGTGAACTAATCGGTAACGTGTCTATTCGAGTGGTTGACATCAACAGGCCGGATGCCTGGCAGGTGCAGGCTCGCGGAGAACTTGCGCTAGCTATCCTTGTGGAGCAGATGCGCCGTGAAGGTTTTGAACTCACCGTCGGGAAACCTGAAGTTGTCACAAAAGTTGTTGACGGTAAAACTCAAGAACCTTACGAGGAACTTACAATCGATTCTCCTGAAGAATACTTGGGCGGAATTACCCAGTTGCTTGCTGCCCGCAAGGGACAGATGGCTTCAATGTCTAACCAGGGCACAGGCTGGGTCAGAATGATTTTCAATATTCCTAGTCGCGGACTAATTGGACTTCGCACTCAGTTCATGACACTCACTCGCGGAACCGGGATCGCCAACTCCATCGCTGCTGGATACGGCGACTGGGCAGGAAATATTACCACTCGACAAAACGGATCAATCGTGGCAGACCGCTCGGGTGTGGCTACTCCATTTGCCATGATGGCTTTGCAAGAGCGGATGACTTTCTTCATTCAACCGAGCGATGAAGTCTACGAAGGCATGGTTGTTGGCGAAAATAGTCGTCAAGAAGACATGGATGTAAACGTCACTAAAGAGAAGAAGCTCACCAATATGCGCGCCTCGACTTCTGACGAGTTGGAAAAACTTACACCATCGAAAGAACTCAGTCTTGAGGAATCTTTAGAGTTCACGCGAGAAGATGAGTGTGTGGAAGTAACTCCAGAGATTGTGCGAATCCGTAAGGTAGAGCTAAACCAAGCGATGCGGGCACGCACCGCTTCAAGGAACAAGCAGCGTGCCTAGCCATAAAAGAGACCGCGTTCTTTTTGTTTTCGCCTACCCGGGCGACGAAACGAAGTATGCCGGTGGGACCATCGCCGATATGGTGGCTAATCGGGTAGCTGTCTCTGTGGTCACGGTAACCAGAGGTGAGGGACTTCCGTTAGTTTCAGGGGCTCCGATTGACAGCACGGATGGTGTGCAGGTGGCAAGTCTTCGCAGTAACGAGCTTCATGACGCATTGATGGTTTTAGGCGTTACCGACCATCGCTACCTAGGTTCTTCGGTCGCAAGAGCAAGCGGACGTAATCCAAGACCATACACTTCGGCACTAAACGCTATCCAAAACGTCGATCCTATGAGCCGTCTGCTTGTGGATGCTTCAGTTGTAGAGGTTGCTGAGGATCTCAAAGTTGTAGTTGAGATGATGAATCCAGACGCGATTGTTTCCTACGGTTCAGGGGAGCTAACTCATGAGCAACAGATTGTTCGTGAAGCGGTTGCAAGTGTCGCCTTGAGTGAGAAAATTAATCTTTTCGGAATCTGGGAAGGGCAGGATGCCAATGACCAGGTCGATGTATCCAAGTATCTTCCCAAAAAGATCAAAGCTATGGAGAAATTCCGTTCGCTTTGGGTGGTCAATGAGGGTAAAACTTGGCACTCACCAGTATCCGGTGGCGATATTAGCTCCGTAGAGACTTTCAACTATATTCGCCCGCGCAGAATTCACGATGATTCGAATATAACCACCCCGAGAAACGCCATCTTCGCGTTTATTGCTGTGCTTTTCGCATTTGCTTGGGGAGCGGTGGTCGGAGTTGTGTCAACGCTTGCACATAATGCCGTGGTTAGGGGAATCCCGATCGGTATCATTGCTGGAATCGCGGCAATCAGCACCCTAGTTGTCGGGTTGCGCATTGTTGGTGGCACGCGCTGGTTTGCCGGGGCCGCATCCCTAGGTTTCATGGGAGCACTTTTCTGGGTGATCTATTTACTCCCTAATTCGAGCATCATGGCAAACAATGTCCTCGGAAATATTTGGAATGTGATTCCGCTAGTCGTAATTCTTCTCACGTTAACCTTCCCAAGCTCAGACACTTTGGAAAGATTAAGAATTCAACGCCAAGCTGCCAAGTCACTTCAGCAGTAGTGGTGAGATACTAGAAGAGTGACATACGTAATTGCCCTCCCTTGTGTCGATGTGAAAGATCGTGCCTGCGTCGACGAATGCCCTGTTGACTGCATTTATGAAGGCGATCGCATGCTTTATATTCACCCAGACGAGTGTGTGGACTGTGGAGCTTGCGAACCGGTATGCCCGGTGGAAGCAATCTTTTATGAGGATGATCTGCCTGAAGAGTGGTCAGATTACTACACCGCAAACGTAGATTTCTTTATCGAAATTGGTTCACCTGGTGGTGCTGCAAAGATTGGAGTGATCGCAGCAGATCACCCAGTAGTGGCTGCATTGCCGCCCCAGGCATAGCCTCAATTAGCGGGTGCTGCATATTTGTGGATAGTCTTTAATGCAAGGAGTGAACGTGACTGAATCCGCTAGATTAACTATGCCCGACGGCACTGAGGTGCAACTACCCATTTTGCAAGGCACCGACGGCGCACCGGGTATCGATATTTCTTCTCTAGGTAAAGAGACAGGGCACGCAACTTTCGATATTGGATTTGCTAACACCGCATCCACTACTTCTGGGATTACTTTCACTGACGGTGATAAATCAATTCTTAGATATCGAGGATATCCGATTGAGGATATCGCCAAAAAATCCACCTATCTTGAAGTGGCTTGGCTCCTGATTCATGGTGAACTTCCCAGCGCTTCTGAACTTGAAGAATTCGATAACCGGATTCGTCGCCACACACTGCTCCACGAAGACCTGCGTCGCCTCTTCGATGCGCTCCCACACACAGCACACCCGATGAGTGTGCTTTCGTCTGCGGTTAGTGCCCTCTCCACCTATTACGAAGACAGTTTGCAAGACAACACCGATCAGGAACAGGTTGAGGTCAACACCCTCCGATTACTAGCAAAATTGCCCGTAATTGCCGCTTATGCGCACAAAAAGAGCGTTGGGCAGGCATTCCTGTACCCAGACAACTCCCTCTCCTTTGTAGACAATTTCTTGAAACTTAATTTTGGAACCATGGCCGAGCCTTACGAGGTAAATCCGGTGGTTGCATCCGCCCTTGATAGGTTGCTTATTCTGCACGCAGACCACGAGCAGAATGCTTCAACCTCGACTGTTCGGTTAGTCGGTTCCACAGGTGCGAACCTATTTGCTTCTGTGTCCGCAGGTATCAATGCGCTTTACGGTCCATCACACGGTGGTGCTAACGAGGCAGTTCTCACTATGTTGGCTGAGATCCAAGCATCCGGCACCGGAACAAAGAAATTTGTGGAGCAGGTCAAAAACAAGGAAGCCGGCGTTCGACTGATGGGCTTCGGTCACCGCGTATACAAGAACTACGACCCAAGGGCTGCACTCGTAAAAGAAAGCGCCTACACGGTGCTAGAGAATCTTGGCGTGAAAGATCCGCTACTTGATATTGCGCTAGAGCTTGAAGAGATTGCGCTCGCAGATGATTACTTCAAGGAGCGTAAGCTATACCCGAATGTGGACTTCTACACTGGTGTGATTTACAAGGCGATGGGCTTCCCAACAAGGATGTTCACAGTGCTTTTCGCAATTGGTCGCCTTCCCGGATGGATCGCTCACTGGAGAGAGCAACAGCTTGACCCAACCACCAAGATTGGACGCCCTCGCCAGCTCTACACCGGCCCTGTGCAGCGTGATTGGCCAACTAACCACTAACCGGTTGGCACACTAACTAACTAAGTAGCTTTTGAAGCGCCTCTTGCAGGTGCGTGTTGGTGGCAAGGGTTGAACCTTCCTTCCAGTCGCGACCTCCATCAAGGTTGGTGATTCTGCCGCCTGCTTCCTCAATAATAGGAACCAGGGCAGCCACATCGTATTCGGCTAGGCCAATCTCGGTAACCGCATCCACAAAACCTTCCGCAAGCATCATGTAAGCCCAGAAGTCACCGTAGGCGCGATCACGCCAGGTGTTTCGAGAAAGCAGTAGTGGTACATCTGGGCGATCAATAGAATCCCACTGGCGCACACTCTGGAAGCTGATTGAGGCATCCTGTAAATCTTTCACACTGGATACCGAAATCTTGCGTTCCTCGCCTCTTTCCCTAGTGAGTGCGCCCAAACCCTTACCGGCCCACCAAAAGCGGTCCAGTGCAGGAGCTGCGACTGCCCCGGTGGTGATTTCACCGGCTACTTCAAGTGCAATAAGACAGCCCCAAATTGGCACTCCGCGAAGGAAATTAGCTGTGCCATCAATCGGGTCAATAATCCATCTACGGTTAGCGTCACTTGCAGATTCGCCCTGTAAGCCGAATTCTTCACCGAAAATAGAATCGCCTGGGCGATGCTGCTGGATGAACTCCACCACGGCCTTCTCCACGGCGCGATCCGCATCGGTTACATGGCTTCGGTCGGGTTTGGTGTCGATAACCAAATCCAGTGCGCGAAAACGTGGAAGAGCGACGGTCGCTGCCAGTTCAGCGGTTGCGAGGGCGAGAGCTAAATCATCTTCGGGAGAATAAGGCATGGTTTAAGCCTAGCCGCCCAGAAGGTTTCAGTCCGCCTCTAAACCGTCAAGAATACTCAGCATAGATTCGAGTCTTCGCTGGATGACTTCACCCAGTTCACCCGCCTCGATTTTTTCGATAATTTCCGCTTCGCTACCGGGGGCAATCGTCTCTCCCTCTGTGCCAGCTGCCAAGTGCCAAAGGGCACGCACAATGTTATCTGGATTGATATGACCGAGACCGAAGCTACGCACACCGGGGGTATCAACAATCCACGTGTTTTCGCTGGTGTCAGGGACTCTGAACGCGGAACTCGAACTAGAAGTATGAGTTCCGCGACCAGTGACTTCGTTCACTCCGCCAGTTGCTCGGTTAGCGTCAGGAACTAGAGCATTAACCAGCGTAGATTTACCAACACCTGAATGACCTGCCAGTACCGAGAATTTGCCGTTTAGGACATCCTGCAATTCATCTAGTGCGGGGGAGTCCATTTCGGTGGTGATTATTTGTAAATGCAGCGGTTCGAATTCGGCAATAAAAGCATCCGGCGAAGCAAGGTCGGTTTTAGTAATCACTAAAATCGGGGTGATTCCGGCATCGAATGCGGCAATCAGGTAGCGCTCAATTAGTCGCACCCGAGGCTCAGGGTTGGCGCTCGCGGTAATAATCAATAGCTGGTCGGCATTGGCGACGATAGTGCGTTCAACCTTGTCTTTGTCGTCGGCGCTACGCCTAAGCAGATTCTGTCGTTCTTCAATCCGCACAATTCGAGCGAGCGAACCCTCAGTCTGCGGAATTGTGAATTCGCCCACAACGGCTACAAAGTCACCTATTATTGGCACCGAGATTTCACGCGCCTTGGATGCGGTAAAGACTTCATCAAATTCCTCAATATAAACCTGGTACCTGCCCCTGGCGACTTCAATGACTCTGCCGATTTTGGCATCTTGATAGGCAGGGCGCTGTTTAGAGCGGGGGCGATTCAACCTGGTTTTGGCACGCTCCGTGTGGCTGTCGTAGCGTTCGTATTTATCGAAGCTGTCCCAGCTCAATTAGCATCTCCGTGGGAATTTTCGTAGGAAAGAGGCTCATAGAGTAGTTGTTCCCACAGTTCCGTGAAATTCGGGAGAGTCTTAGCTGTTGTGCCGATGTTTTCGATACTGAGCCCAGAAACTCTAAGTGCCATCAGTGCACCGCTGGTCGCGATTCGGTGATCATCGTAGGAATGCCAGGGCCGTCCAGTCGCGGTAAGTGCGCTCGGAACGACTTCTATTCCATCTTCCAATTCCTGAGAGTTTCCGCCGAGGGCATTAATCTCGGTAGTCATCGCCTTCAATCGATCAGTTTCATGGCCGCGGATATGTCCGATTCCGGTAATTCTGCTCGGCGTCGAAGCAAGTGCCGCCAAAGTAATAACTGTTGGTGCTAACTCACCACCCGTACTCAGGTCAATGTCTATACCGCTGAATTCGCCACCGGGTGCCGCAAAAATTAGTTCCTCGTCGCTGAGCGTGTAGCTTCCGCCAAAGTGCTCGAGGATCTCCAGCATCATTTCACCGACCTGCGTGGTGACCTTAGGCCAGTGTGGTATCCGTAAAGTTCCGCCAAGCAACACGGTTGCTGCCAAGAAAGGTGCAGCATTGGATAGATCCGGTTCAATAACGGTGCGGATGCCCGCAATCGGCCCAGGCTTCACCTCCCATACTCCTGCGCTCACTTCAGCAGCGCTGACGCCACGAACTCTAAGGCTTTCAAGGGTCATGTCGATATGCGGTTTGCTTGGAAGTTTGTCGCCTTTAGCAATCAGTCTTAGCCCATTTTTGAAACGAGCACCGCTAAGTAGTAACGCAGACACAAACTGCGAAGAGCCACTGGCATCGATTTCAACCTCACCACCGCTGATTTCTCCAGCACCGTGCACGGTAAATGGTAGGAAAGGACCGCCGTCGATCTTGACACTGAGGGCACTTAGCGCATCCAACACCGGTTTCATGGGTCTGGTGCGTGCTGCAGGGTCTCCATCAAAGTAAAAAGCGCCGTTGCCGAGAGCTGCAAGTGGGGGCAGGAAGCGCATAACGGTTCCGGCAAGGCCACAATCAATATCTGTGCCTTGGAATTCTTTTGGTGGAGTAACGATTAACGAATCTTTTTTGGTGTCAAACTCGACTCCCATGCCGCCAAGTGCCGCCATCATCAGCTCGGAATCTCGGGAATAGAGTGGTGCGACAATTTCGCTTGGAGCATCCGCTAAAGCAGAAAGCACCAGTTCTCGGTTTGTAAGTGACTTAGAACCAGGAATGAGCACGCGAGCATTAATTGGCGCATTTGCCCTCGGTGGGGAATAAATATCGTAAGTCATTAGTTCTAAGAGTAGCGGGAAAAAATAAATGACGTTAGGAGACTACACTTGCTGTTAATGACTGAGTCACCAACAAAAAGCAAGCAAGATTTATTCACTGAGCAGGCGATGCCATACCTTGATGGTCTCTACGGTGCAGCACTGAAGAAAACTAATAACAGGGCATCGGCAGAAGATTTAGTTCAAGAAACCTTTCAAAGAGCTTGGGGTGCCTTTGACCGTTTCGAGCAGGGCACAAATATTAAATCCTGGTTGTTCAAGATTCTTGAAAACGCATTTATTAACCACTACCGCAAGGCCGTCAAAGAACCTTTTCAAAATTCAATAGAGAACATGGAGGAGTGGCAGCTTAGTAGCGCCGAGTCGCGCACAGCACCCGCTCCTCGATCCGCTGAAGCTGAGGCAATAGATCGCATGCCTGACTCAACTGTCAAGGATGCGCTCCAGAGCCTCCCTGAAGAGTTTCGACTTGCTGTCTACCTGGTAGACGTTGAGGGCTTCAGCTATAAAGAACTTGCCGAAACATTAGACATCCCCACAGGGACTGTGATGAGCCGGCTTCACCGAGGCAGAAAACTGCTTCGCGAAATGCTCGCCGAATACGCCGGAGAGCAAGGATATAAGACTTCAGAAACTACAGGCAGGAAGGAAAAGTAATGAATGACTGTGGATGCGAAAAAGCACGTAAAGACTTAGAAGAATTTATTCACAACGAACTGGACGCAGCAGAAGCTGAAGTAATTAAGACTCACTTGCTCAACTGCGAAGGCTGTGAAGAAGAGGTGCACATCGGGCATATGCTCACCGAAAAACTTCAGAAGGCTTGCAAAGAAAAAGCCTCCCAGGAGCTTAAAGACAGAGTTTTACAGTCTCTGGCTACTCTTACAGACTAAATACCTTCTCAATTAGGGCAGCCTGCTCGACTTGGTGACGCTTCGCGCTTCCAACCGCAGGAGCGGCCGCGGCTGGACGGGAAGCAACCTCAAAGGTTCTTCCACCCAGTTGATCCTCAACCTCGAGCTTCATAAATGTCCAAGCGCCCTGGTTTTCTGGTTCATCCTGAGCCCATACCAGTTTTGCGTTCGGATACCGGTTAAGCACGGCCTGCAATTCTTCAATCGGTGCTGGGTAGTACTGCTCTAGTCTTACCAGCGCGGTAGTAGTATCCTCGCGCTTATTAGCTTCGGTAAGTAGGTCGTAGTAGAGTTTTCCACTCACGAGAACTACCTTGTTTACCTTGCTTGGGTCGGTGATCCTCGCATCATCAAACACAGGCTGGAATGAACCACTGGTGAAGTCACTGATGTCACTTACTGCTTGACGCAGACGAAGCATTGACTTAGGAGTGAACACAATCATTGGGCGGGTTATCGGCGCGTATGCGTGATTCCTTAGCAGGTGGAAATAACTCGCTGGTGTGGATGGCTGCGCAATCGTCATATTGTCGGCTGCGGCCAATTGCAGGAAGCGTTCGATTCGAGCAGAAGAGTGGTCTGGACCTTGGCCCTCGTATCCGTGAGGGAGGAGTAGAACCACGCCTGAGCGCTGTCCCCACTTTTGCTCAGATGAGGAAATGTATTCATCGACTACTGTCTGTGCCCCGTTTACGAAGTCGCCAAACTGGGCTTCCCAAAGCACGAGTGCTTCGGGGCGTCCGAGCGAGTAGCCGTATTCGAAAGCTAGGGCCGCGTATTCACTAAGCAGTGAATCATAGTTGTAGAAGCGTGCCTGGTTTTCAGTTAGGTTCAGAAGCGGTAGCCACTCTTGACCGTTTTCACGATCGTGCAAAATTGCGTGACGTTGCACAAAGGTTCCGCGCCTAGAGTCCTGTCCAACAAGGCGAACCGGCTTACCTTCAACAACAAGGGAACCGAAAGCAATAAGTTCAGCGAATGCCCAGTCAATTTGACCCTCGCGGCTCATCTCAAAACGCTTGTTCATGAGTTGCTGAATTTTCGGATGCACGGTGAAGCCAGCCGGTGCGCGGGTGTGTGCATCCCCAACCAATTCAATTATTGACTTATCAATAGCGGTTGGATGCGTGAGCGGCGCCTCGGTGGTTTCTTCAACATTTTGAAGCGGGATTGGCATGGTTTGGGCAGCGTGAGTGTCCGCGAATGCTTTTTCAAGCTGCGCTTGGAATTCCGCCTGTGACTTGTCGAATTCTTCCTCGGTAATGTCACCACGACCGATTAGTGCCTCTGCATAGAGCTTACGAACCGAACGCTTGGCCTCAATCAGGTTGTACATGAGCGGTTGGGTCATAGAAGGATCATCGCCCTCGTTGTGTCCGCGGCGGCGGTAGCAGACTAGGTCGATTACGACATCCTGATGGAATTTCTGGCGGTATTCGAAAGCGATTTCAGCAACTCGCACAACAGCTTCTGGGTCATCGCCATTCACGTGGAAAATTGGCGCCTGGATAGTCTTTGCGACATCGGTGGAGTAAACAGAACTGCGCGAATCCTTCGGCAGTGTGGTGAACCCTACCTGGTTGTTAATAACTATATGGATAGTGCCACCGGTGCGGGTTGCTCGAAGCTGTGACATTTGCAGTGTCTCTGCCACGACACCCTGACCGGCCATTGCGGCATCACCGTGGATCAAGATAGGCAGGGTAGTGAAGGTCGCGATTGGGCGAAGATCCTGCTTAGCTCGGACATAACCTTCAAGCACACCGTTCACCGTTTCGAGGTGTGACGGGTTAGCAGCCAAGTAGACCCCAACCTGTGAACCATCCAAAGCAGTGAAAGTGCCTTCAGTACCGAGGTGATATTTCACGTCACCGGTACCGGCGGAACTTCCGGCACCCTCAAATTCACTGAAAACTTGACCATAAGTTTTTCCGGCGATGTTGGTGAGCACGTTTAGGCGACCGCGGTGAGCCATGCCGATTGCGGCGCCGTCAAGTTGAGCATTAGCTGCCCCTTGCAGAATCTCATCAAGCATAGGGATGACAGACTCGCCACCTTCAAGACTGAAACGTTTCTGACCGACATATTTGGTCTGGAGGAAAGTCTCGAACGCTTCAGCTTCATTCAGTTTAGAAAGGATGCGTAACTGTTCTTCCTTGCTTGGCTTTTGGTATGGGCGTTCAAGTTTGCCACGGAACCATAGTCGTTGTTCCGGATCTTGAATATGCATGTATTCGATACCGATAGTGCGGCAGTAGGAATCGCGCAAAACACCTAGCACTTCGCGGAGTTGAGCAACACGCTTACCAGCAAATCCTCCGACCACGAACTCGCGATCGAGGTCCCAGAAAGTCAATCCGTAAGAAGATATTTCAAGGTCAGGATGAGTGCGTTGTACGTATTCGAGCGGGTCAATATCTGCCATCAGGTGACCGCGAACACGGTAGGCGTTGATTAACTCTTGAACACTTGCCTCTTTACTGACATCGTCTTCGTGCATGACCTTGATGTCTTCCAACCATTGAATTGGCTGGTAAGGAATGCGCAGGGCGGCAAAAATATCTTCGTAGAAACCGTGTTTGCCAATTAGCAACTCGTGAATTACTCGCAGGAAGTCACCACTTGCAGCACCCTGAATAACTCTGTGGTCATAGGTGTTGGTGAGAGTAATGATTTTTCCGATACCGAGTTCACTAAGCGAATGGGTGCTCATTCCTTGGAACTCTGCCGGATATTCAAGTGCGCCAGCGCCAATGATGAAACTTTGACCCTTCATCAGTCTTGGTACTGAATGCACTGTGCCAATACCACCAGGGTTGGTGAGTGAGAAAGTGGTGCCAGCATAATCATCCGCGCCAAGTTTTCCGGCACGAGCGCGAGAAATTAGATCCTCGTAGGCAGCCACGTATTCAGCAAAGTTTAATTTCTCGGTGTGCTTGATGCTTGGCACAACCAGCGCCCTAGTGCCATCCGGTTTAGGAAGGTCGATCGCGATGCCGAAGTTTAAGTGTGGGGGAGTTACCGCAGCAGGTTTTCCGTCTGGCTCTGCATAGTAGACATTGAGTGAAGGAAATTCCTTAAGCGCCTGAATAATTGCCCAACCAATGATGTGAGTGAAGGAAATCTTCCCACCACGAGCACGCTTCATGTGGTTGTTGATCACAATACGGTTATCGATGAGTAGCTTTGCCGGAATCGCACGCACAGTGGTTGCAGTAGGCATAGTGATAGACGAATCCATGTTCGCGGCTAGGGTTTTTGGTAGTCCCTTTAGTAGCGTGACTTTAGGCTCGTCTTTATCTTCTTCAAGATCAGCGGTTTTTACAGGCTCAGTTATTGGAGCTTCAGCAGGCACCGGCTGTGGACGCGGAGGCATTGTGGTGGTACGAGACTCGGTAAGCGGGTCTATCACCGGAATAGTCGCAGTTACAGGTGCTGTCGGCGGAACACTACTTAAAGGCGTGTTTGAAGCGGTGGGAGCTGCCGCCTCTGCCGGAGCGGCAGGTTCTGCACTTGGTGTGGCTGTGTTCGCTACGCTTGTCCCGTCATCTTTGACGGGAGGTGTGTAGTTTTGTAGTACAGGCCACCAGGTCTTATCTACTGAGTTAGGGTCTTTTTGGAACTGTTCGTATAGTTCCTCAACCAACCATTCGTTTGCGCCAAAACTAGATTCTTCCGGTCCCGGTTGCTGAGTTGTCACTGGTAATTACTTCCTAAAATTCGCAAGGTTAATGCCAGCATGAAAACTGTCGGCATTTTCACTATCTAAGTCTAAAGACTTATACCCATAAACGGAATTACAGTGGCCAATAGCAAGGAAATTGTCAGTAAACTACGGCTACAAGCATCCTGTTAGAATAAATTCACAAATTATGGACGATTCTCCGCATCATAGTACCTGGCCGATCATCGCTGCAGCTGTAGTTAGCGAGTGGTGGTCGGCATGAACGTATACGTAGCCTTAGCACTGGGCATTCTGCTCTGTTTCGGTACCGGGATATTTGTAGCGGCAGAGTTCTCGATGGTCTCGCTCTCCCGTGATGAACTAGTTGCCCGTCAAGAAAAGGGCGAAGCGGGACTGCGTGGGGTAATTAGAGCGCTGGAACACACATCCACCCACCTTTCCAGTGCACAGTTAGGAATTACGCTCACCACACTGCTTGCCGGATATCTGCTTGAGCCTTCAATCGGCACGCTGATTCGACCAACACTAATTTCTTGGGGGATGAGCGTAGAAGTGATTGCGGTTGTTTCACCTATTATCGCGATGCTTCTTGCCACCCTACTTTCAATGATTATTGGCGAACTTGCACCAAAGAACTTCGCTATCGAACTACCACTCAAAGTAGGGAAAGTTGTTATTCCACTGCAGTCAGCTTTCACTTGGCTCTTTAAGCCGTTGATTTTGGTGCTAAACGGTAGCGCCAACGCGATATTGCGTGGTTTCGGCATAGAACCCAAGGAACAACTTTCTGCCGCTCGTAACGCGCAAGAACTCACCGCGCTTGTCAGGCACAGTGCTGAAGAGGGAACCCTAGAAAAAGATACTGCAGACCTGCTCACCAGAAGTCTAAGGCTCCAAGAGCTCACTGCAGCCGAAGTGCTCACCCCGAGGATGCGCCTAGTCAGTATCAATAAGGGTGCTTCGGTTTCTGAAGTGCTTGAAATTGCCGGACAATCGGGACATTCACGATTCCCAGTGACAGATGAAGACGTTGATGACGTGGTCGGACTTGTGCACCTGAAACAGGCCGTTGCTGTGCCGCTAGAGCGCCGAACAGAAGTTCCGGTTGCGAGCATAATGACAGAGATTGAGCGAGTTCCTGAGACTATCAAGCTTGATTCACTTCTCGGAATTTTGCGTGGCCGCGGATACCAGATGGTTGTTGTTGTTGACGAATACGGTGGCACTTCTGGAATAGTCACCTTAGAAGATCTAGTTGAAGAAGTTGTCGGCGATCTGGATGATGAACACGATCGCTCACACCTTGGCGTTGTGCGGCACTCAAACGGACAGATTACTTTCTCTGCCACGCTTCGCCCAGATGAACTATTTGAACGAGCCGGAATTGCTGTGCCGGAATCGGGTGATTATGAGACTATTGCAGGCTTCGTTTTAAGCTCGCTTGGCAAACTTGCCGAAGTTGGAGACGAGGTTCCAATTGAATCCGGGATGCTCCGGGTAGAGCGTCTAGACGGCCGCAGGGTTGATCGCATCCGTTTCATTCAGGCGGTGGAAAGTGTCTGAACTTAGTGGAATCATTTGGCTGTTTGTTCTGCTCATACTAAACGCCTTCTTTGTTGGCGCTGAGTTCGCTGTGGTCTCAGCAAAAAGATCACAGATTGAGCCGCTAGCTCAGCAGGGGAAGCGTGGTGCCAAGACTGCGCTATGGGCGATGGAGCACACATCCTTGATGTTAGCCGTTTCACAACTCGGTATTACCGTATGTTCATTGCTGATTTTGGTAATTTCAGAACCGGCAATTCACCACCTACTTCAAGGGCCGCTGCTTGCACTCGGGATGAATTCAGCGGCGGTGGATGTGGTTTCACTGATTATTGCGATATTGATTGTGACATACCTACACGTTGTGCTCGGAGAAATGGTGCCAAAGAACCTTTCTTTCTCTAGCCCCGAAACTGCTGCGCTGCTTCTCGCTCCTCCTTTGGTTTGGATTGGGCGTATTTTCCGTCCAATTGTTTGGTTCTTGAATGAGTTCTCAAACCTGTTTTTGCGCATTTTTGGGGTTAAGGTCACCGGCGAAGCACAGGCAACATTCACTCTGGAACAGGTTGCCACAATCGTAAATAGTTCAACTCGTGAGGGAGCAATCAGCGACCTGTCTGGGACTTTATCCGCAACTTTCGAATTCACAGAAAAAATCGCGCGAGACATCCTGATCCCAATGGATCAAATAATCACACTAACCGAACCGATATTCCCACAAGACATTGAACGTGAAGTTGCTAAGCACGGTTACTCACGATTCGTGGTGGTAAATGAAGCTGGAGATCCAATCGGTTATGTGCATTTGAAAGACGTTATTGACGCAGATGCTGAGGACCGCGCAAACGGTATTCCAAGCAAGCACATTCGCAAACTTGAATCAGTGTTTATTGAGACCGATTTAGAGGATGCCCTCGCCAACCTTCGTAGAACAGGCTCGCACTTGGCAAAGGTGTTTGACGAAAACGGTGTTACACAAGGAGTGCTCTTCCTGGAAGACATTATCGAAGAGTTGGTCGGCGAAGTTCAGGATGCTACAAAGCGCTGATTTAGATAAAGCGCTCTAGGAATTCCCTGGTTCGAGGCTGTTTCGGATTGGTCAGTAGTTCGACTGCCGGACCTTCTTCGTGTATTACACCCTTATCAAGAAATACCACTCTGTCTGCAACCTCTTTAGCGAAACCGATTTCGTGAGTTGCCATAAGTATTGTGGCACCACCTGCTTTTAGTTCCTTGACCAGTCCGAGAACTTCACCGACCAGCTGCGGGTCAAGTGAGCTGGTGATCTCGTCAAGTAGCAACAGCTCTGGTTCACTTGCGATTGCGCGAATAATAGCTGCCCGCTGTTGTTGTCCGCCAGAAAGCTGATCCGGGTGCACATCGGATTTCACTCCGAGTCCGATCCGATCTAGCAGTTTCTCTGCCCGAGCATTGGCTTCTTCTTTACTCAAGCCGTGCACTAGTCGAAGTGGATCGGTAACGTTTCTGAGCACGCTCCAGTGTGGGAAAAGATTGAACTGCTGAAAGACGAAACCAATTCGAGCACGAATCTTGTCCTGGTCGACACGGGGGTCTGAAATGTCTTCACCGGAGAGGAAAATTTGGCCGTCATCAATTGATTCCAGCAGGTTGGTGATGCGAAGCAGTGTGGATTTTCCGGAACCGCTGGCGCCAATTAGCGCTACAACTTCACCAGCTTTCACCTCTAAATCAATCCCTCTTAGCACCGGAGTTTCTCCGAAGGATTTTTGGATTCCGCTGAGTTTTAGAACTGGTTCGTTCATAGTGGCTGGCCTCATAGTATTGACCCTGCCTGTTCGCGCTTGCGCAGTCTTGCTGAGAACCAGTCGGCAATACGGACTGTTGGGAGTGCTAGCAGCACAAAAAGCAATCCTGCAACAACATATGGCGTGTAGTTAGCGTCTGCGCTACCTGCAATTTGAGCGGCTCGTATAGCGTCCACGCCACCTAAGATACTGATCAAGCCCACATCTTTTTGTAGGGCAACAAAGTCATTCATGAGTGCAGGAATCATTTTTCGAGTCGCTTGCGGCACAATGATTTTCCGCATTGTTTGCCAGTGCGTAAATCCTAGGGATCTAGCAGCCATCCTTTGACTTGGATGCACAGCCTCGATACCGGCGCGGAAAACCTCTGAAACGTATGCGCTGTAAATAATAATGATTGCTATGGCCCCGTAGACCCAGAAAGGTACGTAGGGGGAGAATATGCGCAGGGATGGTATTCCAAAACCAATCAGGTAAAGCATGATGATTAGCGGGACACCGCGGAAGAAATCAGCATATGCAGTTGCAAGGATTCTTAGTGGGAAAAATGCGGGACCCTGAAGTGATCTCAGCAAGGCAATTATTATTCCAATTAGTGGCACTGCAATAGCAGCAACCACTAACACCAGCATGTTGATTAGGAAGCCGTCCCAAACTCTGGGCAAGGAGTTTATTGCATGCTCGAACGAGAAGAATACCTCTGCCGCTCTATCTACTCCGGGGGTGAGACTGAGTCCCACTGCAACCACTATGGCAAATAGAAGGGTGCTTACCAAAGCAATCAGGGTGCTACGCACACCCTGCTTCTTGCGATAAACCCGGCGCTCGAGTTCTATTTCACTCGGCGCCGGGCCTTCGAATTTACTCACCTAATTATTATGGCTAATAATTTCCTTTTGTTCTTACTTAAGGAATGGAGCAACATCGTCAGATGCAAGCCACTGGGCAACTAGTGCATCTAGTGTTCCATCTGCTTTGAGATCGTCGATTGCTTTCTGAACATAGCTGGTTAGTGCTGAGCCCTTGTCAAGCACGATGCCCCACTGGTCTGAATCGCCATCGGTGGTGCCTTCAATCTGGCCAAGGATTACACCATTGTCGAATTCAACTGCGGTGATGTATAGCGCAGATGGTAGGTCAATCAAGAATGCGTCAATCTGTCCGTTTAGGAGGGCGTTCTTGACGTCATCGTTGTTGTTGAATGCAAGCGCCTGAGTGGTTGGCTTGATAATGGTTTCTATAGTGCGGTAGCTGGTGGTTCCGGCTTGAGCGCCCAAACGTACTTCAGCAAGCTGAGCAAGGCTGGTGGCGTTTGCTGCAGGAGAGTCTGAAAGTGTTACAACTGCCTGGTTTGCGGAGTAGTAAGGACCAGCGAAGTCAATAGACTTTGCGCGCTCTTCGTTAATTGATACCTGCTGTAGACCAAAGTCCCAGGTCTTAGCTGTTGGAGCTAAAGTCTCGTCCCAGTTAGCGTCTACCCATTCAACCTGGTCAGCGGTGAAGCCTAGCTTTGCTGCAACAGCATAAGCAACAGCGGACTCGAAGCCCTTACCGTTGCTTGGGTCGTTGTCAACGATGTATGGAGGGTATGCAGGGTTTGAGGTTGAGATTATAAGCTTGCCGTCCTGAAGAGTTGGAACTCTGTCTGGATCAGTGCTTGGGTCTCCACCATCAGCAGGTGCACAAGCTACAAGTAGGGATGCGCTGGCAATAGCAGCCACGATTCCGATACCTAGTTTTGAGAATTTCATTTTGCCTCTTCAATGTTGATTGTGGATGGGCTTTTTAAGCTGCCCAATTAGTAAAAAGTTACCCTTCTATGAATAGCGCATAAACGTGCGCGATAGTAATCCTGGTTGCGAATTGTTACTAAACAACCAGACTCTTTTGAGGCTTGATGTGTTTTTTAGGAAATGGTGGAGTTTTCAGTGATTTCCGTAGCTGAATCTGCATCTGGATTGTCTCCAAAAGCATCCTTTGGAGACGCGAGCAGGAGTATCCCAGCAAGGAGCGCTCCACCGGCACAGATTCCCCAAACCCACATGTATCCGGCAAGCGGAGCAATTATCTGCGAAGCTCCCTGAACCGTGCCGATTGTGAGCACGACAGCGAACATCGCGGAAGCAAAAGCGCCACCAATAGTCTTTGTAGTGTTGGTGAGTCCGGTAGCGATACCGGTCTGTTCCTTAGGAGCTGCAGCGGCCGCGGCTGAAGGCATTGCTCCCATCAGGATGCCCGCCCCGACTCCCAGAGTAGCCATGTTAATCATTACTTCAACAACGCTTAGATGGAATGGAATTAGCATGCCGTAGCCGAGGAATACCAGTGCTGCACCTATAACCATCGCATAGCGGGGAGTGAGCCACTTTGAAAGCGATGGGAAGAGAATCGCGCCGATAATCATCGAGATAAGGTAGACCCCAATCAGGTAACTGATGTCGCTTGAATCAAGCCCTAAACCGTACTCGGGATGAACAGTGCCGGCGTAGGTAGACATCGGTGCTTGTGCGCCGAGAAGCGAGATACCGATAAGTCCAGCGCAGGCTAGCACTGGCCAAAGAGTTGGACGCTTCATAACCTTCAGGTCAATCGCTGGATCTTCCTGCTTGCCAGTCCACTTTGCGAAAGGAATCAGTGTAAGCAAACCGATAATTATTACCGCGTAAACCCAGAACGGAGCGCCAGCACCTTCGTGCAGGTCTGGCTTTAGTAGTGAAAGTCCACTGGTAATTAGTAGCAGTGCAATAGTGAGGATTGAGAAACCGACCCAGTCGAGGCTGCGTCCCGGCGTTGGCTGTGATTCAGGAACCGCGAACCAGATCACGAGAATAACTGCGGTAACCATAATTGCTGGAACCATAAGCGTGAGCGGAATTGAACCGTCTAGCCTGGCTCCAATCTCGGCAGCGTTTGTGTCGATGCTCTCACCCTCGAGAATGCCGCCACCAAACATCTTGAATAATCTTCCGGCAGCAAGTGCGCCAATGATAGCCCCAGACTCGAGTCCGACAATTAGCCATGCTGCGGCTTTTCTAGTGGCACTGGCAGCGATATTGCTCCTGCGTGCCTTATCAAAAATTAGAGCAATTTCAAGCGGTAACCAAACTGTGAGGAATCCCTGAAGTGACCAGGCGATTAGGAACATCCAGAATGAGTTTGCCCAAAGAAGCGACCAAGTAGCAGCCGCGGTGACAGCTGCAGAGATTAGCAAAATCTTTTTATGACCATACATGTCGCCAAGTTTTGCCATGATAGGTACAACGATTGCAGCCACTAACAGTTGCATTCCCTCAAAGACGTTGAAGTTGGCGTCATCTACTCCAGCGCCATTTAGATGCAACCACCGAACCATGTCTGGAATGATCGGGATGTAGTAGCCCTGGAGAAATCCACTAACCAGTTCAACAAAAAATAGGGCACCAACAATAGAGATTGTGATGCCAGCAGCAGAAAGCGTCTTTGATTTGCTCATGGAGAAAGCATAATCAAATTTAGGGAGAAACCATGATTATTGCTGCCGAAGTCACTAATCCGGAAAGTCCGGTTAGAGCGGTTTCGCCATTCTCATCCACATTCCCGATACCAATAATGTAAGTTCCGTCAGTGAAGTAGGCTCCAGAATCATTAAAAGCGACATATCCCGCCTGCTTCAGGCTTGCCGTAATTTGGTCAACAAAAGCTTGATCTTTTTCCATCCAGAACCCGATAACCTGGCCACCGTGATTTACCTTGAATGCACAGGAGGGCTCAGCAACAGGGATAGGTGAGACTTCGGTGAAAGAAGCCACAGTTTCTGCTTCTTGAGTGGTGGAAAGTAGGGCGAGAGCTGGTTGGAGTGTGTCCGGGCAAGCGACAGTGCCTGCGGAACAACTAACAAGTGTGGTGGCTAGAAGTGCAGCAGTTGCAATTGCACCAAATCCTTTAGATATTGCCATGTCTTCAGAATACGGCTAAAGCGCCCAATTAATTGGCTTGCCACCCTGTTGAATTAGCATTTCATTGGCGCGAGAAAAAGGTTTAGAACCGAAAAATCCTTGAAAAGCAGAAAGCGGAGAAGGGTGCGCACTTTCTATAATTGCGGTGTCCCCGAGGAATGTTTTAGCGGTTCGTGCTTGGTTTCCCCACAGAATAGCCACCAAAGGTTGGTTCCGGGATGCCAGTGCGCGTATAGCAGTTTCGGTCACTTTCTCCCATCCAATTCCTTGATGTGAGCCGGATTTACCAGCCTCCACAGTGAGGACTCTGTTCAGGAGCATCACCCCTGATTCTGCCCAGCCACGCAAATCCCCGTGTTCTGGAGCTTTAACCCCTAGGTCTGCTTCGAGCTCTTTATAAATGTTTTGCATACTCTTGGGAAGTGGGCGAACATCCTTATCCACTGCGAAAGAGAGTCCAATTGCGTGCCCGGGCGTGGGGTAGGGGTCCTGACCGACAATCAGCACCCGCACATCCTGAAAAGGGTAGGTGAATGCGCGCAACACATTCTCGCCTTTAGGTAGGTAGTGTTCACCACGAGCTGTGCGCTCGCGAAGGTGGTTGCCTATCTCAGCTATGTTTGCCGAAACCGGACTGAGCGCATCCGCCCAGCCGACCTCGACAAGTTCGCTGAGTGGTTTAGGCAAATGCAGAGAATCCGGTGATTTCGCGACCGATTAGTAGCGCCTGCACGGTCTCGGTTCCCTCGTAGGTGTGTAATGCTTCGGCGTCGGCAAAGTGCCTTGCAACCCGATTTTCGAGCAGGATACCGTTGCCGCCGAGTAGGTCACGGGCGTTAGCAACCACATCGCGACAGATACGGGTTGAAGTGTATTTACCCATTGCGGCATCTGATCCGCTCATCTGCCCCGCTTCTTCCTTGCGCGCAAGTGCCATCACTAGGGTCTGGAGTTGGGTAACACCGGAAAGCATGCGTGCTAGGCGTTCCTGCACAATCTGAGATTCAGCAAGTAGGCGACCGAATTGAATGCGCTGCTTGGAGTAGTGCACCGCTGTTTCGTAAGCAGCCAGCGCCCCACCTAGCGCACCCCAAGCAACACCTAGACGGGTTGCCTGCAACACCTTGGAAGTGTCTTTGAACGATTGACCCAGTGGGAGCATCATTTCTTCCGGCACAAAAACATCCTCAAGTTTGATGTGTGCCTGCCAAATTGCGCGAAGTGAAACCTTGCCTTCAATCGTGGTGGCATTGTAGCCGGGGGAATCCTGCGGCACGATAAAACCGTGCACCTGGCCATCTTCACCACGAGCCCAGACAACTGTTACTCCGCCAACAGAACCGTTACCGATCCACTTCTTTTCGCCGTTCAGGATGTACCCTCCGGTTGTTTTTACAGCGCTGGTTTCCAGGCTTACCGAGTCACTACCGTGTGTCGGTTCAGTTAGAGCGAATGCGCCAAAGACTTCCGCTTTAGCGAGTGGTGCAAGGAACTTTTCCTTCTGTTCGTCAGAGCCGAGCATCGAGATTGAGCGCATCGCTAAACCACCCTGCACTCCGGTGACGGTGGAGATTGAACCGTCACCTCGAGAGAGTTCCATTGTGACTAGGCCAGCCTCTAGTTTCGACATTGGTTCGAAACCTGGCACTTCAATACCGTCACGTAGCAGATCGGCTGCACCCATCTTCTTAACTAGATCTAGCGGGTATTCCGCTTTGTCCCAGTGTCCGGCAATTACTGGAAGTACTTCATCCTGCACGAACTTCCTGGCGCGCATTTGCCATTCTTTTTCGTGCGAGTTTAGCGAACTGAAGACACCGGCTACATCCGGGTCCAGTGGTTCGTTTAAATCATAATCAGGGGCAGTTACACCGACACTCATTTGAAACCTTTCAGTGGTGTTATCGACTTTGATACTCAAATTCTGCTTCTATATCCAGAATCATGCCAAATGTTTTGGAGATTTGCTATAAATATCAGGTTATTAGGGGTATTCAATCTGTGACTTTAAATATCCCAGAAGCGCCCCTCTCAGCATCAATCATCAGGTGTGACACAAATGGGTAGTGCCCAGCCTCTGGGAATACTAGCTCCACGAAACCTCCCTGAGCAGGTTGCAGTGCCATAGCTTGGGAGCCGGTATTTGTGGCGCGGTTGATTAAGTATCTGCCCTCAGCCCATACCGTATCGAACTGGCCACCTACGATATGGAAGCTGGATGGCCGCTCGATTCCGGCATCCAGAACCCAGATTCTAACGCGCTCACCAACAGTTGCGGTTAGCGGCAGGTGCTGATACTGGTTGGCGTATCCGTTGAAAACTACTAGGTCAGGTGTGCCTGCTTCCACCTTGTCAAAGTCGACAATTCCGGCATCAAAATCACCGAGATAGTATTCGCCCTGCACCAGCACGTAGCTACGATCGACTGCTGGTAGATCTTCGGGTTCAATCACGACCGCGCCATACATACCGTTTGCGATATGGGCACTCATTGGCATGGTGGAGCAGTGGTACATCCAGATACCGGATCTGGTGGCGGTGAACTTATAGAGCAGTTGCTCGCCTGGGGCGATTGTGCGCATGGGTTCATCCGGTGCGAGCGCTCCGGCGTGGAAGTCAATCGAATGACCCATGGTGGTGTTGTTGACGAGAGTGATTTCAAAAGTGTCTCCAACTTTTCCATGCAGGGTAGGACCGGGAGCTGTGTCGTTATAGGTCCAGAGGGTTTGAGTAACACCCGGCGCAACCTCGGTGATTCGATCCTGAGCCACCAGAGTCAGTTTGTGTACTGTTGGCGAGGTACTTGCCGGTAGCGGATCCAGCACAGCATTGTATGGGCGGAAAAGATCACTCGGCTCACCCATCAGGTCTGGCTTATCTGGACTTGTTCCAGAATGGTTGTGGTCGTGATCGCTACCGTTTGTGTCATTATCATCGGGAGTTATCGGTTTACCGGAACTGTCAACTGCAACAATGGTGAGTGTCATCCCCATCTGTCTGTGACCGACGATTGAGCACCATCCGTCTAGGCTCTCCGTAATTACTCCCGCGTTTAGCGTTTCGGATGCGCCAGGCGATAGCCGCGAACTTGACACTCCGTTTGCGAGCACAAGGTCGTGAGTCTGAGTTTGGTCAGTATTGGTAAGTTCAATAACCAAGCGAGTCCCTTCAGGGACCTCAATGCGATTCGGTGTGAAATGCATATCTTTGGCTTCAATCTGCACTGTCAACACTGGCGCGTTCGGGTCATCCACCGGCGGTTTTATGTCTTGCAGCGTGCTTGGATCAACAGCAAAGGAGATTGCGATTGCTAATGCGCCAATTAGTAGACCCGCGGTAGCGCCACCTGCTCGCAAGCCCTGCGGGCGAGCACCTTCCGGCTCTATCGGTCCGGTGCGTTTTTCCTGCAGGGATGCACCGACCTTTTTTGCTTTCTGCTGTGCTCGCATTGAGGTGAGCATCAGATACAGGAATAGCGCCATGGCTATTAGGTAAAGAAATGTTGCTACAACCAGTGTGAGGCTGGGTAGTGGGAAGAGCGTGAATGCCAGCATGAGGTTCGCTAGCGTGATTCTAAAATGTCCCCAACGGTCAAAGCCTGTTGTTCCGACTCTTACTGGGGTTGGGCCACCGCCAAGCACTACTGGGATCAGGTAGCTGAGCGCACCAACCAAGACCTGGGCGGCGAAACCTGCTGCGAAGTAGGGGACTATCTGGTCGAGAACTTTGAGCACAGCCACAAACCCACTGCCGTCCAACTCGGCAACTATCGTGGAGATTATTAGCCAGACCATGCATCCTATCCACCAGATGAGCGCCATGCCGACGCTGAGGGCAGCGAAACTCTTTGGTGCTTTTTGAGTAGCTGGTCGCCAAAGAGATAAGGCAATTAGGACGAATCCGGCAGCGTAAATAACCAGAGAAATTGCCAAAGCGGGAAGTATTTCGAGGATGGCTGAAACAGCCGCCAAAACCACACCCACGGCCAGAAGTGGCAGTGCTCTAGCAGCCCAGAGTGCGGCCTTGTCATCAACCCTGGTGCGCAGAATAGTTGGCCATAAAGTCACCACTGTTCCGGCAACTGTGATGCCAACCCAGCCGAGCACGTTAATAAGCACATGGGAGAGAACCAGGTGAGGGGCCGCATCCCCGGTGGCAATGATAGCGCCAATCGTGGCACCGATTGCTAAAAGGATGGCTGAAGCTAGGTAGTAGCGGACGGTGCGTCCAAACTTTCCGGGGAGGCTCGTCCTGGACCTCAGGTAAATACTAAGAGCGTGCCAGAGCACTGCCAATACCAGCGCTGCAGCGCCAATGATCGTGAGCGCCCAAATCTGTAGCGGTACTCCCAGAAATACCAGGGCAGCCCCACCGTTTGCTACCAGAAGTCGAATGTTTTGGGTGCGACGGTCTTTCTTGCCTGCTTTACTTCTCAGCAGTGCGAAAGAGAAGTATTGACTCCAAACGAGTATCGCGTGGGTGATTGCCCCCAGAAACAGCAGGTGAATCATCAGCCAACGCGGTTCAGGTAGCCAGCGATGCGTGATAGTTGTCACCACGGTAAGAAGTAACCAGAGCAGCGTGGGAATGTCGCGCATGAACCAAAATCCGCGATTGGAGACTGCTTCTTCAGAAATAACTGGAGACTTAATCTCAACCATTCTTTACTCTTTTCTGGATGCGCTTAGACGGGCCGATGATTGCTGAAGTGACTGCTGTGATTGCAAAGAGCAGTATGGCTATCACTCCCAGAACCCCACCAATCTGCCATCCTGCTTGAAGTCCGAGACCGTCACCTATCCAGATACGCACAATTAGTGCAATTTGTAGCAGGACAATCGGCGCCCAGAAGGCTGCTCGGTAGGGGAGATCTATCTTGAGAACTGCGGGAAGGATAGTGTTTGCGTGTGCCATAATCATCGAGAAGGTGTATCCGAGGAATATCGCGTGAACAACAGCATCGTACGCTTCCTGTGATTCTGGAACTTCAAAGAGAAGTATCGCTGCAGCAACGAGTAGCCAAACGTATCCAAACAGGATGCAGGCAGCCATATACCTTGTGACACCGCTCTGTTTTATGGTGTTTCGGGCGACATCGTGCATTATCAACCAGATAGCGAGTGAAAGCATGCTGAGCCCAAAAAGCATGAGACCGATTCCCTGGTAGACGAGTGAAACCAGTAGCGAAATTGTAAAAGCCCAAGCGTGTGTTAGCGCCCGAATTCCCGCATTCGGTCCCATCGAGATCCGCGCTAACTCCACGCGCTCTGCAGCGATTGTGAGCACAAGGAAGGCAATAAGCCAGGGAATTACCCTGAGCATGGATGTCTGATTGATCCAAATCAGCGCACCTATTGTCGCTAGCCCGGCAGCAAGTAGCTGAGTCAGTAGCGGTGCATCGTATTGGCGCATCCAGAGTGGAATGTATAGCAGAGTAAATGTGGCCGCTCCGATTGTGAGCACGATTTTGGCGATTTGAAGTGGGACCGGATCGACTATAAGCAGGATTCCTCCTAGGCCGAGGATGGCCGGTGCGATAAATCCGTACCAACGGCCCAGTGCGGTTGCCCGCTCTAGCGAAATCAGTGTGGCAACAAAACCTAGGGTGAGTAGCATTCCGTGGACTATCGGCAGTCTTGCCATTGTTATAGGGGCTGGTACTCCAAGTAGAAGTAGGCCGGCGTCAAGGCCGATGATTAGTGCAACTCCTGCCGGAATAAGCCAACCAATCCGCCAGGATGGTTTTCTTCTGGTCGGTCTATCTGCAACGCGCTGTAATTTGCCGCTCATGAGGCAGCCACAAGTCTTAGTGCGCAGGCGCCAGGAAACTCAAACGGTGTCAGCTTTGCGCGGATTTTTTTCCCACTCGAATTGGCGATTCCAGAAATCATTCCTTCGTGGATTGCGCAGACTACATCTGATTTATGAGCGGCGGAAATTAGTGGGCATTTTCGAAGCAGGATTTCTTCACCAATATCTTCTGGATTGAATCCTTGCTGTCGCATTGCTTCGATTACTAGGGCTCGCGGATCCGTTCTGGTGGAGTTTTTGGAGATTTCGAAAGCAATTTTCGCTCCCCATTTTTCCCCTGCTTTATGTGCATTTCTTGCAGGTTTAGGCTTGTCGTTCAGAAGTGCATCGAGAAGAGTGTTAGTTAGCTCTTTATAAAGGTCTTCGGTTTCGGTCTTGTTAGCTGCCCAAACTATTGAGGGTCTACCCTTACCGTTTGGAGGTAGTTGGCTACGATTTATATAGCCGTCGGCGTAGAGCGCCTCTAAGTGTCCGCGGATAGTGTTTTCGTGAAGTCCTGAAATTTGCACCAGTTCCGCTGTGGTGATTGATTCACGAGACTCGATCTCGACCAGTAAATATTCTCTAGTGGATGAATGTAACCTACCGCTGGATGAGCGTCTACGCCTCTTTCGCTCATTCTTACTCGATTTTGCAAATTTATTTTCCACGGAGTTAATTGTAATAAAATAAATTATGATTTAGAAGCTAGTTAGGAGTTAGTTATGGAAATTCATCATTCAAAGGAAGAGGCCGAGTTCCAGTCGTCTACCGCAGGGTGTACCTGTGGTGAGCATGACGAGGATCTCCCAGAAATGGATGTGCAGCAAATTCCACATGCAGTGCGTCACGCAGCAATTTTCGGTGCTATCGACTCCATTGCTAAAGGTAGGGCAATGGTAATTTCTGCCACACACGACCCTGTACCACTGTTGATGCAACTAAAACAGCGTCACGGAGATACCTACAACACCAAGTATCTAGATCAGGGACCTGAACGCTGGCGCATACTTATCCGTAGAGTTGCATAAAGAGTTTCCATATTTAGTGCAGTAAGTTTAGTGAGGCTTCTTGATAAGCTGAGTTCATCGTCTTGATCTTTTAGGAAAAAATGAAAATTAGCCCACGGATTCTATTTCGTACTTTTGCCCTCTTGGAGATGTTCACCTGGGCAGGACTTATAACAGCAATTATTTTGCGGGTGATGGATGTCACAAATATTGTTCCTGTAGCCGGGGGAATTCACGGATTCATCTTCCTCTGCTACTCAACCTCAACAGTATTCGTTTGGGTGAATCAGAAATGGAAGTTCTCACTAGGACTTACCGGATTACTGCTAGCGATTGTGCCTTTTGCAACGGTTCCTTTTGAAATGTATGTAGATAAGCGCGGCTTACTGGAGGGAAATTGGCGGTTGGCTCCCGGTGGGGATAAGCCGGTGGGATTTGTTGAGACTGTTCAGGCTTGGGTGCTACGTCACTTGGCGCTTGCAGTAGTGCTGCTGTTGCTATTTGTAGTAGCGCTCTTCGTTACCCTTTTGTGGCTGGGGCCACCAATTCCTAAAAGCTAGTAGCTAAATAGAAACGCCTCAAGGATGCTTTCCAGCCAGAGCTGTTGCTGAGGCTTTTGGCATATCTGTAGCAATGTAAGGTTTCTTGACTCTTAGTTAGTGTTTATTACCGCACTAGCTATAGGGGGAGCGTGCTGAAAGTAAAAATATAATCGCGCCTCCGACAGGAATCGAACCTGCGACCCTTGGCACCGGAAGCCAATGCTCTATCCTCTGAGCTACGGAGGCACAAATAACTGTAACAGTACTATCCCCACTCTGGTAAGACGGTAGTCTTAAATGTTGTGACCCCTAGCGAACTTTCCCAGATTCTTCTCGAAAAAACTCAGCAGTGGTTGACCGAAAACGGTCACACTGAAATTCAGCTTGAAGAAATTGCGCTAGAGCGCCCAAAATCTCGGGATCACGGCGACTGGGCAACCACGATCGCACTCAAAATTGCCGGAAGCATCGGCACAAATCCGCGCGATCTTGGTGGGAAGCTTGCGGAACTCTTTTCGGGCATCCCGGGGGTTGAAGAAGCGAGTGTCGCAGGGCCGGGCTTTATTAATATTCGGCTTGACGCATCCAATTTGGGAGCGGTAGCGAAACAAATTGTCGATGCTGGAAGCGACTATGGAACATTACAAATAAATTCCTCAAAGCGCATAAATGTGGAGTATGTTTCCGCGAACCCAACCGGCCCTATGCACATTGGCCACGCTCGTTGGGCAGCACTCGGCGACTCAATCGCGAGAGTTCTAGAGGCTAGTGGCGCAGATGTCACCACCGAGTTTTACATCAACGATGCTGGCAAGCAGATGGATCTTTTTGGAGAATCCATTCTCGCTGCCACCCTGGGTGAGGATGCTCCAGAGGGCGGATACAAGGGTGAGTATGTAACTGACCTTGCGAATCGAATCAAAAACGCCGGGACAGACCTCGCAGCTCTTCCTCGCGAAGAAGCGATAATTGCTGCTCGTGAATCTGGATACGCGCTACAACTGGGCGACCTGCAAAAAGTTTTGGGTGATTTCCGAGCTAGGTTCGATGTCTGGTTCTCAGAGCGAACGCTGCATGCGAAAGATGCTTCCGGTAACTCCAAAATTTCTGAAGCGGTCGAAACACTGCGAGAGCAGGGACACGTTTTTGAAGAAGACGGCGCCACCTGGGTGCGCACCACAGACTTCGGTGACGATAAAGATCGGGTAATCACCAGGGGCAACGGAATTTACACTTACTTCGCAGCCGATGCCGCCTACTACCTAGACAAAAAAGCGCGCGGATACAGCGAGAAAATTTACCTACTCGGCGCTGACCATCACGGCTACGTGCACAGACTAAAAGCGATAGCCGGTGCTGCCGGGGATGACCCAAACACTGATCTTTCCTGCATAGTCGGACAGCTGGTCACCCTCCGCGGCTCTCGTCTCTCCAAGCGTGCCGGAAACATCGTCGAAATGAAGGACGCTATCGACGATATCGGAGTTGATTCACTCCGATATTGGCTAGCGCGCTACCCGGCAGATTCACCAATTGATCTAGACGCTGACACCCTCACCAGCAATTCCAATGAGAACCCGGTCTTTTATGTGCAGTATGCGCATGCCCGCACCAATGCCGTTGCTAGAAAGGCCCAAGAATCAGGTATTGATGGCAGTCTTTTCTCGCCAGAAACACTGAACCACGAAACAGAGAACGCGCTCCTCGGTGAATTACAGCAGTATCCGCTGATTGTGGAAATTGCCGCGAAATGGCGCGAGCCTCATCGAATTGCTCGGTACCTTGAGCAGTTGGCAGGTGCATACCACCGCTGGTATGACGCCACCCGCGTTGTTCCAAGCAGTGCCGAACCGATCGAGTCGGTGCATCATTCTCGCCTCGTCCTCAACAGCGCTGCCGGACAGGTACTCAAGAACGGCCTGAATTTACTAGGCGTGAGCGCACCGGAGAAGATGTAGCTTGCGTAACCCTCTAGCCCCAGAATGGTTGAGTGTGCCGGTAGGTACCACCAACGATCCTTCACTCGACCCAGAAATTTGGCCACGGAACCTGAAGCGCGGCACCTATGCCAGAATCACTCTCGCAGGCACGCCAGTAACCGAACTTGCCATCAAATACTCCACACCGCTTTACCTATACGATCAGGATTTCCTGCTCCAGCAGGCTACGGATGTGAAACGCATTTTCGAGGAAGCTGCGGCAAAAATCGGTACCACCGCGCATATTTATTACGCGGGTAAAGCATTCCTTTCCGCCCAGTTTGTGCGCTGGATGGTTGAGCTTGGCCTATCAGTGGACGTCTGCTCTGCAGGAGAACTGGCTGTAGCGCTCGCAGCTGGAGTTGATCCGAGCAGCATTGGACTACACGGCAACAACAAATCAGAGTACGAAATTAGGAAAGCAATCAGTGCGGGTATCGGCGTTATCGTAATCGACTCCGAACCGGAACTGCATCTTGTGGCGCGAATTGCGGCAGAGTTGGGTAGGCACCAGCAAGTGCGCCTTCGTATAAACACAGGCGTGCATGCTCACACCCACGAATATTTGGCGACAGCGCGTGAGGATCAAAAGTTCGGTGTAGCGATGAGCGATGCCGAGACACTCGTTGACAAGATTGCCGGCTACGAGAGTTTGGACTTTCTCGGGATGCACGCGCACATCGGCTCACAAATTTACGCACCAGAAGGTTTCCAAGAGTCTGCGAACCGACTTCTGGATATCCATGCCAGGCTACTCAAAAAATACGACGTTCCTGAGCTCAACCTCGGTGGTGGTTTTGGCGTGAAGTATGTCGAATCGGACACTCCTATTCCGCTCGAAGAAATGGCGGCGGGGATTATGAACGCTGTTGCAAAACGCTGTGAAGAACTGGGTATCAAACCTCCTGCGCTCGCTTTTGAGCCTGGGAGGGCAATCACCGCTCAGGCAGGAGTCGCCCTCTACACTGTGGGAACTATTAAAGATGTCGAAGTGCAGTTAGATAACGGCACTGCTATCCGCCGCTACGTCGCAATTGACGGTGGCATGAGCGATAACCTCCGCCCGGCTCTCTACGGGGCAAACTATTCGGTTATTGCGAACGCTCGCACCGGCGATGCAGGCTATGTGCTTAGCCGCGTGGTTGGTAAGCACTGCGAATCTGGAGACATTGTTGTGCACGATTGCTACCTGCCCGCAGATATTGCAGAGGGAGATATCCTGACCATCGCATCCACCGGTGCATACTGTGTTTCGCTTTCAAGTAATTACAACTACCTAGAGCGCCCTGCTACCGTGGCTGTAGGCGCTAAAGAAGAAACCGTGCTGTTGACGAGAGAAACCGAGGAAGATTTGCTGAGAAGAGACGGAGGCATCAATGGCTGAGGCTAGGCCAATTCGTGTCGCACTTTTAGGTGCTGGTTCTGTCGGTTCTCAAGTAGCAAGACTCATGCACGAACATGCTGAAGAGCTTGCCGAGCGTGTGGGGTCGCCGCTGGAACTAGCTGGTGTGCTGGTGCGTGACGTGAATGCCAAGCGCGATTCAGACATCCCTGCAGAATTATTGACCACTGAGGCAGATGCGCTAATTCACTCCTCAGACATTGTGGTAGAGCTTATGGGCGGTATTGAAACTGCGAAAGAATATCTGCTTACCGCGCTACGCACCGGTGCGGATGTCGTAACAGCTAACAAAGCGCTACTTTCTGAAGCAGGCAACGAACTCTTCGATGTTGCAGAGCGTGTGGGCGCACAGCTTTATTTTGAAGCCGCTGTGGCTGCCGCTATCCCGATTGTGCGGCCGCTGCAAGAGAGTTTCGCGGGGGATCGACTCCAACGCGTGCTCGGAATTGTCAACGGCTCCACTAACTTTATTCTTGACCAGATGGATCGCTTCGGCACCTCGCTAGAATCCGCGATGGCGGAGGCTAGGGAGCTGGGCTTCTTGGAGGCAGACCCAACCCTAGATATTGAAGGCTACGACGCAGCACAGAAGGCAGCCCTTTTGGCAAGCCTTGCATTCCATACGCTCGTTACTCCTGAGGATGTTTACCGCGAGGGTATTACCGGCGTCACTTCAGAACTTATCGCTGACGCAAAAAGCAACGGATATGTAGTGAAGCTTTTGGCAATAGCCGACCGTATCGAGGAGGATGGCCAGGAGCGAGTAAGCGCCAGGGTGCATCCGGCATTGATTCCAGCAGACCACCCGCTGGCTGCGGTTCACGGTGGTAATAACGCGGTATTCGTGCATGCAGAATTTTCTGGCGACCTGATGTTTTATGGCGCAGGTGCTGGTGGAGTTCCTACTGCCGCTGCCGTGCTCGGTGATTTAGTTACCGCCGCAAGACGCAGAGTTTTGGGCGGACCCGGCCTGGTTTCTACTTGGGATCAGCGCTTAGACATCCTGAATATTGCCGAAATTGAGACGAAATATTTAGTCAGAATTGAGGTAACAGATGCCCCTGGCGTGTTAGCCTCAATTGCAAGAATTCTCTCCGATAAGGGGATTTCAGTTGCAACTTTGAACCAGTCAGCCTCAGCTAACCCGAGCAGGGCGACTATCATCATCGGCACGCACAGAGCCCAAGAGGCAAGCATGCGTGCGGCAGTTACAGAACTTACTAATTCCGATTCAGTTTTTGAAGTCACATCAGTGACGAGAGTTGAGGCATAAATGGCGCAGTGGCGCGGTGTAATCATCGAATATGCAGACCGACTAGACGTTTCCAGCGCAACCCCGATAATTACACTCGGTGAAGGCGGAACCCCGTTAATCAAGTCTGAAGCACTCAGTAAAAAGACCGGCTCAGAGGTCTATATAAAGGTCGAGGGGATGAACCCAACCGGTTCATTCAAAGACCGCGGAATGACCATGGCGATTTCTAAAGGAATTGAGCACGGCGCTAAAGCGGTGATTTGCGCATCCACCGGAAACACCAGTGCAAGCGCATCCGCATACGCTGCCAAAGCAGGGATTATTGCTGCCGTGCTTGTACCAGAGGGCAAGATTGCTATGGGTAAACTTTCGCAAGCGGTTGTCCACGGTGGCAAGCTGATCCAAATTCGTGGCAACTTCGATGACTGTCTCGATATTGCAAGAGACTTAGCCGAGAATTACCCGGTACATTTGGTGAACTCGGTAAACAATGACCGTATTGAAGGGCAAAAAACCGCCAGCTTTGAAGTGGTAGAAGTGCTTGGAGACGCCCCAGATTTTCACCTACTACCAGTGGGAAATGCCGGAAACTACACAGCATACACTCGTGGCTATTCGGAAGAACTTGAGCGAGGTGTAACCACCAAGCTTCCGCGGATGTTCGGATTCCAGGCGGCAGGAAGTGCACCACTAATTGTGGGCGAGGTTGTGAAGAATCCAGACACCGTGGCTACCGCTATTCGTATCGGTAACCCGGCATCATGGAACCTAGCAATCACCGCTCATGAAAAAACCAACGGTTATTTTGGAGCTATCAGCGATGCAGACATTCTGGCTGCTCAACGCTTACTAGCAAGTAATACTGGAATTTTCGTGGAGCCAGCTAGTGCTATCGGTGTCGCTGGGCTATTGGAACAGAGCGCTAAGGGTGAGATTCCTAAAGGTTCAGTGGTGGTTATCACCGTAACGGGTCACGGCCTGAAAGACCCTGATTGGGGTCTAGTCAAGGAAGACGGTTCTAAAGAAAAGCCGGTGGTTGTGGATTCAACTGTTGAAGCAGTTGCCGCCGAATTGCAGTTGGAGAAATAAGCATGACCGAAAAATTTAGAGCGGTTTTTGTGCAAGTGCCGGCAACTACCGCCAACCTCGGCCCAGGTTTTGACACTCTCGGTTTGGCACTGTCGCTTTACGATGAAATTCAAGTTTTCCCAACCGATGACGGCAAATATTCTGCAGAGATTACCGGCTCAGGAGCGGGTGAGGTTGAAACTGACGAAAACAACCTGGTAATCAAATCCATTCTTTATGTATTTGACAAGGTTGGTGTGAAAGCGCCGGGCTTGCGCTTGGTTGCTAACAACCGCATCCCTCACGGACGCGGTCTTGGATCATCCGGTGCCGCTATCGTTTCCGGAGTTGTAGCAGCCAGGGGAATCCTAAGTGGCATTACTGAAATCAGTGATGAGCAGCTACTTGGGTATGCAACCGAGCTTGAAGGTCACCCAGACAATATTGCCCCTGCGCTTTTTGGTGGGCTAACAATTGCTTGGGTCACCGATAACGGACCTAAGTTCAAGAAGCTCCTGCCTCATCGGCTAATCACACCGATTGTGCTGGTTCCTGAGCAGACCATGTCTACAAAGTTGGCGAGGAGCTTACAGCCGGAGTCAGTTCCTCATCAGGACGCAATCTTCAACGTTTCTCGTTCAGTGCTTTTGATGGCCGCTCTTGTACAGAGTCCGGAACTGCTACTTGAGGGAACAGAGGACAAGCTTCACCAGAATTACCGCGCTTCTGCAATGCCGGAAACTTCGGAACTTATTAAGCAACTTCGGGAGCAGGGATTTGCTGCGGTGGTCTCTGGTGCAGGCCCGAGTGTGCTCGTGCTTTGCTCAGATCCGAGCGAGAGAGTTGCGGTACAAGACTTTGTGAAGGACTTTGGAGATCGAAGCTGGAAAGCATTAATGCTAACTGTTGATATTCAAGGTGCTAGACTAGAGCTACTGGATCAGGCTACATAGCGCCAGTGATTTCAATACTCCGCCAGTTTTAGCGGAGTTCAAATG
>JAHBSP010000012.1 GCA_019639055.1 Microbacteriaceae bacterium | reverse complement strand
CCGCCTCTAAAACTGTCGGAGCTTGTCCCTCAACCGCGTAGACAGCTACCGTCCATTCCCAGCCAGGATAACCAGAAAGGTTACTGGCGAACCTGTAAAGGATCACGCCGTTAGCATCGACGGTCCCCAGAAATTCGCCAACCTGCTCGGGAGTAGCAATACCGTCTAAGCCGGTTCGCGCAATTTCTACCCACTCTTTTGGATCAGTAGCTTTGGATTTCTTTACAGCCATTACTTTCAATTCTTATTGTTTGCGGTGCAATTCGCTAACTATTTATCTGACGTCAATTTCTTCGGCAACTTTTCTCAGCATCTGGGCAATTCGCTTACTACTTGCACGATCAGGGTAAGTTCCACGTTTAAGATTTGAACCAAAATCATCCAACAACCGGATTAAATCTTCAACAATTATTGCCATTTCGTCGGCAGGTTTGCGTTGTCTTTCAGCGATAGTCGGTGGAGCGCTCAATACAGTTACAGACAATGCTTGTGCACCGCGTTTACCCTCTGCAACACCAAATTCGACCTTAGTGCCGGGCTTTACAGTCACGCCTTCTGGAAGTGCAGAGGAATGCAGAAATACCTCGCCACCATCATCGGAGGCAATAAAACCGAATCCTTTTTCTTCATCGAAGAACTTAACTTTGCCTGTTGGCATTACATCTTTTCCTTAGTTAGAAATATGGGCGTATTCTTAAGAGCGTGCCAATTGAGTCAAATGAACCAAACAACAGCCTTGAGAAAAGCTTAGCCTCTCTAGCGATAATTCTCGTAGTTTGCTCGCTGGCTTCATTCGTTGCAATCATAGTTTCGCACATGAATGGGCTAAATAACGTGGATTATGGTGAGGGAATTTGGCCAGTGATTGTAATTTTCCCTTACCTTTCGCTACCAGTCGCTTTTCTTTTAATTATTTCCATGATGTTCGTCGCAGCTGCAAAGCGCAAACGAGCAGCCACAGATCAGATCGAGCGTTAATTTACTTTGAGTAGCGTTTTAGCCCTAGCATCAGGGCTTTCAAAACTTGATGTACAAACTTTGCGAAACCTTCTTGAGGTTCGCAGAGTCCCTTTGGCATCCAGTGGCGACTATATAAAGCTTGCAGATTCGCTACTCAGTTCTTCGAGTCTGGATGCTCGCATCCGCACTCTTAGAATTGACGAAATCGTCACAATAATAAACGGTGATATTTCTGGACTACCTCAAGAATTTCATGCCGAGTTTTCATTCGACGGGCAAATCTTTTTAGAGGCACGAAAAGTTGCAGCTGAGCTCCCAGGTATTGGCGCACACCTAGCCAATGCCAAAAAGTCTGCCCAATTCCCTAAATCTGTAACTCCCCCAGCTAACCAACACGAAGCAATCGCCGGCGGCGGAATGCCTGTTGCAATTGTCACCGTGAAACGAGTACTTCGAAAACTTTCAGAAAAGCCAATCCAACTAACCGCTAAAGGTATGGTTGGCGAGTCTAGGATGAAAAGCCTCGCCGATTCATTACTTGTTCCTTCAAACGTTGTAAAGCAACAAATCCAGTTACTTTCACACGCTGGTTTAATGGCAAGTTCTGAACACCTTGGCGTGACCCGTAAATACCCGGAATTCACTAGCAGATCCGCCAGAGAGCAGTGGAAAGAGCTACTAAAAGCCTGGTATTCTCTGGCACTTCCTGAATTGGCCGGAGAAACGAACATAGCGTTCAAAGAGTTTGGTGAATACCTGCAAGCAGCATACCCATACTCTGATGCCCACAAGCGTTTCGTTTCTTGGATTGCTTTACTTGGTGCATTGGGTCTAAGGGAAGAAGACGCAGATACGATTTGGAATATAAAAGACCAAACAGAGCTAATCAGAGAACTGATTGAAAGAAGCATTCCTGAACAGATTCGAAAAGGATACTTGAGTGCGCACCTCTCGCTCTATATACCTGGAATCATTGATAAAGATACAGAGAATGCACTTTGGGGCTTTGCGACTTTAGAGAGCGAAGATATTGCAAGCACTTGGAGGATTACTCCGCAGTCAATCGCTAAAGGTATTAGTGCAGGTATGCACCCAGACGAGATTACTGAAATCTTGCGTGAAATAAGTAGCGATCAATTACCGGCAACTTTCAAAGTCGCCCTAAACGACGCGATGCAACTTGCAGGACGTATTCATATTCGTCGCACCCCTACCGGCAGCGAACTTGATGTAAAGAGTGAGCAGGTCGCAAAAGAGTTGCTTGCGAATCGTGGTCTTAGCCTGCTCGCATTGGAGCGAATTGATAAAACTGTTCTGCGCACAATTTTTGAGCCGGAGATAGTGCAAACTGCTCTTATTGATTCTGGGGTGTTTTTTGTGGGCAAGGTGGCGCATCCTGACGAATATTTCTACATTGATCCTGAAATCACTGACCCCTATATCGAAGTTGCGGAAGCTCTGGTGAACAGCGCGGAGAAGATTAGCCACGAGTCTGGAGCAGAAATAACTTTGGCAACTGCCGCCAGAATCGGGCAGAAATTACTCCTGAAGGTTCGCGTAACCGAAAATGAGGTTATGCAGATTAAGGCGATGCCTAGATCGGTTAGTGGCCCGAGAGTACGAGTAATTGACATTGACTCGCAAGTGGAAAAGACACTCCCGATTAAGGCGATTGAAAGTATAGATTTCTTAACATGACCCCAAAGTCTGATCAATCTCTCCCTCTCGCCGGTGAAAAAGTAGTGGTGAAGGATCTCTGGTCGGATCAGAGCGAGATTATGCAGGCCGTGCGAGCCACCGGTGCTGAAGTAATTCGAAAGGCCGTCTCGAGCCAGTTCGGTCTAGCAGGTTACCAGCATGGGTTAGAGAGCCCCTGGGGTAGTGAATACGGTGTAGGCGGCTCCAGTGGTGGGGTTGCGGATGCCGTCTACCGCGGCGAGGTCGAAATCGGTTTCGGCTCCGACGGTGGTGGCTCAATCAGACTTCCGGCTGCAAGTCTCGGACTTGTTGGCGTAAAGATTTCTGCTGAAGGGATGCCCCAATCTGGAGGCATTTTCAGAGACTTTTTGAGTTATGGCGTCATTAGTCGCACAATTGCTGATGCTATTCGCGGAACTGAAGCATTGCTTTCCGCAAGCGGATCTGCCGACTTACATACCTCGCACAGCGAAAAGACTTCTCCTGCCGCGTCCGAACCACAATCCATCACACTCGGCTACACGCTCCAGAACCCTTGGGGAGTAACTGAAATCTCTGCTGAATATCTCAGCGCATTCTCGGAAACGCTCGCTGATCTTCAGGAGCGCGGTTTCAACATCCACGAAATCAGCCTCGACTTTGGCAACGACTACTCGGATTTCTTTATGAAGCTGTGGAAGGCATCCGCCGCGGAAATTACTGTCTCTGCAGATACTGTGCTTGAAGAACTAGCCAAGTATTTGATTGTTGAGGGTAAGAAACTTAGCGACGAAGAGATTCGATCAGCGCATTCAAAGGCGCATGCTTATAGGGAAAATATCCGCCAGCAACTGCACTCGTCTGGAATCGATTACCTAGTACAACCGGTCCTTAGTAGGCCAATGCCCAATGTCGCTTGGTTCCAGGAAGCCGGTCCGGCAACTGATTTTGAGAGACAGTGTGAGGTCATGCCCTTTACTTCGTGGGTGAATATTGCAGGGCTTTCGGCGGTATCGCTACCGACAGTAGAAATCCCCGGCCAGGCACCCTTTAGTGTGCAGTTTGTGTGCGCTGAGCCTAGCCCACCTAGTGCGCTTCTCAGCCTGCTCAATTAGACTGTAAGGATGCCTAATTCCAGCGGTCCAATCATCGTCCAAAGCGACAAAACTGTACTTTTAGAGACCGGGAATGCTTTAGCAGGTGAGGCTAGGCACGAACTTTCAGTGTTTGCTGAACTCGAGCGCGCGCCAGAGCACATGCACACATATCGCTTGACCCGGCTGGGATTGTGGAATGCGCGTGCAGCCGGACATTCATCCGAGTGGATGCTGGAAATCCTCGAAAAATACTCCAAGTTCCCGATTCCTCCAATTGTGAGTGACTACATAACTGAAACAGTTGAGCGCTATGGAAAACTCCAGATTGTGCCAGCTGGTGATGCGATTGAGCTAACTTCCACAGACGAAGCAGTGATGCTACAAATTCGTAAGAACAAGAAAATTGCGGAGCTAATTGAGGACTCAGGTGATAAGCACAAAGTCAAGGTGCTTCCTTGGGCTAGAGGTTCACTCAAGCAGGAATTAACTAAACTCGGTTGGCCTGCAGATGACCTGGCTGGGTATGCTCCGGGTGATCCGCTTGATGTTGAGCTAGAGAAAACTAAGGATTGGTCACTTCGTCACTACCAGGTCGATGCTATTGATCGTTTCTGGGATGGCGGGAGCGGCGTGGTGGTGCTCCCCTGCGGTGCAGGTAAGACACTTGTTGGCGCGGGAGTGATGGCAAAAGCTGACACTCACACACTAATTCTGGTAACGAACTCGGTTGCCGCGGCAGGCTGGCGCCGCGAACTACTGATGCGCACGAACCTCACCGAGGATGAGGTTGGCGAGTATTCTGGCACAGTCAAAGATTTGAAGCCGGTCACTATTGCCACCTACCAGATACTCACTGCTAAAACTAAGGGCGAATACAAGCATCTCGAAATCCTCAACTCTAAGAACTTCGGGCTAGTTATTTACGACGAGGTGCACCTACTTCCTGCCCCTGTTTTCAAACTGACCGCAGACTTGCAAGCAAAACGTCGCCTTGGACTCACTGCAACGCTCATTCGTGAGGATGGTCGAGAAACCGACGTGTTTTCTCTTATCGGCCCTAAACGTTTTGATGCCCCCTGGAAAGATTTAGAGGCAGAAGGCTTTATCGCCCCTGCGCTTTGCAAAGAGGTGCGCGTAAGCCTCACCGACGATGAACGGCTCGAATACGCCGCCGCTGAGGACCGCGAGCGCCATCGCCTCGCAGGTACCACACCTGCAAAGATTGAAGCCGTTAGGAGCATCCTGAAGCTTCACGAGGGTGAACCTACGCTAGTGATTGGTCAGTATCTTGATCAGTTGGATCAGATTGCTGAGGAAATCAATGCCCCGGTACTAACCGGTAAGACTCCGGTGGAGGAACGAAAGGTGCTGTTTGACGATTTCCGCGCAGGGAGCATCCCGGTGCTGGTCGTTAGTAAGGTTGCAAACTTCTCTGTCGATCTTCCGGATGCCACAGTCGCCATCCAAATATCCGGCACCTTCGGTTCGCGCCAGGAAGAAGCGCAACGCCTTGGCAGGCTGCTGCGCCCCAAAGCGGATGGCCGTAGCGCTCACTTTTATTCTGTGGTCACCAGAGAAACCAGTGATCAAGAATTTGCTGCGAATCGTCAACGTTTCCTAGCCGAGCAGGGATACCCTTACGAGATTCTTGATTTGGATGAGTTAGCTAACGTGTAACGAGCCAACCAGGTTTTTCCACGCGGGGTTCATTACGATCAATTGCCCCAGTCCATGAAGGCTTGAGTGAGCCATCCCTAGCTGGAATAGTTCCTAGCGCCTCACCCGTGTATCTGAAACCAGCTTTCTCTGCTACGCGAGCGGAAGCAATATTGCCTACAAAACATTCCCATTTCACAGTTTCTAGCTCGGTTCTTTCAAATACCGCCTCAACCACTGTTCTTAGTGCCTCGGCTGTGTAACTATTGCCTCGATGCTTAGCTCCCAGCCAAAACCCAACCATTCCAGTTTGCAATCTGACACCGACAACTCCTAAAAGTGGTGCCCGATTATGGTTATCTACCTGCATGCTTCGCTCACGGATTGCCCAAGTCCATTCTTTGTTGCTTTGCCAACCATCGGGAACATAGCCTGTAACAAACTCTGCGGCATGCTCTCTTTCATAGGGCCAGGGTGTTGCCATGTATTTTTCAAACTCGGTATCGGCGCAGTAGTAAGCGATATCGTCGATATCTTCAACATGCGGCTGGTTTAGAATCAGCCGTTCGGTTATCAGGTCGAATGGCTCCATATTCAGAAGAATACTCCTCTACAAATATAAATATTCAGATAACTCTCAGGAAACTTCAAGACAATTAAAACATGGCAGGACCAAAGATACTCGTTGTTGACGACGAGCCAAACATTAGAGATTTACTTACCGCAAGTTTGCGTTTCGCAGGCTTCCAGGTTCGCGCTGTTGGTAACGGCGCAGCCACCATATCCGCAGTTCTTGAAGACGAGCCAGATTTGATCGTGCTCGATGTGATGCTACCGGACATGAACGGCTTTAGTGTAACCAAGCGACTTCGTGGAGCCGGTTATACGTCCCCCATCCTCTTCTTGACCGCAAAAGACTCTACCGAGGACAAGATTACCGGTCTCACCGTTGGTGGAGACGACTACGTAACTAAGCCTTTTAGTCTTGATGAAATTGTGGCGCGCATCCGCGCAATTCTTCGTCGCACCATGATGGAAGAGGAAGAGTCGACCCTGAAAGTTGGAGAGATTTCCATGGATCAGGACTCTCACGAAGTCTTTATCGGTGACGAGGTGATTGAACTTAGCCCAACCGAATTTAAGCTACTTCGTTATCTGATGCTGAACCCTAACCGTGTAGTTTCAAAGGCACAGATTCTCGACCATGTTTGGGAATACGACTTCAACGGAGATGCTGGAATCGTAGAAAGTTACGTCTCCTACCTGAGGCGGAAGCTCGACCCATTCACGAGCGAACCACTAATCCAAACCAAACGCGGTTTTGGATACATGCTGAAGTCCCCTAAAGCGTAATCAACCGCTAGACGATAGTTTCAATGGCACAGCATAGAGTGGCAACACCTCCTGCTCCGGTGAGGTTCTGGCAGAACATTTCACTGCGCGGGAAAATCACTGCCGTCACTGTTGTGCTACTGACTTTGGGTCTATTCGTTTCAGGTATCGGCACTAGCGCCTTACTGAATAGCTATCTGGTAGGTCAGGTAGATAACCAGTTGCGCACTGCCGCAAAGAACCAAGAAACAGTTTTCCCCGCAATTACGCAGCCGGAGTCGCAGGCGCTAATCATTTACTATGTTGCGGACTTTGATGCTTTCGGGAACAAGATTGGTGATAACTGGGCCGGTATGCCCAATGAGCGTCCGGATATCCAAGGAATGACATTCGAGGATGCGAAGGTGATGTCCGGCTCACTCATCAATTTCAGCAGTAGTGACCAGACAATCACTTGGCGAGCAATTATTATTGCTGGCTATTTTGAAAACACTCACCTCCCGGGATCCAAAGTTATTGCTATTTCGCTAAGACCAACCGAACAAGCGATGTCGAGATATAACGGCATATTCTTTGGATTCTCAATAATTGTCGTGCTCTTTGGAGCAATCCTCACTCGCTTCCTAGTTGCCAGTGCATTCGTTCCTCTGCGTAGCGTTGAAAAAACAGCGCTGGAAATTTCAGGTGGAGACTTTTCTAAACGTCTTGTCACAACTGCCGGCCCAAATACGGAAGTTGGTCGCCTAAATAAGGCGATTAACAATATGCTCGGCAGGGTTGACCAAGCAATTGATGAGCGCGGTCGCACTATCGAACAGATGCGACGTTTTGTGGGCGACGCCTCACACGAGCTTCGCACACCGCTAGTTACGGTACGCGGGTTTGCAGAACTTTATCGGATGGGCGCAATCAAGTCTGAAGAAGAGGTCGCTAGGGCGATGGAGCGCATCGAAAAAGAGGCTATCCGGATGTCCTCCCTTGTTGAGGACCTCCTCTCGCTTGCACGGCTGGATGACGAAAACATCACCGTAGAGCAAGTACCGCTAAATATTTTGCCCCTAGTAGCAGACGCTGCACTAGACGCCAGCGCTCATTCCCCAGACAGAGTTGTGAATCTACTTCCGCTCGAAGCTATTGATTATAAATCTGAAATATCAAATATTGATGGTAGTGAAAACAAGGGTACTAAATCAGGCAAGCCGTCAAACAACGCGCACTCCACCGGGCCGATTTCACTCGCAACCGGAGCTCTTACTAAACTTCGTGGAACCAACCGCAAGAAGAAAGACTCCGAAGATACTGAAGTGACCGAGTCAAAAGGCGACAACTCACTGGTTAGAGTTTCAGAGCCACTAATTGATGGTGCTTGGATCAAGGGTGATGAAAACAAGATTCGCCAGGTGCTAACAAACCTGATCAACAATGCTGTGCGCTTTACAGATCCAGATTCCCCAATAGAGATTGGGGTGGTAGTCAATTTCCCAGAGAAGCGAGTGATTATCAGCGTCATAGACCATGGGGATGGTGTGCCCGCCGAAATCAGGGAGCGCATCTTCCAGAGATTCTGGCGTGCAGATAACTCTCGAACCCGCGAAACAGGCGGCAGTGGTCTTGGGCTTGCCATCGTGGCCGCTATTGTTTCAAGTCACAAAGGTAAAGTCTCGGTTATTGATACTCTTGGAGGCGGTGCAACCTTTGAGGTTAGCCTGCCAATGATTAAAGAACCCCGTAATACTAAACAGGCTAAGTAACAAAGTAGTTATCCCCAGAATGGATGTTGGGAGTCTCCGAGACTAGCGCAACTGCTTTTGAATTGGGGCATGAACCTTATTCGTGTAGATGCGGCCGCAATAGCCACAGCCGCTACAGTAACAAAAGCTCAAATAGCTGCCATCGAAACCGAAGTCGCAAAACTTACTGCCAACCTCACTTCTTTGGAAGCGAGCTGGAGCGGGGCTGCCGCCACTGCATTCCAGGGTGCGCTAGGAAGTTGGCGATCGGCGCAGGCAACTGTTGAGTCGAGCCTTGCGGAGCTAAACAGAGTGTTAGAGATGGCCTCGACGCAGTATGCAGAGGTTGAAGCTGCAAACGCCAGACTCTTTGGGGCTTGGGGATAAAACAAAAGTGGCCCCCACTTTCGTGAGAGCCACTTCTTTAGTCTTAACGGACTAGCTTAGAAGTCCATTCCACCGGTTGGGTCACCAGCAGGTGCTGCTGCCTTTTCAGGCTTGTCTGCAACAACAGCTTCGGTGGTCAAGAATAGACCAGCGATAGATGCTGCGTTCTGCAGAGCAGAGCGGGTCACCTTGACTGGGTCGCTGATGCCTGCGGAAAGCATTTCAACATACTCTCCGGATGCTGCGTTTAGACCGTGTCCAACCTCAAGGTTGCGCACCTTCTCAACTACAACACCAGGCTCAAGACCAGCGTTCAAAGCGATCTGCTTCAGTGGAGCCTCAATAGCCACACGAACGATGTTCGCGCCGGTTGCCTCGTCACCCTCAAGGTTTAGTTCCTCGAAGACATCCTTAGCAGCCTGAATTAGTGCTACACCACCACCGGCGATGATTCCCTCTTCCACAGCGGCCTTCGCGTTACGGATAGCGTCCTCAATGCGGTGCTTGCGCTCCTTCAGTTCTACCTCAGTTGCCGCACCTGCCTTGATAACGGCTACACCACCGGCAAGCTTTGCAAGACGCTCCTGAAGCTTCTCGCGGTCGTAGTCTGAATCAGTGCTTTCGATCTCTGAACGAATCTGACGCACACGACCAGCAATCTGCTCCTCGTCTCCGCCACCGTCAACGATAGTGGTCTCGTCCTTGGTGATGATTACCTTGCGAGCAGAACCGAGAACTTCAAGACCAACAGTGTCAAGCTTTAGACCAAGCTCTTCACTAACTACCTGACCACCGGTCAAAATAGCGATGTCCTGGAGCTGAGCCTTACGACGGTCACCAAAACCTGGAGCCTTTACAGCAACAGACTTGAAGATACCGCGAATCTTGTTAAGAACTAGGGTAGCGAGTGCTTCACCCTCAACGTCCTCAGCAATAATCACTAGCTGCTTACCAGACTGAATAACCTTCTCAACAATTGGAAGAACATCCTTAATGTTTGAAATCTTGGAGTTCACAATCAGAATTGATGGCTCCTCGAAAACAACTTCCTGACGTTCTGGGTCAGTTACGAAGTATGCAGAAAGGTAACCCTTGTCGAAGCGCATACCTTCGGTAAGTTCAAGCTGAGTTCCAAAAGTGTTTGACTCCTCAACGGTAACAACACCTTCCTTACCAACCTTGTCGATTGCCTCAGCAATAAGTTCACCAATCTCTGGGTCAGCTGCAGAAATGGATGCGGTGGCCGCGATTTCCTGCTTAGTTTCTACCTCTTTAGCAGAAACAAGTAGCTTGTCAGTGATTGCAGCAACAGCCTTATCGATACCGCGCTTGATAGTAATTGGGTCAGCACCAGCTGCTACGTTGCGTAGACCCTCGCGCACGAGTGCCTGAGCAAGCACAACAGATGTGGTGGTTCCGTCACCAGCGACATCATCAGTCTTCTTGGCGACTTCCTTAACGAGCTCGGCACCAATCTTTTCGAATGGATCCTCTAGCTCAATTTCCTTTGCGATGGTGACACCATCGTTAGTGATGACAGGTGCGCCCCACTTCTTCTCAAGCACAACGTTGCGTCCGCGTGGGCCAAGGGTAACCTTGACTGCATCTGCTAGTAGGTTGAGACCGCGTTCGAGACCGCGGCGGGCTTCCTCATCAAAAGAAATAATCTTTGGCATAAGTTTCTAGTTCCTTTTGAACTCGTAAATTTTGGCACTCTAGGTACCCGAGTGCTAATAACTAGTTTGGCACTCTCCGGCTGAGAGTGCAAGCCTGAACGCTTACAGCTAAATTGCTTTTTTAAAGAAAAATTTACAACTGAAGAATCGTAAGTTTAGCCTTCACAGTTATGGGATTTAGCTAAAACTTACTGTTCCAGTTGTTGGTACAGGATGAATCCAAGTCGTCCCTGGCGCGAGTCTAACAATCAGGCCGTCAGCATCTTTAAGAACAATTTGATCGTTCATCGATGATTTAGACCAATTAATAGCAATAGCCTTACCTCCGGAGAAAACATAACCAGAACCTGAACCAATCAATTCAGTTTTTGGCACGTGACCGTCTATGGAGATTCTCACCCTCAGAACGATGATGTTTGTGGCAGAAAGTCGCACACCCTCAGCATCAAAATCAGCTTTTCCTAGCTGAAACCTAAGATATTTTTGAGTACTGGAGTCATACTGATAGCTAGGTTGACTTGCGTTCGAATATTTCAAGTTCACGGTGTTAGCAACCGTGCCGTTTTGAAAAGCAGTAGCGTCTTCGAGGTCAAAACCGAAAGCAAACTGGTTCTTTGGCGGTGCAACGGTAGCAAATTTCTCTGCAATCAATTTTTTAGCTAAAACCTGGACGTTGTGCGGGGAAGGTTTACTTCTGTCACGAAAAATGTAGCTACTCAGCGAGCTGTAACCATGAATCGCGTTTTGCACAACGGTGCGCTGCATCATTTGCACATATTTTTGCTGACCGCCAGAATAAGCTACTACCCCACCGATAGGTGAAATAATATCCGGATCCATTGGGCGGATTGAACGAACTGGGCCGATTTTTTCAGGGATATTTGAATGCCAAGTAGGGACATATCTTGTTAGACCACCCTCAACAAGTTCTTCCCAAACAAGATCGGCTTTGGAAAGATTCCATTGCGGCCGAGCGCTTGGATGATTATCAACCTTTGCTGATATTGCGGAACTTGAAAGAGCCTGAGGATCTAAAGCGACACCTGTCAGAGGAGCGTATTGCAAGTTTGATATACCTGGCCAATCAGAAACATATGCTGGCTCTGGTGAAGCAGAGGTAGTTCCTGGCTCCTTTTCTTCTGGAAGCATTGCCGAACATCCACTTATAAGGAAACTACTTACAATTACTCCAGTTATAAGCTTAAAACCACGGCTAAAACCCATAAAAATAAGATACCTGCTTATACCTAAGAAGTGTCGCTTATTGAGCTCTATGTTTCTGCAGTCGGAGTGGGTGTTACTTCAACACTTGGGTCAATAGTTGGTTCGTCAAACCAGTCAGCGCCTAGGACAGCGGTGAGTGGAATGCCCAGATAAGCTTCAGAGAATTGCACAGGAACTCCGCCTAATGCCTGAGCTAAACCATATGCCTCTGCTTCATAATCTGCATCAGAGTAAAAAACTACTGTGTTTTCAAAGCCGCCCTCTGCAGCATCGGAAATTGTTACAACATTCCAGCCTGCCGCAATTAATGCACCACGAACCGAGATAGCCAAGCCTTCCTGGCTAAGGTCAGCATCAAGAACTCTGATCATTCCCTTGCCCTGAATAGGATCTGGAAGTACAACCTCTGGCTCAATAGGCTCTTGAGTCTGTTCACCTGGACCAATAGGAATTCCTTCAATAATTCCCTGATCTTGTAGCCAAAGTGCTCCTACACCTATTCCCACTATTGCAACCACTGAAAGTGCAGACCAAAAGAGTCCTTTGAATTTTGCGAAGCCAGTCTTTGTTGCGCGATGTGCGCCGACTCGGCCATTGGGTGCAGATTCGATATTGAATCTATCCTCAGGAAATTCAACTTTTGGCATCCTTCAAGAATACCAGTGCCTTAACCTCTAAACAGGCTGTTACGGCTGAAAGTACGCTGAGATTGCAGGCGTCGCAAACTTTTTACTAATACTGGAAATTGCTCTATAGCCGCTTCTGTCTCAATTAAAGAGGACAGGATGCTGTAATAGCGTTGCGGAGCGAATCCAAAATTCCGAAAAATCAACGATTCTTTGACCAATTCGGAAGGATAGGAACGTGATTCAAACTGCATAATCTTCGCCTCTAATTCGCTCAACTTTTCAGCTTGCTGTGAATCTGACACAGCAGGTTCGTTAAGGTTTAGAGTTGAATTACTGTCCATACTTTTACAGTAATTGCAGCCACAGACACAGAATCGCAAAACACGGAGGAAACATGGAATTCCCAGAAAAAAAGAGTAACAGCGAATGGGCTAGGCAGCTAACACCATTTGAATACGCAGTTCTTCGCGAGGCAGCAACAGAAGCACCGTTTAGTGGAGATCTGCTGGACGAGGAAAGAGCCGGACAGTATTCCTGCAAGGCGTGTGGTCATCCGCTATTTGAAAGTGAAACAAAATTTGAGGCACACTGTGGCTGGCCTAGCTTCTACGAAACACTGGAAGATGACTCAGTCGTGCTTTCTGAAGACCGTAGCATTCCAGGTCGTCCACGCACCGAAGTACGATGCGCCAATTGCGGTTCACACTTAGGTCACGTATTCGACGATGCTCCGGAAACACCAACAGGTGACCGCTACTGCATGAACTCAGTAGCGCTACAGTTCAAACCTGAATAATATTTGGAGCCCCCTGTCGGATTCGAACCGACGACCCCCGCTTTACAAGAGCGGTGCTCTGGCCAACTGAGCTAAGGAGGCAGGACCTTCTATATTCTAGCGAATACAAAAGGCTCCACTGGAACCAAAATTGTATTTGATTCCAGTGATGCTTTTAGATTATTTGGCTGCGGCTGCCAAAACTGCTGCAGCTAGCGCGGAAGGATCCTGAGGGGAGCCTTCCCACTTGACACCGTTGATAACCACTGTTGGGGTACCGATAAAGTAAGCATCGGTAGTGCCAGGGATAACTACAGCATCATCACCCATAATCCTCGGGTTGTACTTGTTAAGCTCTTTACTCTGGTTACTGATCCAGTACTCGAACTCTAGGGTGTCAATTGCTTCAGAAATTTTATCGAAGTTTTCAACCTTGGCAAGTTGGGCTAAATCCTTGATCTCATCGTTTGATAAACCTCTAGTAGCTTCATCCGGCTGTTTTTCAAACAGTAGGTTATGAAAATCCCAGAACTGGTCAGGAGAGTAAGTTGCCACAGCCACAGCCGCATTGGCTGCCCTCGTGGAATACTTTGAACCTTGAGAAGCAGTGTCAAGTATGGATACTGGATAGAAGACTACCTTTACTGCACCTTTCTCGACCCATTCGGCAATTTGTGCACGGTTGGTAGATTCGAAGATTCCACACCAAGGGCACATGTAATCGACCCAAACCTGTAGTAGCACCGGCCCCTCGGGGTCTGCGGTAATAGGTGTACCTGCGTAGTCGACTTCACCAGCAGGGGCACGGTCAACAACAAAACCTTGACTAATAGCAACACCGTTGCTGTCCATATTTGCCGGGCGTGGGCCAGGGGTTGGAACAGAACCAATTACTAAAGCGATAATTCCAACAACAAGAGCGATTGCAACAACTGCTGAACCACCAAAAAGTAAAACCTTGTTGCGCTTCTCAGCTTTAAGTTGCTTTTCGCGCATTTCGCGAGCCATTGCTCTAGCGGCATCGCGCTTTTCGTTCTTGGTCATTTTCTGGCCAGAGGAAGCGTTCATCTACGTTTTAGCCTCTATCTTTCTAAATCGACAACTTCCCCATAATACTTAGGAATTCTGAAAAGCACCTCACAAAGTGATGCTCCTGTTTGTAAGACTACGCCCATACTGTGATACTTTGAAAGCAGGTGATGGGATTCCATCATTCTTCACAACGGATCGTCCGGCACGTGCCTGCCGGTGAAGGAGAAAACATGTCATCGGTGACATTTAAACAAGCGACCAGAATTTTTCCTGGCAATAAGAAACCTGCAGTCAATTCTCTAGATCTTCATATTGAAGACGGTGAGTTTTTGGTGCTCGTTGGTCCGTCAGGGTGCGGAAAATCAACGAGTCTAAGAATGCTTGCGGGTTTAGAAGAAGTTGACCATGGTCAGATACTAATCGACGGTGAAGACGTGACTAACGTTGCTCCAAAAGATCGTGACATCGCTATGGTTTTCCAAAACTATGCCCTCTACCCACACATGAGTGTGGCTGAAAATATGGGCTTTGCTCTGAAAATTGCTGGGGTGGCTAAGGAAGAACGTGAAGCCAGGGTTCTTGAGGCCGCAAAGCTTCTAGATTTAGAGGAGTTGCTTGACCGCAAGCCAAAAGCGCTTTCCGGTGGACAGCGGCAGCGAGTTGCTATGGGCCGTGCAATTGTGCGCTCCCCCAAAGTGTTCCTCATGGATGAACCGCTCTCGAACCTTGACGCGAAACTGCGAGCGCAAACCCGCACCCAAATCGCAGCCCTTCAGCGCAGGCTAGGAACAACAACCGTATACGTTACTCACGACCAGATTGAGGCGCTAACAATGGGTGACCGGATTGCGGTGCTGAAAGAAGGTATCTTGCAGCAGGTTGGCACCCCTAGTGAGCTTTACGAAACTCCACAAAATATTTTCGTCGCTGGCTTTATCGGATCCCCTGCAATGAATATTTTCGAAGTGGATGCGCCAAAGTTTGGTTCCCAGAGAATTCCGCTGAGCGCATCACAGAAAGAGAATCTGGGTAAAGCGAAACTGGTTATTGGTTTTCGACCAGAGGATGTCACTTTGAGCGAATCTGGTGAGGGCGAAGAGATCCAGATTGATTATGTCGAAGAACTCGGTGCAGATGCATATATTTATGCTTCAACCGTTGGTGACAATCCTCGCGAACTAACGATAAGGGTGGACGGTCGTAAGCATCCAAAAGCCGGAGACAGGGTGAAAGCTTCCATAAATCTGGAACACATTCACCTGTTCAATGCCGAGACTGAGCAAAGACTTTAAAGCGCTAATACCTCGGCGAACTTTGGAGAACTGTTAGTTACTTGCTAGAGGATGACTTTCGCATAGTTGCCACTTGGTAAAGCGCAACACTGGTCGCCACCGCCGCGTTCAGTGACTCGGTTGCTTTATCAATCGGGATCGAGACTATTGCGTCGCAGGATTCTCTAACCAGCCGGGAAAGCCCCTTGCCTTCGCTACCGACAATAATCATTAGCGGGCTGGTGGCAAGCTCGAGCTCAGGTAGATTCACATCTCCGTCACCGTCAAGCCCGATAACAAAAACTCCCTGCTTTTGCATCGACTTCACAGTGTTGTTGAGATTGGAAGACATAGCAACCGGAACTCTTGTTGCTGCTCCGGCGCTAGTTTTCCAAGCGGATGCGGTCATCCCTGCACTTCTGCGCTGAGGGATGATTACGCCCTGTGCTCCGAAAGCTGCGGCAGAACGAACAATAGCGCCAAGGTTTCTTGGGTCTGTGACTGAATCTAGCGCGACAAAAAGCGGGGTCTTGCCTTTTCGTTTGGCGAGTGCAAGCAGATCATCCGGGTGCGCGTAAACGTATGGTGGAACTTTTAGTGCCACTCCCTGATGCACGGCGTCACGCCCACAGAGGCGATCAAGTTCTACCCTGGTTACTTCCAGAATGGAAATCCCGCGAGCATTCGCAGTGTCGAGTATCTCCTTGACCCGCTCATCGGTCTCAATTCCTCGAGCAATATAAAGTGCGATTACTGGAATTTCTGCGCGAAGTGCTTCAACGACTGAGTTGCGTCCGCCCATCATTTCTGGGGTATCAACGCCAGGCTTGGACGACTTACCACTAATTGGTTTTACTGTTCGCTTGCGATTGCTTGAAACACCGTCTTCGCTAAATGATGCCAAGCGACCGGCACGGCTTTTCTCGCGGGCTTCCTGCTTGGCCTGAGAGCGCTCCTTCAGTTGCTTCTTCTTGAAGGCAACGTGGTATGGGCGATCCTCAGCTTTAGGGGTTGGCCCCTTACCTTCAAGAGCCTGACGACCCTGACCTCCGGAACCTACCTGCTTACCAACGCGTGTCTTAGCTTTACCCACCCCTGGACGTTGCTTGGGTTGACCTTTCATTTAAAACTCCATGTTGTTTCGGTGCCGGAATCTTCTAAGGCGATTCCTGCATCGGCTAGCTGGCTTCTAATCTCGTCAGAACGTGCAAAGTCTTTCGATGCTCTAGCCTGATTTCGCTCTGAAATTAACTGCTTCACTAGGTGATCTAAGGCACTCTCTGCCTGACCCTCGCTTTTTTCATTTGCAGGATTCAATCCGAGCACTTCAAGCATAGTGATCACAAATTTCAGATTGCTGGAAACAGTTTCAGTATCACCAGAATCCAGTGCTGTATTGCCTAAACGCACGGTTTCGTGAATCACAGCGATTGCTTCAGGCACGGATAGGTCGTCATTCATCGCTGCAATGAACGATTCAGGCAGGTCGTTGAATGACCCAGGCTCAGGGAGTTGAGTTAGCCCCAATTTGCGGGATGCGCGAAGCAGAAATCCTGTGACTCTAGAAAACGCGGATGCACTTTCGGCTACCAGAGCATCGGAGAGTTCCAAAACGGAACGGTAGTGCGCCGAGGAGAGGAAGTAACGAAGCACTAGTCTGTCACTCTTGTTCAGAAAATCGGTGGCAAGCACGAAATTGTTTAGCGACTTGCTCATCTTCTGGGATGCGACATTTACCAACCCGTTGTGCATCCAATAGTTGGCAAAGGGGTAACCGGCAGCTGTTGACTGCGCCAGCTCATTCTCATGGTGCGGGAATCTCAAGTCCAGTCCACCGCCGTGGATATCAAACTGCTCCCCTAGGAATCTGGTGGACATTGCCGAGCATTCAATATGCCAACCCGGCCTGCCCCTACCCCAGGGTGAATCCCAAGCAGCATCTGCAGGTTCGGATGCCTTGTGCGACTTCCAAAGCGTAAAGTCACGCGGATCTTTTTTGCCGCGCGGATCCGCATCCTCCGCATCTGCCATATCGGCTAGTTTTTGGCGAGTAAGTTGACCGTATTCTGGGAAACTGGCGGTGTCGAAGTAAACGTCTGCACTTCCATCTGTTGCCTGATATGCATGTCCGCGCTCAATGAGTTTGGCAATTAGCACAATCATTTCCGATATTGACTCGGTAGCGCGTGGGGCTAGATTTACCGCCTGCAGACCCAAACTGTCGTATGCGCGGTCAAACTCACGCTCATACTTATAGGCAACCTCGCGCCAAGTGATCGAATTACCAGATTCAGTTTCTGAAGCTGCCTTTTCAAGAATTTTGTCATCAATATCTGTGACATTTCTCACTATGGTGACTTTGAATCCGGAAAACTCGAACCAGCGTCGCCAAAGATCATAAACAAGGGCAGAGCGAAGATGACCAACGTGTGGCACTCCCTGCACCGTTGGACCACATACATACATCGAAACCACGCCAGAAACTAGCGGTTGGAACGGAACCAACTCGCCTCTTGCAGAATCGTGAATATGTATTGCCACGTTTCAAAGCCTAACTGCGAAAACGCTAATTTGAGGTGATTATCGCGCTAGCAACTGCGGCAATTCCTTCACCGTTTCCGGTGATTCCTAGCCCATCGCTTGTAGTTCCAGAGATAGTTACCGGCACTTTGAGTAAATCGCTTAGCCGTTGTTCAATCTCGGCTCTCCTGGGAGCAACCCGAGGAGAATTAGCAATAACTTCGGCAGAAACGCTTAGTGGTTTCCAGCCTCTAAGCGTCAAAAGTGCAATTGTTTCGGTGAGGAACCTTTCCCCTGAAGCACCCTTGTATTCAGAGTCATCGACACCAAAGACTGCCCCAATGTCGCCCAGTCCGGCCGCGGAAAGTAGTGCGTCACAAATTGCGTGTGACAGCGCATCCCCGTCGGAATGTCCATTTAGTGCAGGTTCACCCGGCCACTCCAAGCATCCGAGCTGGAGCACACCGCCATCTGATTTTGCATGCACATCAGCACCGGTGCCGACTCGAATCGGGCCGGCAATGGGTGCAGAAAGCGCAATAGCTCGCTGCAGATCGTCACTGGTAGTGATTTTGAAGGCGTCGCGACTTCCCATAACCAGTTCAACGCGCACACCAGAATTCTGAACTAAACCTGCATCATCGGTGTAATACTGCTCTGCAGTTGCATAAGCATTCTTGAGAATGTCAGCTTTGAAACCTTGTGGTGTTTGCACCCGCACTAGACCGTCACGCTCAACCGTGAGTGAAATTTCTCCGGTAGTAGCAATCTTCTTGATCGTGTCATCTATTGCTATACCCGGAACCACCGCTTCAGCACCGGCAATAAGCGCAGAAACTACCCGCTCAAACTGCGCAAGTGGGGTGAGCGGCCTAGCAGCATCATGAACCAAAATAAAATCACATTCACTAAGCGCTTCGATACCGGCAGCAACTGAATCCTGTCGCTCTAAGCCACCCGAAATAATTTTAAAATCTTGATAGTGTTCAGAAACATCATCCACATTTTCAGCAGGAACGACAATAACTACCTCTGAAAGGTGAGGGATGCGCTGGATGGTTTCTATGGCACGGTCAAGAATCGTTTTAGTACCTAGGGATACAAACGCTTTAGGAACGCTCTGCCCTAGTCTGCTGCCGCTTCCAGCCGCAACAACGATTACCGAAACTTTAGGATGCAAGGACCTGATCAAGCAGGTTGGATGCCGCTTCCTCATCGGTTTTCTTAGCGAGCGCAAGCTCAGAAATCAGAATCTGGCGTGCCTTTGAAAGCATCCGCTTCTCACCGGCAGAAAGTCCACGATCCTGCTCGCGCCTCCAAAGATCGCGAACAACTTCAGACACTTTGATTACATCTCCACTGGAAAGCTTCTCAAGGTTTGCCTTGTAACGCCTAGACCAGTTAGTAGGTTCCTCAGTAAATTCTGCTTGAAGCACACCAAATACTTGCTTGAGTCCTTCTTCGCCAATGACGTCTCTCACACCGACCAGATCGAGATTGTCAACCGGAACCACAATAGTGAGGTCACCCTGTTTTACTTTCAGCTTGAGGAAAGTCTTCTCTTCTTCGCCCTCTGGGACTTTTACCTTGCGCTTAACCACTTCTTCAATGGTTGCAGCTCCGTGGTGGGGATAAACGACAGTCTCGCCAATTTCAAAACGCATGAACTAAAACGTCCTTTCCAAAGAACCAATTTTACCACAGTAAAAGGGGTAAGTCTAAGGCGGAAATACCTTACCCAAGGGCTATAAATGAGTGCCACATTCTTTATGAGATAAACTGGCAGATATAAGCTTCAAATTCACGAAAAGAGTTCATAAGTGAAGAAAAAACTGACTGTTGCTATTGCTTCATCAGCCATAATTTTGTTCGCCGCTACTGGGTGCGGTTTTGTAGTTAATCAAGACGCTATTAGACCATACGAACCGAGTGATGGATTCAGTGTTAATGTTCAAGACATTAAGGTAAGAAACGCACTCATCGTGACCAAAGATGGAACTTCTGCAGTCTTCGTTGCTGGAATTACCACAAGTGGCCAAAGCGCAATCCTGAACCTAAACATCAAGAACAAAGACGGTGTTTGGAACCAGCACAAGATTACAGTTGAGGGAGGTCATGCCAACGCAGGAACTCCTAAGCACTATGAAGTACAAATTAGTGAACTAGGTGCGAAGCCTGGTGACCTACTTGAGGCCACAGTGCAATACGGTAGCTCAGTTACCGAAGCTTTTTACGTGCCGGTGCTAAGCTCCAGCATGTCCGAATATTCGCACCTGCTCGGCTAAACTAGAGTCAGGAAAAGTGAGTCAAGAGAAGACTCACTTCAGGCCTTCTAATCTATTTTGAGCCTTGAGCTGAAACTGCTGCTGCACCTGCTGCCGCCGCTTCTGGATCAAGGTATTCGCCTTTACCCTTTGGCTTCAGGTTTTCATCAAACTCGTAAACCAGTGGGATTCCGGTAGGGATGTTCAATTCGGTAATCTCTTCGTCAGAAATATTTTCTAGATACTTGACGAGGGCACGAAGCGAGTTACCGTGAGCCACAACTAGCACTGTCTTGCCTGCAGCAAGATCTGGAAGAATATCGCTTTCCCAGTATGGAAGCAGTCGATCAATAACCAGTTTCAGTGATTCTGTGCGAGGAAGTTTATCCCCCAAATCTGCATAGCGTTCGTCATGGGCTTGCGAGAACTCTGAATCGTCATCCAGTGGTGGAGGTGGCACATCAAAACTGCGACGCCATGTCATAAACAGTTCTTCACCAAACTTCTCAAGAGTCTCAGCCTTGTTCTTGCCCTGTAAATCTCCGTAGTGGCGCTCATTCAGCATCCATGTGCGCTTCACAGGAAGCCATGCCCGATCTGCTGCCAATAGGGCAATATTTGCTGTTTCAATAGCCCTAGTGAGTAGCGAGGTGTAGAGGATTACCGGTTTTAGACCAGCCTCGGTGATTAGCTCACCGGCACGCTTCGCCTCTTTACGCCCAAGCTCCGTAAGGGGCACATCAACCCAGCCGGTGAAGAGGTTCTTTTCATTCCAATCGCTCTGTCCGTGACGGACCAAAATCAATTTACTCACAGAGCTAGTTTAGGGCTAAAGCCTAGGGAGTTTAGGAATGTCCGCTGTGCTACCTGCAGAAGGTGGAACAATCACTTCCTGCGCAGCATCCACTAGCCCATTGTCAGTCTGCACCAGCAACGCAGCATCCACGTCGGTATTGCGCTTTACAATTGCGAGCGCAATCGGACCAAAATCATGATGATTACCGAACGAGGTAATAACTCCGACACTCTTATCTCCGAGCAGAACTTCGTCACCATGTTTCGGATAGTAAGAACGAGTTCCATCAAGTTGAAGCAGGACCAGTCGGCGCGGTGGGTGACCGAGGTTGTGCACTTTGGCCACTGTTTCTTGACCCCGATAGCAGCCCTTGGTCAGATGCACTGCCGAGCGCATCCAGTCAACCTCGTGAGGGATGAGTCGCTCTATTGTTTCTGCACCCTGTGCTGGGCGATAAGCGGCAATCCTAAGCGCTTCATACGCGAGGGTGCCCGCAACCTTCAATTCGCCGTTAGCAGCTTTTTCGAGCAGTTCTTGGAATGCTGCAATAGGCACGATCTGCTCGGTCCAGTTCCAAGAATCTCCCGGATGCTCCCCCGCTTTGAACTCCGCGTACTGATATCCGCCATCGACAATCCCAGCCCAAGGGTCTTGCCAAACGAGAGCGGTCTCATATACTTTCTCGGAGCCAAAGTGCCCGATAACGCGCAGATCTTCACGGTGGGTGATTTGCACATCCTTCATAAAAATCATTCGACCGAGCCATTCAGGCAGAGCATCATTGCCGGCAAAGGCTTCAATTAGTAGCACAGCATCGGTGTCGATATAAAGCTTCAGCTGATGCTCAACCCTGCCCTGTGGATCAAGTAATAAAGATTCAAAGCTCTGTCCGGGCTGAGCGCCAAGAATTGACTGGCTGAGCATCGAATCAAGCCAAGAAATCCGATCAGTTCCCGCTATTTCAAAAACTCGCAAACTGGAGAGATCAACGATTGCTCCCTGCTCTAATTTGCGCTGTTCCGCAATTGGATTGCCGTAGTGGGCAGGCACTCCGGCAAATCTACCTTCATCAGCAACAGCTGACTCCAGTGAAAGGAAAGTATTTATCTTTGCCCCTTGAATAGCTTCACAAGGGTAAGCACACCGAACCAGGCGGCAGCTCCAAGAACCAATACCGTCAAACCTAAATAGAAGAGTTCAATTGCTAACAGCATGATTCAACTCTACGCCTGCCACCAGCCAAGTATCCAAGAAATGGCCAGAATTACCCCAATTATTACCGCAACTCCTAGCGCAGTGACCCCAATTCGAAGAATTGCACCGTCTCTATCTGGCCAAATGAGTTGAAAAATCATGCTTATAACCAGTGCAGAAACAAAAACTATAGTTAAAGTCACAGGCAACTCTGTGCGCGAAATCACAAGCCAAATAGCAGCAGCACTAGCCAAAGCCCATATTGAGACGCTGTCCCAAACTCGATACCAAGTAGAAGCCATAATTCTATTTTGCTTCACGTTTCTAATTTCGTATGCCAATTGTTCACTTTTGTTTGGCATTATTAGAAGGTGAATGATGAAGTGGATCTGCCAGCTGACAGATATTTAGATCGCGAGCTTAGTTGGCTTGCTTTCAATAGACGTGTGCTGGAATTGGCTGAAGATCCACATGTTCCGCTACTTGAACGTCTCAATTTCTTAGGGATTTTTGCCTCTAACCTTGACGAGTTTTTTATGGTTCGAGTTGCGGGTCTCAAAAGGCGTATCGTCACAGGTATTGCCGTGCCAACAAACATTGGTGTTCCTGCACACGAAGTCTTAGATACAGTGCTCTCGGAAGCAAAAGAACTACAGGAGCGTCATGCGAAGCTCTATAGCGAAATCCTGAAACCAGCACTAAGCAAAGAAGGAATAAATATCCTGCGCTGGGATGATTTAGACGAAACAGATAAGTCCAGCCTCAGCGAATATTTCAGTGAACAAGTATTTCCAATCTTGATGCCGCTTGCGGTCGATCCTGCACATCCCTTCCCATATATTTCTGGGCTTTCTATCAACCTCGCTGTGCGAATCAAGAACCCCAAGACAGAGAAGAATGAGTTTGCAAGGTTGAAGATTCCGGCGATGATTCCGAGGCTCATCCAAGTAAACAGGTGGCAGGATGATGGATCGTTGACCTTCCTTCCGCTCGAAGAACTGATTTCCAATCACCTTGACCAGCTCTTCCCTGGCATGGAAATTCTCGACCACCACACTTTCCGGGTTACAAGGAACGAAGATGTTGTTGTCGAAGAGGACGAAACTGAGAACCTACTACAGGCACTTGAACAGGAGCTTCTGCGTCGCAAGTTCGGTCCACCCATCCGACTTGAAGTAGCAGATGATATCGACCAAACAACCCTTGATCTATTGATTCGTGAACTTCGTGTAGGTGAGAAAGAAGTTTATGTTCTTCCAGAACCGTTAGACCTTAGCGCTATGTTCCAAATCTCTGGAGAACAAATCCCGCACCTTCGCTATGCGCCGCAGGTTCCGCTTACTTCAATAGAGTTGGGACCGAGTGAACCAAATTCATTACCGGACTTTTTTGGAGTCATTTCTAAACAGGATGTGCTGGTGCACCATCCTTACGAATCATTCTCTACCAGCGTGCAGGCTTTCTTAGAAGCCGCAGCAAGGGATCCAAAAGTGTTGGCCATCAAGCAGACTCTTTACCGCACCAGTGGTGACTCCCCTATCGTTGAAGCACTGATTGACGCCGCTGAGGCGGGCAAACAGGTGCTCGCCCTGGTTGAAATCAAGGCACGATTCGATGAGCAGGCGAACATTACCTGGGCTAGAAAACTAGAGCGCGCTGGAGTGCACGTAGTTTATGGGCTAGTTGGACTCAAGACTCACAGCAAACTGGCTTTGGTACTTCGCCAAGAAGAAGGAAAACTCAAGTTTTACTCGCATATTGGCACCGGAAACTACAACCCAAAAACCAGTCGCATTTATGAGGACCTAGGTTTATTTACCAGTTCCGATCAGGTTGGAAAAGAACTCACCAGACTATTCAACGAGCTCTCTGGATACGCAATCGAGAAGAAATTCAAGCGACTTCTTGTCGCCCCTAGATACATGCGTAATGGTCTTTTGAAACTCATCAACCAGGAGATCGCGAACGCTACGGAAGGAAAGCCAGCTAGCATCCGCATCAAGGTGAACTCAATAGTCGATGAACTAATTATTGATGCACTCTACCGCGCCAGCCAGGCAGGGGTAAGGGTCGAGCTGTTGGTGCGCGGTATTTGCTCGGTAAAACCCGGAGTGCCTGGTTTGAGTGAGAACATCGTGGTGCGCTCGGTATTGGGCAGATATCTGGAGCATTCGCGCGTTTTCGCATTTGCAGGTGGCGGGGAACCCAAATACCTAATCGGTAGTGCCGATCTGATGCACCGAAACCTTGACCGTCGAGTTGAAGTGCTAGTGCACCTTACTGATTCAGTACATGGCGAACAAATTGATGAAATATTCGACATTGCTTTTGCAGACACCACTTCAGCTTGGGATTTGCAAGCAGACGGTTCATGGGTGAGAGGAAAGCCACCACAAGGCGTGAAACATTTGCGCGACTACCAGGAAGAAATTTACAATACGATTTCCTCCAGAAAGCGACCAATTAAGGCACGATGAACGCAGCAGTTATCCAAGCAGCCGGGGCAGTAGTCTGGCGCAAAGAAAAGAAGAAACTCAAGATCTTGCTGATTCATAGGCCAAGGCGTAACGACACCTCCCTACCCAAAGGGAAACTCGATCCGGGTGAAGCAGCGCCCGAAGCTGCCGTTCGAGAAATTCTCGAAGAGACCGGTTACCGTGTGCATCTAGGACCACCAGTGGATACTGTGGAATACCTCACCGATATTGGTCCGAAGGTTGTGAATTACTGGTCTGCAGAAGTAAAAGATGACGACTTCAAGCGCAATAAATTCCTACCCAATGAAGAAGTTTCTGAAATTGAATGGGTAAACCCCAAGAAAGCTATTAGGAAACTCACTTACAGTCGTGACAAGGATGTGCTCCGCAAGTTCCGCAGGTTAGTTAAATTTGGTCTACTGAACAGTTTCTCGATAACTCTACTCAGACACGGAAAAGCAGTATCTTTCTCAAACTGGGACGGCAGTGATAAGGCTCGCCCATTGGAAGATAAAGGACACAAGCAGGCAAAAAAGATTGTTGCCACTATCCGCTCCTTTGGGCCAAACAGAATTTACACCAGCACGGCTACCCGCTGTGAGTCAACCGTGGCACCGCTTGCTCTTGCCACCGGACTCAAAGTGAAATCTAAAGATTACCTCTGGCAGGACTTCACCGAAGAAGCTTTGCGAGAAATTGAACGATTCACCAGAGATCGGGTGGCAGAGGGTAAATCGATTGTGGTTTGTTCTCACGCACCAGTAATCCCACTGGTGCTAAACGGTATTGGTCTAGCGCTGGATGTGCCACTTTCTGCTGAGGTAATTCGTGCATCCCATCTAGCTCCGGGAAGTTTCTCAGTGGTTCACATTGTAAAGATGAAGAAAAAAGCCGGAATCCTTGCAGTTGAAAGCTTCGTATAACTGTGGCTGACTTCCATAAGCCAATCACGCTAACCAACCAGGAGTTGGAGCAACTAATTGGTGCTTCCGACCCGAAACTTATTTATGAACTGGCACACCGCACCGCGCACACACTTATTTCGCGTATCCGCGAGAACCCTGACGAGGATGTGCTGAAAAGAATCACCGAATACTCTGCCGAACACGGTCTTGAAGCAATTGCAGAGCTTTGGAGTCACTCCTCACCTAAGACTCTTCCAGGCACATTATGGCGTATCTACAATCTGCACTCTTTCATGCGAAAGCATCAGAAGGCCGCTGTGGATTATTACCGGCGCGGTCTGGAATTAGCCGGAAGTTCATCCATAAATCTCAGCGGAGTTGATGAACTTGTTGCCGGCGTTGCCGAACCGATTTCACCGGAAAATATTTCAGCAACGGCAGATCAGATTCTTCGCGGAGTTTTCAGTGGCGATTTCAGTATTGCTCTAGTGAGAGCCGCCGCCTTTTGCAGACTAATAGCTAAGGGATGCGAATCCTCGGCACCAAGACAGAGCGCAAATTTCGAGGTGCTCGCTAGAGACTTGGAAGTGTCTGCTCGACTTTGGGATAAAGGGGAGCTGGACTAGACAGCTTCTAAGCGATATCCAAGGCCACGGATTGTGACGATTCGAAGACCAGCCTCGGCGCTGTCCTCAATTTTGGAGCGCAACCTCTTCACATGCACGTCTAAAGTTTTTGTGTCACCGAAGTAATCGGCACCCCAGATGCGGTCAATTATTTGCGAGCGGGTCAGTACCCGGCCATCGTTACGCATCATAAATTCCAGTAGTTCATACTCTTTTAATGGCAGCTGGAGTTCACTACCGGCAAGAGTAACCACATGTTTTTCAGAATCCATGGTCACATTACCGACGGTAATTTTGTCGCTCTCTGCACCCGGAATAGTTTCCCGTCGAAGCAGGGCACGGATTCTAGCGATGAGTTCCTTGATGGAGTACGGCTTGGTCACATAATCATCTGCCCCAAGTTCGAGACCAACGACTACATCGGTTTCATCGCCTTTAGCAGTAAGCATAATAATTGGCACATACTGGTCGACCATTCGTATCTGTCTACAAACTGCTGTTCCAGACATCCCAGGTAGCATCAGGTCAAGCAAAATTAGGTTCGGATTGTATTTCTCGAACTCAGGGAAAGCCGCTAAACCATCGGTGACAATCTTGGTCTGGTATCCCTCTTTCTCGAGGAGAAAAGCTAAGGGTTCTGCAAGTGAAAGTTCATCTTCTACTATCAGAATCTTTGACATCTGTTTCCTAAAAATATTCCGTCAGTTGAAATTTAATTTAAACCGTAGTGGCTAAAGGTAAACGAATGGTAAACGTTGCACCCTTGCCAACCTTAGACCAGGCCTTAACTGTGCCACCGTGTCGGGTAATAACGTGTTTCACAATTGAAAGACCAAGCCCTGTACCGCCAGAGCTACGTCCACGCCCAGAATCTACTCGATAGAATCTTTCAAAAATTCGTTCTAATTCTTCTTCAGGGATGCCCGGGCCATTATCTGTGACAATAATTTCCGCCCATTCCCCACTCTTTTTGAGTGTGATCGCCACCCTGTTCTTCTTGTCTGAAATATTGACCGCGTTCTTAATGATGTTCTCAACTGCAGAAACCAGAAGCTTTTCGGTTCCTATGGTAGATATTTTTGCTTCTAGAGCGGTATGAAGTTCAACTTCCTGCTGCGCTGCGATAACTCGTACACCCTCAATAGCTTGCTTTACCACCCGGTCAAGCCTCACAACTTTTGAATCAATCGCCGTCTCTGCACTTTCGACTCTGGAGAGTTCAATGATGTCACCTGCAAGTTCAGAAAGTCTGGTGCTTTCTTCCAGCATTCTTGCCGTAAATTTCTTTGCCTGCTTAGGATTATCGGTGCTTTGAGAAAGTGCTTCCGAGAGCAGCATTAACGAAGCAATGGGTGTTTTAAGTTCGTGAGAAACATTCGCTAAGAAGTCTTTGCGTAGCTGATTTAGCCTTTCAGATTCGGTGCGATCCTCTGCAATCAACAGAATGAATCTGGAACCAAGAGGCGCAGCACTCGCATGCCAGACAGCAGACAACCCGCTAGTGGCAACATAACTAATAGTGTCGGTATGCGGTTCTCCGCTGTGTCTAACCGTGTCGATAAGTTTCACTGCCTGCTTGATAGCTACCCGACCATCCTGCACCCAGCCAGCGTGGATCGCTGTTGCTGAAGCTGAAAGCGGAGTGTTGGAGGCATCCACCACTATGCCAACCCCTTGTAATGCCTGGACTACCTGCACGACACCGGCAGGAGCATCGTTGGAGGCAAGATCTGCAACCTTCTCTCCGCGTCGAATCACAGTAGCAAACATGACTGCAATAGAGACACCAATTAACGCACCCAGAGAGAGTGCGGCCAACATCAGCGTGGTCTCATCGTTCACACTTATAGGTTACAAGTTGGTTACTACTCCTTGTACAAAACTTAGCCTCGTGTTAAACGCTAAGTAACCAACTGTTAACTTTTGGACTCGAACATGGAATCAAACACCGATTGGTTTGATTATGAGAAAAGTATTCCAAGCAGAAATGGCGAGCCTCCAGGATGGGCTCATTGAACTCGCTGAACTAGTTGAGAAATCCTTCACCAAAGCGACAAAAGCTTTTTCTAAGTCGGACGTAGAAATGGCCGAGTTCGTTATCGAGGCAGATAACACGATTGATGCCGCAGCCGTAGAAATTGACGAACTTGCAATCGAGATTCTGGCCAGGCAATCCCCGGTAGCTAGGGACCTCCGCACAGTAGTTTCAGCACTACGTATTAGCGCATCCCTTGAGCGCATGGGGGATATGGCAGAGCACATTGCCGAACTTGCCCGCCTTCGCTACCCAGAGAAGGTGGCCCCTAAGGCTCTCAAAAACACTTTCACCAGGATGGGCGATGCCAATAAAGAGATTGTGCGGATGCTCGTTGAACTTCTCCAAACCCAGGATTTGAACATTGCAAACGCAATCAGAGACAAAGATGACCTGATTGACGAACTGCATGTTTCAGTCTTCGATACCGTGCTCAGCTCTAACTGGCAGCACTCCGCGGCAACGACTGTGGATGCAACGCTGATTAGCCGCTACCACGAACGATTCGCTGACCACGCGGTCAGTATCGCGAAGAAAGTCATCTACCTAGCAACAGGTGAATGGGAAAGGAAATAATGAAAACAATCCGGCTAGGCAGTATCGCTGCCGTGACCGCAGTAAGCGCACTACTTCTCGCAGGTTGTGCAGCTAACGAAGAACCAACCGATCCAGAAGTTCCAAGCCTAAGTGGCACTCTGAACGGTTCAGGCGCATCCAGCCAGGGCAAAGCCCAGGACGCATGGCGCGCTGGTTTCCAGACAGCAAACCAGGCAGTAACCGTTAACTATGACGGTGGCGGTTCTGGTGCTGGTCGCGACGCTTTCGCGGCTGGTTCTGTTGATTTCGCTGGTTCAGACCGCGCATTCAAAACCTCTGAAATTCAGGACAAAACTTTTGTGGGATGTGCAGCAGATTCTGGACTTGTTGAGCTACCGCTCTACATCTCCCCAATCGCTATCGCTTTCAAACTTGAAGGTATCAACTCAATCAACCTAGACGCTGAGACTCTTGCAAAGATCTTCTCAGGTCAGGTAACCAAGTGGAACGATCCAGCTATCGCTTCACAAAACGCTGGTGTAACCCTTCCAGACCTAGCAATCACCTACGTTTTCCGTGGTGAGAACTCAGGAACAACCGAGAACTTCGTGGACTACCTAAAGAAGGCTGCTCCAAACGCATGGACTTGGGACGTTTCAGGTGACTGGCCAGAGGAACTCAAGAGCCAGGGTGAAGCAGCTAGCGAAACAAGTGGTGTCGTTACCGCAATTAGCGGTGGCGAAGGCTACATCGGTTACCTAGACGCCTCACGTGCTGGCGATCTCGGAACAGTAGCACTGAAAGTAGGAGACTCCTACACACCATTCAGCCCTGCAGCGGCAGCGGCAGTTGTTGATGACAGCTCCCTAGAGTCAGGACGCACCAGTGGCGACCTAGCGTTCACCATCAACCGCAGCACCACCAAGGCTGGAGCATACCCACTGATCCTTATCAGCTACCTTGTCGGATGTGAAACCTACGTAGACCCAGCAAAGGGCGAACTAGTGAAGGCATACTTCTCACACATGGCTAGCGAAGCAGGTCAGCAGGCAGCTGCAGACAACGCAGGTAGCGCACCAATCTCCAGCAGCCTTCGCGCTCAGGTTGAAGCAACAATCGCGCTAATCAAGTAATCGACAAACGATTCACTGGACAAAAAGATGAACAAGGATCAGAAACAGCAAGACTTTAGAAGAAGCGATCGCATCTTCGCCAGACTAGCCAAAGTTGCAGGAAGCCTCATCCTGGTGGCACTAGCAGCAGTCGCGCTGTTTCTGATCTTTGAAGGTGTTCCGGGGATGCTCGCAGACCCGGACACCACATCTATTTTCAGAGGCAAAAGCTTCTGGGAATACGCCTGGCCACTGGTTTTCGGAACCATGTGGGCGGCATTCTTGGCACTATTATTCGCGGTGCCAGTATCACTAGGGATTGCACTCTTTATCACCCACTATGCACCAAGAAAAATTGCTAACGGCCTAGGTTACGTTATAGATTTACTGGCTGCCGTTCCTTCCGTAGTTTTCGGGCTGTGGGGCATCCTTGTTCTAGCTCCAGCTGTGCAACCTTTCTACGCATGGCTATTCGACAACCTGCACTGGATCCCCTTCTTCGCGGGTGAGAGAGTATCCGGAACCGGTCGGACCATCCTGACAGCCGCCCTAGTCTTGGCCGTAATGATTTTGCCGATAATTACCGCAATTACTCGAGAGATTTTCCTCCAAACTCCGAGACTTCATGAAGAAGCAGCAGTAGCTCTAGGCGCCACCCGCTGGGAAATGATTCGCATGGCTGTGTTGCCATTCGGGCGCAGCGGGATTATCTCAGCGGCCATGCTCGGTCTGGGCCGTGCCCTAGGTGAAACAATGGCTGTGGCAATGGTGCTGTCAGCAACCGGAGCGGTAACAATAAACTTACTGACCAGTAACAACCCATCAACAATTGCGGCCAACATCGCACTCCAGTTTCCGGAAGCATACGGGATGAACGTGAATGTTTTGATCGCCACAGGCTTGATTCTGTTCATAGTTACCTTCCTGGTGAATGCTGCAGCTAGATGGATAGTGAACCGCAGAGCAGAATTCTCGGGAGCGAACTAATGACAGATACCGCAGTCAAGGACACAGCAAAAAGTGAGCTGCTAGACATCCGTAAAAGAACTCAGAGCTCCGCCGTTTGGCGCAAAGTCAAAGACAGGATGGTAACCATTCTGGTGAGCTTGGCTTTTGTTGTTGCAATTATCCCGCTCATTTCTTTGACAATCACCGTTGTTGCAAACGGCATGGAACGTTTCGACGCTGAATTCTTCACTAGCTCTATGCGCAACGTTGTTGGTGAAGGCGGTGGGGCGCTACACGCGATTATTGGAACCCTGCAGATTACTCTAGCCGCGACTGTAATCTCTGTGCCAATTGGTGTGATGACCGCGATTTACCTTGTTGAATACGGCCGAGGTCGCTTAGCTAAAGCAATCACTTTTCTAGTCGATGTGATGACAGGAATCCCCTCAATCGTGGCTGGTTTGTTCGCCTTCGCACTTTTCGCAATGATATTTGGGCCTAGTGTGCGCATGGGTTTCATGGGCGCTGTGGCACTGAGTCTATTGATGATTCCAGTAGTTGTGCGCTCTAGCGAGGAAATGCTTCGCCTAGTTCCGAATGAACTGCGCGAGGCATCGTTTGCACTCGGTGTGCCTAAATGGCTGACGGTGCTTCGGGTGGTGCTCCCGACATCCCTAGCTGGAATTGTCACCGGTGTTATGCTCGCGATCGCGCGAGTAATCGGTGAAACCGCGCCGCTGCTTGTAACCGCAGGCTTTGCAGATTCAATGAACTACAACCTGTTTAGCGAGCGCATGAACACTCTCCCACTCTTTGTTTACCGCAGCTACGTGAGCCAGGGAACTCCACCAGAACCAGATATCAGCCGAGCATGGGCTGGTGCTCTGACACTAATCATTATTGTGATGTTGCTAAACCTTATTGCCAGGTTAGTGGCCCGATTCTTTTCCACCAACAAGAGCTCAAGATAAATAAGAGGAATAATGTCTAAGCGAATTGAAGTCGATAACCTGAACGTTTACTACGGTGACTTTCTAGCGGTTGAGGGTGTAGATATGACCATAGAGCCAAGAAGCGTTACCGCGCTAATTGGCCCATCAGGTTGCGGAAAGTCCACATTCATCAGGACGCTAAACCGGATGCATGAAGTTGTGCCGGGCGCTCGTGTAACTGGTCAAGTATTGATGGACGGTGAGAATCTGTATGCTCCAGGAATCGATCCTGTGGATGTGCGCAGGCAGGTTGGTATGGTTTTCCAGCGACCAAACCCATTCCCAACTATGTCGATTAAAGAAAATGTGCTTGCAGGCATCCGACTAAATAATCGAAAAATGTCTAAAAACGATGCCGATGACATCGCCGAGGAGTCGCTCCGTGGCGCTAACCTCTGGAAAGAGGTAAAAGACAGACTCGACAAGCCTGGAGCGTCACTGTCGGGTGGGCAGCAACAACGTCTATGTATTGCTCGTGCTATTGCGGTAAAACCAGAAGTTCTCCTAATGGATGAGCCTTGCTCTGCTCTTGACCCAATCTCCACGCTCGCTATAGAGGATTTAATCACTGAACTGAAAAATGAGTACACGATAGTGATTGTGACCCACAACATGCAGCAGGCTTCTCGAGTATCTGACCGGACTGCATTCTTCAACATTGCAGGAAGCGGATTGCCCGGAAAATTGATTGAATACGACAGCACCTCAGTGATGTTTTCCAACCCTAGCCAGAAATCCACTGAAGATTACGTTTCAGGTCGTTTCGGTTAAAGTTTCTCTGGCACTGTCCAACCTCGGTGGCTATAATTATCTAGCCGAGTCACGAACCCCGGGCTCCAAAACTAGCCGCTACGAGCGGATCTCGCGCCGAGAGGCGTTTTGTGGCTCGGCACTAAAAACTTTCTTAGATGAATCCCGGTTTTTTCAAAGAATGCGCAAAAACAGCAAACTCTAACCGGTAGAGTTAAGATTGCGTTTTTCGCGGGCCTGTAGCTCAGTTGGTAGAGCAGCGGACTTTTAATCCGTGGGTCGCGGGTTCGAGCCCCGCCGGGCCTACAGAAAATGGTCGAGTATTATTACTCGACCATTTTGTGTTGTGGTGGTGAAGAATCCGTATGTGTCCTAAGTCACAAGCCAAGAAGTAGCGCCGGGACATGGCTAAAGCCTCTTGATAGAATTGTTATGAAAAGAAGATAAATAGAATCCTTTGCATAGACTCCTGAGATTTGGTTTAAGAATAGAAATGCCACAAATGTGAAGTTTTATGAAAGGATTTCTAGTATTTCTTTTCCAAGATAATCAGATGGTCTAGTTGCATCGAGAATTCTCGTTATCTGTTCATCTGTCAAGAATTTCTTTGGTATTTCAGCTTCATAAAGCACTAGTTCCAAAGCAACTTCTGGCTCGCCATTATCTATATCCGCAAGCGTAGATACAGTAAATGCCGCTCCATTAACTGGAGCGAGAGAATTTACTATTTCTCTAACCAAATCTTCGTATGACATCAAAATCCTAGGCTGTTCCAGAAATCTGAATCTAGAGGAATCTCTACTCTGTCCGTAGCGGTGCTGCTAGAGCTAGTGCTCAATTCCTAAGTTGGTAAATCGCTCCTAATTGGCTTAAACAGTCCTCTTGAAGCTAATCGAAGTAATAGGTCATTCAGATGAAATCTATAGAGGACATTGGTGTCAAGAAGTGCAGTTTGTTTTTCCATCAGTCGCCGATTCGGAAACGTTTTATAGTGTGAACTGTAAATTCTATATCCAAATTATCAGCTGTATCCTTTGCTAATTCGTCTAATGCTAGTTCTCGCTTCTTTTCCGCAAGCTCCTTGTATGTTAGTAAGTCATTCAACACCACTCTGCGGTGTCTTCCTACGGTTTCAAAAGGAATCGCTCCAGATTCAAGAATTTTAATGAAGGTGGGGCGCGAAATGGCCAAAATATCCGCAGCTTGTTGCGTCGATAATTTAGTCGAGTTTGGAATCACTGCCACAGATTCGCCGACCGCAATGTATTCCGCTGCTTTCATCAAGACATCGAGAAGTGTCTCAGGAATGAATGCTTTTTGATCCTCTGGCCCAACAATTGAAGCGCCACTTGGAGGTATATTTTCTGCATCAATTGCTTCAATATTTTTGATGAGTTCTACAAAATCTGTCGCAGTCATATAACCATATTATTCGAAATATTCGAAAAACCAAAGCTCGTATTATAAATAGACATATTGTAGAGTTACTTTAGGAGGCGAAATGGCTGGAGAAGTGAAACGCGAGCGCGGAGAGCTGGAAAGCAGCATCCTGAAAGCGTTGTGGAATTCTACTGAGGCGATCGGTGCATCCGAAATTCAGGCACAGATTTCTAACCCGACACCGGCCTACACTACTGTGCTTACTGTGCTGGATCGCCTAGAAGCTAAGGGCCTGGTTGAGCGTAGTGGTACCTCACCTCGGAAGGTGAAGTTCACCGCGACTAAATCCAGTGAGGATCTCGCGAGCGCGACCATGATCGATGCGCTTGAGGATGTCCTGAATCGTGAAGAAGCGCTCCTGAAGTTCGCTGGCAATCTGAGCAAGAGCGATATAGATCTTCTAAGCAAAGCACTGGGGAAGCGAAAGAAATAGCACAATGCTTCTAGCACTTGCATTATTCGTCGCCGCAATTCTTTTGGCAGTGACTTCGGCATGGATGCTCCCCCGCGCAAAATGGCAGGTGCGATTTCCAGCGCTGGCACTCTGGTGCTGGACCGTGTCATTCCTTGGCGGTTTTACTCTGGTGATTAGTGCATTTGCGCTGACGATTGTGGAGGCGATTCGAGCATCCGAGTCTGCATCGATCGAGAGTGGTGTTGCGTTTTTCGCCGCTTGGATTGGGCTCGGTGGGGTTGGCGCAATCGTGGCATATGCATCCACCAGCTATGAGCGAGTTGGGATCGCGCAGAGTCGTGTTGCTGAACGCGCGACTGCTATCGCCATTTCTCGTGAAGAATTTGCTGACTACACTCTGGTGCGTTTTGAGTCGCCAGAAGCCACTGCCTTCGCAATCCCTCACCGGCAAGGTGCTGAAATTTTTGTTTCAGATGCTCTTGAAAAAACGCTAACCACTGCGCAACTTCAGGCGGTCCTTAGTCACGAACTCGCACACATTCGCTACCGGCATCACCTGCTTTTACGACTTGGAATACTTGCGGATGCCTGCACCCCTAAATTCCTAACAGCCGGCAAAAAAATTCGCTCCAGTTTCACGCTCCTTATTGAACTGGTTGCAGATGACGCAGCCGCGAAGGAGGCAGGTGCCGCAAACTTGGCGAATGCGCTGAGTAGGGTTTCTGCGTTTGGTGCAGATGGCGCATCTATGGCTCTCAGGGCTGAGCGGCTATCCCAGCGCAGATGGCCAATACATGAGCAAGTTCATAAACGCCATAGCAAATCCCATGAGACTGTTGCTAATCATGTCAGGTCGATATAGCGGGTATCGATGATCAGGAGCGTGACCTTTCACTCCCCTGAAGAACTGCAATAGGAACCAGATCGATGCAATCACTAGAAGTGCAGTGATAACTATGCCAGAGACGAAAACGAATGGCTCATGCATAAGGGAATGAGAACCGTGCCCAGAACCGTGTCCGCTAGGATCAAGAGCCGTATGTCCGGAGTGATCGTGTGAGGCATGGTCTTGGGCAGAGTGGCCCTGGCCTTCTTCTCCGTGTGATTCTGTACCAGAACCTCCTGACATTGATAGCAACATCCAAGTCATTGACAGCATCATCACTGCGTGCCCTATTTGGTGAACAGTTCCATGCCCGCCGAGACTGATTTCGTCCACTTTTCTCATGGCGCTTAGCACCACAATTATCAGGTACCAGAGCGATGCAAGCGCAAAAACTGTTAGTTGCGCTTTTGCGGGCACAACATCCCACCACGGCCAAACCATTGCCAGCATTCCGATACTCATGAGTGTGTGTAGTAGGAAACTTACCGCTTCTAGCTGACGACGATTCTTAACAGCCGATACCAACATTCGATAAAGATAATAGGCGGTTAATGGACCAAAAATTAGAGTAAATACCCACTGCCATAGCGGATTAGAAATCATCTCGATTGCCTCATTTCAAAACTTTTGACTTTTGTTGAGTCATTTGCAACTCTAGCAAATTATCTCTACATTATGTAGTAGTATACGTGATTTTCTCCGGTAATATAAGTTCTCTTGGAGTAGAGTTGAGGTGCGATGAGTTCTAGCACAAAGCCCCTTTTGAACCGCCTGCTCGGCTGGGTGGTTCCGGCATCAGCAGTAGTAGTTACAGCTCCGCTAGCCACTACCCTGCTACTCGGTCGTGAACCTTACGAAATCATTAATCGTCAGTTCCCCGGCTTTGATGTGGCAATGACCGCCACCATTCTTAGGGCTGTTGCAGAGATTAGTTCGCTAGTTGCGCTAGGCGCACTTATTTTTATGATTTTTGTGCGGGAAACGGATGCGAAAACCGGCCGACTAAAAAATCCTGACATTGGTCTACAAATACTGCGCTGGGCATCTGGACTCATGGCAATCATCACCGGCGCCCTTATAATCTTCGATGCGCTAGATACCACCGGAGCGAGGCTCGAACAACTCTCCCAACCCGGCGCATTCGGAATACTTTTTGAATCTAGCTACTATCCACTTGCCTGGACATTTAACTTTATTGTCGCGAGCGCAGTCTACTTTTCAACATTCTTTATCCGCACCTGGCTAGGACTTCTTCTCCCATTCTGGGGTTTGAGCCTCGCGGTTATGTGGCCGGTTGTTGTCGGGCAGGTGCTCGTTGGACCAAATCACGACTTCGGATCAGACGCAGCAATTTTGCAAACAATCGGTGTATACGCTTTCTTTGGAACCCTGGTTGCAGCAGCAATAAGCACTCTGCTCGGAAAGCGCTTAACAGCTTTTGAAATCACCCGGATTTCGCGAATATCTAAGTTCGCACTTCCGCTACTCACACTCACTGAACTGCTCATCGCCTGGTTCAAACTCGCTGGAACCTCTCCAGCCGAGAGTTTCACCGGGCAGATGCTCACACTACGGATTCTGGTGCTTGCGCTCCTCTGGGTGGTTTTCATTCCTTTATGGGCCAGTCGCGCATACAAATTCACTCGCGGTAGCGACAAAGATGCGAAGTCCGCTAGGGAAGCGACAGTCACGAAGTTTAATCGGGTGCTTTTTGGCGGATCTGCACTAATCGTTGCTTGGCTCGCCATTGGACTAGCAATAAACCGAGTGCCTTCACCGCATTATTTCGAGCCGGTCACTATTCCGCAAATCATCATGGGCTACAACGTTGAGGATGCTCCAACATTCCAAGTGTTAGTAACTCACTGGCGTCCAAATGTCTTATATTTAGTCCTCGCAATCACGGCCATCAGCGCCTACTTCTATGCGGTCCGGGTTTTGCATAAACGGGGTGACAAGTGGCCGCTGGGGCGCACAATCGCTTGGACTCTCGGATGGATTGTTGTGATTATCGCAACCAGCAGCGGTTTCGGAGTGTACTCTGCCGCTGATTTCGGCATCCACATGATTGTGCACATGACCCTGAACATGCTCGCCCCGCTTTTGATGGTACTCGGTGGGTTTATGACTTTGCTGCTACGCGCGTCCTCTGGAAGAAGTGACAACGACATCCGCGATCCGAGCATCGCCGGAATGCACAACTGGATTACCTGGATTCTGAAATGGCGCGTGCTTCGAGTTATTTACAACCCACTGCTGGTTTTCGTCGTGTTCATTCTCTCCTACTACGGTCTCTACCTGACCGGTATTTTCGAAAACATTATGCTCTACCACTGGGCACACCAGCTGATGAACCTGCACTTTATTTTCATCGGCTACCTCTACTACGGGCTATCAATTGGAGTCGATAGGGTGCCGAGGGCGCTCCCCCACATCGGCAAACTCGGTTACGTAATGGCGGCGATGCCTTTCCACGCTTTCTTCGGTGTCGTGTTGATGACTACCCCAACCCCGGTCGCAGAGAATTATTACAAATATCTCGATATGCCTTGGGCTGATCTGCAGGCATCCCAGTATTTGGGCGGTTCGGTTGCTTGGTCGGCAGGTGAAATTCCGCTGCTTATCGTGGTGCTGGTTTTGGGTATCCAATGGGCAAGGCAAGACGATAAAGAGGCTCGTCGGAAAGACCGGCACATGGATCTCGGTCTTGACGATGACCTCACTGAATACAACGAAATGTTAAAGAAGCTCGCAGAAAGGCAGGGAAAACTTGAACGCTAATCAAGCCCTCGTCTTACAGGAAATTATCGAACTAGATATATCCGGAATGACCTGCGCCGCCTGTGCAGGTAGGGTCGAACGCGCCCTTGGCAAGATTGATGGAGTCACTGCGAGTGTGAACTACGCCACCGAGCGAGCTGTGCTCTCCGGTCTAGATATAAAAAACGTGGACAACGCGATCGCCAATGTACGCAGTGCAGGATACGACGCTCACCTTCGCGATGGAACAGATGATGCCTGGTCGATGCGCGCAACAGAAGTGCGAATCAATTCACTTCGCACCCGTCTAGTGCTATCTGCGCTACTGATGATTCCACTTATGGATCTGACCATCGTGCTCGCGTTAGTACCCGAATGGCGCTTCCCAGGTTGGGAATGGGTGTGCATAGCACTAGCAACACCAATAGTGACTTGGGCTGCCTGGCCATTCCATAAGGCAACTTTCCGTAATCTTCGCCACGGATCGGTAAGCATGGACACTCTTGTATCCCTAGCTATTATTGTTTCCTATGGCTGGGCACTGGTGACGATTTTTTTCGATTTCGGTTCCAGTAGCGGCGACAGCTTCTGGTTAGTCTTCGGTAACGTATCTGCTGGCACTGAATCTTTCTATCTTGATGTAGCCGCGGGCATGACTACATTCCAACTGGCAGGTAGATATTTTGAGACCAGATCTCGCAGAAAAGCAGGAGATGTGCTCAACTCCCTAACCATGCTAGCCGCAACAGAGGTGCGAATTTTGCGGGATGGAAAGACCAGCATCCGCCCGGTGAGCGAGTTGAAATTACGCGACACTTTTGTAGTGTTTCCTGGCGAGACGGTACCGGCGGACGGAGTAATTATTGAAGGCACTGCCTCAATTGATGCCAGTCTAATGACCGGTGAAACAACACCAGCGACCGTCTCACCTGGCTCCAGACTAATTGCGGGAACCACCAGCATGGATGGTCACTTGATTGCTGAAGCAACCTCGGTGGGAGCAAACACTCAACTCTCACAGATGGCTGCTCTCGCAGAAGCAGCCCAAGCACGCAAATCGAATGTCCAGCGACTAGCTGATCGGATCATCAACTGGTTCGTGCCTACCGTAATTGCTATTGCAATCTTGGTGACACTTTTCTGGATGCTCAACGGTCGCTCGTTTGAAGAAGCTCTAGGAATCGGCATCGCGGTGCTGGTAATCGCTTGTCCATGTGCGCTTGGATTGGCAACACCAACAGCCCTCATGGTCGGCATCGGTCGCGGAGCAAGCCTCGGTATCCTCATTAAAGGACAGGATGCCCTTGAGGGAAGCGGCAAAGTCGACACTATTTTGCTCGACAAAACCGGTACTCTGACAAGCGGCAGGATGCGCGTTAGCACTGCGCACACATTCGGAATTTCTGAAGGGGAGCTTTGGAGGCTTGCCGGATCGATTGAAAGTAAATCCGAGCATTCAATTGCTAAAGCGGTGGAATCAGCGGCGCTTGAGCATGTCACGGATTTTGAAGATGTGAAAGATTTCAAAGTAGAACCAGGATTGGGTGCTACCGGAATAATCGGCGGCAAGAAAGTTCTTGCTGGAAATATTAGCCTGATGGATGCTCATGCTGTGAAGCTCGAAGACCCTGCAAAAAGCGCACTCAGCGCAGCAATCGACTCCGGTGAAACTATCGTGCTTATAGCGGTCGAGAGCGAAATTGTCGGATTAATCACCCTCACTGACTCTGTGAAGCGCGGAGCAGAGAAAGCAATTTCAAGACTCAAGAAGATGGGGCTTGAAACAGTATTGCTGACAGGGGATTCAGAAGCGGCCGGAGCGCGCATCCAAAAATCTCTTGGAATCGACAGGCTCTATGCTGGCGTACTCCCCACAGAAAAGGGGGATGTCGTGCGGTCGCTACAGGCAGAAGGTCGCAAGGTTGCGATGGTTGGTGACGGAATCAATGACGCGGTTGCCCTTGCTTCCGCGGATCTCGGACTGGCCGTCGCCAACGGGACCGATATTGCTATCAAGTCTGCAGATATTGTGCTTGTTCGTGAAGATCTTGGAGCAATACCGGATGCTATTGCACTCTCCAGAAAGACGCTACGCACTATCCACACCAACCTGATTTGGGCATTTGGCTATAACGTTGCAGCAATCCCTATCGCTGCCGTTGGACTGCTAAACCCGCTGATTGCCGCTGCTGCGATGTCACTTTCTTCAGTATTCGTGATTTACAACAGCTTGAGATTGCAGAAGGCATAGGAATGTTCCGAATTACTCTATAGAATCAATCCATGAACAAGGAAGTTTCATCTACAAAGAATCGTGGACTTTTAATAGGTCTTGCTGTGCTCATAGCGCTGCTACTAGTTGCAATAATTGTGCTCATTTTCATGCAGCTATCCAATAATGCCGGAAACAATGGTGAAAATCCAGGCAATGATGATTCTGACCCCAGCACAAATATTTCACTCGCAGCAGAGATCTCAAGCTTTACCACTAACTCTCCAACTACTCTATGCGCCACAGCATCAGCTGACTACGAAGGAGATGTAAACCTGAACTGGTCAATTTCTAACGCAACTACGATAGCTTTAGCAATTGGCCCTACTGAAGTTGATGCAACAACTGTTCATGGTATCGCCGGTCTACAGCCAGCTGTGACTAACTTCAATGATCTTCGCTTCCCTTGCGACCAGGAATTTATTATCTACTCGTTAACAGCAATCGGCGAGGACGGTCAAAAAGTAACTAAGTCACTCACCATTGATAGAGAAGTTGCTCCCGAAGCCTCCCCTGTCCTATCAAGCACAACATGGACGGATGGGCTTGACTATGTAATATGCACTAGCTTCAGCACCAATGAGAAAGTAAAGAAGGCGGTTAGTTGGGAATCGTCCAGCACTGGTGAAGTAAAGATTTACCTAGCCACCTCCGACTCAACATATCCAAAGAACAGCGATACTCATAAACTTGTTGCTTCAGGATTGCCAGTATCAGGTAGTTACGAAGTGACTATAGATTGCGGCAATACCGGATATTCCAGCTACTTTTCAGTGATGGTTCGCATAGAAAATGGTGCAGGGCTGAAGAACATGTTTGTGAAAGGCAATACCGCGAGCTAATCTACAAAGACTTGCGGGGCAGTAGTATCTGCAAAAGTAACTACTGCCCCTCATGTTTTAATTGTGGAGATGCCGGGAATTGAACCCGGGTCCATCGAAAAGATTCTGTGTCTTCTACGGGCGTAGCCTGCATCATCGTTCTACTCGACTCCGGTCTTTTGCGCAGGCAGCTAAACCGACGAGCCCAGTTCCAGTAAATGTCCTATCGAATGCTGAAACGCCATTCGATAGCTAGTCCCCTAAACGACGCCAAGCTCAGGTCGGAGACATCTCAAGAGCTTGACGGACTCGGGCTAGCTTATGCAGCTAGGGCGAAGTCAGTGCGCTTTGCGTTGGCACTTATAGTTTTGCAAGGGTCGTTTACGAGATAACCTCACATCCTCGGCCCGCTTCCCACAGTCACTCGTTCGATGTCGAAACCGATCATCCCCTTGTGACTGGAAAACGATTGCTATCCAGTTTTTAGTGTTCGTGCCCCTCTAGGGAGCTTTTTATTGTAGGACAGTTTCCTGTGAATGTGCAAATAAAAACTAGAAACTAGCGGATGACTACATCTGCATTTCCGATGCGTGCTGCCAGTCCTCGACGAGACTTGTCGACAATGACGACAATGATTGACACTGCCACGAACAAGACAATCCAAATATTGTCGACAAGCGTGAGCAAGATCAAACCGCCGATACCGAATATGTAGCGCACGAATATCCAAAATATCGGGAATTTCCAGCGAGGTTCAGTCTTGAGTAGAACGAGCCATTCGCCCACTGTCGCGGAGTTGAGTAAGGTCCAGACCAATCCTGCAACAAATACGAACAATAGGATTACAGTGTCAGTCCAGGTAGGGATTTCAGTGACTTTCACATTCAGCACGTAGAGGTAAATTGCGTTCTTTGCGACCTGCAAAAATACCACAACCAAACCGGCAGCAAGGACATCACTAAACATACCGAGTGCGCGTCGCCAGAAAGTAAGCACTGGCGGAGCTTTCGCCAATTCGGCTGCTTCCTGCTCCGCCACTTTGACAATATGCTTTCTGCTACCCACAAATATGCCTGCAATTACAGAACCGAGTAGAGCACCAAAAGTGTTGGTTACTAAATCGTTTGTGTCAAATATGCGGTAAGCACAAGGGTACAGCCACCACACACCAGTAATTTGAGTTGTCTCTATCAGAAGCGAGACAAGGAAACCTACAAAAGTGGCAACAACCACTCCCTTACGGAACATCGTCCTGAGCAGGAAACCGAGTGGCACAAACAGTGCAATATTCAAGGCCACTTGCATCAGTGGAGTGTTGTTCAAAATCGCGGAAATCGAATTCAATGGCGAGTTGAAGATATCCCTGAATCCTTGCATAGGATCCAGTTCATAACCTACACAAACGATATTGTCTGCTTCAGGAATCGGAACCAGAGTGTATGCCCAGATTGCCATAGCATAAACAAAAAATGCCAGCCATCCAATCATTCGAAGGGGTGACAGGCCACCATGTTTTCTGTAAGAAATTCCGATGATAGGAATCAGTACAAGTGTGAATAGGGCAGCACCGAAAAAAATTGCCAGAATCCCTTGGGTCATTCACCCATCCTATTTCTAGTGCGCATCGCTCGTTCTGCTTCACGCTTATCGTCGCGTTCGCGAATAGTTTGGCGCTTATCGTAATCTTTCTTACCTTTAGCGACCCCGAGTTCAACCTTCGCCCATCCGTCTTTGAAATATAGCGAAAGCGGAATGAGCGTATAGCCTCCCTGCGAAATGCGGTGCGAAAGTTTCACAATCTCCAAATGCTTCAAAAGAAGTTTGCGTCGACGCCTCGGTGAGTGGTTAGTCCAGGTGCCTTTACCGTATTCTTCAATATGCACATTATCGAGCCAGAGTTCGCCATTCTCAACGAAGGCGTAACCGTCTATAAGACTGGCCTTGCCCTGCCTGAGCACCTTTACTTCAGTGCCGGTGAGCGCGATACCAGCCTCATAGGTATCCTCAATTAGGTAGTCGTGCCTTGCCTTGCGGTTGGTAGCAACTACCGTTTTACCTTTTTCTTTAGGCACAATCCACCTCCTTGATTTAGTCGTGCCGTGCTTTAGAGAGCATTACAGTCTACGACAAAAACGTAAAGAGTTAAACGCGCAGGTATCTATTTATCGAGAAACTGGCAGAAAGGGCAGCCAGAATCACACCAAGTCCCAGCAAAATTGGCACCACAATCATCGCTTCACTAAGACCGACAAACTGCGTAGTGCTGAACTGCTGACCGAGATAGTCCACGACAAAGAACTTTACGATAGCAAGCACAGCAACGCTCGCTAATGCCGCACCAATGAATGCAGCAACAACACCTTCAAGCACAAACGGAGTTTTAATATACCTATTGGATGCGCCTACAAGTCGCATAATTCCAATCTCTCGCCGCCTAGAAACTGCCGAAAGCCTAATAGTGGTTGATATTAGCAAAGTAGCCGCAACAAGCATCAACACCGCTATTCCCACCGCTGT
>JAHBSP010000011.1 GCA_019639055.1 Microbacteriaceae bacterium | reverse complement strand
CTGGTCTGAGCGGCTAGAGATTTGGAAGGCAAGTCAAGAAGCTGAAAGAGATGCAGAAGACATTGCTGAAGCTGAGGATAGTGAAGATGACTTCGACGACTCCGATGATGAAGATGATGAAGACGATTCAGATTCTGACTCAGATGAAGAAGACTTCGATCTTGATGATGACGAAGACATCGTTGAAGATCTTGATGAAGTAGAGTTGCTAAACCCGGGGACTGACCACCAATTGGACGAAGTCGTCGATGATTTGTTGGACGACGATTCAGACGATTCTGAAGACTCTGAGGACGAATCAGGCACTGACGATGAACAAGATTCAGACGATATAGAAGACTCAGAAAAATGAGCTTCAAAGCAATACTCAGTTTCCTGTTTGTGATTATCGCACCGGTGCTAATTATTGCTGCAGTCTGGGTGGGACAGACATTCCATTCTCCAGTGTTATTTATTTCACTATTCGTCTCCGGTGCTACCTGCTTAGCAATATCGCTTGCCTGGGCACACGAAGCAGTAGATGACACAACCAAGGGTCGAAAAGCAGGCGATGGCATCGCAGTAATTTCGCTAGTGCTCGGATACTTAGAAGTGGTCGGTTGCATCGTCGCAATTTACTGGATGTTTACATCGATAAGTCAGACAGGAATTAGTTCAGGAATGCTTTGGGGCACCGCGATGCTGTCTCTAATAGTGATATTTGCAATGCTGATGACACTCACCGACAGGGCAAAGAGTAAAACTGAGCGCTAAGCGCCTAGAACAAATTCAAGCGACTTTATTAGCTGGGCAACATCATCCTGCTCAATAGAAACGAAGGTTGCAATACGCAACTGATTGCGGCCTAATTTGCGATAAGAATCTGTGTCGACGATTCCGTTATCGCGCAAAATTCTCGATACCTCTAAAGCGTCGATACTTGGGTCGATATCAATAGTCACCACCACTGGGGAGCGAAGCTCGGGCACTTCAACAAAAGGAGTGGTGAGCGGGTGCGCGCTCGCCCATTCATAAAGCAGGTTAGAAGATGCCCGGGTCTTTTCTGCAGCCCAGTTGAGTCCGCCATTTTCAAGAATCCACTGAGTCTGGTCATCGATAAGGGCAAGACTTGTCAGTGCAGGAGTGTTCAAAGTCTGGTTCAGTCTGGAATTATCGATCGCGGCTTTTAGACCTAATATTGCTGGAATATACCGATCGCTTGCTGCAATGCGCTCTATACGTTCGATTGCTTTCGGGCTCATTAGCGCAAACCAGATACCGCCGTCTCCGCCGAAGTTTTTCTGTGGAGCGAAGTAGTAGACATCCAGCTCACGGTAGTCGAAAGCCATACCGCCGGCTGCCGAGGTGGCGTCAATTACTGTGAGCGCATCCGGGTCGACATTCTCGCCGGAAACTCTTTTGACCGGAGCAGCAACACCTGTCGAAGTTTCATTTTGTGGCCAGGCGTAAACATCTACACCTGCTTGAGGCTGAGCGGGAAGGAAGGAACCTGGCGTTGCGTTGATCACAACAGGGGGTTCAAGGTGTGGTGCGCTAGCGGCGGTCACAAACTTTCCACCAAATTCGCCAAAAACTAGGTTCTGGATGCGCCGATTAATCAAAGAGTAAGCAGCCGCGTCCCAAAAAAGACTGGCTCCACCGTTGCCTAAAACTATCTCGTAACCGTCATCAAGAGCGGATGCACCGAGCGCGCCAGCTGGTGAGTTTTCGCCACCAAAAAGCTCCAAAAGACCCTCGCGCACGGAACCAACCAAATTCTTTACCGGTGACTGGCGGTGCGAAGTGCCGAGAAGCGGTCCGTATTTGGTGACCAGGTTATTTAGCTGGTCTTCACGAATTTTGCTGGGGCCGCATCCGAATCTGCCGTCGGAAGGGAGAAGTTCGGAGGGTATACGCAATTCAGTCACGAGTTAATTCTATTGAGGGTTAGTAAAACTCGCGTATGGGTTTCCGAGAGGTTAACTTAGTGTTACGTCACAATGGCTGTGAAAAAACTTTCATATAATTCCGGTAACCTATAAGGCAGTGGATTTATAAGTTAGGGGAAGAAAATGACCGACCTCGTTGACACCACAGAAATGTATTTGCGTACGGTTTTAGACCTTGAGGAAGAGGGCATTGTGCCACTTCGCGCGCGCATTTCAGAACGCTTGGGGCATTCCGGGCCAACAGTTTCACAAACCATCTCCCGCATGGAGCGTGATGGGCTGATTGAAGTGAACGATGACCGCCACTTGGAGCTCACCGATCACGGCAGAGAGAAAGCTATCGGAGTCATGCGCAAGCACAGACTCGCAGAGCGGCTACTTTCTGATGTTATCGGGCTCGACTGGTCACTCGTGCATGAAGAAGCATGCCGTTGGGAGCATGTTATGAGTACCGAAGTTGAAGCACGGCTAGTGCAGCTTCTTGAGTCGCCAACCGAGTCGCCCTACGGAAACCCAATCCCAGCGCTTGAAGAAATTGGCGGACCAAAAACCGGTTCATTCCTCGACGGAGTCCAGACGCTAACCGAGGCATTGAAGGCAGACAAAACCGAGGTGAAGATTCGCAGATTTGCTGAGGTGCTTCAGGTTGATGTTGAACTTCTCGCTCAGCTTCAGGATGCTGGTGTGCTGCCTGGTGCAGACGCGAAAATTTCCTTGGAGGGAGATTTTGTGCGAGTTGCTGTAGAGGGCAAAACTGCCATTGATCTCGACGAAGAAGTAGCCCGCCACATTTTTGTTGCTGTTTAGCGCATCCCTCAAACGCTGTTTTCTGAACTCTTAGTAAATTTTTGGCGCGCGGATGCCGTAATACCGGGTTTTAGCCCGTGTCTGGTTTACTCTGGCAATGTTAAATCCTTCGAGACCCAAGCAATGAACGGTAGAGGCAAGTGGGCGTGAGTGTAAACATCCAATCCGCGGATGTTCGCTGGCGTACTGTGCTGTGGCACATACCTGGCTGTCTCTGCATGCAAGGATGTGGGGAAGAAGTTTCAAGGCGCGGCTCTTAATGGGCGGCGCCTTGCGTTTAACGGAGAATGATTCGAAAGATCTGGAGCCATCCAGAAGATCGTGAGGTAATGAATGCGCACATTAGTGCTAAACGCAGGATACGAACCACTCGCAGTGGTCAGCTACCGCAGAGCTTTGATGCTGGTGCTAAACCAGAAAGCGCGGGTGCTGAGTGCCGACGAGGATAACCCGATACTGGGAGTTAGCGACATTTTTGGTCGGCCGAGCGTGATTGTGCTCAGTCGCTATGTTCGCGTGCTCAATAACAAACAAATTCCGGTATCACGTAGGGGTGTTCTGCGCAGAGACAATAATCGGTGCGCATACTGCGGTAATTCTGCAACAACTGTTGACCATGTGCTACCAAGATCGCGTGGAGGGGCAGATTCTTGGGAGAACCTGGTGGCCTGCTGCCTTGGGTGCAATAACGTGAAAGGCAACCGCACACCAAACGAGATGGGTTGGCGCCTTCGTTTCCGCCCGCGGATGCCTACAGGCAGCGAATGGATTGTCAGCGGTATCGAGCGCGCTGAGCCAGACTGGAACGAGTACCTAATCGCCGCTTAGGTAGCATCTCGCCTTACCCTATACAATTGACAGTGCGTTTGTGCGCCTTCGTAGCTCAATGGAAGAGCGGTTCCGTCCTAAGGAAAGGGTTGGGGGTTCGAGTCCCTTCGAGGGCACCATATGAGGCGTACTGCAATCGCCAACCCTTTCTGCGGGTTCGGCCAGCAGCGCCTGAATGAAATCAGTGAGCAGGTCATCGGCTTCGGTGGCCTGCTTTTCGTTGTCGATCGCCACGTGTCGAGCCACTTCGAGGTGAGCGACGATGAGCGCCTCGTCAGCGCCGTTTCCGTCGATGTGGGAAGTCCAGCCGCGTTCAGCTGCCAGGAGCTCTCGCATAGGGGAGTTGAGTTCGTCGCCAATCACTTCGTCGTTGACGACGTAGATGCGCTTGAAGATGGCTTGGTTGAGAAGCCGCCGCGTCTCGTCGGTGGCGTAGCGGTATAGCTCATGGGGCTTTTCGAGCAGTTCAAGGTGGGCCTCGATGTAGCGGGCGCCGGGGGTGATGTCGTCGGAGATGGTCGCGAGTCGGGCCGGCGGAAGGACTCCCCGCCAAGCTCGCTCGGCGGGGAGTCCTTCAGCGCAACGGTCAGCAGCAGGCGCAACCGTCCGCGCATTCTGCGGTGCAGCAACTTGCGTCGCAACATTCGGCCATCATGGCCTCCTTCCCCGTCCGTTGTTATCGGGAGGTCTCGGGATGCTCAGTCGCAGCATCCGGGCATGTCACATGAGTCGTTACTGCAAGGCGCGCCCTCGTCAACGGCGAGGACCACGTTCACGAGAGATGAGAGTGCGATCGTGAGATGCGCGTCGGCAATTTCATACCGGGTCTGGCGCCCCTCCGGTACGGCGACGACTAGGCCGCAACCGCGCAGACAGGTCAGGTGAGTGGAGACGTTCGGGCGGGTGAGCTCGAGCTCTTTTAACCCGGGCCTCCCAGCAGGCTCATCAGAATCCGGGAGCGGTTGGGATCCGCCATCGCCCGGCCGAGGCGGTGCATCACATCAAGTCGTGACGGAATGGTCGGCATACGCTGACTATTACAGTCCTGACTGTCCTCAGCGGAGGTTGGCCGCCCGGCGGGCCTTGTCTTTGATACCCCTAGGGGGTATAGTAGATAGGGTAACCCCCTATGGGTATGGAGGACTTGATGACACACAGCCATGACCACACGCCAGACATCGCCTTGAGCGCTTCGGAACAAGACCTCGCCGTCTGCCCGGTGATGCCCAAGAACGTCGTCGTGAAGAGCGAAGCCGAAGAGGCCGGCTTCTATCGGGACTACGACGGCGAGCGCTACTGGTTGTGCTGCGCGGGCTGCGGTCCGCGCTTCGACGCCGACCCCGAACGATTCGTCGTTGCCGCGCGCGCGCTGCCGTCGCCGCGCGAAGTGCTGGCGCAGCGTGCATCTGCCTCTCCCCAGCACGACCACAGTGAACACGCTCACCACGACCACGCGTCGATGGATCACGCGCACAATGACCACAGCGCGCACGAGGTTGCCGGCCCGGACCATGGCTCCCACGACCACGCCGCCCATCAGCCTGACGATCACGCCGCGCACGGCGGGCACGGGGACATGGGCCATGCCGCCATGGGTCACGGCGGCCATGCGGGTCACGGCGACCATGTCGGGCAGTTCCGTCGGCTCTTCTGGATCATGCTGGGGCTCGCGGTGCCGGTGGTGGCCTTTTCGGGCATGTTCGCGATGCTGCTCGGTTACGAGCTGCCCGACGCCACGTGGGTGAACTGGATCTCGCCGGTGCTCGGCACGGTCATATTCTTCTGGGGTGGCTGGCCGTTCCTAACGGGCGCGGTCGCCGAGATCCGTGCGCTTAAACCGGGCATGATGCTGCTGATCGGGCTTGCCATCACGGTGGCGTTCATCGCGTCCCTTGGCGCCACCTTCGGCCTACTCGATCACGAGCTCGACTTCTGGTGGGAGCTCGCGCTCCTGATCGTGATCATGCTCCTCGGTCACTGGATCGAGATGCGGTCACTGGCGCAGACGACATCGGCACTCGATTCGCTGGCAGCGCTGCTGCCCGACGAGGCCGAGGTTGTCGACGGCGACAGCACCCGCACGGTCGCTCCGGCGGATCTCCAGGTCGGTGACGTTGTTGTTGTTCGCCCCGGCGGTCGAGTTCCGGCCGACGGTCGCGTTGTGTCGGGTTCGGCCAGCATGGACGAGTCTATGATCACTGGCGAGTCCAAGACCGTACGCCGCGACGAAGGTGCAACAGTCGTGGCCGGCACCATCGCGACCGACTCCTCAATTCGCGTCGAGATCACCGCAGTAGGTGACAACACCACGCTGGCGGGCATCCAGCGCTTGGTTGCCGAGGCACAGAACTCGTCCTCGCGCGCTCAGCGGATTGCCGATCGCGCAGCAGCGCTTCTGTTCTGGTTCGCGCTCGGTGCTGGTGTCGTCACGCTCATCGTGTGGAATCTGGTTGGCTTTCCCGACGAGGCGATCATCCGCACGATCACCGTCTTGGTCATCGCCTGCCCGCACGCACTGGGGCTCGCGATTCCGCTCGTCGTCTCGATTGCGACCGAGCGGGCGGCGCGCGGAGGCGTGCTAATCAAGGACCGGCTCGCGCTTGAGAGCATGCGTACCGTCGACACCATGCTGTTCGACAAGACGGGAACGCTCACCAAGGGTGAGCCGACAGTCACCGCTATCGAGGTGGTGGGGGGTGTCACGGAAGACGAGTTGCTCGCATGGTCCGCCGCGGCCGAGTCTGACTCCGAGCATCCGCTGGCACGCGCCATCGTCGAGTCAGCTCGCGAGCGTGGTATCGCTGTTCCCAAGGCGACGGAATTCAGCTCCTCACCCGCCGTCGGCGTAACAGCCACGGTCGAGGGCAAGAAGGTCCGCGTGGGTGGTCCTCATCTGCTCGGCGAGGAGGACGCCACTGAACTCCCGGTCGCCGACGTGTGGCGCAAGACCGGGGCGATCATCCTTCATGTCATCTCAGACGGCAAGGTCATCGGCGCGCTTCGGCTTGCAGATGGCATCCGCGAGGAGTCCCGCCAAGCGGTCGATGCGCTCCACGCCCTCGGGCGTGAGGTTGTCATGATCACCGGGGATGCTGAAGCAGTCGCGCAGACGGTGGCAACCGAACTCGGCATCGATCGCGTCTTCGCGGGAGTTCGCCCGGAGGACAAGTCGGCGAAGGTGCGCGAACTCCAGTCGGAGGGTCGAAAGGTGGCGATGGTCGGAGACGGAGTCAACGATGCCCCCGCGTTGGCGCAGGCCGACGTCGGCATCGCGATCGGCGCGGGAACCGACGTTGCCATAGCCTCTGCAGGTGTCATCCTGGCAAGCTCCGACCCGCGCTCCGTGCTCTCGGTCATCCAACTGTCGAACGCCTCGTACCGGAAGATGAAGCAGAACCTCTGGTGGGCGGCCGGCTACAACCTGCTGTCAGTGCCGCTTGCCGCGGGCGTGCTCGCACCGATCGGATTCGTCCTCCCGATGTCGATCGGAGCGGTCCTGATGTCACTGTCAACCATTGTCGTGGCGCTCAACGCGCAGGTGCTGCGTCGCCTGGACCTGCGACCGGAAACCAGTGCACGCGAGATACTCGGCGCTCGCACCGAGGAGAAGAAGGAGTCCACACATGTCGGATAGTCACGCACACCACGGGTACATCTCTGACAAAGACAAGTACCTCGCACGCCTCAAGCGGATCGAGGGGCAGGCGAGGGGGGTGCATCGCATGATCGACGAGGAGCAGTACTGCATCGATATCCTCACCCAGATCTCGGCGCTCACGAGTGCCTTGCAAGGGGTGGCAGTGGGGCTTCTTGACGAGCACTTGAAGCACTGCGTGGCGGACGCCGTCCGCGCGGGCGGAGATGTGGCCGAAGCGAAGCTTGACGAAGCCACCCAGGCAATCGCGAGGCTGGTGCGTTCGTAAGACGAGATGTTGCGCGAGAGCGACCGATGCATTCGACCACTACTAACGAAAGAAGACGAACGATGAAGAAGTCATCAGGAATTCGCGCGCTCGCGACAGGCGCGGCCGCACTCATTGCCTTACTAGGGCTCACGGGCTGCACCGCGTCAGCCCCGCCGATCGTGGTGACGCACGTGCACGCCGTCGATCTCGATGATGAGCGGAGCGCGATCTACGTGGCGACACACGAGGGGATCCTCCGCGTCACGGCCGGGAGCACTGGGCCAGAGGCCGCCGGAGGCGCCCTCGCGGGATACGGCTCGGTCGAACGGCTCGGCGAGTGGATGGGCGATGTCATGGCCATGACGAGGCTCGACGACACCATCTACCTCTCCGGCCATCCGGCTCCGGGCGCGGACACCGCGCCGAATATCGGGGTGTACCAGACCGATGTGCACGGCCGCGAGTTCGTACCAGTGTCGCTGGAAGGCGAGGTGGACTTCCACAGCATGACGGGCGCGGGAGTACCCGGACCAACCTCGGCTCTCGCCGGGATCGACTCAATGAGTGGGCGCGTCAGCGTAAGCCGAGATGGCGGGCAAACTTGGACTGTCGGCGCTGTGATCGGCGCGCGCTCCCTGAGCTGGGATGCGCGAGCTGAGCGGCTGTACGCAACCACCGAGCAAGGCCTACAAGTCAGCATCGACGACGGTGCAACTTTCGCCCCGGTCTCTGCTGCTCCGCCCTTGCTGCTCATCGCATCGAGCCCGACCGGTACTTCATCCGACGCGTTCCTGGCGGGACTCGACATTGAAGGTGTCGTGCACACGAGCACCGATGGTTCTACATGGATCTCAGCCGGACTGGCTCCACCAGGTACGGAAGCCCTATCGGTGGGACGCGGAGGGGCTCTCGTTGTTGCCGGGATCGACGGAGTCCAACGATCCGATGATCGTGGAGTTACCTGGACTGTGATCGCAGAATTCTAGATCGCGTGGGGTTCGTGACGCCTGTTCATCCGCTCGAGGTCGACTAGATCCCGGAGATCCTACTCAACCACGAGCCGAGAACCTCGAGCCCGTGCATTGCGAAGTTCCTTGGCGACCGTCTTCCAAGATCGGTTGAACCGCTCGGCAAGCTGCGTGATCGGCACGCCCTCATCGTTGAGACGCAGCGCTTCCTCGATGTCGGCGGATGTCATGCCGATCGGGCGCCGCTCGATACCATTCCGGTTCAGCCGGTGGTGAACCGCCCACTCGGTTGTGCCGAGCTCGGTCGCGATCTGAGTGGGAGTGCGCCCGGCCTGGTAGAGCGCCACGATATGCGCGTTCTGGTCCTTGGTGAGCCGCACTGGCCCGGGAACAACGGTGCGGCGTGTTCGCTTGATGTGCTCCGACGTAGCGCGGTGACAGAGGTCGCGGATCTTCTTGGCCTCTGTTGCTGAATTCAAGTACCGTCCCAGCAGGCGCACTTTGTGATGTTTCAGGTCATCGTGAACGCTTGAACCCTTGTTGTGTGGGGGTGCTTCGGTGTTGTGTTCCAAGTGCTTATAGCCTTTGTGAGGCAGTTTTTCTTTAATAAATAGTGTCTTTGTGGGATAATCAAGGAGCTTTTGGGCGGTATTTTTGCTGGCCAACTCACGTTCACACTATTAACGGAAGAGGAGGATGTGTATTATGGCATCGAATAACGGCGAAATCCAGTCGTCAAGTTTTGCTAACGGTCACCTGAATAATGAACTCGCTCTGTATTCGGCCGATGGCGTTGAGCTTACTCTTCCTATTGATCGAGAGCTTGGCACTGTTTGGGTGACTCAAGCACAAATTGTTGAACTTTTTGATGTTGATGTTTCTGGTGTTTCGAGACATATTCGCAATATTTTTAAAGACGGTGAGGTCGATGAAGAAAGCAATTTGCAAAAAATGCAAATTGCACATTCTGATCGGCCGGTGACTCTGTATAGTCTCGACGTTGTGCTTGCTGTTGGTTATAGGACGAATTCCGCAAGAGCTATAGCTTTTCGTAAGTGGGCGACCGAGGTGCTACAGAGGTATTTACTTCAAGGTGTGGCTGTAAACCAGAATCGGTTAAAAGAGCTTGAAAAAGTGGTGGAGATTCTTTCGAGGTCTTCTGACGAGCTGGTTTCTGGGGTGTCGAACGTTATTGCCCAGTATCTTCCGGCGATTACCTTGCTACGTGATTACGATGAGGGCAGTATCCAGAGTGATCCGAATACTCCCCCTACTTGGCTGCTCACACTAAAAGAGGCGCGTGAAGTGATTGCCGATCTGAGATCAAAGTTCCCAAATGATGCCCTGTTTGGTAAAGAGCGTAGTGAGGGGCTGGATGCTGCGATAGGGGCGATCTACCAGGGCTTTGCTGGGCAGGATATCTACCCCACTGTTGAGCAGAAAGCTGCCCATCTGCTTTATTTTGTGGTGAAGAATCATCCACTGACTGACGGGAATAAGCGCAGTGCGGCTGCATTATTTGTGACATTCCTTGATAAGAACAGGCTGCTTCGTGAATCAGGCGGAGCTGTTTCAATTGATAATAATACTTTGGCTGCTTTGACGTTGATGGTTGCGATGAGTGATCCTAAAGAAAAGGATTTGATGGTTCAACTAATAGTGCGAATGCTTAGCACTAGTGCTTGAGTAGGTCTGCGATAGTTGTGAGGGAGTTGAAACCATGACACCTGATATGGATAGAGCTTTAGGCCATCTAATGGGTGAAATTAGCACGCTTTCTTACAGAAAATCAGGGGACTCTAATCATCCTGATGAAGGCTATATGAACCTCTGGTGGAAACTTCACCACCTTGCTATGGATTATTTGCTAACGACTCCTGATTTAGAGTCAACATTTGACCTGAAAATTCGTGAAGCTTTACAAGAAGAGCCTGTTAAATCAATGCTTCACTCTTTCCTTGAAGAAGCTAAACACGATTTCGGATACGAGCCACCAGCTCACGAAAAACAAACTCTAGATCTCTAAAACTTTTATTCTTCAACCCACATCAAGATGAAGGAACAGCGGTAAGAGAAGGCACCCTCAAACCAAGCGTCAGTGCTCTAATCCCCATAAAGCCGAAGCAGTAGGCAATTGTGAGAATGACTAGGCCAAGGGTGCCGGTCCAGCCATTAAGGTAAATGATCGCGAGCATTGGCAAATATACGACACTGTTTATTAAGCCAGCCCAGGCAAGATATTTAACATCTGCGGCACCCATCAGCACCCCGTCTAAAACGAATACATAACCGGAGAGTGGCATCGAGAGGGCAAGAATCACTAAAGCCCAGGGGAGTAGTTCTAAGACCGCTGCGTCGGTTGTAAACAGGTAGCCAAGCACAGGAGTCAGTAGCAACCAAATAATTGTCAGTAAGATGCCAGAAATTATTCCCCAGCGAATCGTGCGGTTTATTATGGCACGGGTCTGTTCAGGGTTTTGCTCACCAAGTGATTTGCCAACCATTGCCTGCGCGCTTATTGCTAGTGCATCAAGAGCAAATGTCGCTATTGAGAAGAGCGTAAAGATTATTTGGTAGGCAGCTAGGGAGGAGGTTCCCATCGCTGTTCCAACCACCACTGATGCAAGAAGCGCTAGTCGGAGAGTAAATGTTCTAAGGAATAGCCAGAACCCGATTTTTAGGTTGGTGATTACTTCACCAATTTTGAGACGCAGACTGATTTTGGAACTTTTTACGCGCATCCAGACGACCGCAGCTAGCGCAAAAAACATTAGCCACTGGACTAGTGCCAACCCGGCGGCAGAACCGGCAATCCCAAAACCTAAACCGTATATCAGGATGAAGTTGAGGAGAATATTGAGCCCGAAACCGATTACAGAGACGTAGAGCGGAGTTTTTGTGTCGTGTAGCCCCCTGAGTAGTCCGGTTAGTGCTAGAACCATCAGCATTGGTGGCACACCAATCATCGCAATATAGAAGTAAGTTCCGGCTGCTTCTGCCACTGCCGGTGTAGGGTTCATAGCGGCAATCATCAGCGGGCCGAGTAGCAGGCCAATAATTACTAGTATCACTCCAAGCAGCGCAGCCAGAAATACGCTTGCAAGCCCGGTTGAGTATGCGCCAGCTAAGTCTCCAGCTCCCCAACGCCTCGCAACCAACGGGGTTGTGGCGTAGGCGAGGAAAATCATTAAACCAATCATGGTCTGGAGCAGTGAGCCTGCAATTGCTAGGCCGGCAAGTGCATCCGGACCAAGATGCCCGACCATTGCAGTGTCGGTTGCGAGAAAAATTGGTTCCGCAATTAGTGCACCCAGTGCTGGGATGGCTAACGCGAAAATTTGTCGATCATATCCACGATGCTGCTCTCGCAACCTCTGTCGATTTTGATCCATCGAATAAGTTTAACCCTCGACAGGGGTATGCAAGATTTACCGTAGAGGTCTAGCATTGGTTTTAATTCGAAAGTTAGGAGCAGAAATGTCCGAATCGATTGCAAGAATAACTCAACTAAGCGCTCGCTCAACAGAGAGCTTTGAGAAAGCTATTCAGGTTGGTATTGAAAGAGCCGCCCAAACACTGCGTAACGTGACTGGTGCATGGGTTAAAAGCCAAAAGGTTGAAGTCGAGGGTGGGAAGGTTGTTGCCTACCAAGTAATCCTTGAGATCACTTTTGTTTTGGAAGACTAAGAAGTCTTATAGCCTAAACTGTCCTTGCTGAATTACCATGGAAACATGGAAAACCAAGGACAGCTTGGGCCAATTCCAAACGAAGCTCAAGCGAAATTATTAAAAGAAGCCGTGCTGCTTTTTTGCGACGGTGAGTTGCTTGAGGATTCGCATATAGCCATCCTTGAAGAGTTCAATGTCAGCTTCGACGACCTTTTGCATGTGAAGCAATCGCAGCAGGTCAAAGTCAAACACAAGCATATTGAGAAGATTTTTGAGGAAGCTTCGCTACTTCGTAGGCGTCGGGATGCCAGTGCGCATACCAGCGAAGGCTACATAGACGAGGAAGCAGACGATTAAATCTCGCACAGATTTAGTGGAATTGCCACTAGTCTGAGTTCATGAGTCACAGAACTTTCCTCGTCACTTACAAGACATTTTTTGCACTTCTCGGTTTTGCTGCAGTAGTCACTGAGATCGCTACTCTGATAGAAAGACAAGTTTTTGTCACTATAAACTTTCTGAGCTATTTCACTATTCAAAACAACATCCTCACCGCGCTGGTGCTTCTAATAGGTGCCTACGCGGTAGCGTCTGGGCGCAGTAGTCGGCTGGTAGATAATTTGCGAGGACTTAGCACCGCATTCATTCTGGTAGTTGGTATCGGGTTTGCGCTACTGCTTTCAGGCATGGAGGGGCTACCTTTGACGGCAGTGCCTTGGGACAACACCGTGTTGCACTACATTATTCCTGCAGTAGCTCTGATTGATTACCTGCTAGATCGCCCCAGGCATAGACTTCATTTCAGTCGATCGTTCTTGTGGATGATTTATCCGGTCGCCTACATAATCTACGCACTGGTGCGTGGGCAGCTCACCGGATGGTACCCATATCCCTTCCTGAACCCTGCCACCGATGGATGGATGAGTGTAGCCATAACCATAGGAGGGCTGTTTGTGCTCTCTGTGGCACTAATATGGTTAGTTTCTCTGCTATCGGGGTCTAGAAGGTAGCTTCTTTACTTCAACCATGGACGCATAACTGCAACTACTGTTGGCATTAGTTTTCGATTGTTCTTGTCGTAGATTTTCATTAGGTCCAGGGCGTTACCGTTTCGGAAATAGACTTTGCCCTCGATCGAAATCAGAAGTTGGGCTTCTTCATCGCGGGTAAGGGCCCAAAAATGCGAATCAGGCTCACCCCAAAATCCCTGCTTGTGCACGATATTTCGGTCTTCAATAGCTGCCGGAAAGTCTTTAATAAATCTTGGTTCAGGTTCACGGATCATCATCTCGCTGCTGTCTTTGAAGCTGTTGCGAGCATCCCACAATTCTCTAGCGTGAAGTTGCAGATGCAGCGTTGCCGAAATAAATCTGTAAGCGAGTGTCCTCGGAGAAGTGTGAGGGGTCTCGCTTGGCGCCATCCAACGCATGTACTGTTCAAATATGCGCAGAAAACGGTAAGAATCGTCGGTGTCGTAGATGTCATGCCAGTTTTCGACAAGTATTTTTGATTCAAAACTGCTTTCACCATCGGGAAGATGCACGGTCTTGTGCCCCTGAATTGTGCCTTCGCGATTGATCATCAGTTTGTTGCTGTCGCCGTCAAAATTTGGTTTGTAAACTTCCTGGTCCATTACAGCGAGCACATCGTACATGCCGCCACCAGGGTGCATTTCAACAATCAGGAATTCCGGATGTCTGCGCTGGATTTCTGAGGCGAACCACCAAGACTGTGCGTAGCGGTGGCGTTTAGCCAGTTCTTTCATCGTGCCTACTTCCCCCACTTGATTGGTAGTGGTTCCTAAAGAATAGGGGTAACCACTGACATCCAAAGGCGAGGCAATTGTTCAGCGCGTTTGCGGCTGAGATGAATCCAAAAGTTCTAACATCTTTACTGTCGTATTCCAGTTCCTCACCGTCATATTTTGGTAAACAGGCTTTTGAATCATCCTGCTGGCGTGAGTCTTTGTGTAGTCCGGGTTAGTTTGAGAGGGCCTGCGATAGTAAATAACTTCAGCCCCTAACCACTTCTTGTCGAGCCCTTCCTTCGCAGGAGTTTCTTCGAATGCTGCTTCAGCGTTCCGATCAATAAGAAAAATAACGTCGTAGCGGTATTCATCGCTCGGTGATTGAAATTCTGTTGGGGCTTCTAAAACTACTTTGCGGTAACTCTCATGTTCGATTGCTAACGCACGAACTTTACTATCAAGAGCGAAGTTAGTTTCTAGGATTGTTTCCACTTTCTCTGAAACCTCGTTTGCGCTCAGGCTGGAACTAATAACCGCATTTCCGCTCTGGATGTAGGTCGTTACGTTATTAAAACCAGCTACCTCGAGGTGGTTTCTAAAGTCCGCCATCGGCACTTTGTTTTTGCCTCCGACATTGATTCCGCGGAGTAAAAGCACAAAAGATTTCATATCTCTATGATTACTTAAGTGGATAGTTTTGAGAACAGTAACGAACCGGGTGCCTTACCTGAGGGACTTCAAGTCGGGCAATCACTGCATACTGTGCAGTTCAGTCTGTGCGTGAATGGTGTAGTCCGGATTTTTGATGACCGAATGGCCGACAGTGCGAAAGGGTCGAGAAACAACTCAGAACTCTATCTGGTCGAAAAGCCTGAGCATTTCAACGCCAGAGTTGGTAGGGGGATCGTCGCTCGCACGGCGCGCGAGGAACGCAGATTCCGTGAGGCTGGCCTTCTAACAGAAGATCGCAATTCACTTATACTGCCCGGGCGACTGGCGTTTGACGGTGAAAACACTGCATCTGCGGGGTCTGAAGTGTTTCAGATTCAGCGCATCCAAAATCCCGCAGACTGGGACTACAACGAATTCATCAACTTCCTTGCCCTAGTTATCAAGAGCGCGATTGAGCGAAATGAGTATGTGCTCCTCGAATTAGCGGGCTGGGATGCGCCAAAAGTTCCATACACTCTGTTTGCGATTCTCGATGGCGAGGTTCGTATTGAAGCTTCCCCTCAACCAAAAGGATCGCCGGTTTGGGAACCGCATCTGCTTCCGGGAGAAATCGGTGCGAGCATGGTTGGCCCGCTCAACGATTCCACCCCTAAAGCTGTGTCAATATTCATGGCACACGCAGTTTCCACGTGGCCAGGTGTCCAGCCCTGGGATCTTGCTTTAACCTACGGGCAGTACACCTAAAAACTCAACTGTCTAGACTGGATAGTGGGCCGAAACTGTCTGGTTTATAAGCAGGAGAGGAAACCTTTAGTGTCTAATGTCAAAAAGCAGACCAAATCTTTAGTCGGTAATCGCAACCTAGTTGTAGTTTCAAACCGATTGCCAGTTGATCATTTTGTCAATGATTCCGGGCAAGAATCGTGGGTGAAAGCACCTGGCGGTCTAGTCACTGCTGTTGAACCAATTGTGCAAGAGATGGGATGCTTGTGGATCGGCTGGGCAGGTGGCCCCGATATTTCTCTTGAAACATTTCAAATAGACAATATGCAGTTAGCGACTGTTTCTTTAAGCAGTGAAGATATCGCTGAATATTATGAGGGATTCTCAAACGGCACTATTTGGCCGCTTTACCATGACGTGATTACGCCGCCAAGGTTTCATCGCGAATGGTGGGACGCCTACAAGCGAGTGAATCAGAAATTTGCAGATCGAATAGCCGCAGAAGCTAAACCAAATTCGATCGTGTGGATTCACGACTATCAGTTACAACTTGTGCCAGCAATGCTGCGAGAACAGCGTCAAGACCTCACCATCGCATTCTTTATGCACATCCCTTTTCCTGCTAGAGCCATATTCGCGCAATTACCCTGGCGTAGACAAATTGTGGAAGGTCTGTTGGGTGCCGACGTCATTGGTTTCCAAAGAGTCCAAGATGCCAATAGTTTCCGCGCAGTGGTGGAGCGATACACAGCATATCCTTCCTACGGAAATATCGTGATGGTTACCGATGCTGGTGACGGCTCACAGCGGCAGGTTCTTGCTCAAGAGTTTCCAATATCTATTGATTTCAATTTCTTTTCAGAACTTGCCTCGCGTGAAGACATTCGGAAGCGGGCATCCGAAATCCGAGCAGATTTAGGCAATCCAGAGAAGATAATTTTGGGGGTTGACCGGCTCGACTACACAAAAGGCATCCATCACCGTTTGAAGGCTTATGAAGAATTACTGGCGGATGCCGAGACCGGCTCCACAGTGTTGGTGCAGGTCGCTAGCCCCAGTCGGGAACGAGTCGAGGCCTATAAAGTTTTACGAAATGAGATTGAAGTAACGGTTGGCCGTATCAATGGTCAATACGGATCAATAGGGCGCACACCGGTGGTGTATCTGCATCAGGGATTCTCACGCGAGGAAATGGCGGCGCTCTATGTCGCCGCTGATGTGCTACTAGTAACCGCGCTTCGTGACGGAATGAACCTGGTTGCTAAAGAATATATTGCTTCAAGGGGCGATAGCACCGGGGTGCTGATTCTGAGTGAATTTACCGGATCTGCAGACGAGTTGAGGCAAGCATTGCTGGTTAATCCTCACGATATTGAGGGACTAAAAGCTGCCATAGTTAGAGCGGTGCATATGCCTAATAGTGAGCAACAGCGCAGAATGACTGCGCTTCGTAAGGTTGTTAGTGAAAATGATGTGTCTAACTGGGCGAGCAATTTCTTAAGGGCGGTAACTACTGCTTCAAAATGGGGAGAGATTAGTGAAACAGAGAACTTTTCCAAAGATTTAGCATTCGCTGCCCCTGCTTTTATACCTAAATCTATCGAAGCAAAACTTAGGAGAATGGCCACTGCGGATTCGCTTACTCTCGCTCTTGATTTCGATGGAACGCTAGCACCGCTGGTGAAACATCCTTCACAGGCGCGGATACTTCCTCGTGCCCAGCATGCTCTTGAAATACTTCAGCGCTCGCCAGGGGTGCAGATTGCTTTACTAACCGGCAGATCTTTAGCTTCAATCATGGAAACAGGAGTGCAGACAGATGGATGGATTGTTTCAGGTTCTCACGGTGCTGAGCTTGATGAGGTAACTGCAAAGCAATTTCTTGAGGCAAACCTATCAGCGATGCTAACTCCAGAATCGCTGTCGGAAGAAGAAGTAGAGCGAGTGGAGAAACTTGTCAATCGGGTTTCGCGAGTTTTTGGTAGTGAAAAGGGAGTGTATCTGGAACCGAAACCTTTCGGGGTTGCCATTCACACCAGGCAGGTGCCAGACCCTGAAAATGCAGAAGACATCCTTGAAGCAGCAGCGGAGATGGGTAAAGCTGCTGGTCTTGAGGTGCGTGTGGGGAAGATGGTTAGAGAGCTTTCTATAAGGCGCAACGATAAAGGTCAGGTGCTTTCAGGCATCCGCACTCTAAATCCTCACGCACCGGTGCTTTTTATTGGTGACGATGTGACCGATGAGGATGCTTTTGCTGTGCTTAAGCATTCAGATCTTGGAATAAAAGTTGGCGCAGGCGAAAGCATCGCCAGTGAGAGAGTCGACAGCCCTGAGGATGTTGCTGCAGTACTAGCGATGCTTGCCGAATACCGAACCGGTATTACTGTCGGTTCTATGTAGTTCCGCGGATTTTTCCGAGCACCTTCATCACGTGATAAACGACCAACGCCGCGACGGTGCCGAGGATAATACCCTTGAATGATAGGTCGCCCCAACTAAGGGCGTAGTCGGCTATTGCAATGATTAACGCTATACCGGCAGTGAACTGGTTGATTGGTTTCGAGAAATCAACCTTGTTTTCCACCCAGATGCGCACACCAATAATTCCGATAAGTCCATACAATGCCGTGGTCACGCCACCGAGTACACCGGCTGGAATGGTGGAGATTAGTACGCCAACCTTTGGTGAGAGGCCGAGCAGGATAGCAACGATACCGGCAACCCAGTATGCAGCGGTGGAGAAAACGCGAGTTGCGCTCATCACACCGATATTTTCGCCGTATGTGGTTGTTGGTGATCCACCACCCGCACCAGCAATTACGGTAGCGAGACCGTCAGCAAAGAGCGCCTTACCAACCAGTGGATCGAGGTTGCGGTTTGTGAGCTGCCCCACACCTTTTACGTGGCCAACGTTTTCTGCGATAAGTGCCAGCACGACCGGCAGGAACATCAAGTAGATGGCGATGTGCCCGGCGTCAAATACCGGTGTGGTGAATTCTGGAAGGCCGAACCAGTCAGCATCCCCGAGTCCATCGAATTTGACCTCACCCATGTAGGCGGCAAAGGCATAACCGATAACGACACCAATCAGAATTGACAGGCGACCAATCAAGCCTTTGAAAAGCACGGTGGTGAGAATAACTGCGCCGAGAGTAACGACAGCTGTTAGCGGGGCGGCTTCGAAGTTGCCTTTCGCGGCCGGTGCCAGGTTGAAACCGATCAGCGCCACGATGGTGCCAGAAACGACTGGAGGCATCAGCCAATCAATCCATTTGGTGCCGGCGAAGTGGGCGACAAGACCAACCAGGGCGAGCATCACACCAACAACAATCACACCAGCGAGTGCAACGCCTTTTCCGCCGGATGCGGTGGCCGCGCCGATTGGAGCGAGGAAAGCAAACGATGACCCTAGGTAGCTGGGGAGTTTATTTCTGGTGATGATTAGGAAAAGGAGGGTGCCAATACCTGAGAAAAGCAGGGTAGTAGCTGGCGGGAATCCGGTGATGACCGGAACGAGGAATGTGGCACCGAACATTGCGACAACGTGCTGTGCACCGAGACCGATTGTGCGCGGCCAGCTGAGCCGTTCTTCGGGTAGGACTATTTCGCTTGCGCTAACGTCCTTGCCATTTCCGTGAAGTTTCCAAGGAAGAGCCATTCTTCTTCTTTCATTGAGTTTTTAGGTACCCTACCTCACGGCCGTGTATTAATACATCGGTGTATTGGATTTAGCATAACTGGATTTTTAGTAGCTAGGCTTGAAATATGAGGATGCGCACAAAACTGCTAATTGTTTTCTGCATCACCGCGAGTATCGTGGTGGCGCAGGCAATCGGTGCATATGTCACCGGTAGCCTCGCACTTCTCACCGATACTGTGCATGCAGCCACAGACTCTATTGGGCTGCTTGTCGCACTTATCGCCGCTTTCCTGATGCACCGACCCACCAGCAGTAATCGCACTTGGGGTTTTAGGCGCATCGAAGTGATTGCCGCTTTTTTCCAGGCGACTCTGCTGATTGGTATTGGAATCTATGCGCTGGTTGAAGGCATCCGTCGCTTGATAGAGCCACCGGAAGTGCCCGGACTTGAACTACTTATATTTGGTGTGCTCGGTCTTGCCGCAAATATTCTTGGCCTGGTTATTCTTTCCTCAAGCAGGCATGAAAATTTCAATATGCGGGCTGCTTTCCTTGAGGTGCTAAACGATGCCCTAGGTTCTGTCGGGGTAATCGTCGCTGCGATTGTGATTGCGACAACAGGTTTTATGCGGGCGGATGCGATAGCCAGCCTCCTGATAGTTGCGTTGATAGTTCCGAGGGCTTACAGGCTTATGACAGAAACCCTGGCAGTGCTGATGGAGTTCGCGCCGGAGGGGCTAGATCTTGATGAGGTGCGAGAACATATTCTGCAACTGAAACACGTTATTGACGTGCACGACCTACACGCATCGACTGTCGCCACCGGATTACCCACCATTACTGCGCATGTTGTGGTCGCTGATGAATGTTTCCGAGACGGGCACGCACAGGGAATACTGCAGGAAGTGCGTAACTGCGTGCTCTCACACTTTGAAGTGTCGATCGAGCATTCCACTTTCCAGATTGAGACTTTGGAGTTCAGTCAGCATGAGCCTTCCTCACAACATCACCCCTAAGCGGAGTAATCTTAAAACATGATTACGACAATGTTTAGAACTATTTTCGCTTCAATCTGGATTGGTCTAATCATCGGTCTCTCCTTCATTGAAACGCCACTCAAGTTCACTGCGCCAGGGATTACTACCGAACTAGGTCTCGGCATTGGCCGAATCGTTTTTATTGCTGCCAATATTGCCGGTTTCGTGCTGCTTTCTATTCTCACTATTTTGGCTGTGGTCGGTCCGCAACTGAAGATGCGTGGAATCTGGACTACCGTGCTGCTCTGGGCGACTCTTGCTACTCAGGCTCTGGTAATTAGACCAATGTTGGCGGAGCGTTCCGACATTATTATTGCGGGTGGAGACCCGGGTCCTTCATCGCTTCATTGGCTATATATAGTTGCAGATCTGTTGGTTTTGGTGTTGCTATGTCTATATATTCTGTTTACCTATCAGACGCAAAAAAGTAACAATTTAGCAAGCCAGTAACGTTGCATTTTAAAAAGTGTGCAACTATTTAATTAGTACGTCGACGACGCCGGGCGCAAAACCCCTGCGTCTGTGCTGTCGTAACACTGGCAAAACTGGTTAGTGCGTCTGAATATATTTGACCCTACAACCAATGAATGGAGCTATTTTGCCTCAGTTACATCCCCGTTTAGAAGCCATCTTTGATGAAGTCATCCATACAAACCCGGGAGAGGCGGAGTTCCATCAGGCGGTTTTCGAGGTTTTTGAAAGCCTCGGCCCAGTAGTAGAGAAGCATCCAGAATATGTGGATGCTGAAATCATTCGCAGATTATGCGAACCAGAACGCCAACTGATTTTTAGAGTGCCTTGGGTTGACGATGCCGGTCGCGTGCAAGTGAACCGCGGATTCCGTGTCGAATTCAACTCAGCTCTTGGCCCATACAAGGGTGGCCTTCGTTTCCACCCAAGCGTTTACCTCGGAATTATGAAGTTCCTCGGCTTTGAACAAATCTTTAAAAATGCTCTAACCAGCCTGCCAATCGGTGGCGCTAAAGGTGGTAGCGACTTCGACCCTAAGGGGCGCTCCGAGGCGGAAGTTATGCGTTTCTGCCAATCATTTATGACCGAGCTTTATCGTCACCTCGGGGAATACACAGACGTCCCTGCAGGTGATATTGGCGTTGGTAGCCGCGAAATCGGCTACCTTTTTGGTCAGTATAAGCGCATCACTAATCGTTACGAATCGGGTGTGCTCACCGGTAAAGGCTATGCCTACGGCGGGTCCCTGGTCCGCACCGAAGCTACCGGTTACGGCACTGTTTTCTTTGTGAACGAGATTCTGCGTTCCAAGGGGGATGACTTCGCTGGCAAGCGTGTGGTTGTTTCCGGCTCCGGCAACGTGGCTATTTTTGCAATCGAGAAGGTGCACCAACTTGGTGGCAAGGTCGTTGCATGCTCGGACTCCAGTGGTTATATCGTTGATGAAAACGGTATTGATCTTGAACTGGTTAAAGACATCAAACTTGAGAAGCGTGGCCGTATCAAGGATTACGTCGACACTGTGAAGTCTGCAAAATATGTTGCAGGCGGCTCTATTTGGGATGTCCAGTGTGATATCGCTCTCCCTTGCGCTACCCAAAATGAGGTAGACGAAGCAGATGCAAACTCACTGATTAAGTCCGGTGCGATTATTGTTGCTGAAGGTGCGAATATGCCTTGCACTCCGGAAGCGATCCGCGCATTCACTCAGGCCGGTGTTGTCTATGCGCCAGGTAAGGCAGTTAATGCCGGCGGTGTTGCAACCAGTGCGCTTGAGATGCAGCAAAACGCTTCACGCGACTCTTGGAGCTTCGAATACACCGAGGCAAGACTCAGTGAGATTATGAAGAATATTCATGAGACCTGTGTAGAAACGGCTGATGAGTATGGCCTGAAAGACAATATTTACTCTGATGGCGCAAATATTGCGGGCTTCAACAAAGTAGCGAGTGCAATGCTAGCGCTTGGTGTTATCTGATTGAATTGAATCAGGTTTAAAGAGCTATTGGTTACCGCTCTCTAAATGGGAAAGGCTGGGGATAACATTCTCCAGCCTTCTCTCATTGGTGTAATAAACCGAGACTTTTATGGCCGCCCGCGAACAACCGCTGCCTTAACCTCGGCAATTGCCTTGGTCACTTGAATACCGCGAGGGCAGGCATCGGTGCAGTTGAAGGTGGTGCGGCAACGCCATACCCCCTCTTTGTCGTTGAGGATTTCTAGGCGAGCTGCTGCGTTTTCGTCACGACTGTCAAAGATGAAGCGGTGCGCATTCACAATAGCGGCAGGGCCGAAGTATTGGCCGTCTGTCCAGAACACAGGGCAGGAGGTGGTGCAAGCGGCGCAAAGGATGCACTTGGTGGTGTCATCGAATCGCTCGCGCTCGGCAATGCTTTGGAGGCGCTCACGGCCACCTGCTGGGGGAGTGTTAGAGACAAGGAATGGCTGCACTTCACGGAACGATTCAAAGAATGGTTCCATGTCTACGATTAGGTCTTTCTCAAGAGGCAAACCCTTGATTGCTTCAACGTAGATTGGCTGGGTAATGTCTAGGTCCTTGATTAGGGTTTTGCAGGCAAGACGGTTGCGACCGTTGATTCGCATAGCGTCTGAACCACAGACTCCGTGGGCACATGATCTACGGAAGGCGAGTGAGCCATCCTGTTCCCACTTAATTTTGTGTAGTGCGTCGAGCACACGGTCAGTGGCGTAAAGTTCTACGTCAAAGTCTTGCCAGAAAGCCTCATCACCGGTTTCAGGGTTGTAGCGACGGATGTTTAGGGTCACTTTGAATGGCTTGAGACCCGCTTCCTCCGCCGGAGTTCCAACGCTTACACTCAGTTCAGTCTTTGTCGCCACTTTTTAGTACTTCCTCTCCATCGGCTGGTAGTTGGTCACAACCACTGGTTTCCAGTCAAGTCTTATATGGTCGCCTGCTTCAGAGTGTGGATCACCGACCAGGTATGCCATGGTGTGTTGCATAAAGTTCACGTCATCGCGCTTAGGGTAGTCGTCTCGCATATGAGCGCCACGGCTCTCCTTACGGTTGCGAGCAGTAAATACGAGCACTTCTGCAAGGTCGAGCAGGAATCCGAGTTCAATCGCTTCGAGTAGGTCGGTGTTGAACCTCTTACCCTGGTCGTGAATGGTGATGTTCTGGTAGCGCTTACGAAGACTGCTGATTACTTCTAGTGCTTCAGTAAGGCTCTCTTCAGTGCGGAATACCTGAGCCTTGCGGTCCATAACTTCCTGAAGTTCTTTACGGATCACCGCAATGCGCTCGCCGCCAACAGAATGCTTTACCTGCTCCACTAGTTTGATTACACCAGCTGCGGCATCTTTCGGTAGCGGAACAAATTTTGCATCCTTAGCGTAGGCGGATGCGTTCCGGCCACTGCGCTTACCGAAAACGTTGATGTCTAGTAGCGAGTTGGTTCCGAGGCGGTTGGCTCCGTGCACAGAAACACAAGCGCACTCACCTGCAGCGTAAAGTCCTGGAACGATTGTGTCGTTGTCTACCAGCACCTCAGCATCGTTATTGGTTGGAATACCGCCCATTGCGTAGTGCGCGGTTGGGAATACCGGAACCGGCTCAACGACAGGGTCAACACCCAAATAGGTGCGAGCAAATTCGGTGATGTCTGGAAGCTTGGTCTCCAAAACTTCAGCACCAAGGTGGGTGCAGTCAAGAAGCACGTAGTCTTTGTGTGGACCAGCGCCACGGCCATCGAGCACTTCTTGCACCATGCAGCGAGCAACAATGTCACGAGGAGCCAAGTCTTTAATGGTTGGCGCATAGCGCTCCATAAATCTTTCACCGCTGGCATTACGAAGAATCGCACCCTCACCACGGGCACCCTCAGTAAGGAGAATACCTAGGCCGGCAAGACCGGTTGGGTGGAACTGGTAAAACTCCATGTCTTCCAGTGGTAGTTTCTTCCGCCAAATAATCCCAACACCGTCACCGGTTAGTGTGTGAGCGTTGGATGTGGTTTTGAAGATTTTTCCGTATCCACCGGTAGCAAAAATTGTCGCCTTTGAATGGAATACGTGGATGTCGCCGGTTGCGAGCTCATAAGCCACAACACCAGCCTGCTTAGTGTTCTTTCCCTCACCAACAGTGATTAGGTCAAGCACATAGAACTCGTTGTAGAACTCGATACCGAGTTTTACGCAGTTCTGGAAAAGTGTTTGCAGAATCATGTGCCCGGTGCGGTCAGCTGCATAGCAGGCACGACGAACCGGAGATTTACCGTGCTCCGCTGTGTGGCCACCGAAGCGGCGCTGGTCAATCTTTCCTTCAGGTGTGCGGTTGAAAGGCAGTCCCATATTTTCTAGGTCAATTACTGCATCGATTGCTTCTTTTGCGAGAATCTCTGCGGCATCCTGATCTACTAGGTAGTCGCCACCTTTAACAGTGTCGAATGTGTGCCATTCCCAGTTGTCGTCCTCAACGTTGGCAAGAGCCGCAGCCATTCCACCCTGAGCCGCTCCGGTGTGGGAACGGGTGGGGTAGAGTTTGGTGACAACAGCGGTACGTGCATTTGGCCCAGCCTCGATTGCGGCGCGCATCCCCGCCCCGCCGGCACCGACGATTACGACATCGTATTCATGGTAGTGGATACCATCCACGATTTTTACATGTGGGTCAACGGTAGTCATTTATCACTCACTTATGCGTTACAGAAGGATGGTAGAAGTTCGATATTTTCGGTGATTGGGCAAGGATCAAAAGTGAAGGTCACTAGGGTTCCGAGCACAATCAGGATTGCGACGATTGCAAACAGTGTCCACAAAATGAATGGGCGAAGCTTTTGACCGGTTACATAGTCGTTGATTACTGTGCGCATTCCGTTGCCACCGTGTATAAGTGCCAACCAGAGCATCAGTACATCCCACCATTGCCAGAATGGGTTGGCAAGTTTTCCACCCACGAAACCGAAGTCAATGGCGCGGATACCCTCACCGAGCATCAGGTTGAAGAATAGGTGCCCGAAAATTAGGAAGACAAGGATGACTCCTGAGCCGCGCATAAACAGCCAGGCCCACTTTTCAATATTGAAGCGACGCTTCTTTCGCGCTGGGCGAGTGTATGGGGAACGGGGGTTTTCAATAACGGTAGACATTAGGCCCCCATCATTTCTGCAAAAACGTTCATCAGGTGTCGAGGAGTGAACCCAATCATCAGGATCGCCCAGATTACGATTGCAATCCAAAGCATCGCTTTCTGGTATTTAGCGCCTTTGCTCCAAAAGTCAATCAGCATTACTCGCAAACCGTTTAGTGCGTGGAAGCCAATAGCTGCTACAAGACCAACCTCGACTAGTCCGAAAATCGGTGTCTTATAAGTGCCGATTACTGCGTTGTATGCTTCGGGACTTACACGAATCAGTGCGGTAGACAGCACATGCTCAATAAGAAAGAAAAAGATTCCAATACCGGTTACCCGGTGTAGCACCCATGACCACATGCCGGTGTTTCCGCGATACAAAGTACCGCCTTGGCCTTTGGCCGGTTTGGTGCGGGTCTGCCCGTTACTCACCTAATTTTTACCTCCGAGTAATCCTGAATATGTCGTGTTTCCAGGGACTGGTGTCTTGGTTAAGCCTATACCTTCGATGGTGCCTGAATTTCGCACTATATAAGTTTCTTGAATGTAAATTTTTTCAAGGGAGGAATTAGCTGCGAACTTTATATATTCTTAGGGGTATGACAGGTCAGCTGCAGAGTAACGAAGATTTCTATGCTGTGATTCCAGCTGGGGGAATGGGCACAAGGTTGTGGCCGGTATCAACCTCTGAGAAACCAAAGTTTTTGCAGTCGATCCTGAACAACAACGAGAGCCTGTTGCAGTCGACCTGGGAACGTTTGAAGTCTTTGGTGCCGGTTGAGCGCATCCTTATTGTTACCGGGCTTGCATATAAGGATGAGGTGCTTCAGCAAATTCCAGACCTGCTACCTAGCAACCTGATTCTGGAACCTTCACCACGCGACTCCGGTGCGGCGATTGGTTTAGCAGCGGCGGTAATTCATAAGCGTAACCCCAATGCGATTATTGGTTCTTTTCACGCCGATCACGTTATTAGGGGTCTATCTTCCTTTACCCTCGCGGTAACTCAGTCTGTTATTAGCGCCGAGGCAGGGTATTTATCGGTAATTGGTATTCATCCAACTCGGGCAGCCACCGGATTCGGATATATAAAGACAGCCGGTCCTGAACCGAAAATTCGTGAAGGTGTCGGATTCTCTGTTGAGCGATTCGTGGAGAAGCCAGACCTTGACACTGCAAGAAGTTATTTGCAGAGTGGTGAATATTTTTGGAATGCCGGAATTTTTATCGCCAAGACGGAACTGATCCTTGAAGCGTTAAAGAAGAACAGCCCTGATCTTTACCAGAGCCTTTTAGAACTTGCAGAGGTTTTTGGCACTGATACTTGCGAAAGCGATTTTGAACGTATTTGGCAATCTGTTGAGCGAATTGCTTTTGAATATCCTGTGGCTATTCCGCTCGCAGAAGAAGGAAAGCTTGTTGTAATCCCAGGGCATTTCTTCTGGGAGGATGTCGGAGATTTCGCGGCCATCCACCGGATGTTCACCGGCGGAAACTCGAAAGCACTCGCGACCATTGGTGACAGGGATGCAATCATCGCCCAAGATAGTTCCGGTTTGGTTATTAGGCGTAGCGACAGAATTATCGCTGTAACTGGCGTTTCTCAAATAGTGGTAGTTGACACTCCCGATGCGCTTTTAGTGACTTCGTTACCGAATGTGCAGGGTGTGAAACAAATTGTCGCTGAACTGGATAAACGCGAATATAACCCTTTGAATACGAACTAAGCGAGCCATTTCCAAAGAGCCGTAACATTCGGTAATCTATGAGGGAATATTCTGTATCGGCCAAAAGCCGATTATCCACGTCTATGGAGGACATACGTGAACAAAATCACAAAGGCCAGCATCTCTGGTCTAGCAATTATCTCCTCAGCAGCGCTACTTGCCGGTTGTGCAGGTGGTACTACTGAGCCTACTGATCCAGTAGAGACAAGCTTCCTAGCTTGCGGTGTATCTGACGAAGGTAGCTGGTCTGACCGTAGCTTCAACCAGGCTGCTTACGAAGGTCTAGAGAAGGCAAAGGCTGAAATCGCCGGCGTCGACATCAAGGGCTTCGAATCACACGGACCTTCTGACTTTGGTCCAAACCTTGACCAGGCTGTTGCAGACGGCTGTGACGTTATCTTCGCAGTTGGTTTCAACTTCTCAGACGGCTCACTAAAAACCGCTGTTGAGGCTAACGCTGCTTCACACTTCGTGTGGATTGACGGTTGGAACGAGGGTTGGGACAACCTAAAGCCAATTTCTTACAAGATGGCTGAATCCAGCTACCTATCTGGCTACCTAGCTGCTGCTTACAGCAAGACCGGTGTTGTTGCTACCTACGGTGGTATGGACATCCCAGCTGTTACTGACTTCATGCTCGGTTTCGAGAATGGTGCTCACCAGTACGGTATCGATTCAGGTAAGAGCATCACCGTTCTGCCATGGCAGTTCGTTGGTGACTTCGGTAACACCCAGGTTGCAAAGTCAATCTCTGACGGTTTCATCGCTGACAACGCTGATGTAATCTTCCCAGTTGCCGGTAGCCTATTCACCGCTACCTACGAGTCAATCAAGGAGTCCGGTAAGGACGTAGTATTCATGGGTGTTGACAAGGACGTTGCTCTAACCTCTCCTGAATACGCTGACCTAACCCTAACCTCTGTTGAGAAGCGTATGACTCAGGCTGTATTCGACGTTGTAAAGGACCTATCTAGTGGCGGAGCATTCACCACCACTGACTACGTAGGTACTCTAGCCAACGATGGTACTGGTCTAAGTGACTTCTACGACTTCGACGGCAAGGTCGATTCAGCTATCAAGGCAAAGCTTGAAGAGCTAAAGTCAGCAATTATTGCTGGCACAATCGACCCAACCAAGGATCCACGCTAATAAACAATTAGCTAGTGGATTAGCTTGAAAACGGATTGCCGAGGCCATTTGGTCTCGGCAATCTGGGTTTAGCGAGAAAAAATTTGTAATTTACTGGCAGAATCATAGAGATGAAACTTGAACTTAGAGACATAACAAAGCGGTTTGGCTCACTGGTTGCGAATGATTCAATCAACCTGACTGTGGAGTCGGGGCAGATTCACGCGCTATTGGGTGAAAACGGCGCTGGCAAGTCCACGCTAATGAACGTATTATTTGGGCTTTACACCCCTGAAGAAGGGCAAATACTGCTCGATGATGAGGAAGTAACCTTCTCAGGGCCTGGTGAGGCAATGGCTGCCGGTATCGGTATGGTGCACCAACACTTCATGCTTGTTCCGGTCTTTACCGTGGCAGAGAACGTAATCCTCGGACACGAACCGACCAAAGCTGGGGGCGTCCTTGATCTTGGTGCTGCTAGGAAACTGGTTCGTGACCTGGGGCAAAAATTTGGTTTCGATATTGACCCGGATGCTCTCGTTGCTGATCTTCCAGTTGGAGTGCAGCAGCGTGTGGAGATCATCAAGGCTCTATCTAGGAACGCAAAGATTTTGGTGCTAGATGAACCAACCGCGGTACTTACTCCTCAAGAAACCGATGAGCTCATGGAAATCATGCGCGAACTTGCCAAGAGCGGCACATCCATTGTTTTTATTACTCACAAACTTCGAGAAGTGAAGGCAGTCGCTGACACTATTACAATCATCCGCCATGGAAAGGTTGTTGGTGAGGCAAGTCCAGATGCCAGCACCCACGAATTAGCAACCATGATGGTCGGGCACGATATTCAGCTGATTGTAGATAAGGCTGATCGTGAACCTGGTGAGGTGGCTCTAGAGGTTGATAATCTCACCGTTTTCGATGTCAATAACCAAAAAGTTTTGGACGATGTTTCCTTCGATGTGCGCAATGGCGAAATTCTTGCAATTGCTGGTGTGCAAGGAAACGGACAGACCGAACTTGTAGAGGCTCTAGTTGGCCTCGCGAACAAGGTTAAGGGTGAGATAAAACTTTATGGCGAACCTATTCAGTCGGCTTCGGTCAAGAAAATTCTGGATGCCGGTGTCGGTTACATTCCCGAAGACCGCAAGATAGATGGCCTGGTCGGTGATTTCTCGATCGCAGAGAATCTGATGCTTGATCGTTCAAACGGTAAACCATTTGTTGGTGGCTTCTTCACTATTGATACCAAGTTTCGTGACCAATTCGCTAGAGAACGTATCGAAGAATTTGACATTAGAACCCAGAGTGAGAAAACCCTAGCGGGGAGACTCTCTGGTGGTAATCAGCAAAAGGTGGTTGTTGCCAGGGAGCTTTCTCGTGACCTAAAACTTTTGCTGGCATCCCAACCCACCCGAGGTGTGGATGTTGGATCTATTGAGTTTATTCACGAACGTATAGTAGCGGTGCGCGATGCCGGATTACCTGTGGTAATCGTCTCAACAGAACTTGATGAGGTTCTCGCGTTGGCAGACAGAATTGCGGTTATGTATAAAGGCCGCATTGTAGACATAGTCCCGGGTAAGACTGAGCGTGCAAAACTTGGTCAGCTTATGGCAGGAGTTCAAGAATGAGCGATACCAAAGAAAAGAAAGATATGACTCAGGTGAAACTCTCTGGTAGAGATATCCTGCAGGACATTCTGTCTTCAAGTATTTTGCGAATTGTTATTGCGATCTTGCTGGCATTCGTTTTCGGTCTTTTACTAGTTATATTCACTAATGCCAGAGTTCTGGAGAGTTTGCCTAACTTCTTCGGCAATCCGGGAGAGTTCTTTGCTGCGGCTTCTAGCTCGATAGGGGCTTTCTTCGAAGCCTTCTTTAAGGGTGCGATTTTTAATCCGAATGGTAAGACGGTCGAGGCACAGTTTCGGCCACTAACAGAGTCACTTCGTTTTGCTGGGCCGTTGATTGCTGCCGGTCTTGGTGTGGCATTAACGTTCCGCGTAGGAATGTTCAACATTGGTGCCATGGGGCAGATTCTTTTCGGATCTGCATTCGCAGCATACGCTTCGTTCCAGTTCCACCTACCTGTGGGTGTTCACCTAGTTGTGGCAGTTATTTTCGGTCTGATTGGTGCATCCATTTGGTCAGCTATAGCCGGTTGGTTGAAGGCTCAGACCGGAGCCCACGAAGTTATCGTAACCATCATGATGAACTACATCGCGCTAAACCTTGTCACATACGCGATGCGCACAGACATTCTGAATCCTGGTGCAACTAGTACCACCCCGCAGGCTCATGCGCCGGATCCGAACGCAGTTCTTCCGTTGCTGCTAGGCCCTGGTTTTAAGATTCACTGGGGATTCATCCTGGTGTTGGCTTCAGTCGCTGTGTATTGGTGGCTGATGGAGAAATCCAGTATCGGTTTCAAATTCCGTGCAGTTGGATTCAACCCTGATGCTGCAAAGACAGCGGGTATCAACGTTAAGCGCATCTACGTATTGTCGATGGCTTTCTCCGGTCTGTTTGTGGGTATTGCTGCAGTGAACCAGACACTGGGAGATAGTTTGAGAATCACTCCCGGAATTGACGGCGGTATAGGTTTTGAGGCTATTACCGTGGCTCTGCTAGGTGGAAGCAATGCAATCGGTGTGCTTCTTGCCGGGCTACTTTTCGGAGCAATGAAAGCTACCGGACCAGCAATGCAGTCTGCGGGAGTGTCTCCGGACATCCTCTCGGTTGTTCAGGGTCTAATTATTCTTTTCGTTGCAGCTCCTCCGCTAATTAAAGCGATGTTTAGACTCCCTAACCAACGCTCTACAATCGCAATTGATGCGCCAACTACAAATAAGTCGCATAAGAAAGCAAAAGCATTAAAAGAGGCAGGAGTAGATTCTGCAACTAAAGCCGAAGCAACCGAGGAAGGGAGCGAAAAATGACTTTAGAACGTCAATTTGATGCAGCAGCTCCAATCCAATGGAAGATGCCAATAATTCTCAGCGTTGCTGCTCTAGTGATTCTTGGCTTCTTCGGTTTCGGTGTCGATTCAAACGATGTGGTATTCCGCTGGAGTAATGACACTGACGCAATTGTCTTAGCCAATACGGCTATAAACGCGCAGCTTTTGGGGATCGTTCTTGGGGCGATTTCAGTACTGGCTGCAGCAGCTTCAATCTGGTTTGCTGCAAGACGCAAGCAAGTGCCTTGGTATCTTTCACTAATTGTCGGCTTCTCATTCATTGTTGGGTTGATTTCCTCGGTAGGTGTTGGAACCAATGTCAACGTGGTGTTTATCCTTAGTAGCACCGTGGCGCTTTCAACAGTGATCGTGTTTGGTTCCTTAGCCGGTATTATTGGTGAGCGTGTTGGTGTTGTAAACATCGCTATTGAGGGTCAACTCTTGATGGGTGCTTTCGTGGCAGCATTCCTTGGAACAATTACCGGCAGTCTTTGGGTGGCGCTTATTGCGGCAACCCTGGGTGGTGCTCTGGTTTCGATGGTGCTGGCTGTTTTCTCGATCAAGTATCTTGTAGATCAGATTATTGTCGGTGTGGTTTTGAACGTGCTCGTTTCAGGTATTACCGCTTTCTTCTTCTCAACGGTAATGAGTAAGAACGGTGTTGGAACCAACTTCCCGGGAACCTTCCCCATTATTTCTATCCCGTTCCTAAGTGACATTCCGGTCATTGGTCCGGTTCTTTTCAGCCAGAGACTAACCACATACCTGATGTTCATTCTGGTGCCGCTTGTTTGGTTTGTCCTGTTCAAGACCAAGCTCGGTCTGCGCTTGCGTTCAATGGGTGAGCATCCACTGGCGGCAGACACTGTTGGTCTGAACGTTAACCGCACCAGATTCTGGGCAGTTACACTAGCCGGCCTCATTGCTGGCCTTGGTGGTGCGGCCCTCACTGTTGGGTCTGTTGGTTCCTTTGTGAAGGAAATGAGTGCAGGTCAGGGCTTTATAGCGTTGGCTGTGGTCATCCTCGGTAGGTGGCATCCAATTTATGCCGCCGCTGCCGCTCTGCTGTTCGGTTTCGCCGGGACTTTCCGAATCTGGGCGGTTCAGGCAGGAGCTGAAATTCCTTCCGATCTGATTCAGACCACTCCTTACCTGGTGACACTGCTTGCTGTGACTATTCTGGTTGGAAAGTCGGTGGCTCCAGCATCGGTTGGAAAGGCTTATGAGAAGCAATGAGTGCAGAAATTGACTGGGCAGCTCTCAGGAGTGCTGCCATTGAAGCGATGGAAACCGCTTACGCTCCCTACTCCAATTTTCCGGTTGGGGTAGCGGCGCTGGTAGATGACGGCCGCATCGTCACCGGTTGCAATGTTGAGAACGCCTCTTACGGTGTCGGGCTTTGTGCAGAATGTGGACTTGTTTCTGAACTTGCCCGTACCGGTGGAGGAAAACTAATCGCATTCGACTGTGTGGACGGTAAAGAAAACACGCTAATGCCATGCGGTCGCTGTCGTCAGCTACTTTATGAATTCTCTGCCCCTGGGATGCTGCTAAACACAGTCAGCGGCATAAAGACAATCGACGAAGTTCTCCCAGATGCATTCGGTCCAAGAAATCTGGAGGAATATCGTGGTTGAAGCATTCGATGCTGTAGATATCATCATCGCCAAACGTGACAAGCATGAACTCTCTACCGAACAGATTAACTGGCTAATCGATGCCTACACTCGTGGATTTGTTGCAGACGAGCAGATGAGTGCATTCGCGATGGCTGTCGTGCTTAACGGAATGAATCGCAGAGAAATCCGTGACTTTACGCTGGCAATGATTGCATCGGGGGAGCGGATGAACTTCTCCTCACTTTCAAAAGCCACCACGGACAAACACTCCACCGGTGGAGTAGGAGACAAGATCACCCTTCCATTAGCGCCACTGGTTGCTTCCTACGGTGTGGCGGTGCCCCAACTCTCTGGGCGTGGACTCGGGCACACTGGAGGCACACTCGACAAGCTCGAATCTATTAAAGGGTGGCAGGCAAACATCAGCAACGAGCGGATGTTTGAAATCCTCGAAGAGGTTGGCGCAGTAGTTTGCGCAGCAGGTAGCGGGCTAGCCCCAGCCGATAAGAAACTTTATGCACTTCGAGACGCAACCGGGACAGTTGAGGCACAGCCGCTTATCGCATCTAGCATTATGAGCAAGAAAATCGCTGAAGGCACCGGTGCGCTAGTGCTCGACGTGAAATATGGCACCGGCGCCTTTATGAAAACTAAAGAACGCGCCACTGAACTAGCCAATATCATGGTTGATTTGGGAACCGATGCCGGGGTAAAGACCGCAGCCTTTATTACCAATATGAACACCCCGCTAGGACTCGCAATCGGGAACGCTAATGAAGTTCGTGAATCGGTTGAGGTTCTTGCGGGTGGCGGTCCAGCAGATGTTGTCGAACTCACTGTGGCACTTGCGCGGAAAATGCTCGCGCTCGCCGGTGTCGAAGGAGTAGATCCGGCAGAGAACCTACAAAACGGTAAAGCAATGGATTCTTGGCGGCAGATGATTACTGCCCAGTCCGGAGATCCAGATGCATCGCTACCTGTGGCAAAGCACAGCAACACTTACTACGCCGAGGCTGATGGTTACATTAGCAGGCAAGACGCGCTTTCCTTCGGTTACGCAGCCTGGAGGCTGGGTGCTGGACGCGCTCGCCAGCAGGATCCGGTCATCCACGCGGCAGGTATTGATTTGCTGGTAAAACCGGGGGATAAGGTCACCAAGGGCCAGGCGATTTATGTGATGCACGCCGAGGATGAAGCAAAGTTTGCTCGTGCTGAAGAATCGCTAATTGGTGCGTTGGATATTTCAGCCGAGTGGGTAGAGCCAGAGCCAATTATTGCTGCTGAAATTGGGTAAAGCTATTGCATTAGTGCCCTAGTTGCGTTAGCAGTAGTGCGAATCGCATTAGTTTTTAGGGTAATTTCAGACTAACTTTTGTAACATTAGTAACATGCGTTTATTTAAGCGCCTATCTGGACTTATCCCAAAAACGGCCGCAGTGCTTGGCAGTGCCGTAGTTTTAGCGACTTTAATAGTTGGCACGCCGGTAGGAGACGTTTTTAGTTCTACAAAGAATACGCGCAGCGGCTGCCGACCTTTCACTTTGATCCCGGGTACATATCCCAGCGACATCGAATTTATGACTACAACTCGATGACTGTGGCTCAGATTCAAACTTTCTTGAGCTCAAAAAACTCTTATCTAGCAAGAGGTGATGTTGCGCTTCACCGGTTGCTAAAGCAGTAGAGTATGGCACCAGCACGTGTCAGCGGGTAAGCAGCTTTGTGGGGCTTTTACGGGTGGCAGGTCACTTTCTGCAGCCGAAGTATTTGGGAAGTGGCTCAGTCTTGCAAGGTTAATCCAATATCTTGGTCACCCTACAAAAGGAGCAGGGCTAATTACCAAAAGTACCTATGACAGGCATTAACTTTACTCAGAGCCATGGGCTATGCCTGCCCCGACAGCTCGGTCTGTGACACTCAATATTTCGGGGTGTTCAACCAGATTTACCACGCCGTTAAACAGTTCAAAAGGTATCAAGATTTACCGCACATCAGGGCATACCAAGCAGGGCGTTACAACTATATTCAATACAATCCATCAACTAGTTGCGGTGGGTCAAACGTATACATTCAAAATCAGGCCACAGCGGCACTTTATGTTTATACTCCATATCAGCCCAACGCTGCGTCACTAGCTGCTGGCTATGGTGGAGGGGCAACTTGTGGTGCGTACGGTAATAGGAACTTTTTCAACTACTACAATGATTGGTTTGGTCAATCAAACTTTATGGTGCCAGGGTATATTGCTAGTTCGTGGGTGGCGCTTGGTCGTTCCGAAGGAATTTTGGGATCTCAATAGAAAAACAGGTTTCTTATGGTGGTGGTGCTGTTTCTCAGGAGTTTGAGAATGGTTGGCTTGTTTATCATCCGTCGTTTGGTATTCATCGTTTAGATCGTGATTTTGGTGAGTATTATTTTGGTGATCTTGCTGGTGTTACTGGTGCTTTAGGTTGGCCTAAGGGTTCAACGAATGTTGTTGCTGGTGGTAAATCACAGCCGTTCCAGTATGGGGTTTTGAAGCAGGATTCTGCGGGTGTCTTTACTGCTCAGATTGTTTACCCTACTTCTGGAGTGATTGGTGCTTCCTTTAATGCTTTGGGTGGTGCTTCTGGTGTTATGGGTGCTCCTGTTGCGTTCCAGGTTTCTTATGGTGGTGGTGCTGTTTCTCAGGAGTTTGAGAATGGTTGGCTTGTTTATCATCCGTCGTTTGGTATTCATCGTTTAGATCGTGATTTTGGTGAGTATTATTTTGGTGATCTTGCTGGTGTTACTGGTGCTTTAGGTTGGCCTAAGGGTTCAACGAATGTTGTTGCTGGTGGTAAATCACAGCCGTTCCAGTATGGGGTTTGAAGCAGGATTCTGCGGGTGTCTTTACTGCTCAGATTGTTACCCTACTTCTGGAGTGATTGGTGCTTCCTTTAATCTTTGGGTGAATTGCTTCTGGTGTTATGGGTGCTCCTGTTGCGTTCCAGGTTTCTTATGGTGGTGGTGCTGTTTCTCAGGAGTTTGAGAATGGTTGGCTTGTTTATCATCCGTCGTTTGGTATTCATCGTTTAGATCGTGATTTTGGTGAGTATTATTTTGGTGATCTTGCTGGTGTTACTGGTGCTTTAGGTTGGCCTAAGGGTTCAACGAATGTTGTTGCTGGTGGTAAATCACAGCCGTTCCAGTATGGGGGTTTTGAAGCAGGATTCTGCAGGTGTGCTTTACTGCTCAGATTGTTTACCCCTACTTCTGGAGTGATTGGTGCTTCCTTTAGTAATGCTTTGGGTGGTAGCGCTGGTGTTATGGGTGCTCCTGTTGCGTTCCAGGTTTCTTATGGTGGTGGTGCTGTTTCTCAGGAGTTTGAATGGTTGGCTTGTTTATCATCCGTCGTTTGGTATTCATCGTTTAGATCGTGATTTTGGTGAGTATTTTGGTGAGTCTTTGCTGGTGTTACTGGTGCTTTAGGTTGGCCTAAGGGTTCAACGAATGTTGTTGCTGGTGGTAAATCACAGCCGTTCCAGTATGGGGTTTTGAAGCAGGCAGGTGTCTTTACTGCTCAGATTGTTTGCTACTTCTGGAGTGATTGGTGCTTCCTTTAATGCTTTGGGTGGTGCCTCGTTATGGGTGCTCCTGTTGCGTTCCAGGTTTCTTATGGTGGTGGTGCTGTTTCTCAGGAGTTTGAGAATGGTGGCTTGTTTATCATCCGTCGTTTGGTGATATCGTTTAGATCGTGATTTTGGTGAGTATTATTTTGGTGATCTTGCTGGTGTTACTGGTGCTTTAGGTTGGCCTAAGGGTTCAACGAATGTTGTTGCTGGTGGTAAATCACCAGCCGTTTCAGTATGGGGTTTGAAGCAGACCTCAGGAGTAATGTCGGTATACAGCGTGACAGGAGCAAATTAAAACTGTAGCTGGCTTTAGTGATTACTCTGTGGTGTTATAGATTGCTCCTGTTGCGTTCCAGGTTTCTTATGGTGGTGGTGCTGTTTCTCAGGAGTTTGAGAATGGTTGGCTTGTTTATCATCCGTCGTTTGGTATTCATCGTTTAGATCGTGATTTTGGTGAGTATTATTTTGGTGATCTTGCTGGTGTTACTGGTGCTTTAGGTTGGCTAAAGGGTTCAACGAATGTTGTTGCTGGTGGTAAATCACAGCCGTTCCAGTATGGGGTTTGAAGCAGACCTCAGGAGTAATGTCGGTATACAGCGTGACAGGGCAAATTAGAGCTTCTTGGCTAGCTTTAGGTGATTACTCTGGTGTTATGGGTGCTCCTGTTGCGTTCCAGGTTTCTTATGGTGGTGGTGCTGTTTCTCAGGAGTTTGAGAATGGTTGGCTTGTTTATCATCCTACTTATTTGATTCACCGGGTCGAGGAAGGTGTAATATCAGGTTTTTATTGGAGTCAAGGAGGGCCTTCTGGCACGCTTGGGTTCCCTATATCTTCTCCAAGAATCGATAGTGATGGCCGAGAATATCAAGTGTTCGTAAACGGAACGGTAGTTATAAACAACGTCGGTCTACCAGAGATAGTTGCTGGAAGTAACTAAAACTAAGTTGCACTGCTCATCTATTGACGAAAGCCAAGCCCGAATTCTTTTTCCACTGACAGAAGCAGTTCCATATTTTCTAAGCCATTTCAAACCGTTGTCAGAAAATTGAGTTATCTTTTTTGGATTCTCAATCAAATCTTTAAGGTGATCGTATACTTCGTAGTCCTTTGTTACATACCAAGCTTGATTTGAGCCTGAAGGTAAGTCAGGCTCTTCGTTTTCGTCTGCACTTGTTACCAATGCACAGCCTGCTGCCATAGCCTCCACTCCTAATACACCAGGTACGGTGGCATAGAGGTTACTGATTGCGATATGTGCTCTTGAAAGTTTCTCTTTTACCTCAGAATTGCTGACGCCGATTAGTTCAAAATAATCAATATCGTAATGTTCATCTTTAAGCCGGCGTATGGCTGCTCTTACTAGCGGAGTTCCTTTTATGATAGGTGAAGATGGAGCATGCACTATTAGAATTCTGTCGCCTAATTTATGTACTTTAGGGGGATTCGATAAGATCCTCATCTGGAACCATGTAATGAAATGGTTCTGTTTCCCTATAGTTAGATATAATTGATCGCCCCTAACTGTGCTGATTAGGTTAGCGTATTTATCAGCAACCATTGCAATTTTTAACCGAAGATCGAACTCAGGAGTGTTCATTGTCGGATTAGATTATTGGCATATAGGTTCCATGATTAGGTTTTTCCCGTTCGTTTCTCTGCTTCTTGAGATAGCTTTATTGAACGGATGTCACTTCCGATAAATTGGCAAACGATTTTTATATTTCTTGCTTTCAGGTACTTGAATTCACTTTCCCTTCCGTCATCGTGAATGTTTAGCAAGCCGTGTGAGCCTAAATAGTAAAAACCTTTGGCCTTAGCACTAAGCTTGCCCAAAAGCTTTGCTCCAAAGTAGTTGCGGCTTAGAATACTAAATTTTGAATTTGTAAGAACAGGGAATTCGTAGTTGTACCTATACTTATGAAAAATATATGGGCTTATATTAACACTGCATGAATCTGGGATTTCAGAGGAAATTCTTTCTAACATTCCGGCGGTTTCTGCGCCAATGACTACCCAATCGTAAATCTTCTTTTTAGGAGTAATTTTGAAGAAAAACCACCTTACACATGAGGCATGCAAGCTTAGGACAATTTGCGAAACTCTTCTATAAATCCTCAATTATTTACTTTCAAAGTATGTAGTAGATACACATCATATTACTAGGGGGATACAGGATAAACTAAAGAGGAAAATATTAACCATTCCATTAGCCGATGATTCAATGAGCAGATGAATAGTATATTAATGCAACCCTTGCTGAGGCAAACTGCGCGCACGGTTTTTAAAGCAACTCTGGATACTTTTGCGTGGGTACTTTCTTTTGTAATTTTATGGAGCTTTGATAACTATCAAATGCTTGTGGTAGCTGTTGTTGCCCATCTAGCTATTGGCACCTTTTGCCGGTCTATATTCTGCTAAATCCGAAACTAAATTTTGGGATAAAGTCCCCACGATTCTAGTAACAGTCTTGATTGCAGGGTTTATATCAGTCATTTTTATGACTTTATTTTCAGATTCTCTTTTGAAAATTGAGTTCACTTCTCAAAATTTAGTTTCTTGGTTTAGTGTCTCGTTTCTGGCTGCTCTTGGCGGCGCTATCTCTGGACGAGATTGTTAATAGATTTCTTACAAAGAATATAAAGACTCTCAACGCTAAGCCAGCTCTGATATTTGGTGCTGGATATTTGGGAAGATTTGGTGGTTAAAAAGATTCTTCATGACAAAAATTCTGAGTACTACCCCGTGGGTTTTATTGACGATGACGGATTGAAAAAGAACAGGGAGCTTGATGGATTTCCTGTGCTTGGCAACAGATCAGATTTAATTCAGGTTGCAAAAGCAACTAACGCGGAAGCACTGGTGATTTCTGTTTTGAACCTCGATCGTGAGGTAATGGCAGATTTAACTAAAATGGCTTCGCAAGCAAATTTGAAACTTTATATTTCGCCAACCCTGAAAGAAGTTACAGAAGAAGGCGCTGCACTAAATGACTTCAGAGATATTGATATAAGTGACTTCATCGGCAGATCACCATTAAACCTGGACACTTCAACAATTTCCTCATATATAACTGGAGCAAGAGTGCTTGTAACCGGGGCGGGAGGTTCTATAGGCAGTGTCTTAGCTAAGCAAGTATATAAATTTGGACCCAGTGAATTGATGTTGCTCGATCGTGACGAGTCAGCTTTACAAAGCACAGAACTAGATGTATTTGGCAACGGCTTGCTTAATACGAAAGAAGTGATACTTGCTGATATAAGAGATCAAGAGAGTTTGCAAAAAATATTCGATGAGAGAAAGCCGCAAGTTGTTTTTCATACAGCTGCACTTAAGCATCTACCAATGTTAGAACAATTTCCCACTGAATCTTGGAAAACAAACGTCTTGGGTACGTTAAACGTTCTTGAAGCTGCCATGAAAGCAGGAGTGGAAACTTTCGTGAATATTTCTACTGACAAAGCTGCAAACCCAACTAGCTTTTTAGGCCTTTCAAAAAGATATGGAGAAAGACTGACTTCATGGTTCGCTGATAAATCTGGGAAAAGGTATATTTCTGTTAGGTTCGGTAATGTTCTTGGCAGCAGGGGTTCACTAATCCCAACCCTATTTTCCTTAATTGAGCAAAATAAACCTCTTACAATCACACACCCTGATGCCACTAGATATTTCATGACCATCCCAGAGGCTTGTCAGTTGGTGATTCAAGCAGGGGGTATTGCCAGGCCAGGTGAATTGCTAATTCTTGATATGGGGGAGCCTGTAAGAATCCAAGACATAGCCGAAAAGATGTTGCAATTCAGTAGGAAGAAGCTTGATATTGTTTACACTGGGTTGCGCCAGGGAGAGAAGCTACATGAAGAGTTATCCGGTGAAGGTGAAAATCTTGAAAAGCCTTTTCATCCGAAGATTAGTCATACCATTATTCCTAATTTATCCCCTAAAACTCTAAACTTAGAGGTTTTTCTTTCTAGGTCTGAGGAGAGCAATAATGACTGATGCGCAAATTTTTCTTTCTCCTCCAGATGTTTCAAATTTAGAAAAAGAAGCAGTAAACCGAGCTATGAATTCAGGATGGATAGCTCCTTTAGGTCCAGAAGGTGGATTCTTTTGAAACAGAACTTGCTGCTTTTATCTGACAGAAAGTATGCGGTAGCTCTCTCTTCGGGAACAGCAGCGCTGCATTTGGCGCTTTTGAGTAATAATATTGGCCAAGGAGACCTAGTTCTGACCTCAAGTATGACTTTTGCAGCAACTGCAAATGCGATTGTTTACAGTGGAGCGACTCCATATTTTATTGATTCAGACTTGAGAACTGGAAATATTGACACCGTTCTTTTGGAAGACACTATCCGCAACTTACACGATAGGAATGTCAAGGTTTCTGCAATCGTTCCTGTGGATTTACTTGGAAAGACAGCAAACTATTCAGAATTATTAAGGGATATCTAACTCAACTAGGGTATACCAGTCATCACGCGAGCTCAGCTGAATCGGTTGGTGCTGCACATAATTCTGAACCTGCGGGGAGTTTTGGCGACGCAGCAATCTTTTCATTCAACGGGAATAAGATTATTACTACTTCGGGCAGGGGCGCCTTATTAATAACTGATTACAGGAAATTGCTCACAAGTTAAAATATTTGGCTACACAAGCTAGGCAATCTAGAGTTCATTATGAACATACTGAAATTGGTTACAACTATAGGCTGAGTAATATTTTGGCTGCACTTGGAAGGGCTCAGCTTCTTAGGTTGCCTGAAATGATTTTAAAGAGAAAGGCAAACAGGCTTTTCTATACAAAACTTTTTTCGTCAATCGTGGGTGTTAAAATTTTTGGATCAGAGTCTGATGATGAAGATAATTACTGGTTGACGTCGATAATTGTAGATAGTGAATTAACTGGCTGGACATCTTCAGAGCTCCAAATCCACTTAGACGAAAGAAATATAGAGTCGCGACCTCTTTGGAAGCCGATGCATTTACAACCAGTTTTTGAAGGTTATTCTTCATCTATCAATGGTAATTCTGAGTTTCTATTTACGAATGGGCTTACGCTACCTAGCGGATCTTCCTTGTCCGATAGAGAAAAAAATCGGATTGAATCTGCTATTTATGACTTCCTTCAACAGAAGGTAGATGACTTGTCAATAACTCAGAAGAATCTAATTATCATTGGCGCTGCGGGTCAGGGAGAGAAACTGTAGATATTGTAAGGGCAGTGAATAGCGCTACGGAATTTCCAGTTTTTAATCTCATCGGAATCGTTGATGATTTTTGGACGAGGAAAATGAACCAAGCTGAATCAACTCGCGGTGCGGTTCTTAGGAACTACTGCTTCACTAAACGAATACATTCAAAATAATGGTGATGACCTGTTCATTATCATCATATTGCAGATCCTGGGATAAAAATTAGTCTTCAAATAAAGGATTTAGGTTTAAGATTCGCAACAGTCTTGCACCCAAGCGCAACATTAGGGTCGAATGTTTCCATCGGCGAAGGTAGTATAGTAGCCCCTGGCTGTATCATTAGCACCAATGTGAATGTAGGAGAACATGTTTTGCTAAACACGGCTGCCACTATTGGTCATGACACGATTGTTGCGAATTTCACGACCATCAATCCAAATGCGACCATAGCAGGTGGTGCTCTAATTTCTGAGTCTGTTTTAGTTGGTTCTGGCGCCATAGTTTTACAGAACTTGACAGTTGCAGAAAATTCAGTGATTGGAGCTTACGGTGCTGTAGTAACAAAATCCGTACCCTAATAATGTTGTTGTAAAAGGTGTGCCAGGCAGATGGTGTTTAGGGTTTAGGCTGTTTGGAAAAGTATGACTGTTTTTAAGGCTCCAGGGGTGCAGATTTAGCTGAATCAGCAATCTGTGGAGATGGTACAAAGATCTGGCATTTAGCACAGGTGAGGGAAAACGCCAAGCTTGGCAAAATTGCATTGTGGGCAGAGGTGCTTATATAGGCACCGGCGTTGAGCTCGGCGATAACTGCAAGGTGCAGAATTACGCTTTTAGTTTATGAGCCAGCAAAACTTGGTAACGGTGTTTTTATAGGGCCGGCAGTTGTCTTATCAGCGACACCTACCCTCGTTCAGTCAACCCAGACGGCTCACTAAAAAGCGCACATGATTGGGAACCTGTCGGAGTGACTATTGAAGAAGGCGCTGCTGTCGGCGCCAGAGCTGTTTGCGTTGCCCCTGTAACAATAGGTCGCTGGGCAACTATTGCAGCCGGCGCTGTCGTTGCTAAAGATGTGCCAGCATTTGCACTAATGGTGGGTGTACCTGCCAAGCGTGTGGGCTGGGTAGGTAAAGCAGAGCTTCCGCTACAACAGCAAGAATTAGGGGTTTGGGTCTGTCCATCAAGTGGCGACAAATATATTGAAGAAGCAGGTTTGCTTAGAGGCAGATGCATATTGAGCACAGAATTCATACCGGCCGCGAGACCGCTGATTGGCAAGGAAGAGCGGGCAGCTGTGGATGCCGTCCTAGCTTCAGGGATGTTAGCTCAGGAGCTCAGGTTAAGGCCTTTGAAGAAGAGTTCTCTAAAGTATTAGTGGATGGGCGTGCAGCTATCGCTGTAAACTCAGGCACTGCTGGTCTACACCTTGGTTTACTAGCATCCGGCGTTGTCCCTGGCGATGAAGTTATTGTGCCTTCATTCACTTTTGCTGCAACAGCTAACTCGGTTGCTCTCACCGGTGCTACTCCGGTCTTTGCAGACATCGATATAGATACTTTTACTCTTGACCCGAAATCAGTTGCTGCTGTAATTACTGACAGGACTGTCGGTATCATGCCGGTGCATCTTTATGGGCATCCTGCTAGGGTTCCAGAACTTTTAGAAATTGCCAAAAAGCACGATCTGAAACTTTTCGAAGATGCTGCACAAGCTCATGGTGCAACTATTGATGGCGCACCTGTAGGTAGCTTTGGCACGTTCGCTATGTTTAGTCTTTACCCAACAAAGAACATGACCAGTGGTGAAGGCGGGATAATTACGACCGCTGATCCGGGTGTTGAGCGTAAGGCAAGGCTGCTCAGAAACCAAGGGCAGGAAATTGTTTATCAAAATGAGCTTGTTGGTTTCAATGCCCGTATGACTGAAATCCATGCGGCCATTGGTAGAGAGCAGCTCAAGAAAGTCCTTGCTTGGACTGAGACTAGGCAGAGAAACGCAGCATTCTTTGATACCAATCTAGAAGGTGTAGTAGTACCAAAGGTGGCAAAAGGCTCAACCCACGTCTATCACCAATACACAATACTCGTCGGCGAAGACCGGGATGGTTTCCAGCAAGCATTGCGTGATGACTACAACATTGGCTCTGGTGTTTATTATCCGGTACCAAACCATAGGCTTCCTTCCTTCCAGCGCCCTGAAGACTTACCAGTAACTGAACAAGCAGCCAAGTCTGTGTTATCTATTCCAGTTCATCCTTCTCTGACTCAGGAAGATTTGGACAGAATTGTTAAAGCTGTAAACACACTCGCAAAGGCAGGCGCTTAATGGCTATCCGGGCTGGTCTAATCGGCCTGGGGATGATGGGAAGACATCATGCCAGGGTGCTTCGTGAGATTGAAGGTGTTGATTTTGTAGCGGCTGCAGTGCATTCGGAGATCCACATCAGGCAGCCAACGGAGTTCCGCTTCTTTCGAGTGTTACTGAACTCATTGACTTTGGTATCGATGCTGCAGTAGTTGCGGTACCTGGCATTTCATGAAGAGGTCGCATTAGAATTGGCTGCTGCCGGTGTTCACGTCCTGATTGAAAAGCCAATTGCGGTTAGTGTGCAGGCTGGTGAGCGGATAGTTGCCGCTGTTAATAAGGCAGGCTTGGTCGGGGCAGTGGGGCACATCGAGCGCTTCAATCCAGCATTGCAAAGTCTTAGAACTAGAATCGCTAACGGCGATTTAGGCGAGGTCTACCAGATAGCTACCAGGCGACAGGGGACATTCCCGGCGCGCATCGCCGACGTTGGCGTTGTGAAGGATCTAGGCACTCATGATATCGACCTAACTGCATGGCTCGCTCAAAGCAATTACATTTCAGTAGCGGCACAAACCGCGCTCAGGAGCGGTAGACAACACGAAGACTTGGTATCGATTTCTGGGCGGCTCGCCAATGGAGTAGTTACCAACCATCTAGTTAACTGGCTTTCTCCGATTAAAGAGCGGATAACCGTTGTCACAGGTGAACGTGGTGCATTTATTGCAGATACCATCAGTGCCGATCTCACCTATTATGAAAACGGAACTATCCAAACCGAGTGGGAATCTATTGCAAGCTTCAGGGGTGTAACTGAAGGAAATGTTATTAGATTCGCGATAACTAAAAAAGAGCCGTTGAAGGCTGAACATGAAGCCTTTAGAGATGCCATCCTTGGAAAGTCAAGAGACATTGTGACCCTTGAGGATGGTTTGGCTACACTCAGGGTTGCCGAGGCAGTCCTTGCTTCAGCTAATGAGGGTCTTTTAATAAACTTATAAGCTTTAGCTTTTGAATGATGTTAGAAAGAAGCAAATGAAGATTGCAGTTGTAGCTCTGGGGAAAATAGGACTTCCTCTAGCCGTTCAATTCGCCAACAAGGGACATAGTGTTGTCGGTGTTGATGTTAACGAACGAGTTGTACAAAAAATAAACGCTGCAGTTGAGCCATTTCCAGGTGAGGCTGGACTAAAAGAACTTTTAGCTAAAACGATTGCTTCTGGAAATTTGAGAGCCACCACTAATTATGCAGAAGCTATACCTGATGCAGATGTTGTTGTTGTGGTTGTTCCACTGTTTGTTAATAATGATTTTGTTCCTGATTTCGGCTGGATGGATCAAGCAACTAATTCCATCGCGGAACATTTAACCGCTGGCACCCTGGTTTCATACGAAACTACCTTGCCAGTAGGAACTACTCGGAACAGATGGAAGCCAGTATTAGAAGATAAATCTGGGCTAGTGGAAGGTGTAGATTTCCATTTGGTCTTTCACCTGAACGTGTATTGAGCAGCTGGGATTTTTGAAGATTTAAAAAAGTACCCAAAACTTATTGGCGGGCTAAGTGATGAAGGCGCTAAGTTAGCCGTAGATTTCTACGAGCAGGTGCTAGATTTTGATTCCAGGGCCGGTTTACAGACCAAAGGGTGTCTGGGATCTCGGTTCAGCTGAGGCTGCTGAACTGGCTAAACTAGCTGAGACAACTTATCGAGATGTGAATATTGGCTTAGCGAATCAATTTGCTCAATTTGCTGATAAGAATGGCATTGATATCTATCAGGTCATTGAGGCTTCAAACTCTCAGCCTTACAGCCATATTCATAAACCAGGAATCTCTGTTGGAGGACATTGCATTCCGGTATATCCAAGACTCTACCTCTGGAATGATCCACAAGCGACTATCGTTTCGGCAGCACGAGAAGCAAATTTGAGTATGCCAGCCTACGCGGTCAGCTTTCTGAATGAAGCATTCAGTTCCATTGCCGGTCTTAATGTAGCTGTGCTTGGGGCTGCATATAGAGGTGGCGTTAAAGAGACAGCTTTCTCTGGAGTTTTTGATGTTGTTGCATCTTTAGAGTCTTTAGGCGCAACTGTTTTTGTCCATGACCCACTCTATTCGGATGAAGAACTTAGTGCTCTTGGGCTCACACCATATCATTTTGGAGGACGTATCGATGTGGCAATTATTCACACTGACCATCAAGAGTATAAGAATTTATCCTACGAAGATTTAAGCGGTATCAAATTGCTTGTAGATGGACGTAAAATTACTCAACCTGAGAACTGGTCAAGAATTTTGTATAGGGTTATTGGCTCTGGTGGATTTAACTCATAGAGTTGGTTATTCTCTATTTCAGGTAAATATAGTGTTTATTATAAGAGTCGATTTTTAGAACAAAGTACTTCTCCATGATTAGAGTTTTCAAAATATACGGAGAGCTAGTTAGAGTTCTACCTAAATCTGCTCGACTGTTCATTAACGCTTACTCAATTGTTAGTGGTTTGTTTGCAATCATAGATGTTGCGGCACTAGGACTTTTGGTGATTGCCATGACTTCCTTAGTTATGGGGAATTCCTTTTCAATCCCATTTATCGGTGAACTTACAGGTGGATCCTTAATGGGGTTTGTCGGAATACTCTGTGTAGTTATTGTCCTTAAAGGTATTTTTTCAATATTTTTAGTTTGGTTCGCGAGCAGGCAATTCGCTAAGTATGAGCTAATCATCGGCAACGAACTTTTTGCTTCTTATTTGACTTCCCCGTGGAGTGAAAGACTCAACAAGAATTCTTCTGATTTAGTCAGAATCGCAGATTTGGGTATTGCAAATTCCATTGCTGGTTATATCAACCCAATGTCCAGTATTCTTGGCGAAATATTGACTTTTATATCTATAGTTGCCGTTTTAGTTATTGCTCAACCGCTAATTGCACTGATTGCAGTAATTTATTTAGGAGTGATGGGACTGATTCTCTACCTAGTTATTTCACCTCAGCAACGGATAGCAGGGCAAGTCGGTTACGATCTGTCACTGAACGTCTCAAGGCTGCTTACCGAGATGGTAGCTGCACTAAAAGAAATTACCATCCGTAATCGCAGTGAAGAAATTCAGGATGTAGTCAAAAATAAGAGAAAGAAACTAGCTAGGGCTAGAGCTAATATGCAATTCCTTTCAGCAGTACCAAGATATTTTGTTGAAACAGCAGTTATAGGTGGATTTGTAATAGTTGGGGTTGCAGGGTACTGGATAGGAGGAATAGAAGTTGCTATATCTTCTATTGCATTATTCTCTATTGCTGGGTTCCGTTTAGCACCTTCAATAACTAGGTTCCAAGCAATAATTTCGCAAGCCAATATGAACCTTCCAATTGCAGAGGCCGTAGTCAGAGATATTAGTGAGGTTCATAGCGCTAGCAGAGTTCAGAGCAAAGATGCTGCGAACACTGGCAACTTCCCGGAGGAACCTAAGAAGCTGATTTTAGACAATGTTTCATACAGGTATCCAGGTTCAGATAAGTTTGCTGTCCAAAATATCTCCTTAGAGATACCGCTCGGAAGCACGGTAGGTTTTGTTGGCTCTTCAGGCAGTGGAAAGACTACTTTAGTGGATTTGATTCTTGGTTTGTTAGAGCCTAGTGAAGGAAATATTTCTATTGACGGTACGCCAATAATTAATATCATTGATGATTGGAGAAAAAGAATCGGTTACCTGCCACAGGATATCGCCTTATTCGACGGTACTGTTGCTCAAAATGTCGCACTTAGTTGGAAGGATGAAAGCTTAGACGAGGGCAAGGTACTAAAAGCAATAGAAAGAGCTCGAATATTAGACACCGTTCTTTCTAGACCTCAGGGCATTAACAGCGCGATTGGAGAGAGAGGTCTAACTCTCTCTGGTGGGCAACGGCAGCGTCTGGGTATCGCTAGAGCACTCTACAACGAGCCACTAGTGCTGGTCATGGATGAAGGCACGAGTGCTTTAGATAACGAGACAGAAGCTGAAATTACTGAATCCATTCAGCAGCTAAAAGGTGATTTAACGGTGATCTCTGTCGCCCACAGACTTTCAACCATCATGAATTCCGATGTTCTGTACTTTTTTGACGAAGGTAAGCTTGCGGCAAAAGGGAACTTTAAAGAATTGGTTAAGAAAGAGCCCCGTTTCGCTGCCCAGGCTAAATTAGCTGGGTTGGTATAACTAAAAACATATTTCCGTTTAGGTTCAGCATGAAAAAGAAGTTACTGATTTTATCCTTTTCAAATATCAATTCTGATGCGCGAGTATTAAAACAAATAAATCTTTTTGCTGATGACTACGAGGTTACTACTTGCAGCTACGGCAAGAAGCCTGAGAGAGCTTACGCCCATTACGAGATACCGGCAGAATCCCAATACTGGAATTACTCCCGAGTTCAGTTAATTTTGAAACTTTATAAATTTGCCTATTTTGGTAATGCTGCAGTTGCTGAAGTTTTGAGGCTTATTGGTGGCCAAAAATTTGATGTAATCATAGCCAATGACATTGAAACTTTGGGGGTGGCGCTTGAGCTAAACCCTATAAACGGAGTTTTGGTTGATCTTCATGAATATGCTCCATATATGAATGAGGAAAGTTGGAGATGGAGTCTGTTCGTTTCTCCCTTTATAAGTTGGATGTGCAGAGTTTTCCTGCCAAAAGCTAATACCGTGACTACTGTTGGCCCACTTATTGCAAATGAGTACAAGCAAAAATTCTCGATCGATACTCTAGTGGTTACAAACGCTACTGATTATCACGATCTGAAACCTAAAACAATTCAGGCGCCTATACGGATGGTTCATAGTGGTGTCGCTCTTAGGAATCGCGGTATTGATGCAGTTATCAGCGCGGTTGAAAGTGCGAATGCGTCAGTAACCTTAGATCTATATTTAATGCCAAATGATTCAAATTACTTGAATGAGTTGAAAAAGCACACCGAAAATTCCGAACGCGTTTTTGTCAGAGAACCCGTTGCTTATCAAGATTTAGTTAAGGTGCTAAATGGTTACGACCTGGGAATTCATTTTATTCCTCCAGTTAATAAGAGCTACGAATATACACTTCCAAATAAATTCTTTGACTCTATTCAGGCTAGATTGGGCATGATAATTGGCCCCTCGCTAGAGATGGCAGAACTTGTAAATAAATATGGTTTGGGGTTAGTTGCCAACGGATTTGGTATTGATGATATCCGCAGCTCCATAGAGAAGTTATCGGTAGCAGATGTTGCGCTTTGGAAGGCAAACGCAGATAAGGCTGCATCGGAACTTTCTTCTTCTGCACAGACAGCAGTTTGGAGAGATGCTGTCACGGAAATGCTTACTAAATTTGCTGGCTAACTCAACTTTATTTCCACATCTGGTAGCGATATCAGGGTCAGATCTTTTGGTCGATCATTTTTGAAAGCTTTAGCATTTCAGTATCTCCAGAGAGCTCTCTAGCTTTTTGGTGACTGTTCATTTTAGATTTGGCAACATTTTCGTGGGTCAAATTATTAATTACTTCCGCTAAAGCAGCAGCAGTGAAATCTTTAGTTATATACCCAAGTTTGTGTTCTTGAATGAGCGACTGCATATCAGGGGATGGGCCGACAACTATACATAATCTCGCTTGGACATAGTCAAAAACTTTATTAGGTAGCGAGTGTAGATGGTTGAAAGTTGTTGGAGCAATTAGAGATATGCCGACATCAAAGTTATTAAGAGTCGGAATTAGTTTTTCGTAGCTTACTGCTTGGTGGATGCGAATTTTACTTTTATCTAGGATTAGATCATTGAGTTGGTCTACGTAGCCGCTATCTTCGTTACGAACTAAATACAGATCAAGGGTGACATCAGATTTGCTCATGTTCACTGCCTCAATCATTATTTCGATTTGGCGCGCGGGAGCAGCAATACCACTGTGGACAAGTTTGATTGGGTTGGTGGTTAGCTTAGGTTCTAGTTCGTGAAAAGGGGATGCGCTAATGATAACTTGGGAGTCAATCTTAAAATTCGCATTAAATTCTTTAGCAAGACCACTACTTACTGTGATTACTAAATTTGCTTTGGGCAGGTATTCGCGACAAAGCCAGGTGTTGTAAGGTGCAACTTTTTTAACCCAGATCTTGGAATGCTCATACTGTCTAGGAGCATATTCGTGCATATCTGAGATGAACAATTTCTTGTTCTTTAGACTGGCCGCTAGAGCTAGGGTGCCAACATCATGGGCAATAACCACATCCCAGTTTTGTTTGGTAATTCGCTTTAAAGCCCACCTATTTGTCGATTGGCTCCAAGGTTTCAACCTATAAAGCTTAAATAGGTCAGCAATCTTGTTTAGACCAAAATCGAATATTCTGCTTATTAGCGATCTTTTTGAGCCATCTGGCAATTGAATATGATTTACACCTTTTACAGGGCTATCTCCATAGCCCATGGTTGTTACTTCGTAATCGTTTGCGAAAAACTTAATCTGGCGTAATGCCCGAGGCTCCTTGTCCAAAGATGTTTTTGTAAGAATCAGCATCGTTGGTTTGTGACTAGTCATGAGAATCTACAAAATCTTATTGCTTGTATCACAGCGGCTAGAACCAGAGTTTTCTTCTAAGAATACCTAGTACGGCACCAACATTGTCTACGTGTCTGCCCCACAACAAGCGACTTTTGCTGTGATTCGGGTAACTTAAATGTGACTGTGGCGGTAAATCAATTATCGCGTTCAGTTCTTCAGGAGTGATTCCTAATTTTCTAGCAATGTAGTAGTGGTCCTGCTTTTGCAAGCTTTTGTCATAAGTTGGGTTTTCGAGTTCTTTAAGTGCTTCTTCTCTTGTCATTTGACCTGAAAGAATCAATGAAGAAAAATGCGCTAATCGCTTATCAAAATTGAACTTGGTTGGAAGATAATATCCCTGAAAATATCTAGTAAATACTGATTCGTGATGCTTTCCGCCGTAGTCTTTCCACTCTAATTCTGAGCTGATCTTGGCTTTAGCCTCGTTCTTGACGTAGCGCATGTAATCCAATAATGGGATGGTGGCTATTCCGTGAATGCCTCCGTACCAAATCTTTCGCCTAAACCAACCCATAACCGGGTATTCTTTTAGAGGAACTTTCCCAAATCTTTTGTGTATTGCTTTGAGGTGTTTTGGATCACCATTGTCATAACCCCAAGCCTTGGGGAGAACACTCTCAGTTGCTATATTTGTGCCTGAAAGTATGTACTTTATTCCGTATTTAACGGCCTGCTTATACGCAACTGCTGGAAAGGCGTGGTCGGTTGGGATCTCACAGTTTGGAACAGATGCCTTCAAGAATGCTAGTTGAATATCTAGCAATTCTGCCTGGTCTATTTCTTCTGTAACTAGATCTACACCGAGATGTTTCATTGTGTTTTTGATATTTTCAGCGGCTATTTCAGAGTTCCAACCATTGTCGAAATGAACTGCTAATGGGCGCAATCCTAGTTGCACTGCTTGGTAAATCAGATAGGTACTATCAATACCCCCGCTTACTCCAACCACGCAGTCATAAGGTTTATTTTTGCCTGATTTTTTAATCTCGAGAACAAGCTTTTCAAGTTCTGATGCGCGCTCATTATTAGTTGCTGCTTTTAAGGTTTTGGCATAATACTTTTCAAAGTGATGAACATGGGAACTAACACCATGCTCGTCAAAGGTGATATCTGGATCGGTTGTATCCATTACAGTAATAGTGCATCTTTGGCTGTTGTTTTGATTAGGCAAAGGTAATGACTCTTTCCTTCTATTAATTGGTTTTGGCTCACTAATCTTGCAAAATAATTCTAAAGCCAATTTATTTTTCTGACGTCTTGGAGTATGGCATAAAATTGAAAGAAACGATCCCTTGAAATAGATGGTATGAAAATTTCATAGATTCAGACTTGCCAGAACGGAGACTAAATTGAAAATTTCAATAGTTTCCAGAATCTATAAACCTGAAGAATCTGCTGCCTCAACAGGTTTGTCTGTCCTCGCAAACTCGCTTGCTCTGAGAGGACATGAAGTAACAGTCGTTACAGCCAAAGCTCCAAAAAAGTATCCGGAATTTCAACAAAAGAATGTTAAGACTAGAAGATTCCCTGTCTTTAGAGATAAGGAGGGTTACGTTAGAGGGTATTTGTCGTATTTGAGTTTTGATGTTCCATTATTCTTTAGGCTTCTTTTTAGCAAGAGAGCAGACGTATATTTTGTAGAACCACCACCTACCACCGGGTTTGTCGTTAGGATAGTCTGCATTTTATTGAGGAGACCATATGTTTATAATGGGGCAGATATTTGGTCTGATGCAGCTAGCCAAGTCACAAATTCATCTTTAGTACTCAAAATACTTAGAGTGATTGAGAAGTTTGCATTTGAAGGTGCGTCTCACATTGTTGCAGTCTCTGAAGGTTTATTAGAAAGATTAGTTGCTTTTGGGGTAACTAAACCTGTAACTGTTGTAGGGTTTGCTGCTGACACTGATACTTTTGGCTATCTACCTGCTCAACCCCTCACAGCATACAAACCTGTCTTTGTTTATCCTGGCTCCTTTTCAGAATGGCATGGCGCAGCCATCTTTATTAATGCTTTTAAAAAAGTTCGAGAAAAGTTTGAAAATGCTGAACTACACTTTTATGGCAATGGTGAAGATAGAAAAATATTTGAAGGATTGATTAATAAGGGACGACTATCAGGGATTTTTTTACATTATCCAATTCCTGCATCGGATTTGAATATTATCCTCAATAAAGCAACTCTGTCTTTAGCTTCATTGAAGCCCAATCAGGGCTATGATTATGCCTTTACAACCAAGATTTATTCATCTTTAGCAGCTGGCTGCCCAGTTTTATTCACAGGTGTTGGGCCTACAGTCGAATTCATTGAGAACGCAAATAAAGTATTTGAAATTGGTGCTGCAGTACCTTATATAGAAGAGGTTGTTGTAAATGAAATGCTTAGATATGCTTCTAATCCGTTAGAGTCCAATGCAAGAGAACAGATTTCTAAATGGACAAAAGATAGACATTCATTTTCGACAATAGCTACTAAAATATCTCTAATTTTAGAAGATGTTGCAACTAACAGGAGAAAGCTTCTTGGAAGATAAGCCCTCTTTTTTTCATGCACTAGCTAGCAAGGTAATCGTTTCTAGGTCGAAATTACCAAAGTGGCTAAACAAGATACTGGATACTATTTCTTTCAAACCAGATTCGTTAGTTTCGAAAATTGCCTCGATTATTCTAGGAGCTCATAGAGAAAAAAATCATCCAAACCCTTCTACAGTACCCGATTCAAAAATTTCAATTTATATTGCGCCGACAAATTATGCTGGTCAGGGCAGTAGCTGGGCTAAAGCGTTGACCGATCCCAGTGCTCAAAGAGTAGCTATTAATTTGGCTATTGATTTGCCTAACAGTTTTGGTTTCAATGCAGATACTCATGTGCCGGTTGCAGTTTACAATCACTCAAAAAAATGGCAAAAAAAAGAATTCTCTGCCGTCAGGAAATTTACACACGTTCTGATTGAAGCGGAGAAGCCATTATTTGGCTCTCTTTTTGGCCGAGATGTTACCCAAGAGATTTCTGAACTTAAAGCTGCTGGGGTATCGGTGGCTTTTATCAGTCATGGCGATGATATTCGTTCCCCCGAATCGAATATGGAATTAACACGATGGTCTCCATATTATGACGATAAAGAGTATAGAAATAGGATGCAGAATTTTGTTAATAAGAACTTAGCAATAATTAAAGGTTCTAAATTACCTGCTTTTGTTTCTACACCAGATCTATTGTT
>JAHBSP010000010.1 GCA_019639055.1 Microbacteriaceae bacterium | reverse complement strand
CAGGCTTTTCGTTAGGCACAGTGCTGGCAGTTGGCCCAGCCAATGACCTAGGGCAAGGAATAGTTGCAGGTGTAGCCTAACTGTTTTCTAAGCGCCGAATTTCTGCATCAACATCAAAACTCGCTGGTGGCCACTCCGGGTTGATCTTTCTCAAAGTGTTCAGAAGCAGTGACTGCACCGCCACCCTGGCATAGTCTTTACCGTTCGCGGGAACCACAAACCAGGGGTTTTCTTCGGTGGATGTGCGCTCCAGCATGATCTGATAAGCATCCATATAATCGTCCCAAAGTAGCCGCTCATCAACATCACCCGGGTTATATTTCCAATATTTATCGGGTCTGTGAAGGCGCTCTAGCAACCGAGCCTTTTGTTCACCTTTAGAAATGTGAAGCATAACTTTCAATACACGAATGCCCTGAGCGTTGAGCCTTTCCTCAAAATCGTTAATTGCTCCATAGCGCCGCTCAATCTCCTCAGCGCTCGCGAATGAACGCACTCGCTGTATCAGCACATCCTCGTAATGGCTGCGATCAAAAACCCCGATCTGCCCTGCACCAGGAACCTGCTTCTCAATTCGCCAAAGGAAGTCGTGTGCAAGCTCCTCTTTTGTTGGTTTCTTAAATGCGGCAAGTTTCACGCCCTGCGGATCGACCGCGCCAATAACATTGCGAACGATACCGCCCTTGCCTGCGGTATCCATTCCCTGTAAAACTAACAGCACGGCATCTGTTGCTTCCCCAGTAGCGGATGCGTAAAGCCTTTCCTGGAGCTCGCTCAATTCTTCGTTCTGTTCCGCAAGAAGTTTTTCGGCCTGACGTTTCCTGCCTTTGAAACCGGGATGTGCATCCTGATTCACGCTGGCAAGTTTGAAACCAGAGCTAACAATCAAAGATTTACTTGGGTCAAATTTTTTGCTTTTCTTGCCCACGATTATCGCTCCAGCGGAACTTCGATCAGTACTGCCCTGTCTGACTGCTCGCTCAGGGCTGCCTCCAACTCTGTGCGGGTTTTTACCTGCTTGTATTCGAGGCCAAAACCGTAGGATAGCCCTTCAAAGTTGGTTGAATGTGGCGTGTACATCACCCTGTCAAAGAGCTCAGGGGAGGCACCATTTTTTACTTCAAGCAGGTCAAACATGCTACCGCCGCGGTCATTGCCGACCACGATTTGTAGGTTCTTCAGAGGGGCGGCCAGTTGCAAACTGCCGATATCGTGCAGGGTGGCAAGGTCTCCGAGTAGCACCCTAGTGGTTCCTAGTTGACTGGAAGCAACACCAACGGCAGTAGCGATAGTGCCGTCAATTCCTGCCAAGCCGCGGTTTGCGTAGGCGACGATATTTTTGCGCGGCACATTCGCATCCGCAACCCTGATAAGTCGAGAAGATCCGAAAATAAGTCGGTCGTGTGGCCAGGTGTGGCGCCAGATTGCATCCACGAGAGATTTGCGGGTGATTGCCTCACGCCCTGCCTTCATCTCAGCTCGAGCATATTCGGATGCGCTCAAATCGGCGGTAGATTCAATCGGGTTCAACTCGGTCTCGATTTCTTGATCGAGGATTCGCCACTGTTTCAACCAGCGCTGATCACCGTGACCCTTACTAGACAACCTGCCGATTCGCACTTTGCTTGCGCCAGCAGGAACATACTGGTGGATGCCCGGCGACGGAGTGACCAGGGTGCGCACCCGAGGAAGCGCACAGAGTTCCGCCACTTCACGCCAAAGGGTGGGATGCCCGAAAATGACCACCTGTTCGATCTGGTCGCGCAACTCAGTTTTTAAAAGTTCACGCCAGTAAACAATCACATTCGGGCCGAACCTGGCACCACTGGTTACTTCAGCAAATAGCGGTGCGCGCATTTCGTCGGCCAGTTTTTCTGCATCCGGCCCTGCCTTATCTCCAGCAATTACGACCGTGTTTGCACTCGGGTCTATTGCTAGCGAGCGTGGTTTCAAAAGTGCCAGCCACTGGTTCTTGCTCTCCGGTGCATCCGTGGAGGAATTCGTTGCTTCTGCAGTTGATGCAGAATGTCTGGCGGGTATTACTTCCCCTGTGTCAGAATCTGCCTGCCCGGTGTCTGAAAGGTTAGGAAGTAGTATCTCTCCCGTCTCCTGCTCAAATCCTGCTGTTGGGCCAGATAGGGGCTCCCTAGCGGCAAAATTTATCTGCACCGGTCCGGTCTGGGCACTTGTCCAAGCCTTCTCTGCGAGCTTCTCAATTTCCGACTTTTTCTCACTCCCGGTAGGCGCGGGAACTTCATAAAAACTTCTGGTGAATGGAGCGAAGAATTTCTCCTGCACGGTCGTCTGGTTCGAGGCGATACCGCGAAGCTCATCTGGCCTGTCTGCGGTTATTACGATTAGTGGCACACCCGCGTGTGAACTCTCCATCACGGCAGGCATAAGATTTCCAACAGCGCTACCGGATGTGGTAATCACCACAACAGGGCGCTTAGTTTCAAGTGCGGCACCGAGGGCAACGAAGGCGGCACTGCGTTCATCAACCACGACTCGCAATTGGATTACACCCTGTGATTCATAATCTGCGGCAGCTAGCGCGAGTGCCTGGGAGCGTGACCCCGGGGAGACAACAATGTCTGTTAATCCTTTAGAAATTAGTGAACCGAGCAGAATCTCGGCATAGCGGGATGCGGGGTTACTCACTTCCCGCCTTCGTCTTCCTCGTTTGGTTCATGGCGGTCTGGGTCTTTCAGTTCGTCAGCAATCCTGCGAAGCTCGTCGTCGATCTTCCTCAGGAAGCTGGGGTCGTCATCCGGTCCGTGGGTTTCAATCTTTTTACGATAACCGTAACGTCCATAAGCAATCCAAAGAATCGCACCAACAACGGGCACGGCAGCAACAATCACTATCCAACCCCATTTTGGCAACCCCTGAATTCGGCTATGCGGGGTGCGAATTAAATCCACTAAGGCATAGATAATCAATATGACTGCGAGTAAAACGCCCGCCCAAAGTAATCTACCCATACATCAACTTTAGCCTTTCTCACAGCAGTAGGCTCTAAGCTGGAATAGCTGTGAATGCTTGGACTCGAATTTTAGTTTTCTCGATCATTAGGATCGTGTTCTTTGCCGCACCTTTAACGGGCTTACTGCTTATCGGCTTTAACGAAATCTGGGCAGCGGTTATCGCGGCTGTGATTGGTTTACTGCTCTCGATTATTTTCCTGCCGAATCAGCGCGATAAGGTTTCCGAGGCTATCGGCGAACTTCGCGAAAAATCAGATTCGCTAGGCGAGGACGAAGAATACGAGGATCGCTTCTAAAACTCGCGCTTTGTGAGCTTTTGGTTCGATTTAAAAGAGCGCGTCTTTCAAGAGCGCGTCTCCTTTAGAAAAGCACGTCTTTCAAAAGTCCGTAGCTAAGTCCCAGCGCGAACAGTAGCGCACCGACATTCACTAGCTTTAGCACCAGCACAAGTTCTTTGGATGTCTGCGCCATCAGCGCAATCAAAATTGCCGGACCAATTGCCAGTAGCGAGAAAAGTGTGAAAGCAGTTTCCGGAAGTGCCAACCAGAAAAACCAGATAAATCCGAACGGCGCAATCAGCAGAATCACGAAAATAATTCTGGATGCAGTGTCGCCTAGCAAAACTGCAAGCGTGTATTTCCCGGCTGCACGGTCAGGCTCAATGTCTCTGGCATTGTTGATAAGTAGCATGGCGGCAGCGAACGATCCCATAGCCAGCGATGCCCAGATAGCGGCCTCGGTAATAACCCCAAGGTTTATATATTCGGTACCGAGCAGGATTACCGGACCGAAGAATATGAAAGCCATTACTTCGCCAAAACCGTAGTATCCGTAAGGGAATTTACCGCCGGTGTATGTCCAGGCTGCGATTATGCACACCGCGCCGACACCGAGCAACCACCATTCGTGGGTGCGAATCACAATCAGTAGACCAGCCGCCGCAGCTATCGCGAAGAAGAATAGCGCAACCAAGAGCACGGTGCGCGGCCGAGCCTTACCGCTACCGACCAAGCGCTGTGGACCGACTCGATAATTGTCAGTTCCTCGGGTGCCGTCGGAGTAGTCATTGGCGAAATTGACTGCGATTTGTAGCGCAACAGCGACAATCAGGGCGAGGATAGTGAGTTTTACGCTCGACTCTCCTTCAATAACCGAGATCGCGTAGGCGAGAATAACTGGAGCTACTGCCAGACCAAGCGTGCGGATGCGCGCTCCATCAATCCACTCGCTGAGGGTAGCTTTAGCAACTACCGGTGCGGGTGTACCACTCTTGTGCGCTGTCTTTGACCCCGCCTTCTGCCCTGCTTTGGATCCCGACTTTAGCGATTGCGCTTTATTCTTTTTGCTCATTTTGTGCCGTTCTGGTCAATTCTTGGTAATCGATTTTTCCATTCGCATTCAGAGGATACTGCTCTAGGCTGAGGAATTTTCTGGGAATCGCATGGCTACCTATTTTAGCTTTCAGCATCTCCACTAGGTCTGGCTTCGCGATGTATTCTGGGAGAGTAAACGCCACAATTGTATGCCCCCATTTAGGGTCGGGGATGCCCACAACCGGCACTCCAATAATTGACTCGAGTTCGTCAAGGTTGGCTTTGAGTCCGCCCACATCCACTGTGCGATCATTACGCCCCAGGATGCTCAACCTCCCCTGCTGCACACTCGCCCTGTCACCTGTCACCCACCAGCGTTTTCCGGATTCAGTGAAGAACCTGCTCGCATCTGCTGGAGGGACCGGAGGTAAATATCCGAGCGCAAGCATTGGGCCGGAGATTGCTAGACCGTTCTCGCCGAGGCTCAAATCAACACCGGGTAGTGGGTAACCGTCGTAGACGCAGCCCCCAGAAGTTTCGGTAGCCCCGTATGTTGCTACAGTGTTCCAGCCGAGCTTCGCTGCTCGTTCTCGCAAACTAGGGTCGATGCGTCCGCCACCGATCAGCATGGTGTCGATGCGCGCGATCGATTTAGCCAGCGAGCTGTCGATAGCAGCGGTATTAGCGCGAGCACCATTGCCGATGCCGTCAAGGTCGACTTGCTCAACTTCGTCAAGTAGCCTTCCTAACTGGGCAGCCACCAATGAAATCTTTGCGCCCTCAAGATTGTGCCTATCGAGTGCTTCGCTTAACTCTGCAACAGAGAAACTCGGTTCCAGAGCAACCAGTTCAGTTCCTGCCTGCAGCGCCCTGTTTATAACCTGCAAACCGGCAATGTAATTGATGGGAAGTGTGAGGATCCAGGGTCCTTCACCAATTGTTTTAGCGGTAGCCGTGGCGCTCGCTTTTAGGGCAGCAGCAGAAAGTGCCACCCGTTTTGGTGTCGCCGAGCTACCGCTAGTCTGCACGACTACCGCTATTTCTTGGAAGCCTGGTAGCGCATCCACTTCGGGGATTTCTCCACCCGCAGGTGCGTAAATCTCGCCGCCGGAAAGTGCGGTGCTTAGGGAAGTCATTGCGGCATCCGCCTGCTGTTGGAGGCTTTGGGGGTTAGTATTTCCAGTCAAAGTCATCCCAGTTAGGTTCGCGCTTCTCTAGGAAAGCTTCACGCCCCTCTGCCGCTTCGTCACTTCCATAGGCGAGCCTAGTGGCTTCACCCGCGAAAATCTGCTGCCCAACCATGCCGTCGTCAATTGCGTTGAAAGCGTATTTCAGCATCCTGATCGCAGTTGGGGACTTCCCCAGAATCTTCCTAGCCCACTCGATTCCGGTGGTTTCAAGTTCCGCGTGAGACACCACCGCATTGACCGCGCCAATCTCTAGAGCGCGCTCGGCAGAGTACTCATCGGCGAGGAAGAAAATTTCGCGCGCAAACTTTTGACCCACCTGGCGTGCAAGGTAGGCGCTTCCAAAGCCACCGTCGAAGGAAGCCACGTCGGCGTCGGTTTGCTTGAATCGGGCATGCTCTCGGCTAGCGATAGAAAGATCACAAACCACATTGAGCGAATGACCGCCACCTGCAGCCCATCCGGAGACGAGTGCAATCACCGGCTTTGACATAAAACGAATCTGGCGTTGCACCTCAAGAATATGCAATCGACCCGCGCGTGCAGGGTCTGTAACTGAGGCATCCTCTTCAGAATATTTGTAGCCATCCTTACCGCGGATGCGCTGGTCGCCACCGGAGCAGAAAGCCCAGCCACCGTCCTTAGGACTAGGTCCATTTCCGGTGAGAAGCACCACACCGATGCGCGGATTAGTGCGGGCATCTTCGAGTGCGCGGTAGAGCTCATCCACACTTTTGGGGCGAAAAGCGTTCCGAACCTCGGGGCGATTGAAAGCCACGCGAGCAATCCTGCCGTCGAGCGAAAGGTGGTAGGTGATGTCCTCCAGGTTCTCAAAACCTGCGGCAACCTGCCAAAGACTGGGATCAAAAGGATTCTGCGCCATGCCACTAGTTTAAACGTGCCAAACTTGAAGCGTGAAATCTTTGCCACAACTGAACGAACTGTTGGAGAGTGCGAAGTTTGTGCGCCTGCCACTCAGGAACCGTTTTCGCGGGCTAGATTCACGAGAGGCAGTGCTTTTTGAAGGGCCGAATGGGTGGACAGAGTTTTCGCCATTCGATGATTACTCAATTGATCAAGCAACAAGGTGGCTCAAGGCCTCACTCGAATACGGCTGGGGTGAAACACCTGAACCAACTATTCCAAACGTGCCTGTCAATGCGACCATCCCTGGAAATTTAAACCCAGAAAAAATTGATGCCGTGCTCGCCAAATTCACCGGAGTGCAGGCAGTAAAAATCAAGGTTGGCGGAGACTCCAGTCACAGCGCTGATCTTGAAGTTATTCGCTATGTCCGCTCCCAGCTCGGTGAGAATGTGCGTATCCGGGTAGATCTGAACGCTTTCCTCGACCTCGACACAGCAACAGATATAGTTCCCGAATATGTGGAAGCAGGTGTGGATGATTATGTTGAGCAACCGGTAGCTAGTGTGCCAGCGCTCGCAGAACTCCGCCGGCGACTGGCAGGAGTTGTTCGTATTGCAGCCGACGAGAGTGTGCGAAGAAGCGCAGATGCCTATCAGGTGCTTCTCGCTGAAGCGGCGGATGTGCTGGTCTTAAAGTGGCAACCGCTCGGAGGTTTTGAGGAGTGTCAGCGAATAGCTAGAGCTGCTGCGAAGTCCGGTGTTTCAGTGACTGTTTCTAGTGCTTTGGAGACTGCGGTGGGCCTCGCCGCCGGAGCCCGACTTGCTGCCAGTATCGATTCCGAAACTCCCACACCTGGCGGTCTTGGCACCTCGGCTCTTTTCGTTTCAGACATCAGTGAAGCTGTGCTCCCAAACGCGGGGGTTGTCTCCACTGCCAGGGTGATTCCTGAGGAGGCTGCGCTGGAAGAATTTAGTGCACCGGACATCCGCACAAAATGGAGGCGCAGAATTAGTGCCTGCTACAGAAAACTGGAAGTTTAAAGTCCGGAGTAGCTGTGTAGACCCTGGAACATGGTGTTTACGATAGTGAAGTTAAACACCACGGTAAGGAATGCGATTATACACAGCCAAGCAGCCGGTTTTCCTTGCCAACCCTTGGTTGCTCGGGCGTGTATGTAGCCAGCGTAGAAAACCCAAATGATGAACGTCCACACTTCTTTGGTGTCCCAACCCCAGTAGCGACCCCAGGCCTTGTATGCCCAAATAGCACCGGCAATGAGAGTGAAAGTCCAAAAAACGAAACCGACAATGGTGATGCGGTAGGCCAATTGTTCTAGTCGCTTAGCTTCAGGGAGTGTAGCCATTACCCGATCGAAACGCTTGCGATCTGCGACAGCGACCTTTTCAGATTTTGATTGAAAAAGTTGCAGGACCGAGAGCGCAAAACCTATCGCAAAGAAACCAACCGAAAGGGTGGCAACCAGCACGTGAATAACCAGCCAAATATCTTGCAGTGAAACATCAAGTGGAGTAACTGGTACATAAACGAAAACGGCAAGGCCCAGTAGCAAAATAACCAGACCAATAATGAATGTGCCCAGGTAGCGCAGGTCGCCTTTGAACGCGATAAGCACTAGGAATACACCCATAATCATCATGGTCGCGGTGAGCGCAAACTCGAACATGTTCGCCCACGGAACTCGTCCGGCAGCTAGTCCTCGGGCAATAGCGGCGGTAACGTGCAGGGCGAAACCGAGCCAGGCGACAGAAATACCTACTGCCTGTGCACCTTTACCACCGCGTCCCTCAGCGCGTGCGCCAAGATCAAGAGTGAATGCGATAAAAGAGACCGTATAAACAGCCAGGGCGGAATAGAACGCCAGGTTGGAGAGGTCTACCAAAATTTCCTGTGACACGTACTTAGTTTACTTCTTTGCTAGTTCGGTGACTTTGAGCATCAAGTCATCAAGGGCCGGATCAAGACGTGGGTCCTCACCGCGGGCTAGAGCAGCCAGTTCAATACCCTGAGCTGAGAACTTCACCCACACTCTACGTCTTGGAATAAATAGGGATGCGAGCAGTCCGCCAAAAACAAAAAGCGTGCTGATAGCGACCAACCAAATAGCTGGGTCGTAGTGGACATCGAGGGAGACAAACCTAGGGATAGCATCGAGCGAGATCGTACCCATGCCTTCTGGAAGTTCCGCGGTTTCTCCCGGGATGAGAAAAATCGCTCCAACTTCTGAGTCCCCTCCAGCAATCTCAGTCATACCCGCCGTGTCGAGCGCATAGACATTCTGGGGGACTCCCTCATTGATTCCGAGGTCGCCCTTATAAACATTCAGGGTGATGAGTGGAGTAATCAAATCGGGGAATACTGACGTTAAAGCACCGTTGGAAAGCAGTTGATTGGTTGGGTAAAGGAACCCAATCATGCCTAGCTGGTCGCTGAGGCCATCGGTGATTTTAATCACACCAAGAGATGTGAGGTTGGAGTCCTGTGGTAGGAATGGCACGCTTTCGCTAAAGACAATCACACCCTCGGCATTGCGCACAGTGATTGTTGGTGCGTAACCGTTGCCGAGCAGATACACCTGGGTGCCGCCGATTTGCAGTGGTGAGTTTACCTTTACTGTGGCATCTTCAACAACAGTGTCGCCGATGCGGGTTGTCAGGTGAGCGGTGTAGTCGAGGGGTTTACCGAGAGCGTTTATTTGGCTCTCTTCGTAAACAACGTCGAGCTGTTTGAAAGTTACGGTGAACGGGGTGAGGTTTTCAGCATTTACGTATCGTCCGGCTTTGAACATATCGAAACTGCCCCTGGCATTTACCAGCGTTTGCCCTTCAACCAGCACTCGCTGTGCTGTGTAGCCAAACATCCCGCCCAGAGCGATCCCAACCAGCACTCCAAGGAGGGCGATATGGAACACTAAGTTGCCGGTTTCACGCAGGTAGCCGCGCTCTGCAGATACTGAGTTGCCATAACGCTCCACGCGGTAGCGACTGCGTTTCAGCGCTTTCTCGAAAATGTCGAGAGTGAGGCCGGATGCTTCTTCCGAGCTGTTTTCAATAACTCGATACGCGGGCATCCTGGTAAGACGAGCAGGGGTCCGTGGAGGTCGAGCGCGCATAGCTTTGAAGTGCACGATAGCGCGCACCCAAACACAGCCGATAAGCGAAATAAAGAGCAGTAGGTAGATTGCCGAGAACCAGAATGAACCATAGACATCAAACAGTTGAAGTTTGTCGAGGAGTTCTGCCATTTCCGGCTGTTCATTGAAGTAAGCAATTACACCGTTCGGGTTGGCACTTCGCTGCGGAAAAATTGATCCCGGAATCGCGGCAATAGCCAAAATTAGCAGCAGGATGATTGCCACCTTCATGCTAGTTAGCTGTCGCCATCCCCAGCGCAACCAGCCGATGAGGCCGAGCTTTACTCCGGAAGCTTGGGGTGCATCCAGCTCGCGATCCTCGTTTAGAGAATCGACGCCTCCCATCCCTTCAGAATCAGAGTGGGGTTTGGACATTTGGCATCACCACCTGAATCCACAACATAATTTCAGTCCAATATCCGGTAACCATTAGCAAGCCTAGTATCAGCATGAGCAAGCCACCGATCAGGTTGATAACTCGCACATGTTTCCGGAAGAACCCGACAGCACTGCTGGCAAAACCTATGCCTGTTGCGAGCAGAATAAACGGAATACCGAGGCCGATTGCGTAGAAGGCTCCAAGAATAATCCCCTGCACCGCTGAGCCGCTGTTTAGACTCAACAGGTTGATTGTGGCAAGAACCGGTCCCATGCACGGAGTCCAGCCGATTGCAAAAATGATTCCTAAAAGGTAGGCACCGAAATATCCGGCTGGGGCATTGGTAGTAATTTTTTTGGTTTGCTGGAAGAAGGCGAATTTTCCAATAAATACGAGTGCCATCAGAATCACAACCACACCGCTGATACGAATAATTAGGTCTTGCCAGCGAATAATCCAGATCCCCAATGCCCCGAAAGCGGCATTCATAGCGATAAACACTGTGGTGAATCCGAGCACGAAAATAACTACGCCTAGAGTGAGTTTACGGCGATTAGTGACCTGCACTCCGCCACCTTTTCCTGACGCATATCCGTAGTCGCTTTCGCCAAGTTGCCCGGCAATGTAACCGAAATATCCGGGGATGAGCGGCAATACACAGGGGGAAAGGAACGAAACAAGACCGGCAAGCAGAGCAATCGGGATGCCCAAAAGCAGTCCATAATTCAGGATTGCTTCACTCGCCCACATATTTACGCGCCTCTATGCGCCGGCCGCGTCAATAAGAGCGTTCAGTGTGCCAGCGGATTCAATAACTCCCAGTACCCTAGCGGCTACCTTCCCATCGGCATCCAGAATGATTGTTGTCGGAACCGCATTTGCCGGCACTATTCCGGAGAAAGCGTATTGCACATCCCCGTTTTCAATATCCATGATTGAGGGATAAGTGATTCCAAAGCTTTCCGCGAAAGCAATTGCCTGCTCGGAGTTATCGCGCAAATTCACTCCGATAAAGACGACATCGTCGCCGTATTTTTCGTGCGACTGCTGCAGGATTGGTGCTTCGATTCGGCAGGGCGCGCATCCGGCGTACCAGAAGTTCACGACGGTAACTTTGCCTACGGTAGTTGAGTCGAATGAACCGCCAATATCAAGGTTGCCACTAAAAGCGACCGGTCCTTTGCGTTCTGCTGGGTCGCGCCATTCGCTGATTGTGCCGTTATCGCTGACGTAGTTGAGTCCGCCTTCGCCATCCCAACCTTCACCGAAAGGAGTTTCAGCGCAGGCAGTGAGCACGAAAGTTGCTGCAAGTAGTGCAGCCGCCACCCGGAAGATTCTCTTCAAATTACTCACACCGCTCCCTTATCTACCGATAGCAATTCTGCAGCAGGATCCTGATAGGAAACTTCTACCAGCCTGCCATCGAGCAGTTCAAAACTGGTGATGCTTGAAAGTGCACAGCGGCGCCTTGCGGGATTGTGTTTTAGTGGTTCTCCAACGGCGGCCAAATGGGTGATCCAAATGGGCATTTGGTGGCTAACGATTGCAACTTCTCCGTCGCTTTCGTGCCAGAGTTCGGTTAGTGCATCTGTCATGCGATTAAGCACGTCGGTGTATGACTCACCCCAGGATGGCTGGGATGGCCGAGTTAAGTGTTTCCAGTTTTTAGGGTTCAGCACAGCCAGTTTCATTTTTTTACCCTGAAACTGGTTGTGTGGCTCAATAACTCGGATGTCTGTTTCAATTTTCAGGCCGAAGCGTTCAGCAATCGGTTTTGCAGACTGCTGCGCACGCTCTAGTGGGGAACTGATGAGCCTGGTGACGCCTTCTGGAAGGGCTGCTGCGGCAAGGCTAGCCATCTGTGCACCGCGTTCGGAAAGGTTGAAACCTGGCAGGCGTGAATAAAGGACACCGCGAGGGTTGTCCACCTCCCCGTGCCGAACTAAATGCAATCTAATAGCGCTCACTCTTCAAGTCTATTGCGAGTGTCTGGTTCGCGCCTTGGCTCTGGCTTAGAATTAACTCTTGTGAGTATTCGTAGCACCATCGCTTCTTTAGCCAGCAGCCCAGACGGACCAGTAACAGTTTCAGGATGGGTTGAAACCGTCCGCGATCAGAAGAAGGTCCAGTTCGTTATTCTGCGTGACGAATCAGGCTCTGCCCAGCTGGTGCATCCTCGCACTGAAGAGAGCGACCCAATAGCGGACAAAATCTCAGACCTCTCACTGGGCTCGTTTATTACCGTGAGCGGCAATTTGAAGCATGATGAGCGAGTAAAACTCGGTGGTCTTGAAGTAGTGATTTCTGAGCTGGAAGTTGTTACCGTTGCACTCGATAACCCAATTGCTGATGATTCTAGTATCGACAAGCGACTCGACTGGCGTTTCCTTGACCTGCGTCGTCCAGAGCAAAACTTAATCGCTAAGGTGCAGACCAGCTTTGAATGGGGGATGCGCAAATACTGGCGCGAGAGCGACTTTATCGAGATTCATACCCCGAAGCTTATGGCCAGTGCTTCTGAGTCACGCGCCGAACTTTTTGAACTCGAATACTTTGAAACCAAGGCATATTTGGCGCAGAGCCCGCAGTTCTTTAAGCAGATGGCTCAGTCCGCTGGTTTTGGAAAGATTTTTGAGATCGCCCCGGCATTCCGCGCCGACCCATCTTTTACCTCCAGGCACGCAACCGAGTTCATCAGCGTTGACGCCGAAATTTCATGGATTGATTCCCATGAAAACGTAATGAAAATGCACGAGGATTTACTGGTTTCAGGTATTACCGAAGTTGTTGAGAAGCACGGTAGCGCTATCGAGTCACTTTTAGGTTTCACTCTTGAGGTTCCAAAAACTCCGTTTCCGAGAGTGACACTCGCTGAGGCGCGCGAGATTTCTAAAGCCAGCGGGCATGAAATTCCAAGGGCGGATGGCGACCTCGACCCAGAAGCGGAACGTCGCGTAAGCGCGTGGGCATTAGAAACACACGGATCACCTTTTGTGTTTGTAACCGAATACGATTCCACGATTCGCCCGTTCTACCACATGCGAAAAGAGGGTGACTCAAACCTCACCAAGTCATACGACCTGCTATACAACGGCACCGAGATTGCTACCGGAGCTCAGCGTGAACATCGCGTAGATGTTCTTGAAGCGCAGGCTATTGAGAAGGGGCTACACCCTGAAGAGCTTGCAGAGTATCTCGACTTCTTCCGATACGGTGCCCCACCTCATGGCGGATTCGGAATGGGGCTCTCTCGCGTAATTATGCTTATGCTTCAGCAATCGAGTATTCGCGAAGTTACTTTCCTCTTCCGTGGTCCAAACCGACTCACACCTTAATTCTTGTAGAAGTTTAGTGCTTTAGTCGGTTTCGTTTGAAGCCTGCTCTTTTTCGCGGGTAGCGAGTAGCGCATCCCTGAATTCCGCTTCTTTTAGGAACCAGTGGGCGTGCTCTTCACCATTAATTAGGATTACCGGGATGTCCTGCCACCAGCGCTCGTAGGCTTCCTCATCTTCCAAAATATTTACGCGCACTACATCAAAATCTATATCTTTAGCGACCCGTTCTAGAGTCTCCCATGCTTCATCGCATAGGGTACATGCGTCTTTGTGCATGAAGGTAACTTGCATAATCTCCCACCTCCAGTTCATGAGCCGGTTCTTTATTGCTGAGTCTGGCATACCAAACCGCCATTATTGGGGGGATTACCAACATCATTGCCGGGGCAGGGTTTTCGGCAACTATCCAACAGGCGGCCATAACTAGACCCCCGATGAGGATGTCCACAATCATCAGACGCAATGCTTCAAATCGGCTAACTTTTGCTGCCACCTTGGGAGTGATTGGGTATTTTGCTTTGCGGCCGAGCATCCCGAGCAGGGAAGTGCGCAGGATCAACATAAACACTGATGAGTGTAGGGCCATCGCTTGAAGTGTGTATAACCCCAACCAGAATGGATCCTGCCGATGCCGGATACGGTTGGTGATGTCTGGTAGCAGTGCCGCAATTGAGCAGGCAAAGAATACGATACCTGCCCAGATTGGGAACCCTGGGTCCCAGTGCAGTAACGACATCACAATTGTGTTGTTGAGTAGGAACACGAAACCTGCGAGCGTCACAATCGGCACAGCCAGGTTGGATGTAATTAGATCCAACTTCGCAAACCAGGGCATTGGCGCTCGCCAGATCCGTTTCATATATTTCTGCAGAAATTCAACCCGACCTTGTGCAAGTTTCAGGTGTTGCTTGCGGAAGGCGTGGTAGCTGATTGGAAATAGTTCATCGGCGCGCACATTCGGTGCGTAAATGATTCCCCACCCGCTTTCGCTTGCCTCGAGACTGAATGCTAAGTCTTCGAGAACCACTTCCGGCATCTTCCCTACCGATTCAAAGCATTCCCTGGAGATCATCGCTCCGTGACCCAGCATGGCCGCATAACCGAAGTAGGTCTTTACTCGGTTGGTTGCAAGCAGATAAGGTTCAAGCCCGGGTGCAAACCTAGATGTGAAGTCATTAGTCATTCGTAAAGCTGAATGGTGTCCCTGCACTATTCCAAGGGTTGGATCCTCCACGAAATAGTTGAGTGCTTTTTCTACAAAGGTTTTGGAGAGGATTTCGTCGGCATCAAGAATTACAAAGTAGTCGTAGTCATCCCGATCAAGCAGGTAAGAGTTAAGGTTTCCAGCCTTGAAGCCGAGGCGGTTGTCTCTGCGGCGCACCTCAATTTTTCTGCGCTTAGCCCAAGCATCCACTTTCTTTCGACTCTCGTCGGTATTAGAGTCATCCAGAATCACAGTCTTTACACCCGGGTATGTTTGCTTGATTGATTTTCCAAGACTGTCGGAATCGAAGTCATCGCTGGTGCAGTAAAGAAGTAACACTCTTTTACCTTCAGGAGCGGGAGTATCCAGGTCAAGAACCGGGCGGAATTTGTTAATAGCTAGTGAGATTAGATAAGAAAGAATCTCTCGCACACCAACTGTCCAAATTAGTAGGACGCAGATTAGTGAGACTGCAATTATCGGCCAACCGTAGAGGTTGTTGATATTTGTGAAGATTAGATAATGACCGGCGAAAAGCACGCCTAATATGGCGATGATGATTACCGTGACTCCCCACAGTAGCGCAGACTTTTCATGAGCCATTTGCAAAGTCTACCAAGCAAGCGTTAACTCAATCCTCTAAGATTACGGTGTAATGAATTCAGAAACTTCTCCCAAGCAAGTAATTGCTTTTTTCGATTGTGATAACACTCTTATCCGCGGATCGAGCCTCTTCTACATCGGTAAGCAGGCGCGTAAAGAGAAGTACATTACTCGCGGTGACATCGTAAAATTTGCTGCCCGCCAGTTTTATTTTCTGTATCGCGGAGAAAAAACTAAGCACATCCATTCTTCAAAAGATCGTGCACTTGAGCTTCTTGCCGGGCAGACAGAAGAGACCCTTGCACCACTAATTGACCATGTTGTGGATGACCTAATCATGCCTCGCCAGTTCACCGAAATTATTGAACGTGTCGAGTTCCATAAATCCCAGGGACACCAAACTTGGATGCTCTCCGCAACACCCGAACCTCTTGCGGTTGTGATTGCAAAGCGTCTTGGCCTGGACGGTGCAATTGCTACCGAGATTGAAGTTGTTGATGGCGTCTACACTGGCAACCTAGTTTCTGAGCCAACCCATAAGGCGCTAAAGCTGAAAGCTGCTGAAGATAAGTGCGCCGAACTCGGTATTGATATGGCAGATTGCTGGGGTTATAGCGATTCCAAGAATGACTTACCGCTACTTGAAGGTGTTGGTAATCCGGTGGCGGTAAACCCGGATAAAACTCTAAACCGAATTGCTAAAGAACGCGGATGGTTGATTATTGAGCCGGACGTGAAACGGGTTCGAGAGCAGAAGCGCAATCACAAGCAGCTGAAGAAAATTGCAGCCGATGAGTTGAAGAAGGCTCAGAAAAACAAGGCTTAAAAGCATCGAAGCGCCCGAAGGCGCTTCAACTACTTCTTATTGCGACGCTGGTGGCGAGTCTTACGAAGCTGCTTACGGTGCTTCTTCTTCGCCATGCGCTTGCGGCGCTTCTTGATGATTGAACCCATGAAATCCTCTGATTGATGTCAATTTATGCCTTGGAAGGCAACTTATAAATCCTACTATTCGAAGGCGTAAGTATCAAAAAATATCTAAAACTTGTTACGCAATTTCAGATTGATTACCAGATTCAAGGAAGGAATCTACTGCGGATGCAGGGATCCGGTAGCTTCTTCCAAATCGAATTGCTGGTAGTTCACCAGAATTAGCCATCCGATACACGGTCATTTTTGACACACGCATCATGTCGGCCACTTCTGCAACTGTGAGTAGCCTGACGTCGCTACCGTATTTTGCCAATGCAAACTCCTATTTTGTTTGTAGCACCCTCGCTATTGAACGCGCATAAAACCTTAAATCCAGTTACAGATGTTACTGGAGTGATAATTGAAACTTTAGAGAAAACTGAGGCTATTGTCTAGTCGAAATATTTCTTGGCTTTATCTTCAGCCCAGTCTTCGACCCTATCTACCTGTTCTTCTACCCAACATTTGGCGTGGCTGGCAGACTTCTGAACCCTAACTCCAAACTTCTTTGCGGTTTCCTGAGTCTGGTTTACTGCCAGCTCAACACCCTCTTTAGTGGTGTCAATCACGGTCTTGGTTACATGGTTTGTTGTTGCCCAGGCGCGACCCAGCGCATCCGCAATAATGGATGCAGTTTCGCCAAGGCTTGGTTCAGTAGGTGCTGCTTTGGGAGTCTTAGATTTTGCGGAAGGCTTTGGTGCATCCTGCGTCTTCGGCTTCTGGGGATTGATGGTCGAAAGCCACTTCTCTACCGGCTTTAGTGCCTTAGCGTTCAGGCTGTAGAAGCGGTGCTGCCCGTCGAGTCGCACATCAACTAGCTCACTGTCGCGCAAAATCTTCAAATGCTTAGACACGGTTGGTTGAGATATTCCAAGCGTCTCTACGAGCTCAGAAACACTCAACTCCTTAGTGCCTGCGCGATGGAGAGTATCCAAAATATTGCGTCTGGTGGAATCTGAAATGACACTAAAAATATCGTCCATGTATTTAAGGCTAGCCCTATAGGGGTAACATTTGCTAGCACCAAAGAAAATTTCGTTGGAAGTGAAAATGGCTAAAGTAAAGAAAGAGAAGCTGAGTTTCAAGCAGATGCTTGAACACCAGTTGACAACTTATCCTGCTCGCTATGCACTCGGAGCATTCACAGGACTAATAATTATTTGGACCGTGCTACTGATGCTCCCCATATCAGCAGCCGACGGAAAAAGCACACCCTTTGTGCAGTCGCTGTTTATGGCAGTGTCAACAATTAGTGTCACAGGATTGCGTTCAGTTGCTGAAACTCACTGGTCAGGTTTTGGTGAAGTAATAATCGTTATTGGTGCACAGGCTGGTGGTATCGGTATCTTTACGCTGGCTAGCCTCTTGGGAATGATTGTGTCTAGGCGATTAGGTCTGAGAACTAAACTTATGGTCGCCTCCGATACCAATCCACTACGTCAGCATTCCGGCCCGGTTAGTGAATCACAGGCTATCAAGCTCGGTGACATTCGCGGCCTTTTACAGACAGTTATTATTGCCACCCTCGCTGTCGAAGGTTTCGTGCTGGTGCTCATATATCCTTCTGTGCTAGCAGCGGGCTTTGATCCCTTAGAAGCCTTATGGATATCGACGCAATACTCAATATTGTCTTTCACCAATACCGGATTCTCACTACATGATTCCGGAATGATGGCATTTGCAAATGACTACTGGTTTCTTTCCGTGCTTATGGTTTCAGTAGTTGCCGGTGCGATAGGTTTCCCGGTTATTTTTGCGCTCCTTAGGAACCTGCGCCCCAAGAATCGTCGACGTTGGTCACTTCACTCAAAACTTACACTCACAGTTTCTGGGATTCTGATTGTGGTTGGTGCTTTAGTAATTTTCGCGCTTGAGTGGGGCAACAACAGCACAATTGGTGCCGAAAACCCGCTTCGCGCACTCTTTGATTCACTGTTCTTTTCGGTGATGACCAGATCCGGCGGTTTCTCAATAATCGACATGAACAATATTGATAGCTCGACGATGCTTTTTTCGGACATTCTGATGTTTATTGGTGGCGGTAGTGCATCCACTTCAGGCGGCGTGAAAGTAACTACCTTTGCCGTGCTACTTTTTGCCGCAATCGCTGAGGCCCGCGGAGTCGACAATATGCAGGTGTTTAGGCGAAGAATCCCCACCGATGTGCTTCGATTAGCGGTTAGCGTCGTGATAGCGAGTGTGGCAACGGTGATGGTTGCCAGCATCGTAATTTTGAAAGCAACCGATATGCCGCTGGATTTGGTGCTGTTTGAAGTCACTAGTGCATTCGGAACTTCTGGGCTTAGTGTCGGCATCTCCAACTATCAAAATGATGTCGTGCAAATTACACTTGCCATAGTGATGTGGATTGGTAGATTAGGGACGGTAACTTTTGCCGCAGCCTTGGCCGCCAGAAGTAAGAAGCAACTGTTTAGATATCCGGAAGAGAGGCCGATCGTTGGTTGAGATCGTCGAAAGTGATGCCCCGGTTCTTGTAATCGGGCTAGGACGGTTTGGTGCCGCCACTGCCGGTGCTTTGGAGCGCCTTGGACGCGAGGTATTGGTTGTTGATTTGGATCCGCAGCTAGTGCAGAAATGGAGTGAAAGAGTCACTCACGCTGTAGAGGCAGATGCTCGCAATATGGAGGCGCTTATTCAGCTTGGTGCCGGGGAATTTTCTATTGCTGTGGTTGCGGTAGGGTCATCCATTGAAGCAAGCGTGTTGATAACTGCGAACCTGGTCGATTTGAAGATTCCTCAAATCTGGACCAAAGCTATTTCGCAAAGCCATGGAAAGATACTCACCCGTATCGGCGCTAACCACGTTATTTATCCTGAGGCTGAAGCTGGTGAGCGGGTAGCCCACCTAGTTAACGGAAGAATGCTCGACTTTATCGAATTCGATGACGACTTTGTGCTGGCCAAAATGTACCCACCAAAGCCTGTGCGTGGTAAGTCACTCACTGAGTCCGGCGTTCGCACTAAGCACCGAGTAACTGTGGTAGGTGTAAAGAGCCCCGGTAAAGAATTCACCTATGCTACCGAGGCGACGGTTATCTCAGATCACGACCTGATCATTGTTTCTGGAACAGGGCGCGATGTAGAAAAGTTCGCTTCCCTATCTTATTAGTAAAAACAATTTTTCACCCCTAAAGCCAAAAGCGGGGAGTGTGAGTGTCTATGAGAACGAAGGAGTTTAAATGCAGGAGTACCCAACAGGTCCCGGCAGGATGCATGAATACTCGAGCGCCACAGAGGCAATGCTCGACAGGATTACTCACTACACCAAGGCTAGGATGCGCATGTCGCCTCCGCCCTTGGACGGTCCTAAAACATACGAATACTTGCAAGAGAATGCAAGTGGGACCATCAACGCCGAAGGGCTTGGAGACGAAGAAGCTCTTCGCGTATTTGAGGACGTAATCGCTCCCGCCACAATCTCTCAGGATCATCCGAATTTCCTTTCCTTCATTCCCGCAGCTGCTACAGAGGCCGCCTCAGCATTCGACATTGTGGTTTCGGTGAGCAATATCTGCGCCACAAGCTGGCTGGAGAGTGCCGGAGTTGTCTATGCCGAAAACGAGGTGCTTCATTGGCTTGCAGCAGAATTTGGGTTACCTGAAGGTGCGGGTGGAGTTTTTGTTCAGGGTGGAACACTCGGTAATTTGAGCGCACTTTCCACCGCACGTGAACACGCCAAGCGAACCAAACAACTGCCTAAAGACGGACGCTGGAAAATCATTTGCGGCAGTGAAGGTCACTCTTCGCTGGTGAATGCTGCCATGGTGATGGATGTTGACATCGTGAAAATAGATACCGACGATTCCGGCAGACTCACCGGAGAATCAGTGCGGAAAGAACTACAAAACAGCAAAGACGGTATCTTCGCGATCGTTGCCACCGCAGGCACCACCAACTTTGGACTGGTCGATAACCTTGACGAGATTGCTGATGTGGCCGGAGAGTTTGGGATCTGGTTCCATGTGGATGGCGCATACGGGCTAGCCGCTGCAATTGGTCGGAAGCGCCGCGCGGACTTCAAAGGAATTGAGCGCGTAGATTCGCTAATCATTGACCCGCACAAGTGGATGTTCGCTCCCTTCGATGCCTGTGCACTGCTGTACCGTGACCCGGAAATTGCTCGGCGCATCCACGCACAAAAAGCCGGATACCTTGACATCATGAACGAGGGCACGGTGGAGTGGAACCCATCCGACTATGCGATCAACCTCACCCGTCGCGCTCGCGGACTTCCTTTATGGTTCTCGCTTGCTACCTACGGAACCGAGGCATACCGCAATGCGATCGACCACGGAATTACCCTTGCGGATGACATTGCCGAATACATCCGCCAAAAAGATGGCGTGCAGTTGGTGCGTGAACCGCAACTATCAGTGGTGGTGTTTGAGCGCCCAGACTGGGAGTTGGAAGATTACGAAGCCTGGGCAGACAAACTCATGGATGATGGTTTCGCTTTTGTAATGCCCACCAAGTTCAAAGGCCGGGCAGTAACCAGATTTGCGATTATCAATCCGACCACGAAAATCGATGATTTGCGGGCAATAGTTGACAGTATGCTCGAATTTCCTAAGGTAAAAGCATGAAGTTAATCAAAGGGGATGCGCTTCAGTCGCTATCCAGAGTAGAAAAACCCACCAGAAATCCTGTGCGTATAGCACTGTTGCAGTATGCCTGGGATGCTGATTCGGCAGCATTAGAAGCAAAAATCATGCGTGGCACTGACATGGCCGCTGCCGAGGGTGCAAGAATTGTTTTCCTCCCAGAGCTATCGCTTTCTAGGTATCCCGCAGACACTCTTCCTGAGGGACGGCCTGACAAAATTTCTGAAGATTTGGAAACCGGTAGGACCATTCGGTTCGCCAGAAAGGCAGCGAAAGAGCACGGCGTTTTCGTGAATGCTTCCTTATACGCAACCAATGAGGGCGGCGACGGCCTGGGTCTTAACATTGCGATACTGGTTAGCCCGGAGGGTGAACTTGTTGGGGCAACACCTAAACTACATATTCCAATTACCGCCGGATATTACGAAGACAAGTATTTCCGTCCAGGACCGGCCAAGAACCCTTACCCGGTGATTGATGTGGAGGGGCTAAAACTCGGGATGCCCACCTGCTGGGACGAATGGTTTAGCGAAGTCGCCCGCGCATACTCTCTAGGTGGTGCGGAAGTCTTGGTTTACCCAACAGCTATCGGAAGCGAGCCTGACCATCCCGAATTCGACACTGAACCTCTTTGGCGTCAAGTAATCGTCGGTCACGGAATCGAGAACGGCCTGTTTATGGTGGTGCCTAACCGCATTGGTAATGAGGGTTTGGTGACCTTCTACGGTTCGTCGTTTATTTCGGATCCGTATGGGCGCATCCTGGCGAGGGCACCGCGTGATGAAGAAGTTGTGCTGGTTGCAGAACTCGACCTAGAGCAGCGAAAGGACTGGCTGGATCTTTTCCCATTCCTGCGCACCCGTCGCCCAGACACCTACAACGTTCTCACCGAAGCCGTCAGTGGAGATTACGGAAACTTCACCGGCAACACCGAAGGCTAGGAGTCGAAATGGTCCGCTATATGCCACCCGAATGGGCACCCCAAGAGCGAATTTGGTTGGCTTGGCCCACCAGCGGTTACACCCTCGGTGAGACAGAAACTGAAATCGCCGAAGCTTATGGAACTTGGGCTGCGGTAGCGAATGCCGCTAGCGAGTTCCAGAAAGTCGCCATGGTTGTCGACCCAAGCGGTTTCCCTTCGGCAAAGAAGTATCTTTCAGGCTCGGTGGAACTTTTTGAAGCGCCGCTCAATGATGCTTGGATGCGCGATATCGGTCCCACATTTGTGGTTGAGGACGGCGCGCTTGCTGCAACCTGCTGGGTGTTTAACGGCTGGGGAGCGCAGGCCTGGGCTGAATGGGACAAAGACAGCAAGATTGGCGCAGTCGTCGCTGAAATTGCCGGAGCCAATATTTTTCAGAGCGATCTCGTGAATGAGGGTGGCGGCATCCACGTGGATGGGCAGGGTGCTGTGCTACTTACCGACACTGTTCAGCGTGACCCGGGTAGGAATCCAGGCGCTACCCGAGCCGAGGTGGAGCAGAAAATCCACGCCGGCCTCGGCACTGAACGTGCCTACTGGTTCAAACGTGGCCTAACCCGCGATTCGGAAGAGTTTGGCACCAGAGGTCATATCGATATTTGTGTGACCTTCGCGCCAACCGGGCAGATTCTGGTGCATGACCAACTTGACACCGGACATCCCGATTTTGAAGTCAGCAGAGAACTTCTCGATACTGCGAGCGAAATTGCTAAAGACACCGGAGCGGTTGTTACTTCACTTCCGGCGCCTAAAGTGCTTAAAGACACTGAAGGTTTTGTGGATTACAGCTACGTGAACCATGTGGTGATTAACGACGCAGTTATCGCCTCAACCTTCGATGACCCGAACGACGATGTGGCGATTGGTGTGCTGCAGGATGCCTACCCGGGCAGAAAAATCGTGGGCATAGATTCCAGGCCGCTGTTTGCTCGCGGTGGCGGTATTCACTGCATTACGCAGCAGCAACCCAAGTTGAGCAATTAATTTTTTGGTAAGAATATAAACTTTAAATCATAATTTTTAAGATTTTTAGCTGAGATCTATATTTTCCTTTGGAAGATTCAGTTGTTCTTGGTTCTAGTTCAGGTGCTCCAGCTCATAGCTATTTTTGATTTTCGCGGAATCAAACAGATATTAGCTTTCAGATTCACTTCATATTAAGGTTGGCGACCTAAACGGGTCAAAACCTTGGTTGCTGGCTTGCGATAGAGGATCAAGATGGTTTTTAGTATCGTTCTAGTGTTAGCCGGAAGCATGAGAACCTCACCGAGGTTAAAGTGAGGGCAGACGAATGCATTCAATAGCCTGTTGGTTCCTCCCGCGATATTTTGAATTTTAAAGAATCGAAATCACCAACATCGGCTGCTAATTGTCTTTGTTACTTAGAGGGGGGTCGCGCGAAGCCTGGAGCCGATTCCGGACGCACTCCTACCGTGAGGAGTTTGGCAATCCAGACTTTCAAGGCTGGAAAGTATGTGAATAGCAATTTCGCGACACTTGGAGCGGCGAGATTCCTTTGAGTCCTGATGACATGGAAGATCATTGTGTGCATTCGGCGCTGGATCCATTGGGTTACCTTTGTCGGGAATTCGCGTCTGCGCTGTACCTTATGAAGTTGACGGTCAGTAACTTGATCCGATTTCAGATGCGATGCGAGGATCGTTGCGGCCGCAACTCCATCCTGAATCGCAAGATTGACGCCGACTCCGCCTACCGGCGACATGGCATGTGCAGAGTCTCCGATGCAAAGAAGGCCGGGGCGGTGCCAGCGGAGAAGACGGTTCTGTTCGATATTAAGAAGCTTTACATCCGACAGCCCAACAGATTCAACAGCTTCGCTAAGTTCTGGTACAGATTCAGCTACATTAGCACGGAACGATTCAACACCTTCCTTACGCAATCTGGTGTCAGCACCTTTGGGAATCATCTGGGCAATCTGCGCATACCCCTCCCGGGGAATTACTCCAAACACATTGCCGTTAATTCCCCGAGGCAATAATGACTCGCCGATGCTCACCTCTGTTGGTACTCGAAACCACCACGTATCCATTGGTACACGAAACGATTTACGATTAAGTTGTGCTCGTTCCCGGATAACCGAGTTACGTCCGTCGGCTGCGATCGTTAGTTTCGCTCGGACACGGCGCTCCTGGCCCTCTCGGTCTAGATACACGACTCCGATGATGCGGTCTGAGTCCCAAATGAGTTCTGTCGCCTCTGCCTCCCTGATGAAATCAAAGGTAGGTTCGGCTGATGCGGCTTCTGCTAGTAGGTTTAGAAAATGCCATTGCGGAACCATTGCCACATAAGGATGTGCAACGCGGAGCCGACGAATGTCTGCAACCTGCATCGTTCCTCCCTCGGCTGTGGGAACACACATCTCTTGAATCCTGCTGTGAGGGAGCTCGCAGAAACGCTCGAAGAGTCCGAGCTGATCGAGAAGTTCGAGTGTCGACGGATGAACGGTGTCACCTCGAAAGTCTTGAAGGAAATCCAGGTGCTTTTCCAGTACTGTCACTTGGATACCGGCTCGCGCAAGTAGAAGACCTACAATCAGCCCCGCAGGACCACCGCCTACAACCACACACGTCTTCGTTTCGTCCACTACTCTTCCCCATATAAAGTAACTCAACGAATGATTAGTTTATCTCTTTGTATTTGCCATAGAAGCTTGGATGTGGCAAAGAATCTTCGGATACGACGGACAGGCTAGCGTCACTCGGTCACTAGTTATCCAATTCTTCGGAACGAGCAGAATCTGTTAGGCCATTCGGTAGGATCTGTGATTGATCTGATTACCATGTTTAATTGCTACGCAAGTCTCTTATGATTGCTACACGGCGCAAAGTATCCACCGAGGTTATCTAGAACAATGGAGGTTTCTGGATTTTTGCCCAAATCTAATAAGTGTTATGACCTGACCCCTGACGATTGCAGAATCCATCTAGTGATCTCAGAACTCTTTGTGGTGACAATCGGAATTTTCTCTTTCTAATGCTGTGCTTTCCTGAGTTGTCCTTCGACCGATTGAGAAGGTCGAGGCACATTTGTCTTCGGATGAATGCAGTTCAGCAATTTCGCAATCTCTCTGCTCTGTGTGCTCAAGACATGGCGTCGTTCTATCCAAGGGTGTCGGGGCTTCTAAAATAGAGTTTTCGGTTAAACGTATTGTCCGCACTGCTAATTTCATGTTTTGTGTAAATAACGAAACTAGTAATCGAATTTGTCCATAATGTGGCAACTAGTCTGTAATTGTAGGGCTATCCGCCTTAAAGGGATGATTAGAAAGCTTGTAAGAGAAGAACTGGATCGTTCAAAAAATTTTTAGCGGCTAGCCCTGGTTTAGCTCTTTAGCGCGGGCAACCGCTGCGCGCATTGCAGAGCGAATCAGGGTGGTTAGGTCGGCTTCTTCAAAAACCGCGATTGCCTGCTCGGTGGTGCCTTTAGGGCTGGTGACCGCGCGGCGAAGTTCCGCAGGGGCCTCATTCTCGTGATCGAGTAAAGCGGCACTACCAATAAAGGTTTCTTCAACTAGGGTGCGAGCGGCTTCAGGTTCGAGTCCGGCAGCGATTGCTGCGTCGGTAAAGCGCTCTACGAATAGATAGAAATATGCTGGGCCACTTCCAGACACTGCCGAGAGCAAATCTAACTGCGATTCGTCAATAACCGCGACTGCACCGATTGATTCAAAGAGTTCCTTAGCAAGCTGGATATCTGCATCGGTTGCCCTGGCGCCAGCAGAAATTCCGGTAACACCTTTGCCAATTTTGGCGGGAGTGTTCGGCATGGCGCGAATTATGCGCATCCCGGGAAGGGCAAGGGAGAGGCTATGGGTGCTGGTTCCGGCCGCGACTGAGATTACTAGGGCATCCTTCTTCAAATGCGGAGCAATTTCTTTAGCCAGCGCAATCAGTGCTATTGGTTTGACCGCCAGAATCACGATGTCTGCATCTTTCACGGCTTCGATATTTGCGTCAGGATGCGCCTCCAGGCTGGCAATTTGCAGAAAACCTTCAAGATTTTGTGAAACCAACCCGATCTTGTTGGCGCTGTTTATGCTGCGAGTAGTGACAGAGATTTGGATTTTGTGCTCGCTATCGAGCAGGCCGGTCATGATTGCTTCGCCCATGTTTCCGGTCCCGAGGATGGCAATATTTGCTTGGATGCTCACGAGTTTTAGCATAGCGGCTAGTGTGGGCACTCTGCCCGGCACACTTAGCGATATTTTCTGAGAGGAATAGTATGGAGTCATGAGCACAGAAGGCGGAAGCAAAGCAATAATTGCCGCATTTGGGGCAAACCTCGGTATTGCAATCACCAAACTTATTGCCTGGGTATTTTCTGGTGCGAGTTCGATGCTCGCAGAAGCGGTGCACTCGTTTGCAGACTCCGGCAACCAGTTATTGCTCCTGCTGGGGCAGCGGAAGGCTAAGAAACGTGCCGATCGGGAGCATCCCTTCGGTTACGGGCGAGAGCGATACGTTTACGCTTTCGTCGTTGCTATCGTGCTGTTCTCTGTTGGTGGCATGTTCTCGATTTATGAGGGTATTGAGAAGCTAACCCACCCGCATCCTATTGAGACTTGGTGGCTGCCAATTTTGGTGCTGACTATTGCAATCATCCTCGAATCATTCAGCCTCAGAACCGCTGTTGTTGAAAGTAATAAAGTGCGTGGAACCGAATCCTGGGTGCAATTTATTCGTAGAGCTAAGTCGCCAGAATTACCGGTCGTGCTTTTGGAAGATATTGCAGCTCTCCTCGGGCTTATTTTCGCGATGATCGGTGTCGGGATGTCCGTTATCACCGGCGACGGCATTTGGGATGGAATCGGCACGGTAATGATTGGTGTGCTGCTAATAGTTGTCGCAATTGTGCTTGCCATCGAAACCAAGTCACTGCTCGTTGGTGAAGGTGCTAACGACGAGGATGCCGTAAAGCTTGCTGAGGCAGTCAACTCTGAGGAGTCGGTTGCTCGGCTAATCCACATGAAAACCCTCTACCTCGGTCCTGAGGAACTGTTGGTTGCGGCAAAGGTCGGGTTTAAGCGAAACATCACACTCACCCAAGCTTCCCTTGCGATTGATTCAATTGAGGCGCATATGCGGGCTGTAATTCCTTACCAGCTCATCGTTTATATTGAACCGGATGTTTATCACCGAGAAATTGATACCCTAAACACAGAAGCGATAGTAATCCGTGGAGAAGACTAAAAATATACCTAGAGTTTTATTTGTATGTGTCCATAATGCAGGCAGATCCCAAATGGCTGCCGGCTACCTGAAACACTTAGCTGGTGAAAAGATTGATGTCCGATCTGCCGGATCAATTCCTGCAGATGCTATAAACCCAGTAGCTGTTTTAGCAATGCAGGAAGTCGGGATCGATATCGCATCAGAACAGCCGAAACTACTCACAGCAGATGCAGTGCAGGAATCAGATGTAGTTATAACTATGGGCTGTGGGGATGCTTGCCCATTTTTCCCAGGTAAACGTTACGAAGACTGGGAGCTAACGGACCCTGCAGGACAAGGAATTGAAGCTGTGCGTCTGATAAGAGATGAAATAAAACGCAGAGTTGAAACGCTAATTTCTTCGCTCTAAAAAGAATTCATGTAAAAGGTCGGAGCTTTCCTCTGCCAGGATGCCCGAAACAACTTCCACCTTGTGTGGAAGTCTTCGATCACGCAACAAATCGTGCACACTTCCGGCAGCGCCAGCTTTTTCGTCCCAAGCGCCGAATGCGACCTGAGAAATGCGCGATTGCAGAATTGCACCAGCACACATCACACAGGGCTCTAGCGTGACGATTAGGGTGCATTCTGATAGGTTCCAGCTGCCCACCACGGCAGCGGCTGCCTGAATTGCAATAACTTCGGCGTGTAGCAGGGGATTATCCTCGCGTTCTCTGCGGTTCTGTGCGCGTGCGATTATTCGGCCGGTAGCATCCACAATCACCGCTCCAACCGGCACTTCACCGCTTGCTCGCGCCTCTCGAGCTTCGTCTAATGCCTGGTTCATCAGGTCTTCAAGTTCAGATTTTGGTTGCATAAGTTCTAATTTTGCCACTGTTCGCGCTAATCTGAGCCTATGCGATTGCATCAGGCTAACCATCCACTAATTTCACATAAGCTCACCGAGTTGCGTAAGAAAAACACTTCCAGCGCAACTTTCAGACTCCTCACCGAAGAGCTGGTCACGCTTTTGGCCTACGAGGCTTCCCGAGATCTACGCACCGATGAAGTCGTCGTAGAAACCCCGGTAGCCGAGTACACCGGCAAAACCACCTCACTACCGCTTCCTTTGATCGTGCCGATTCTGCGTGCAGGTCTGGGGATGCTCAACGGCATGAGCAAACTGATGCCGAATGCCGAGGTCGGCTTCCTTGGCATGCTCCGCAACGAGGAGACACTCGAACCGGTGACATACGCTGAGAGGCTTCCGGAGGATCTAACCGGCAGGCAGTGCTACGTGCTTGACCCGATGCTTGCAACCGGCGGATCACTGAGCGCGGCTATCGAATACCTTTTCCGCCGCGGCGCTAGTGACGTGATTGCTATCTGCCTGATTGCGGCACCTGAAGGGGTGGCCAGAATTGAGCGCGATCATCCGAATGGTAACGTAACCGTGGTTGTGGGCGAAGTCGATTCGCACCTCAACGAGAAGGGCTATATCGTGCCAGGGCTTGGAGATGCGGGGGATCGGCTCTACGGAACTGCCGGACCGCTCGACTAAACGGTAATCCGCTTTGAAAGCAGTACTAGCTGAGAAGTTCAGAAAGCTCCAACCAGCGCTCTTCTAGTTCAGCAATTTCAGTTTCGAGGGTGGTGATCTTCGCCATCTCCTCGTTGAGTTTCTGGTAATCGGACTGGTCTAGTTCGGCCAGTGCAAATTTTTCCTGCACCACCGACTTTTGCAGTTTCTCTAGACGCCTCTCCACGGAGGCGAGTTCTTTTTCAGCATCGCGCCTTGCTGCACCAGAAAGTATTGTTGCCGGTGCGGCAGAGTTCGAAACGGTGTAAGAGTAATCAGCTTGGTTCGCGCCCGAGCCAGACAGCATGCCCGCGCAGGTGGCTATACTGGCGCCTCCACCTACACTCGCGCCAGATTGCTTGATTTCTGCTTTTCGAAGTCGCAAGTATTCATCCACTCCGCCAGGTAAGTGACGGAGCTTGCCACCCAGGATTGCATACTGCTGATCGGTGATGCGCTCAAGTAGGTAACGGTCGTGTGAGACCACGATTAGTGTGCCCGGCCAGGAGTCGAGCAGATCCTCCATCGCGGTTAAGAATTCGGTATCCACGTCATTGGACGGCTCATCCAGCACCAGCAAGTTGGGTTCAGAAAGTAGCACCATCAAAAGTTGCAGGCGACGTTTTTGCCCACCGGATAAATCACCAACCCTGGTGGAGAGGTGTTCTTTCGCGAATCCGAGCCGCTCTAAAAGCTGTGCTGGGGAAAGTTCTTTGCCATCAACAACATAACTGGTTTTAGCCCTTGCCAGCACTTCGCGAACCCGATCACCCGACACCTTTTCCAGTGCACTGAATTGTTGATCGAGGAGCCCGAGACGCACATTCTTTCCCCGCTTTATTCGTCCTGAAGTCGGTTCCAAAATTCCGGCAATCAGCCCCAGCAAGGTTGATTTTCCGGCGCCGTTTGGACCGAGAATCGCGGTTCTCTCACCCGGCGCAATATTCCAATTTATTCCGCTGAAAATATCTCGTTCTTCAAAGGCGACGCCAGTATTTTGTAGGTCGACAACATCCTTTCCGATGCGCGCGACAGCCAAATTTGCGAGCTCAATTTTGTTGCGCACCGGTGGCACATCTGCAATCAAAACATTGGCAGCGTCAATACGAAACTTTGGCTTAGAAGTGCGAGCAGGAGCGCCGCGCCTTAGCCAAGCGAGTTCTTTACGCATAATGTTGCGTCGCTTCGTTTCAGCAACCTGAGCCTTACGATCGCGCTCAACACTCTGCAGGATGTATGCCGCGTAACCGCCCTCAAAAGGTTCCACTTTTGCGTCGTGAACCTCCCAAGTATCGGTTGCGACCTCATCCAAGAACCAGCGGTCGTGAGTAATCAGCAACAGCGCCCCGGTATTTTTCGCCCAGCGATTCTTTAGATGCTCAGCTAACCACGCGATACCTTCGGTGTCTAAGTGGTTGGTGGGTTCATCTAAAGCAATGATGTCCCAATCGCCAATAAGTAGGGTTGCAAGCGACACACGACGACGCTGACCGCCGGATAGGGTGTTGATTTTTGCATCCCAGGGGATGTCTGGAACCAGCCCAGAAATAATGTCGCGAACTTTTGGGTCACCAGCCCACTCATGCTCACTGCGGTTACCGACGATTGTTTCCGAAACTGTCTTGGAGCCGTCGAGAGTGTCGGCCTGGTCAAGCACCCCGAAAGTCACGCCGGCTCGGCGAGTAACCTTCCCGCCGTCTGGTTCGATTTTTCCTGAAAGCAGGCCGAGTAGCGAAGATTTACCGTCACCATTGCGTCCAACGATACCGATTCGGTCGCCGCTTTCAATACCGAGGGTTACCGATTCCAGCACAACCCGATTAGGGTAGGCGAGGCGAAGCTCTTCCGCTCCTAGTAGATGTGTCTTAGCTGACATCCTTCTTCCATGAAATTTGTGAACCTAGTGCGCACACAAGCACAGTGTATGCAAGGAGCACTAGACCAGCAATCCACCACTCTAGACCGGTCGAGCCGACTTCACCGAGGGCTGAGTACGCGCTAGCGCCAACGAAGGCGTCGGTAGCTGCTCCCGGTAGGTATTTTACGGCCTCACTGACCCATTCGAAGGCTGCGCCGATTGTGCGGATGATTGGTTCAACAAACTGAGTAAACACAAGTGCGATCACAATTGCCACTGTCTGATTCTTCACGAGTGCACCGAGCCCGACACCGATAGCGCCCCAAATGGCGAGAACTGCGATTATCCGCAGGAATAGCCACCAAGTACTAGGGTCGCTCAGAGCGGTTTCGTATCCTGCCGCTAGAAGCAGTGGAGCACCAAGACCCACCGCCGCTGCAAGTCCAAGCAAACCGTAAAAGATACCGAGCAATAATTGGGTCGGCAGTTTGGCGCTGAAAACAATTCCACGTTTTGGTGTTGCCAGGAATGTAGGTGTGAGTGTGCGGTGACGATATTCATTGGTTGTTGCCAGCGCACCCGAAAGTAGCGGAATCACGTATCCGGCACTGGTGATACTGCCGTAGATTGTGAGTGCGTCGATCGGTATCATCGCAAGTTCAGGAATTTGGTCAGATAGCATTGCGAGCAGACCGTAGGTTCCTGCCGATAGCGCCGTGAGCAGGAACATAACAAGTCCCAGAATCCACCAAGTTTTTAGGGTGAATATTTTTCTTGTTTCAGATTTGAATGATGCAGCAAACATTATTCTGCACCCCCATTTGAAATCAGTTCCAGGAAGGCTTTTTCGAGCCCCGTGGATTCGGTGCGCAACTGTGTGAGTGCAATTCCATTCTTCAGTGCGAGTTCCCCGATTTCCTGCGGTTCGACATCCTCGATAACTACACCGTCTTCTCGTTTGATGAATTTGTGGGATGCACTAAGCGCAGCTTCCAGCTTGGCCGACTCTGTGGCACTAACAAACACAGAAGTTTTGGTTTGGCTACGCAGGTTCTTCACAGTACCTTCGTAGACCAGCTTGCCGCGATTGATAACCACCAGTGAATCCACTGTTTGCTCAACTTCGGAGAGCACGTGCGAAGAAACCAGAATTGTGCGCCCCTCGCTCGCTAAATGCTTCAGGTATTCACGGACCCAGGTGATGCCTTGCGGGTCAAGCCCGTTGATTGGCTCATCGAGCACGAGAACTTGGGGATCTCCGAGCATCGCACTGGCTAGACCGAGCCTTTGGCGCATCCCGAGCGAATATTCGCCAACTTTTTTGTTGGCGGCTTCTGTGAGACCTACGATGTTTAGGACTTCGGCGATACGCGCATCTGGGATACCGGCAGCGGACGTCTGCACCATCAGGGTGTCTTTACCGGTGCGGGCAGGGTGAAAACTGTTGGAATCTAGCGAGGCACCTACCAAATTTGCTGGATTTTCTAGCTCTCGATAGCTTTGTCCGTTTACCAGTGCTCGCCCGGAATCTTGGCTCACCAGCCCGAGGAGGATGCGCAGAGTGGTTGTTTTTCCTGCACCGTTAGGTCCAAGAAATCCGGTAATTTTTCCAGGATGCACACTGAAACTTAAATCGTTCACAGCTAAGGTGCTTTCGAATTTCTTTGACACCCCCTGGAGCTCAAGAGTGACTTCTTTACTCATCTTTTTCCTTCCGCAATTTCGGGTGCGCGATAAAAGCAAAATTGCATAGTTATATTGAGAGTATAACAACTTTTTTTACAACAAAACGGAAACAACGCAGGAAGATTTGTGATGTTTTATACAAATTTCATTTGAATTAGGTATAGTCGGTGACGTGAATGAAAACGTTTTGACCCCAATGGTCCCTGCAGCCTGCTCACGTATGGCTCGCGTTTTCATGTGTTCACGAATGTGTAGCTAATTTCTTTTTAGCAAAACCATCTCTCGCAATCAGCCCTTCGGGCATCATCGCGCAACCTATCTAGCGCACTCATATCGCAGTAGCGAAGCAAACATACACATTCAAAATCTCCCTAAAGAACACAAGGATTCACCAAAATGTCACTACTCAACCCAGTAGCCCCAAATCCATACCAGCCAACTTCAACCACTTACCGCGGCTCCACAGCCAGAACTGTTCAGCAGCCGAGCCAAATTATCGCCCCTGCGCCAGTTCGCCGGTTACACCCGGTTTCTGGCGATGTCGAAGCACGAGGTTTCGTGCTCTACGTCGGTCTAGACGAACTGCAGGCGCTAACTTCAGGCACAGATCTCACCGCAATCGTGAAGCACCTCAAAAAATCTCTTGCCGAGATAGCTCCGGATGCGGAAACTCACGCCGTAGTCGCACTCGCTCCAGCAGGAATCGGCGGACGCGATGTTGACGTGGTGCGTCGTGCACTCAAAGACCCATCTGTGGTGACCGAAGAAAAACCGGCCTCCCCTAAAGTGGTGATTGACGCATCCCGCGGTCGAATCACAATTAACGGACAAAACCAGGGACTAACCTACCTAGAATTCCAGATTGTCCAACACTTGGTGGAGCACCATGGAGAGACGATTAGCCGCGAAGCTTTGATTGATGCACTCTGGCCAACACTTGATGAAAACCGTCCGAATGCGCGCACCGTTGATGTTCATATTCGTCGCCTACGCAGCAAATTAGCCGGGCACGAAGATATCATCCGCACGGTTCGTGGGCTCGGATATCGTTTCAACAAGTATGCCGATGTAGAAGTGCTGGACGCATAGTTCCGCACTCGGTGCAGCCGATGTAAAAATTTGAAGCAAATCTTAATTTGCGCTCGTTATCAAACCGTTATATATTGATTTCACTCATAAAGTATTGGTTTCATTTGGTAGCGATTGTGATTGCAATTCAAAACCTCTTTGTGCAAGGGATAAAAAGGGTCGGCCACTAGCCTCAGTGGCCGGCCCACTCTTTTGTTTAGTGCAGAGTCCACTAGCAGCATTACAAGCGTTAAATGTCACTTCCAACTAATCTGATATCAGACGCTTAGAAATACTGGCGAAAAAGGAACTGGTAAAAATGTCCGATTTCGGATCTATTAACTCATTAGACCCTGCCAACAACGAACTCACATATGCACTAGACCGAGAGAATGTTTTTCACTCTTGGAGCGTGCAGTCTTCGCTAAAACCATGGGTCTTTGCGGGAGGCGAAGGTGCCTACCTCTGGGACTACACAGGTCGCAAATGGCTAGACTTTTCCAGCCAACTAATCAACACAAACGTTGGTCATCAGCACCCTAAAGTAACTGAAGCAATTCAAGTAGCTTCATCACAGTTGACAACCATCGCACCAGGGCATGCAAACCTATATAGAGGCCTTGCCGCTAAGAAGATCAAAGAAGTAGCAGGCGAAGCATTTTCAAAAGTTTTCTTCACCAACGGTGGAGCAGATGCGGTTGAGAACGCAATCAGAATGGCTCGTATATACACTGGTCGCGACACCGTGCTATCCACCTACCGTTCCTACCACGGCAACACCGGAGCGGCTATTGTGGCAACCGGGGATTGGCGCAGAATCCCTAACCAGTATGCGAGAGGCCACGAACACTTCTTCGGTCCATACCTATATAGGTCGCCATTCTGGTCCGAAAATGAAGAGCAAGAAACAGACCGGGCTCTCGAGCATTTAGAAGCAATTATCAACGGGGCTGGTGCATCCAATGTGGCAGCGATTTTGCTCGAGTCAGTGCCAGGAACTGCAGGAATCTTGGTTCCGCCACCAGGCTATATGAAGGGCGTACGCGCGCTCGCAGATAAGTACGGAATCGTGTTTATCGCCGACGAGGTTATGGCAGGATTTGGCCGCACTGGTAAGTGGTTTGCACACCAGCACTTCGATATCACTCCTGACCTAATCACCTTTGCAAAGGGAGTGAACTCCGGCTATGTGCCTGCCGGTGGCGTGGTCATCAGTGACAAGATCTATGAATTCTTCAAAGACCGGATGTTCCCAGGCGGACTCACTTATTCCGGCCATCCACTCGCTATGGCCTCGATTGTGGCAACTATCGACGCGATGCGTGAGGAAGGGATGGTCGAAAACTCCTCCAAGATCGGTGAGCAACTAAAGGTGGCTTTGAACGGCCTGAAAGACAAGCACGAATCAATTGGTGAGGTTCGCGGGATTGGCGCTTTCTGGGCAATCGAGTTTGTGGCAGACCGTGCATCCAAGACTCCATTAGACGCTGCCACAATGGGCAAGATTAAGAATGGGCTGTATGACCGAGGGCTGCTACCATTCATGGCAGATAACCGAGTGCATGTAGCTCCACCACTGATCGTGACACCTGAGCAAGTAGATACCGCGATTGGAATCTATGACGAAACCTTTACTGATTTAGGGTTATAACTTCCGCAGCTGCACGTTGCGAACCTGATGGTCAGCATCCTTTCGAAGCACTAGCTTTGCTCTGGCACGGGTGGGAAGGATGTTTTCGACCAGGTTCGGGTGGTTAATGTTTTTCCAGATTTCTAGTGCGGTTTGGCGAGCCAGTTCGTCCGAGAGTCCCGCATAGCGGTGGAAGTAAGAGTCCGGATTGGCGAATGCGCCTTCCTTCAATTTCATGAACCTGTTCACATACCAGTCCTGAATCGTCTCCTCTTTAGCGTCTACATATATTGAGAAGTCGAAGAGGTCACTTACCGCCAGTTGGCTACTGCCAGTTGAGGGCTGAAGCACATTCAACCCTTCAACAATCAGGATGTCTGGCTGATTCACTATAACTTCAGCATCGGGCATGATGTCATAGGCCAGATGGGAGTAGAAGGGCGCGCGCACCTGTTCGACCCCGCTTTTTACCGCGGTAACGAAGCGAAGAAGACTGCGCTGATCGTAGGATTCTGGGAAGCCTTTACGAAGCATTATTCCGCGGCGCTCAAGTTCGGCATTGGGGTAGAGAAAACCGTCTGTTGTGACCAGCTCAACACGAGGGGTACCCTCCCAGCGGGAAAGTAGTTCGCGAAGTAGCCTAGCGATAGTTGACTTCCCAACAGCCACAGAACCGGCAATACCAATCACAAAAGGGGTGCCATCGTGTCTTTCACGCAAGAATTCTGCGGTAGTGTCATGCAGTTTCCGGATTCCGGTGGCATACATATTTAGCAACCTGCTTACCGGAAGATAGACTTCGGAAACTTCGCGCGAATCTAGAGTGTCTCCGAGACCTTGGAGGGAGGCGATTTCGGATGTCGTGAGCGGCTGCTCGAAACTGCCAGCAAGTTCTTTCCACTTCGCGCGTGGAATATTTACGAACGGCGACATCGGACCGACGTTGATTGTGCCGGTGTATGCCCTGTGATCGTTCATCGTTTAAGTTTAGGTTAGGAATATTACTTAGGAAGCAGTAGGTTCACAATCTGAGTAATAAAGGTTTCGTCGATTTTTCCGTGGCGAAGCACCCGCAGCACAATCGAGCCAAATAGAGCATCCCCTATTTCCATCACTTGGGTGTCGGCAGGTAATTCACCGGAGGCGATGGCAGCACGGAAGCGCTCATTGAACATAGCAATTACGCCAAGGCGGTTATACATGTTCTCTCCCACCTCAGGATTGTTGACCGAGGCGATAACGAGAGAGCGAAGGAGTTCCGAGTTTGTATCTGTTTTTAAAAATTTCGCGATGGTTTTAAGCCAGTTAGTGAGGTCGGCGCGGATATCGCCAGTGTTTTTCGGGGAAAAAACATCCGGTATCAGGAAGCCTTCAACCAAGGAGTCAGCTACTAAATCTCCCTTAGTTTTCCACCAGCGGTAGATGGTTTGTTTGCCGACGCCAGCATCTGCAGCGATACCTTCCATGGTGAGGGAGTCGTAACCGCTGGCAAGAAGTCGCTCTGCAACGGCAGTCAGGATAGCGATGCGTGCTTTTTCGCTACGTTCGGGTCCGCGTCGCTTAGACTCGACTTCCTGCTCCAAGTTAACTGCTTTCGATATTTGTTTGCTGGGTTTGCTGTTATCAGAATTGTAGACCTTATCGTTTCGTATTTCTCACAGCGAACTCCAATAAATACGATACGTTCCGTCTAGTAGCATTTTGAATGAAACAAAAATACCCAAAAGCGCATCGGGTGAAAACAAGGAGTCCTCTTGGCCAAGCTACTTCAAAGACTAGGTAAATTCTCTGCCACAAACAGCTGGAAAATTATTGCAGCCTGGCTGGTGATTTTGCTTGCTGCCGGTGGTGCATTCATCGCCGGTTTTGGCAAACTCAGTAACAGCTTCGATATCCCAGGGACTCCGGCAGCTGAGGTAATCGACCGTATGCAGTCCGAGCTTCCGGAGCTAAGCGGTGCAGTGGGGTATGTCGTTTACCACACCGCAGACGGCAGTGCGATAACCGCAGAACAGGCTACAAAGATTCGTGAAGTAATTGCTGGACTCTCTAGTGAAGTTGACGGAATCGCCAATGTTGTTGATCCATACGCAACAGCCGAGCAGATGCAGCAAATATCCGCGCAAATACAGGCCGGCTACCAGCAAATCAATGAAGCGAAGGTGCAGATTGATGCAGCCGAAGCCGCCGGATTTATTTCTGCAATAGAAGCAGAATATGCGCGTGCTCAGATTGCAGGTCAGGAACTTGCACTAGATCAGAGTGTTGAACTATACGGATATGCACAAAATATTCAGATGGTTTCCGACGACGGTTCGGTAGCGATGGTTACCGTCTCTTTCAAAGACAGCATGTTTGACCTTGACGAGGGCATCAAGAATGCGGTCATGGAATACTTCGAAGACAATCCAGTCACGGGTGTAAACACAGATTTCAGTAACGTAATTGCGCAGAGCCTACCGGGACTTTTTGGAGTCTCTGAGGCTATTGGTTTAGCAATCGCTGCAATAGTCCTATTGGTGATGCTCGGTGGTCTAATCGCTGCTTCGCTACCGATAGCAACCGCTCTTGTTGGGGTAGGCATCGGTGCACTCACTGCGCTTTCCTTCTCTAGCATCATCGACATGGCTTCTGTCACACCGATTCTTGGAGTGATGCTGGGGCTTGCTGTGGGCATCGACTATTCGCTATTTATAGTGAACCGACACCGCAAACAGCTGGCCTCTGGTATGGACGTTGTGGAGTCGATCGCACTCGCCAACGGCACCGCCGGAAACGCAGTCGTGTTTGCAGGATCTACTGTGATTGTTGCTCTGCTTGGTCTAAACATCACAGGTATTAGTTTTCTGGGGCTTATGGGAAACATCGGTGCAGGCACGGTCGCAATCGCTGTGCTGATTGCAATTACCCTCACCCCAGCACTGCTTGGTTTGGCGGGGAGGCGCGTGCTCAATAAACGCACCCTGAAGAACCTAGTACAGAAAGTTCGTCGCCAAAAAGAAGTCAAGCCGATGAATACTTGGCGCGCGTTAGGAACAATTATTGTCGCTGTTGCCGCTTTAGGCATCCTGGCGATTCCAGCAGCAGAGATGCGTCTAGGGCTCCCAGACGGAGCTTCGGAACCAGCTGATTCCACCGCATATGCAGCCTATGAGACGATGAGTGAAGCATTTGGTGCTGGAACTAACGGTGCGCTTATTGTGTTGGCAGAGTTGGATGAGCCACTCACCGATGAGACAGAAATTTTTGTGCAGCTGCAGATTGCTAGGGAACTGGCAAGCCTTGAAAACGTAACCGCAGTGGCTCCGGCAGCGACAAACACAGATCGGAACTTGATTGTGTTTCAGATTGTGCCAGCCGATGGACCAAACGCGGCATCTACCGACGCTCTAGTGAAAGACTTGCGATCCCTTGATCTAACCGACGAGGGAATCACTCTCGGTGTTTCAGGGCAGACAGCAATCAATAGAGACATTTCTGACAAGCTCGCAGATGTGCTCCCGACTTACCTAATATTGGTTGTTGGCCTATCGCTGTTGATTATGATTCTGGTGTTCCGTTCGATTCTGGTGCCGGTCATCGCGACCCTAGGTTTCGTGCTTTCACTACTAGCAACCTATGGGGCACTCGTTGCCGTGTTCCAGTGGGGATGGCTTGGCGAAATCTTCGGAATCACCGCGCCTGGGCCGATTATGAGCTTCCTGCCGATAATTCTCGTGGGAATACTTTTCGGACTCGCTATGGACTATCAGATATTCCTGGCAGCGGGGATGCGCGAAGCATTTGTTCACGGAACAGAAGCTCGCAAGGCTGTCGCTCAGGGATTCCGTGCCGGTAGGGCAGTAGTAATTGCAGCGGCGCTGATTATGATTTCCGTATTTGGTGGATTCGTTTTCGCAGACTCTATGCTGGTGCGTTCCGTCGGTTTCGGTCTCGCGGTTGGTGTGCTGTTTGACGCATTCATCGTGCGTCTACTGCTGATGCCTGCGCTGATGCACGTGCTTGGTAAGGGCGCTTGGTGGATTCCGAAATGGCTTGACCGCATCCTTCCGGATGTTGATGTTGAGGGTGCTGCGCTTGAGAAGGAAGCCCTAAAAGCATCCGTCTAATTATTTAGAGTCCAGCGAACCATATCGGCAACAAGCTCGTAAGGGATTGGGTCTTTGTATGGAAAGCGGATGGTCATTTCTGTGTGATCGATGTTTAGCGCATCCAATTGCTCAGAAAATGCTTCGATTGCAGGTTTACTCGGGTGAAAAGTGATGTGGTTCTTCGATGCCGCAAAATGAACCAGATTCTTCACCTGCCACCAAGTCGGCATATTCCAGGCAAGCTTCTCAGTTGCTTCTGGTAACTCGGCGCGAATAGTGTCACGGAACTTGTTAAGAATCGGGCGAATCTCCTCGTGTTGAATCTCAATGTAGGCGTCGATTGATTCGGGTTTCATCTGCACTGTCTACTTCCGATAGTTTTCTAGGCACCAACGAGAAATATCGGCAATAAGTTCGTAAGGGATAGGTGAGTTTAAAGGAAATCGAATAGTACCTTTGCTCTGGTCGTATTCTGCGAGTTGATCCTGAAAAGCTGCAATTGCTTTAGGGCCAGGGTATAAACCTAAGTGCTTCTTAGCCGCCGAGAAGTGGATGATATTACGCCCAGCCCACCAAGTAGGGATTCCATAAGACATTTTTTCTGAAGCATCTGGAATAGCTGAGCCGATTATTTCACGCACTTTTACAAGCACAGGCCTGATTTCCGAATCCTGCTCAGCGATGTAGGCGTCGATTGTTTGCGATGTCATAGTTTTAGACTAATCGCTCACTGCCGGTCTCTCACTATCGGGACGCAAACAGTTATTTAGGCAACCAAGCTTCGATCTGTTCAACAATTGCAGGATCGTCAGGTAAGACTGGAGGGCGGAATCTAGCAACCTGCCCATCCGGTGAGATAAGAAACTTCTCAAAGTTCCAAGCAACTCTGCCGGCTTTGCCTTCGGCATCCGCAGTGAGCTTTAGCTCTTTGAAAACGGGGTGGGTTTTACTGCCGTTTACACTAACCTTGCTTGTCATCGGGAAGGTGGTGCCCCAAGTTGCTGAACAGTACTCGGCGATATCCTCCTCAGAGCCCATCTCTTGAAGGAACTGGTTGCTAGGGAAACCGATTACGGTAAACCCCTGCTCTCCATACTTCTGCTGCAGCTCTTCAAGCTGCGCATACTGTGGAGTGTGTCCGCACCTAGACGCCACGTTAACAACTAGGGCAACCTTGTCGCCGGCGATTGCTCCGAAAGTAGTTTCTTCGCCTCTGATGGTGGTGACTGGGAGTGAATAGATATCCACGTTTTCTTTACCGATTGTGTCGCTCATTTGTGGCCTCCCTACCTGGAAAATGCAGGACGCATTCACTAAACATGATACCCTCTACAAGGCATCCGAGACAGGTAGAAAAGTGAGGTGATGGCTTATGAATAGCGACAGTCCTAGCCATAATCCGACCTACACATACCTGAGAGGAGTTAGCCGATGGATGCTAACCAGACTTTTGAACTCGATGAGATTCTAAACAAACTAAGCCCGCTACTTAGCGAGAATGACGCCACTGCGGTATCGCACCTACTCGCAGAAATAACCACCGAACAGGTAGTGGATGTGCTTGAGCGCCTCCCAGAAAAACAGCGCGCATTCACATACCGGCTACTGGCTAAAGACACAGCTCTAGAGGTTTTTGAAGCGCTCGCGCCATCACTTCAGAGTGACCTGATTCACGGACTCCAAGACGCAGAAGTGGCCTCAGTATTTGCAAGTCTCGATCCGGATGACCGTGTCTGGCTACTCGACGAACTCCCCGCCGCCCTCGCGCCTCGGCTACTGCAGGGACTCACCAAAAAAGAGCGGCAGATGACATCCGAAGTCCTCGGTTACCCGAAAGGTTCCGTGGGCAGGAGGATGAGTCCGGAATACGTCTCCACCCGATCGAACTACACCGTAGGCAGAACACTGGAGCGAGTGAATGCTCGGCTAGACGACGCTGAGACAATCTACGTGATTCCGGTACTTAATGACAGCCGGCGGGTGGTTGGCACCGTGACTCTACGCGAACTGATGAAAGCCGATGAGAGCATCCAGATTTCAGAAATCATGAAGGATGCACCAATCGCCACTGCATATCAAAGCGCAGAAGCTGCGGCTCGCCTCTGCACCGAGCAAGGGGTGCTGGCATTAACGATTGTGGATAAAGAAGAACGCTTGGTGGGTGTGCTCACGATCGACGATGCTGTGCGCATCCTCGAGCAGGAAGAGTCCGAAGACACTGCCCGTCAGGGTGGTGTGGAGCCTTTGACTAGACCGTACCTTGCCACGCCAATCAGGACCCTGGTGCGCTCGCGAGTGGTTTGGCTGCTAGTTTTGGCAGTTGGTGCGACCCTCACTGTGCAGGTACTTTCACACTTTGAAGGCACCCTCGCGAAAGTGACTGTGCTGGCGCTATTTGTGCCACTACTGATTGGTACCGGAGGTAACACCGGTAATCAGGCCGCGACCACGGTGACTCGTGCGCTCGCTCTGAACGATGTGCGGCCATCCGATATTTGGAGAGTGCTTGGGCGAGAACTTCGCGTGGGTTTCTTCCTGGGCTCATTGCTCGGGATAGTCGGTGGGGGACTCGCTGCAGCGATATACAATCCGGCAATCGGGTTAGTGATTGGACTCACACTTGTCGCAGTTTGCACCACCGCGGCAACAGTAGGTGGAGTGATGCCTATTATTGCTAGAGCGCTGAAAGTAGACCCAGCAGTTTTCTCCAACCCGTTTATCACCACATTTGTGGATGCTTCAGGGTTGGTAATTTACTTCCTGATTGCTAAGGCGGTTTTAGGGATTTAGGTTGGGGCTTGGGGTAGTTAAGCCTCAATCACAACAGCTAGTCCTTGGCCAACACCTACTTATAAGCGGGTATTCTAATTCCATGGCGGCCTCACTTCAAAGAGGTAGCAGAAGGAGTATAAATGGCTAACCTGCCAGTAGTTGAGCATTGGATCGGGGGAAAATTTGATTCCGGTTCAGGGGGTCGTTTCGGGGATGTTTTCAACCCCGCGCTAGGTCGTGCAGTCAAAAAGGTCTCTCTCGCTGAAGTGAGTGACGTTGATAAGGCAGTTGCCGCAGCAAAGGCAGCGCTACCCGCATGGCGTGACCTATCAGTCGCTCGTCGTCAGAAGATCATGTTTGCATTTCGCGATCTTTTAGAGCGCAAAGTTCTAGAACTCGCGGCAATAATCACTGAAGAACACGGAAAGGTGCTTTCAGATGCAGCCGGCGAGATTGCGCGTGGTCTAGAAGTTGTTGAACTTTCTACAAGCTTCCCTAACTACATCAAGGGTGAGTATGTCGAAAACGCTTCAACTGGTGTAGACGTTTACTCACTTCACCAGGCATTGGGAGTTGTGGGCATTATTTCTCCTTTCAACTTCCCTGCAATGGTGCCACTATGGTTTATCCCTGTAGCACTTTCGGTTGGTAACACCGTAATCCTGAAACCTAGTGAGAAGGATCCAAGTGCTGCTAACTTCATTGCCGAACTCTTGAAAGAAGCCGGACTACCAGACGGTGTTTTCAACGTGGTTCACGGTGACAAAGTAGCGGTAGACAGGCTGATCGATCATGAAGATGTTGAATCAATTTCCTTCGTAGGTTCAACCCCGATTGCTAAATATGTTTATGAACGAGGTACTGGACTTGGAAAGCGCGTTCAAGCATTCGGTGGGGCAAAGAACCACATGCTTGTGCTTCCTGACGCAGACCTTGACCTAACCGCTGATGCTTCAGTAAACGCAGGTTTTGGCTCTGCTGGTGAGCGATGCATGGCCATTTCTGTGGTTGTTGCTGTCGAGCCAGTAGCCGATGCACTGATTGAGAAGATTGTCGAAAGACTAGAAGGGCTCAAGGTCGGCGACGGCACTAAGAACTGCGATATGGGTCCATTAATTACCGAAGTTCACCGCGACAAAGTATCCAGCTACATCGAACTAGCAGAGAAGGACGGAGCCAAGGTTGTCGTTGACGGACGTTCGATCAAGGCTGATGGCGACCCTAACGGTTTCTGGCTTGGTCCAACACTTATTGACGAGGTGCCTCTAAACTCAGGCGTGTACAAGGATGAGATCTTTGGACCAGTACTTGCAATCGTTCGCGTAAAAACATACGAAGAGGGTTTGAAGATTATTAATTCAAACCAGTATGGAAACGGCACTGCCATTTTCACAAATGACGGTGGAGCTGCCCGTAAGTTCCAGAACGAAGTTACAGTGGGCATGGTGGGAGTAAATGTTCCAATTCCTGTTCCAGTTGGGTACTTCTCTTTCGGTGGCTGGAAGGCTTCACTATTCGGAGACACAAAGGCATATGGTGCGCAAGGTTTCCACTTCTTCACAAGAGAAAAGGCGATTACCTCACGCTGGCTAGACCCTAGTCACGGTGGAATCAACCTCGGGTTCCCACAAAACTAGAACAGCATAAATGGTCAAAAACGTCGCCATTAGAGCGTATGGCGTCTCTATGGCTCTGCTTATCGTATGTTTATTAGCATCCATATTTGTACCGTTCTTTAATTACCTATCCGGGGCATTTGCTTTGCTTTGCCTCGGATTAGGTTTATTGACTCTGAAACATCTGCCCACACGAATTGCAGCGACTCTGCTTGTGATTGCCGGAGTATCTATGTTGGCAGTCACCTACTCGGATACTGGTGAAGGCTTGAGTTTTGAACACCTGCTCAGTATGAATCAGGAACTTGCAGGGATGACTTCATGCGTCGTATTCCTGCGTCTTATTACTGGTGGTAGGGCAGGGGAAGCAGATAAAGGTGTTGGAGCGAAAGAGGTTAGAAGAACCGGATTTATAAACCATGCGATTAGTTCTGTTATCAACATAATTTCAGTGGGGATTATTGCCGACCGCATTAAAGGTGATAAGCCGCTGACAATAAAAGATGCTTCACTACTGAGTTCAACTTATGGTCTAGGTGCCTTCTGGTCACCTTTCTGGGTTGCTGCCGCTGCTGCAGGTGTATTGATGCCTGGTGCGAATACGGTGCTGCAAATCGGTATTGGTGGGTTCGCGGCAATAATCTGCCTTTTTATTGCGACCTGGTGGAACATCCGCACTAGAACACCTGAGGAACTACAGGCATTCACCGGGTATCAACCGTCATTCCGCCTCCTTAGAGTGCCGATGTCTATGGTTCTTTTTGTGCTTCTGACTCACCTATTATTCCCCGAAATTTCAATCCCGAAGCTTGTAGTGGCAGGTGCGCTGCTGGTGACCTTGATTGGGGCGATTGGTATCCATGGTCTGAGGGGAGTCCCAATAATGGTGATTCACGGAATAAAGAATCTTCCCATATCTCGAACCGAGGGAACGCTTTTTATTGCAGCTGGAATTCTTACAATCGGTTTCAGGGCGCTTCAGAATGTTGTGCATATCCAGGTTCCTTTAACGGAGTTCACGCCGCTGGTCGCCTGGGGAATGATTATCGTGATGATTGTTGTCTCGCTACTAGGCGTCCACCCGGTAATTTCTTCAGCAATCATTGTTGGGCTATTAGCGACTATTCAAATAGATCCGACCATGTTTGTGCTGTCAGTCCTGATTGGCTGGAGCTTAGCGTCTATCGTTGGCCCAATATCGGGACTATTGAATTATTTGAACGGTCAGTATGGAATTCCGAACTTCCGGTTAGTGAAAGAAAATATGCCAATCGTGCTCTTTAGCGTGGTTGTGTCATTGCCGATACTGTATTTAGCTGAGTATGTGATTGGGATTTGGGGGAGTTAGCTGGATGCGAATACTGTAGTTTCCCGAAGCCCCAGAACTCCGGTAAGATAGCCTTGTTGCTTGCGCAACCTGGTGACGTACTCAAGTGGCCGAAGAGGCACGCTTGGAAAGCGTGTGTAGGGAAACCTACCGAGAGTTCGAATCTCTCCGTCACCGCCAATAAGTTATCTCCGCTAGACTTAACCTTGCTCCCAACGTGGCGTCATCTCAGCCAACTCCCCTAGGACGGAAACGTAGCAAGGGTAACTGGGCTCTGGCGGGTGCGTTGGGGGTTTTATTAATCTAGGCTTGAAGTGTGGTTCGTAGCGTATATATAGCCTCCGTTGAGGGTAATACCGGTAAATCCACCGTGGCCTTGGGCATGCTTGAGACGCTCCTGCACCGCACACCGAAAGTGGGCGTTTTCCGGCCGCTAGTTTCTTCTGCGAGCGAGCGTGACTACATCCTTGAACTTCTCCTAGCTCATGACGGCGTCGATTTCGCTTACGAGGAATGTTTCGGTGTCACTTATGAATCCGTGCATGATGATCCTGATGCAGCGCTTGAAGAGATTATGCGAAAGTATCGTTCAGTCGCCGATAAAGCGGAGGCGATGGTCATTGTCGGGTCTGACTACACCGATGTTTCTAGCCCTACCGAACTTTCTTTCAATGCCCGCATCGCAGCGAACCTGGGCGCACCAGTTATCCTCGTTCTTGGTGGCCGCAAATCCGGCGGAGGGGGCGGCCGTGGTCTTGCGGAGTCTGGTCCTCGCACGCCCGAAGAGGTTGCTGCCATTTACGAACTTGCTACTCCTGAGCTCACTAAGGCGCATGCGTCACTTCTCGCGGTTGTGGTTAACCGTGCGGGTGAGGATGACCTCACCGCTATTCAGGAAAAGATTCGCAAGGAAGCGGGCAACCCTGAACTTCTTGTTTGGGCGATTCCGGAGGACAGATATCTGGTCGCGCCAACACTGAAAGCAGTGATGCACGCAACCGACGGCTATCTAAAGAGCGGTGATCCGCAACTTCTTGACCGCGAGGTGCTCGGCGCGATGGTTGCCGGCATGACCATGGAGAATGTGCTGGCGCGTTTACAGGAAGGTGCGGTAGTAGCCATCCCGGGTGACCGTGCCGAGACACTGCTCGCTGTCCTGATGGCGCATGCGGCCGATACTTTCCCCTCACTAGCTGGCGTTATCCTTTACGGCGGTTTCGAGTTATCGGAGCCGGTGACTCGGCTAATTGCCGGGATGGACAATACGCTCCCGATTATCCATTCGCCGTTGAATACATACCAGACGACGATTCGTCTGACCGAAACTCGTGGACGCTTGGCCGCTGACTCTCAGCGCAAATACGACACCGCGCTCAGCCTTTTTGAACAGCATGTGGATGCGGATGCTCTCGCCGCAGCCCTTGAACTTGCCACACCCGAAGTGGTCACCCCGCTAATGTTTGAGTGGCAGCTGATTGAACAGGCCAGATCCAACAGGAAACATATCGTGCTTCCGGAGGGTGATGATGATCGAATTCTGCGTGCAGCCAGCACGATCCTGCAACGCGATGTAGCGAACCTCACCATCCTTGGGGAACCTTTCGAGGTTCGTCACCGCGCAATCGAACTCGGTCTAGATATAAGTAAAGCTGAAGTTATCAGCCCGTTTGATGATGTGCTTCGCGATAAATTCGCACGCGAATACCAGCGCCTTCGTGAACACAAGGGCATGACTTTAGAAACCGCATACGATCTCGTGACCGATGTTTCTTATTTCGGAACCATGATGGTGCATATGGGCTTAGCGGACGGCATGGTCTCTGGTGCTGCCCACACAACCGCTCACACCATTAAGCCAAGTTTTGAAATTATCAAAACCATCCCCGACGTTAACATCGTCTCCAGTGTTTTCTTTATGGCGCTCTCGGACCGAGTTCTCGTATACGGCGACTGCGCGGTAGTGCCAGATCCCGACGCCGGTCAGCTGGCTGATATCGCCATCTCTTCAGCGACCACGGCATCCGCCTTTGGAATCCAGCCACGTATAGCGATGCTCTCCTACTCGACCGGCGACTCCGGTGCTGGAAGTGACGTGGAGAAGGTTCGCACCGCCACGCAGCTGGTGCGTGAACGTGCTCCAGAGCTTCTTGTTGAGGGTCCGATTCAATACGATGCTGCCGCGGATGCCGCAGTCGCCGCCTCAAAAGCCCCGACATCCGAGGTGGCTGGCAGGGCTACCGTGTTTATCTTCCCTGATCTAAACACGGGGAACAACACATATAAGGCTGTGCAGCGTTCTGCCGGTGCGGTAGCAATCGGGCCAGTGCTGCAGGGGCTTCGTAAACCGGTTAATGATCTCAGTCGTGGTGCGCTCGTGCGCGATATCGTCAACACGGTCGCTATCACCGCGGTGCAGGCACAGCACGTGGAGAAGATTGGCGGCTATCACACTAAGCCGATAACTGTTCTCACCGATGAGGAAATCGCGGAGGCTAACCTTTGAGGCCCGTACTGGTAATCAACTCTGGCTCCAGTTCTTTCAAATACCAGCTGCTAGATGTCGACACCACTAGGGTGCTTGCAACCGGGCTGGTTGAGCGCATCGGTTTGGGTCTTGGGCAAATAACCCACGATACTTTAGGGGTTAAGACTGAGCGCACCGCGCATTTCGATAATCACACCGTGGGTTTTGAGGCGATGCTGGAAGCATTCAAAGAGCAGGGTCCAGACCTTGAGAAATTTGCTCCCATAGCGGTAGGGCATCGAGTGGTTCAGGGCGGTAGTCGCTTTTTCGAACCAACAATTATCGATGATGTTGTTGAAATCAATATTGAGGAACTTTCGCAACTTGCCCCACTTCATAATCCGGGTGCTTTGCAGGGCATCCGCGCTGCCCGCAAAATTTTCACTCGGGTGAAGCATGTTGCAGTTTTTGACACCGCTTTTCACCAGACCATGCCACCGGCCAGCTATACCTACGCAATCGACACCGAGGTCGCCAAACAGTACCGAATTCGCCGCTACGGATTCCACGGCACCAGCCACTCATACGTGGCCAAGAAAACCGCAGAATTCTTGGGGAAGCCTTTAAACGATCTGAACATGATTGTGCTTCACCTCGGAAACGGCGCTTCAGCGTGCGCGATTCGCGGAGGTAAATCCGTCAACACCAGCATGGGCATGACCCCGCTTGAGGGCCTAGTAATGGGGACTCGCTCCGGAGATATCGACCCGGCTATCCTTTTCTATCTAAACCGCGTCGCAGGCTACGATGTTGATGCTCTTGACCGGCTCCTGAACACAAAGAGCGGACTCCTTGGACTCGCTGGCAGCAATGATATGAGAGATGTCGCAGGCCGCGCCGAAACGGGTGATGAGAAAGCGCGCCTCGCAATCGAGGTATACGCGCTGCGTATCCGTCACTATGTCGGTGCATACTATGCCGAGCTTGGAAGATTGGATGCGATAGCGTTCACTGCAGGGGTTGGTGAAAACAGTGACACACTACGCCTCGCGACTCTTGAAAATCTTGAAAGCATCGGTATTCAAATTGATAACGAACGCAATAGCGCTCGTTCGCGTAGCAGCAGGCTGATCTCCACCGATTCTTCCAAAGTGAGGGTGCTGGTTGTTCCCACAAATGAGGAACTAGAGATTGCTGTGCAGGCGGCAGAAGCCGCTGAGTAACTCGACAGTTCACCGCTTTCCGTTTGCATAATCTGCACGAGGGCATAGATAACATTCAGCAGTTCCGGCTAGAATCTAGCATTATGACGCCGGAAGAGACTGCCGAGGACACGACCCTCGAACCGAGCGCGCTCACAGTGGAGCAAATTGCGCCAAGCACAACCGCTAAAAAAGCGCCTGCACGTAAAAAGACAACGCCTGCAAAAAAGACCAGCATAGCGAACAACGCCATCGAAGATAGAAAGTCCAGGGCGGCAGATAAAGCAAAGAAGCATTCCGCGATTTTGGAAGTAAAGCAGGTATCGAAACGCTTCGGTGATTTGCTTGCCGTCGATACTGTATCTTTTGAAGTTCCAAAGGGAAGCATTTTTGGGCTCGTCGGACCAAACGGTGCCGGAAAAACCACCATTATTTCCATGATTTCCGGGATGCTCGAACCAGACTCTGGGGTTATCCTGCTTTCCGGGAACGACATTTGGGCATACCCCGAAGGACGCCTAGAACTTGGTGTCTTGCCTGACCGCAGCCACATTTTCGATCGCCTTAACGCTTGGCAATACATTTACTACTATGCGCGTCTCCACAAAGTGCCAGACAGTGTAATCAAGCAGGAAACAGAGCGGATCCTTGAAGAACTCGGACTAACTGAAGTAGCAAATAGGCCACTGCTTACCTACTCCACCGGTATGAAACGTAAGGTTGCCCTCGCTGCCTGCATTATTTTGCCCGCAAAGGTGCTGATTCTTGACGAGGCTTTTGAAGGAATCGACCCGGTGTCCGTGAAAACCCTGGTGGGGATGCTACGCGACTTTGTAAAAAAGGGTCACTCGGTTCTTTTCTCCAGTCATGATATTGAACTTGTGGAAGAGACTTGCGATTCACTGGCTATTGTCGCTCATGGGCAGATCCAGGCATCCGGAACTATGGCGAAGGTTCGTGATGGAAAACGCCTTACCGACCGTTGCTATCAGGCAACTTCTGGGAAAGTTAAGCGCGCGGTTTAGTTCCGCTTGCAATGCACAAAGGTTTTGCAATGGTTTTTCGGATAAACATCGCAGGAATTATCGGATGGTGGAAATCCCTTTCCCAAGTAACTGCGCACAGAATGGCCGCGATTTGGCAGGCTTTATACATAATTGTGAATAGCGGCGCCTTAGTTTACGCCACAATACTTGCATCCAGCACCCTTGCAACCAATACTTTGCCAGCAGTAAACAGCATCCATATTGCTACTGCCGTATTGGTAATAAATTCCACGGTCAGCATTTTGCAACCGCTTTTCCGCGCCGCGCCAGACTCTCCAGATATTCGCGATTTTCGCAGTTTTCACATCCACGAAATAAGAGTGACCGTTTCTTATATATGGGGGCGAATTTTCAACGTCTACCAGTTCGGTAACTTCGTGGTGCACATGCAGGTATTTATTATTGCCGTAACCCTTGGACTCGATGCTTCTCGTGCTGCTTGGGTACTTTCGCTCTCATTCCTAACAGTGTGGTTTTTCACCGTCCTTACGAGGCTTTTTGCTAGCACGCTTTACGACATTGGTCGCGCCACAGCACTTCGTATCCTTAGTGGATTCGTAATGCTCACAGCGGCCGCTTCCCTAGTTATTTGGATAATTTTTGGAGTGAATTGGGCTTCTCCTTCAGGATCGTTCAATGCCTTGCTTGAGATACTCGGGTGGCTTCCAGCGGGTATTGGTGCTGGAGCGGCTCTTGACACCTCAGGTGCAGCAGAAGTGTTTAGAATCGCACCACTGGTTTTCTATATGTTGCTTGCCTTGATCGCGATTGCGGTTCTGTTGTTTGCAACCTGGCACATGCATCCGCACCGTTCACGCTCCGCACAGGAGGCGGATTTTGGCGCATTCGAGTTCCTACCCGGTAGCAGTGCCGGAATTATTGCTGGCAGAGCCCTCACCTACTGGACAAGGGATCCACGCTACTGGCTGAGTCTCGTCATTACTATTCCACTGATTTTCCTAGTTATTGGACTCTTCGCTTTTGCTGGAGTTCCTAGCCCAGAAATATTCCAAGTGTTTACTCCACTGCTCGCACTCTTCATAGCCTGGTCCATCCATAACGACATCGCTTTCGATCACTCAGCTTTTTGGGTACATGTTTCATCGCTAATTAGCGGAAGGGATGACCGGCTCGGCCGAGTCATTGCGGTGCTACTTTTCGGCATCCCGGCGATTATTTTGGCCAGCGTTTTTGTGGGTTCCGTAGGACAAAGCTTTGGTTACTTCTTCAGTCAACTCGGTTTAGGCTTTGCGGTGCTACTAGGAGGTTTAGGAGTGTCCTCGGTTTCGTCTGTGATGGCTCCATACCCTGCCACCTACCCTGGCGCATCCGCTTTTACGCAACCGCAAAATCAGGGAGGCGAGGCTTTCTACAGACAGATGTGGTCCATCCTGCTCTGCGCTGCCATGGTGCTACCGCCACTTACTGCCGCAATTATTTTTGGAACTACCGGCCCGGAATCGGTCGCGGTTTTCGTGATTGGGGTGGCAGTGGGAGTCATCGCACTCATTTACGGGATTCGAATTGGGGGAGAGACCCTCGACAATCGGCGTATTGCAGTGCTACAAGAAGTAAGTGCGTTCTAGTATTGAATTATGGCTGATTCCGATTTAGACAGAGCATCCGACGGTGGTGCAGGCACCGACCTGCTCGATCGCGAACTGCAAAAACTACTCGAAGAAGAACTGAGCCACGATGAGGGCGATCATGATCGCTTTGCTCATTATGTGAAGAAGGAAAAAATTCTTGAATCAGCTGTGACCGGGAAACCGGTCAAGGCCCTTTGCGGAAAAAAGTGGATTCCAAACGCCACCCCAGAGAAGTTCCCAGTATGTCCTGACTGCAAGAGGATTTACGAATCCCTTGCTAAGTAGCTTTTTCAGGAAGGTCTGGGAGTCACTAACCGCTGGACTGGAATCGATTATTTCCATTGCCGCTGGACTCCTACCAATAACCATAATTATCATTTCTGTATGGGCCACACAGTTTGGTTTTGCGGCCAGCTTCCCAGAGATTCTACAAAGTAGTGCCACCACTTGGTTACTCGGTAATGGGGCGGATGCGCATGTCACCCTTAGCGCAGACATCGCTGCCTCGCTCGGGCTAAGTAGTGAAAGTTTCCGCCTTGGACTAGCGCCACTCGGTATTGCACTAATAACTCTCTTCACTGCCCGCGGTGCCGGTAAACGCTTCGCTTACTCCGAAAACCCTTGGATATCTTTCGGGGTTGCAGTAGTGGTGTTCGAAATCCTCGTGGGCGCATTAGCTTTCTTTGCCCAGAGCAACGCCGCATATCGCCCCGGATGGATTCAGGCGCTGATTTATCCTGTGGTAATTTTCGCGATAGGTGTTGCTTGGGGAATTCTGCGCGGATCCAAACAGTTCACCACCACGCGCAGAATTGGAGGAAGTCTCGGGGTTACGCTACTCTCGCTGCTGATTGCTAGTTCAATAGTTTTGGGCGCTGCGCTGGTGCTCGCATATGCACAAATAATTTCTCTCTATGAAGCGTTACAGGCCGGAATTTTCGGTGGATTAGTAATCACTCTGGTGCAACTGTTGCTACTACCAAATCTGCTTATTTGGACTCTCGCGTGGATGTCCGGTGCCGGTTTCGCAATTGGAGACGGCTCTAGTATTTCTATCCTCGGAACCACCCTCGGGCCGATACCGGCACTGCCGATCTTCGGCGCGATTCCTACCGAGCCACACTGGTTATTCATGCTCCTAATTCTGGTGGTGCCACTTGCCGGACTCCTTGGTGCTACTTCGCTACAGCTAAGACTTGACCGGCTCCCTGAAGCTTTTGAAGGCGCAACTGATTGGCGTAATTTCAGAGCAAAGAATTACGCGATTTACTATGTTTCAACAGTGCTTGTTCTTGCAGTCTTGGCCGTTTTTGCCTCGGGTGGTTTTGGGCCGGGCCGTGCCGAAGTCGCTGGACCGCCACTAGGAAATTTCGTAGTGACCGTGGCAATCGAACTGCTAATTGGTGGAGCTTTTGTCGTCTATATGGATTTGGTGAAGCGAGCACCCACGATTGAGATGGCGGAGAGATGACATTAGTGGCAGATGGCGAAGCTCATAGCTTTAAGCCTATGAAACTTGCGGTGTTAATCTCTGGGACTGGCTCCAACCTAGAGGCGCTACTTTCTGCTATCGACCGAGGTGAGCTTCCAGGTGTGGAAGTGGTGGCAGTTGGTGCCGACAGGGAAGCTGAGGGACTGCAGCACGCGAGCATCCGCGACATCCCAACTTTTACGGTGCCATTCCGAGGCTATTCCTCAAGGACCCACTGGGGTGAGGCGCTTTTGGAGGCGCTTCGCGCATCCGAATTTGACTATCTGATCTTGAGTGGTTTGATGCGCCTGCTTCCAAAGCAGGTTCTGGATGCCTACCCGAACCGAATCATAAACACCCACCCTGCTTACCTGCCAGAGTTCCCCGGCGCACACGCGGTAAGGGATGCGCTCGCTGCTGGTGTAACGGAAACCGGTGCGAGTGTTATTGAAGTTGCTCCAGGTGTAGATGACGGGCCGATATTAGCTCGGGAACGCATCCCGGTTCTTGCGAGTGATACCGAGGAAGCTTTGCACGGGCGAATTAAGATTGTAGAGAGAAGACTGCTTTTGCAGGTGTTGAAGGATTTACAGGAGAAATTGTAGTGAGTGTTGAACCGCGCGATGCAGGTCTTTATAACCACAGGGATATGGTGCCAATCACCAGGGCACTAATTTCGGTGAGCGATAAAACTGGCCTTTTGGAACTTGGTGAAGCGCTCGCAAAACGCAACGTGGAGATTGTCTCCACCGGATCTACCGCCAAGATTTTGAATGCTGCAGGTATACCTGTTGTTGAGGTGCAGGAAGTAACCGGTTTTCCGGAAATGCTCGACGGCAGGGTCAAAACCTTGCACCCTGCCGTGCACGGGGGAATATTGGCAGATCTACGTCTTGAGGATCACAAGCAGCAGCTTCGCGAACATGGAATTTTCGCTTTTGACCTCGTTGTAGTGAATCTTTACCCCTTCCTACAAACAGTTCAGTCTGGTGCAGATGCCGCGAAAGTTATTGAAAACATTGACATTGGTGGGCCAGCAATGGTTCGCGCGGCAGCGAAAAACCATGCCAATGTCGCCATCGTCACTTCCCCAACTCAGTATGCGAAAGTTGTTTCGGCGCTTGCAGCTGGGGGCACTACCCTTTCTGAGCGCACCGAACTTGCAACCGCAGCTTTCGCGCATACTGCCGAATACGATAGCGCGGTAGCTGCCTGGTTTGCGGGAGAGTATGACCACTCGCACGGTGAAGTAAGTGACAATTCGCCTTTCCCCGCATCCATTGATTTTGCCGGGCAGAAACTGGCAGATTTGCGCTACGGTGAGAACTCACACCAGCGAGCCGCCCTCTACACAACCGGACGCCCGGGGCTTGCCAATGCGACCATCCTTGGTGGTAAAGAGATGAGCTACAACAATTACGTGGATGTTGATGCCGCGATTCGTACCGCCTTCGACTTCCATGAACCGGCCGTTGCAATCATCAAGCACGCAAACCCTTGCGGTATCGCTATCGCGGATCCGAAAAGTGATGACCCAATTGCTTCCGCGTACCAGCGCGCTCATGAAACCGATCCGGTCTCTGCTTTTGGTGGGGTTGTAGCCAGTAACCGACCTATTTCGGTGAAGATGGCTCAGGCGCTTTCAGAAGTATTTACCGAGGTTGTGGCCGCTCCTGGTTTTGGCCCGGGAGCTTTAGAAGTTTTGCAAAAGAAGAAGAACCTGCGCATCCTGCTCCTTCCGGCCGAATTTGGCAGGGATGCGGTGGAGATTCGCCAAATCGCTGGCGGATTCCTCACCCAACCGCCCGACAATTTC
>JAHBSP010000001.1 GCA_019639055.1 Microbacteriaceae bacterium | reverse complement strand
TCGATGTTTCTTGGCGTAATAAATGGGGCAGAGATGTTTCATACACCAGCGGATTCGAAGGTGTAGTTCCATTTATTCAGCGTACCTATCAGCAGGCTGATGGAAGTTGGAGTTCAGAACGCTGGGGAGAATATCTGCGAGAGGTTCCTTGCCCTAGTTGTAATGGGGCAAGACTTAAACCTGCAGTCTTAGCAATAACTGTAGGCGGGTTATCAATCATTGACGCCACTAATTTAAATTTAGGAGCAGCTAAGGACTTCTTTAACAGTCTTGATTTGAACCTGTCACAGGCCAAAATTGCTGCCCAAGTTTTGCGAGAAGTGCAGGAACGCATCAATTTCCTTGTTGAAGTTGGACTAAATTATTTGACACTCTCGAGGCATGCTGCAACTCTCTCAGGTGGTGAGGCACAGCGCATCCGTCTAGCAACGCAAATTGGTTCGGCACTTACAGGGGTGCTTTATGTTCTTGATGAGCCATCGATCGGGTTGCATCAGCGTGATAACCGTAAACTCATCGGCACACTGCTCAGGCTTCGAGATATTGGAAATACCCTAATCGTGGTGGAACACGATGAAGAAACGGTTCATGCAGCCGACTGGATTGTGGATATCGGTCCGAATGCTGGCGAATTAGGTGGAGAAGTTGTTCACTCTGGATCTTTAGCGTCACTGCTTGAGAACCAGAAATCCATAACCGGGGCCTACCTCTCTGGTCGTAAGAAAATCGAAACTCCCAAAAAACGTCGCAAGGTAGATTCAGAGAAGCAAATTATTGTTGAAGGTGCGTCAGCTAATAATCTTAAAAATGTCACAGCAAGCATCCCGATCGGGGTTCTCACCGCGATTACTGGCGTGAGCGGGAGTGGGAAATCCACACTTATAAACGAAGTTCTTTACAAGGTCCTCGCAAATAAGTTGAATAACGCCAGGCAAGTACCCGCACAACATAAACGAGTTTTGGGACTTGAACATCTGGATAAAGTTGTTCACGTTGATCAGGCTCCAATTGGGAGAACTCCTAGATCTAACCCCGCAACCTATACTGGCGTATTCGACAAAATTCGTGCGCTCTTTGCTGAAACTCAGGATGCGAAAATGCGCGGCTACCAGCAGGGGCGATTTAGTTTCAATGTAAAGGGTGGACGCTGTGAAGCTTGCACGGGGGATGGCACCATCAAGATTGAAATGAACTTCCTTCCCGATGTGTATGTTACTTGCGAGGTTTGTAATGGCAGCAGGTACAACCGTGACACATTGGCGGTCAAATACAAGGGTAAAAACATTTCCGAAGTTCTTGAAATGCCAATTTCCGATGCTGCCGAATTCTTTGCGCCAATTCCGTATATTGCAAGATTCTTGAACACGCTGGTAGATGTCGGCTTGGGGTATGTGCGGCTCGGACAAAGCGCTACAACTCTCTCCGGTGGTGAAGCGCAGCGTGTGAAACTCGCTACTGAGTTGCAGAAGCGATCTACAGGTAGAACTGTTTATGTTTTAGATGAGCCAACTACTGGACTACATTTTGATGACATCGCTAAACTTTTAGCGGTTTTGGCAGACCTCGCTGATAAAGGAAACACTGTTATAGTCATCGAACACAATCTCGATGTCATTAAAAGCGCCGATTGGGTGATTGATTTAGGTCCTGAGGGTGGCGACGGTGGGGGCACAATTAGCGCCACCGGCACCCCCGAGGATATTGCTAAAAACAAGAGCAGTTACACAGGGGCGTTTTTGAAGGAAATTCTCAAGGTCTGATGAAAACTGGCCCGAGCTGGAGACCAGCAACTTCAAGCATCCCAACTTCTCCCGGTGTATATCGTTACCGTGATGAAAGTGGGCGGGTTCTTTATGTTGGTAAGGCCAAGAACTTACGTTCACGCCTAACTAGTTACTTTGTTGAGGCATCTAAACTGGCTCCACGCACAGCTAAGATGATTGCAACTGCGGTTTCTGTTGACTGGACCTTAGTTTCTAGTGAATTAGAGTCACTTCAGCTTGAATACACCTGGATTAAAGAGTTTGATCCGCCATTTAACGTAACTTTTAAAGACGATAAGTCCTATCCTTATCTGGCGGTAACTCTGGGTGATGAAGCTCCTCGAGCGATTATCACCAGAAATAAGCGGATTAAGGGTGCTAGGTTCTTCGGACCTTACCCAAAGGCTTGGGCGATTAGAGAAGTTTTAGCTCTTGCCCAACGCGCATTTCCGATACGCACTTGCAAAGATTCAGACTATAAAAGGGCTATGCAAACCGGGCGCCCTTGTTTCGCAAGTCAGATAGGCAAATGTGCTGGTCCCTGCTCCCAAAGAGTGACAATTGCTGAACACCGCAAAATGGTCGATGCTTTTGTGAAATTTTTCAGTGAACTTGGAAATAACCGCAAAATTGTAAATCAAATGCGGAAGAAAATGGAAAAAGCGGCAGCTGATCAGGATTATGAGACTGCAGCCAAATATCGTGATCGTTTTCTGGCTATGGAAGCGGTGCTTGAAAAGACTTCTGTAGTCCTTTCGGATAGCCTCGACGCCGATATCTTCGCTATCTTTTCGGATGAACTAAGTGCCGCAATTTCTAGATTTATTGTTCGCGGTGGAGCTATACGGGGTGCAAGCAGTTGGAATCTAGTCAAAGAGGTCGAAACTACTGACGCTGAGCTCCTAGAGGCAGCCATAGTCCGTAGTTATGAGGCCGATAAACCTCCAGCGGAAATTCTTGTATCAGCGAGTGTTGAGAATTCTGCGACTGTGACACAACTTTTAGAAGAAATCCGTGGCGGTAAGGTAGAAATTTCTGTACCAGAGCGCGGTAAAAGAAGCGCACTAATGGAGACAGTAGTAAAGAATGCTAAAGAAACACTTTTAGCAAACTCTATGAAAAGAGCGAGTGATTACATTTCACGATCGAATGCACTCACAGATTTAGCAAAATATTTAGATCTTCCAGAAATTCCTTTACGGATCGAGTGTTACGATGTCTCGCATCTTTCAGGGACTGACGTTGTCGCTTCAATGGTGGTTTTTGAAGACGCTTTGCCTAAGAAAAATCACTATCGTCACTTCCAAGTTGTAGACACAACAGATGACACTGCTTCAATCCATCAAGTAATTTCCAGGCGCGCAAAATATCTATTAGTGAATTTGGATGAAGATGCTAGCGAGGCTTCTAAGCGGTTCGCATACCCGCCGCAGTTACTACTGATTGATGGTGGTCTACCTCAAGTCAATGCGGCAAAACGAGCTATTGGCGAACTTGGGATTAAAATTCCTGTGGCTGGAATTGCTAAAAGGCTTGAAGAAATCTGGATCCCTGGAGAAGACTATCCACGTATCCTTCCTCGAAACAGCGAAGCACTTTTTCTGTTACAAAGACTTCGAGATGAGGCACACAGGTTCGCAATCACCTATCAGCGGTCGAAACGGCGAAAAGCTATTCAAAGCGTATTGTCTGAAATTCCCGGTTTAGGAGAGAAGCGTATACAAGCGTTAATTGAAGTTTTTGGCTCAGTGCAGTCACTAAAAGCCGCCAGCGAAACAGAGATTTCTCAAGTAGAAGGAATGGGCCCAGTGCTCACTCAAAATCTCAAAGAATTTTTGAATAATTTAGAACAAAACAGCTAAATAGCGATATTTTCAAGAGATTTCACCATTTTCTCTGCGTAATTTGCGGTGAAGCAATAAAGTATTTAGCAATGAGTGAAGAATCTGCAAAATTTTTAGTTGTCACAGGGATGAGCGGTGCTGGTCGTTCCACTGTTGCACACGCCCTTGAAGATCTCCGTTGGTATGTAATCGATAATCTACCGCCACAGATAATGACTCCACTAGTGCAGTTAACCGATAGGGCTGGTGTGAAGCTGCCGAAAATTGCAGCTGTTGTTGATGTTCGAGGTGGAGATTTTTTTCACGAACTTCAAAGTGTAATGGAGCAGATTCGTGGAGATGTAGATTTACGTATCCTTTTCCTTGATTGCCGTGACGATGTATTGGTGAAACGTTTTGAGGCAACGAGACGTCCACATCCGCTCCAGGATGATGGCACGATTCTGGATGGCATTCAGGCTGAAAGAAAATTACTTGAACCGCTCAAAGAAGCGGCTGAATTCGTTATCGACACTTCGGATTTAAACATCCACCAGCTAGCGCGGAAAGTAAAAGAACTTTTTAGCGATGAGTTTACAAAGGCAATTAAGTTATCGCTGCTGAGTTTTGGTTTTAAATACGGTTTACCAAGTGATGCTGATATCGTTTTTGATGCCAGATTTATCGCTAATCCTTACTGGGAGCCGGCACTCCGGGAGCTTACTGGCAACGATAAAGCTGTTAGAGATTTTGTTTTATCTCAACCGGGTGTCGAAGAGTTTCTTGAAGGAGTAACTAAAACTCTTAACCCTGTTTTTGAGGGATATATTCGCGAAGATAAGCCGCACGCAACCATTGCTATTGGATGCACTGGGGGAAAGCATCGCTCCGTTGTCATAGTTTCGGAGTTAGCCAAATTACTCAATAGTATTGATGGGCTGGCAGTTTCGCAGCAACACCGTGATTTAGGGAGGGAATAAGCATTGGCGCTAACTGGTGAACTTAAAGTTGAGTTAGTTTCACTTCCTTTAGGTAGTTTTGATGAGCGGGTTGGAGAAATTACCGGTTTATTAAGATTCGCAGGTGGTTTGCACGTAATTTCAGGACGCATAGCTATTGAAGCCGAAGTGGAAACTCCCGAAATTGCAAAACGCTTAGCACTAGATCTAGCACAGCTTTATAACGTCAAAGCGGAGATTGCTCATAGTGGTTCATCTACTGGACGTAAGGGTGAGAAGTTTTTAGTTAGGGTCCAAGGCGCTGAAATTTTAGCAAGACAGATCGGACTGCTGGATTCACGTAATTTATCCATAAGAGGTGTCCCGGCACAGGTTGTAAATGGGCCGATAAGCCAAACTGCTGCACTCTGGCGTGGCGCAATTCTTGCCCACGGAACACTTTCTGATCCGGGAAGATCAAGTGCCAGCCTGGAGGTAAGTTGTCCTACTTCAGAGTCTGCAATGGCTTTAGTAGGTGCAGCAAGACGACTTGGTGCAGTGGCTAAGGCAAAAGAGGTGCGACAGATTCATCGTGTTGTTATTCGCGAAGGGGAGTCGATTTCAGCTATTTTGGGAGCAATTGGTTCGGTAAAAGTACTTTCAAACTGGAATGAACTCAAACAGCGCAGAGAGGTTAGGGCCAAGGCTAACCGCCTGGTTAACTTCGATGACGCTAACTTGCGTAGAAGTGCTGCAGCGGCTGTAGCAGCATGTGCCAGAGTGGAGCGAGCGCTAGAAATTCTAGGGGATGAGGTTCCAGACCACTTAAAATATGCTGGCGAACTTAGAATTACTCACCGCGATTCGTCCTTAGATGAACTCGGTCAAAAGGCAAATCCAGTTATGACTAAGGATGCAATAGCTGGACGTATTCGTCGGTTGCTGGCAATGGCTGATAAAAAAGCTGCTGATTTGGGAATTCCTAATACTGAGGCCAGTGTTCCTTTAGATTTCGATTTGAATTAGCCCCAAGAATCCGTAGCGGGAGTAGACTTGGAAACAGTTTGAAAAGAAAAATGGAGATTCCAAATGGCTAAGTACACACTTCCCGAACTTTCTTATGACTACGGTGCCCTAGCACCGCACATCAGTGGTCAAATTATGGAATTGCATCACTCAAAGCATCACCAAGCGTATGTCAACGGTGCAAACACCGCGCTTGAACAGCTGCAGGATGCTCGTGACAAGAATGATTTCGCTGCTGTAAATAAGCTAGAAAAAGATCTTGCTTTCAACCTTGGTGGTCACATCAACCACACTGTTTTCTGGACTAACCTTTCCCCAGATGGAGGCGACAAGCCTACAGGCGCTTTAGCATCTGCAATTGATGATCAATTTGGCTCTTTCGACAAATTCCAGGCACATTTCACAGCAACCGCTCTTGGAGTGCAGGGATCTGGTTGGTCAGTTCTGGCACATGATGCTATTGGTGACAATCTTGCAGTATTCCAGCTCTTTGATCAGCAGTCGAACATCCCAGCTGGTGTTACCCCACTGCTGATGCTCGATGTGTGGGAGCACGCCTACTACCTTGACTACAAGAACGTCCGAGCCGATTACGTGAAAGCTTTCTGGAACATCGTGAACTGGGAGAACGTTCAAGAACGTTTCGGTAAAGTTTCTAGATAATTTTTGCTTAAAGAAATACTGAAAATTCGGAATTAATACAATTAAATTACTGCTGAAAATATAAACAAATAGGAGAATCATCAATGACACTACGTGTAGGCATCAACGGTTTCGGCCGTATTGGTCGTAACTTTTATCGCGCCGCACTTGCTTCTGGAGCAGATATAGAGATTGTCGCAGTAAACGACCTTACTGACAACGACTCACTCGCTCACCTGCTTAAATACGATTCGATTCTTGGCCCACTTGGTGCCGAGGTTTCAGCAACCGGAGACGAAATTTCAGTAAATGGTAAGAAGATTACTGTTTTCGAGCAGAGAGACCCAGCGCTTATTCCTTGGGGTGATCACGGTATCGACGTGGTGGTTGAATCAACCGGTCGTTTCACCAACCGCGAAGATGCTGCAAAGCATGTTGCTGGTGGTGCAAAGAAGGTTATCGTTTCTGCACCGGCATCTGGAGTAGACGCAACATTCGTTATGGGTGTAAATGAGAACACTTATGACCCAGAAAAGCACGTGGTAGTTTCTAATGCATCATGCACCACTAACTGTCTCGCGCCTATGGTGAAGATTTTCAACGATAAGTTTGGCATTACCAACGGCTTGATGACCACCATTCACGCCTACACCGCTGACCAGAACCTCCAAGATGGTCCTCACAGCGATCTACGCCGTGCTCGTGGTGCTGCTATCAACATCGTTCCTACTTCGACCGGTGCCGCTAAAGCAATTGGTCTAGTTGTTCCAGAACTTGCGGGCAAACTAAACGGAACTAGCTTGCGTGTGCCAATCCCAACCGGGTCTATCACCGACTTAACTCTGATTACCCCTAAGAAGGGCATCACCATTGATGAAATCAACCAGGCGTTCAAGGAAGCAGCAGAGGGTTCATACAAAAAGTATGTAAAGTACTCCACTGACCCTATTGTTTCTTCCGACATTGTTACCGATCCGCACTCATTAATCTTCGATGCTCCACTAACTGAGGTGCTTGAAGACCAGGTGAAGATTTTCGGTTGGTACGACAACGAGTGGGGATACTCTAACCGTCTTGTAGACCTAGCGTCATACATCGGTTCAAGTCTGTAATGGCGATTAGGAATATCGCTTCACTAGGAGACCTGTCCGGTAAGCGCGTTCTTATGCGCGAAGATTTCAACGTGCCAGTTTCTGGTACAGAAATTACTGATGATGGTCGTATCCGTGCTGCCCTCCCAACCATCAATAATTTGGTGGCTGGGGGAGCTGCGCTGGTAATTCTTGCTCACAGGGGTAGACCAGATGGTGCTCCGGATGACAAATACACTCTTCGGTCTGTCGCTGAGCGGCTTTCAGAATTGCTAGGCAAAGAAGTAATTTTCTTTGCCGAAGGACTGGATGAAGAAGCCGTGGCAGCAACCAAAGCACTAGAGCCAGGCCAAGTCATGCTGATGGAAAATATCCGCTTCTACTCTGGTGAGACAAGCAAAGATGATGCCGAGCGTGAGGAGTTTGCTGCAAAGCTAGCAAAACTTGGAGACGTTTTCGTCTCCGATGGTTTTGGGGTGGTCCATCGCAAACAAGCGAGCGTTTATGACATCGCAAAGCAGTTACCTTCAGCAGCAGGTCTGCTTGTTGAAAAAGAAGTCGGCATTCTAGAAGCCCTGCTAGAGAGCCCAGAGCAGCCTTATACTGTGGTCCTCGGTGGATCTAAAGTCTCAGACAAATTAGCCGTGATTGATTCACTTCTTCCTCGAGTAGATGCTTTAGCAATTGGCGGAGGAATGGCATTCACTTTTCTAGCGGCACTAGGAAATAATGTTGCCAAGTCTCTGCTTGAAGCAGATCAAATTCCAACCGTTCTTGGATACATTGAAAAAGCAGAAAAACTTGGTGTGAAACTTATTCTTCCTACGGATGTGATTGTTGCCTCTACATTTTCCGAAACAGCAGAACATCGCACTGTTACTGCGGAAGGTATCGCAAACTCAGATCTTGGTGCTGATGTGCTTGGTCTAGACATCGGTCCAGAAACCGCTACTGTAATTGCAGAACAGGTGCTTTCAAGCAAGACAGTTTTTTGGAACGGCCCTATGGGTGTATTTGAGCTAAGCCCATTTGCTTCAGGAACTAAAACTGTAGCTGCAGCACTAACGAAAGTTAATGGATTAAGCGTAGTTGGTGGTGGAGATTCTGCTGCTGCTGTGCGTGAATTTGGTTATAAAGATTCCGATTTTGGTCATATTTCGACCGGAGGAGGAGCAAGTTTGGAGTTCTTGGAAGGCAAGACTCTCCCCGGTTTGGAGGTATTGGGATGGTAGATAGAAAACCGCTAATTGCGGGTAACTGGAAGATGAACTTTAATCATTTGGAAGCAATTTCATTTGTGCAGAAGCTCGCATGGACTTTACGAGACGCAAAACATGATGGTTCAACTGTAGAAGTTGCGGTATTCCCGCCATATACAGATATCCGCTCAGTTCAGACTATTGTCCAGGCTGACAGTCTTGATTTGGAGTATGGAGCCCAGGATCTTTCAGTGCATGATTCAGGTGCTTTCACTGGAGAGATTTCCGGCGCATTCATCAAAACTCTCGATGCCAAGTATGTGCTGATTGGACATTCTGAACGCAGACAATATCATGCAGAAACTGATGAGGTAGTTGCAGAGAAAATCACCGCAGCACTTAGAAACAAACTAGTGCCAGTTGTATGTGTCGGTGAGACACTTGAGGATCTTGAACAACACGGACCAAGTGCGGTAGCAGCATCCCAGCTAAAAGTTGCTCTCGGAGCGCTAAAAGCTGACGATGATTTCGTTATTGCTTATGAGCCTGTATGGGCTATTGGAACAGGCAAGGCAGCTAGCGAAACTGACGCGCAGAATGTCGCCAAAGTTCTGAGAGAAACAATTAAGGATGCGCTCGGTGCTGAAGCTGCAGAGAAGACTCGTGTTCTTTACGGTGGGTCAGTAAAAGCAAACAACATTGCAGCCTACATGCGTCAACCGGATATTGACGGTGCACTTGTTGGTGGTGCAAGTCTTGTGCTCGACGAATTTGCCTCAATTATTCAGTATCAGAAGCATATTGGAGTCTAAAGCCTGTATACTCATTCAGGTTAAAGGATTTTTCTATGGCAATTGTTTACGTAATTTTCCAGGTGCTATTAGCAATCACCAGCGTGCTACTAATGGTGCTTATTCTGATGCACAAGGGTAGCGGCGGGGGACTCTCCGACATGTTCGGTGGTGGATTTACTTCATCCATGAGTTCTTCAGGTGTTGCTCAACGTAACTTGAACAGAATCACCTTCTTTGTAACCGTTATTTGGGGAGTATTTGTTATATCGCTCAATCTAATGGGAAAGTTGATGTATTAGCAGCTAATTCTTTATCTAAATAAAGATACTGTTCATCTAAAGCGAATACCCCGACCAGGGGTATTTCGTGTTTTTGCGCACCATTTAGAGCCTTATTAATAGCCTCCGCCTTGCCAGCCCCCGATGCGAATGCCCAAATTTTATTGGCCTTGGTAATCGTTTTGAAGCTGAAGCTTATTCGCTCTGGTGGAGGTTTCGGAGAGTTGGTGACTGCAACGACTAGGGACTTACTATCTAAAGTTTCCTGACCTGGAAATAACGAAGCAATATGTCCATCGGGGCCAATACCGAGTAGCAAAGCGTCGAAGTAAATAGTTTTTTTGGAACCAAAATGTTCAAGCAGATCCGCCTCGTAATCAGTTGCTGCTTTATCTACTGAGACACAGTTTGTAGTTGTTTCAGGGAAGTGGATGTTTGACGCCGGAATAGAGATATGTCGCAGTAACGCATTTACAGCCTGCAAATCATTGCGCTCGAGACTGTCAATCTCGACGAATCTTTCATCACCCCACCAAACATGCACATTCCGCCAATCTATTTCTGTTACTAAAGAAGCGTTGCGCATACTCTCTAAAACAGCGATACCCAAAGTGCCTCCGGTTAGGACCAATTCTGCAGATCCTCTAGATTCAACAGCGCTTTTAACCACAGCTAAGACTTCTTCAGCAACTTTATTAGCTATTGACTCTGGATCATCTAAAACAGTGATTTTGAAATTCATTATTGCGCTTTCAACGCGGGCAGGCCATCTTTTAGAACTGTCTCAAGCATCCGGTCTGGCTCTAAAGTGCGTAATTCTTCTGCTAGAGAGTCCCGTAGTGTTCTTTCTGGCAGCCAGATTGAATGGTTTGGTTGATCGGGCTGAATTAGATCAGCCACGCCTTTGGCGTTACGCTGCAAAACTGTGGTTCCACTAGTTCTCACATATTCAACCTTATGAACGCCGTCGTTGATTCCGCCTTCAACAGAGATGAGTTCTACAGGAACCTTAAGTTGCAGTTTTAACCACGCAGCAAGAAGTATCGCTGATGGAGTTCGTTTATTGGCGGTAACTTTAACTTCTAAAACCGGCTCAAAAGGGGGATTGTCTAGGATAGCGGCAAGCTGTGTCCGCCAAAGGGTAAGACGAGTCCAGGCAAAGTCAGTATCGCCAGGTCTGAAAGATGCAGCTAACTCGCTAATCGCGATTTCTGGGTCGGGTTTGTCAAGAGCATCAGTAATGCGTCTTGTAGCTAATTTTCCTAAGAGTGTTCCACTAGGAACCTGTGGTGATGTTCCGCTCCACCAAGCAACAACCGGGGCATCTGGTAACAGTAGCCCCATAACTAAATCAGAATCGTCAGATTGGTCAAGTCCGACGGGGGTGAGGATAATTACTTCACTTGCACCAGCATCGCCTCCAAGACGAATCTGCGCATCAAGATAGTGATGATCTTTTTGAGTGTTTTTAGGTCGTGAAATAACTATTACCCGCATTGGATGTTCTCGGGAGGCATCATTGGCCGCCGCGATAACGCTTTCTAAGTTCTCACTATTAGTGGAAATTACCAGTGTCAGAACGCGCCCTAGCGCCACTGCACCACCTTCTTCGCGAAGTTTTACGAGTGATTTAGAAATTGCGCTGATGCTTGTGCTTGGAAGATCAATAATCATGGCATTCTCCAGACCCTATTATCTCTGGCAAGTAGATCATCGGCTCCTATTGGACCCCAGGAGCCTGGTTTATAGGTCTCTATAGTGTCGAGTGTTGACCAGTATTCTTCAAAAGGATCAAGAATGCGCCAGGACTGTTCTACTTCCTCGTGCCTAGGAAATAATGGTGGTTCGCCTAGAAGAACGTCAAGGATTAGCCTTTCATAAGCTTCCGGACTTGCCTCTGTAAATGCGTGACCGTATCCGAAATCCATGGTGACATCTCGAACATTCATTTTCACTCCGGGTACTTTCGAGCCAAAGCGAATAGTGACCCCCTCATCTGGCTGGATACGAATAACTATCGCATTTTGGCCAGTGTATTCGGAATTAGTTTCTCTGAAAACAGTCTGCGGTACTTTTTGGAAAACTACAGCAATTTCAGTAACTCTACGACCAAGACGTTTGCCAGTGCGCAGATAGAAAGGGACTCCAGCCCAGCGCCTGTTATCAATAGTGACTTTGATGGCTGCATAGGTTTCAGTTTTTGAATTTGATGCAATGCCATCTTCTTTCAAGAAGGCGCTGACTTCTTCAGCTCCCATCCACCCGGATCCGTACTGGCCTATAGCGGATGAGTTGGCTAAATCATCCGGAACTTGTACTGCTTCGAGGATTTTTTCTTTTTCAGCACGTAGATGATTCGCACCAAAACTAAGTGGCTCTTCCATAGCTGTTAGCGCCAATAGTTGTAATAGGTGGTTTTGGATTACGTCCCTTGCTGCCCCAATGCCGTCATAGTAGCCAGCTCTACCGGCTACGCCAATGTCTTCGGCCATAGTGATCTGCACATGGTCCACGAAGTTGCTGTTCCATATAGGTTCAAAGAGCTGGTTCGCGAATCTCAGTGCAAGAATATTCTGCACGGTTTCCTTACCAAGATAGTGGTCTATACGAAATACAGCATCTGAAGGAAAAACATCTTCGATAAGTTCGTTCAATTCTCTTGCAGATTGTAGATCGTGTCCGAACGGTTTTTCAATAACTACCCGGCGCCATTTTCCTGTTTCTGGTGTAGATAATCCAGCTTCTTTAATTTGTCTGGTAACTTCAGGGAAGTCTTTTGGTGGGATGGAGAGATAGAACACGCGATTTCCATTGGTGCCGCGAACACCATCCAATTCTTCGACTGTTTCACGGAGTCTAGTAAATGCAGATGCGTCACTAAATTCTCCTTGAACAAAACGAAATCCTTTGGCAAGCCTTTCCCAAACAAGTGCGTCGAAAGGAGTTCTTGCGTATTTTTCAACCGATTCTTTTACAACCTGTTCAAAGTCTTGATTAGACCATTCGCGTCTTGCGAAACCAACCAGTGCAAACCCCGGAGGTAGTAGGCCACGGTTGGCTAAATCGTAGATTGCCGGCATTAATTTTTTGCGCGCCAAATCACCGGTTACACCAAAAAGTATCAATGCTGATGGGCCGGGGATGCGCGCTAAACGGGAATCGAGTTTCGATCTGAGTGGATTAGAGTGTTGATCCTTGGGCGCCATTAATCTCCACCATTGCTCTCTTGAGGTTTGTTCAAAGAGCTAGCAGCCACCAGAAGTTCTAGGGAGTCTTTTGGATTATCGAAAAAGATACTAAGAACAGGAAGTCCTGCGGTTTCTAGCACTGTGCGATCACCAGATGCTTGGGACGTTATAAGTGCATTGAAGGTTGTATCTCCTCCCGGTATTGCAAGCTCTCCGGATTTAGCGGTTATTTGTAAGAAAACTCCACGTTTTGGACCACCCTTATGGAACTGTCCTGTTGAATGAAGAAACCGAGGACCCCACCCGAAAGTAACGGGCCTATCGGTAATCTTGGCAAGTACTGGTCGTATTTTTTCTAACTCAGCTAATTCTTTTCTATCTAGGTAAGCCTGAATTGAGAGATAGCCGTCTGAACCAAGTTCATTAAGCAGTTTTTGAAGATGGTTTTCTAGATCATTTATTTTGGGATTGCTTAAATGCGGAGCAGGGAGTGAAGAAACACCGGCGGCTAATGCCTGCCTTGCGGCTATCTTCGCAGATTCGACATCCGGCTGGTCGAAAGGATTAATGCCAATAAGAAATGAGGCAATGACGGTAGCCCATTCCCAAATAACAAACTGTTCTGCAATGGAGCCACTTACAAGCGCATCGTACTGGTTATTAGAAAGCAAAGCAGAATCGGAGCTATCTGAAAACTCTAGCCCGGCAACTTTTATATCACTTGGGCGACTAGAAAGCTCTGGAGCATTAGGCTCGAGCGCGATAGGGAGAATTCCTTTGCCTTCCTTGCCGGTAGATTCAGCTATGAGTTGCTCAATCCAAGCCGGCAATGCGATAGTTTCTTTTGAAATCGGAGCAAGTCCAATATTAGGAGTGGATGCAAGAAATGCGCCCAGTAACAGTGCAGGATTGTCGACTGTATCGAGACTCAGCTGAGAAATAATAGCTTCAGCATCGTCTAAAAGTGAAGTTACATCAAAGCCTGCAAGCGCTGCCGGAACAATACCAAACGCGCTTAGTGCACTGTAACGTCCACCGATATTTGGATCCGCGTTAAATACTTGAAAACCGTCCTTGCGAGCAGCAATATCTAGTGCAGATCCAGGGTCTGTAATTACGATAATGCGCTCAATCGGATCGATACCCGATGCTAAGAATTTTTCCTGAAATAGTTTGAACTGACTGGTAGTTTCAACTGTGGTCCCAGATTTACTCGATACAAAAACGGCTAAATTATCGAGCCCTTTAGCGAGCGCACCGCTAATTTGATCGGGATTAGTGGAATCAAGAACTTCTAAGGGAAGGTTCTTATAGATTGCGAGAACTTCCGGAGCAAGAGAAGATCCGCCCATTCCACACAGCATAAATCTAGTTACACCAGCAGCATTTAAAGTCTTTGAAACATTAGAAATAGCGGGTAGAAGTTTTCGTGATTCTGTCCAAGCATCAACCCAACCAAGTCTTATCGAAGCTTCTGGTTGCGCTGCTTCGCCCCAAAGATGGGAATCTAAAGCGGCAATACGGGATGAAACCTTTTCAGCAACTAAGTGGTCAATTACTGGAGCAAATTCTTTTAAGTGCTTGTCGGAGAGTTGAATTCTCATGTTTAGCTTTCAGATAGTGCTTTGGAAACAGTTGCTTTCAAATCTGCCCAAGCGGCGATGAATTTCTCTACGCCTTCACGTTCTAGTTTCTCAGTAACATCTTCAATATCTATGCCGATTTCAGCTAGCTCAGCTATTTGAGCGCGCGCTTCTTCAAAACTACTTGTAGCTGTGCCGGCTTCTACAACACCAGAGACTGCGGTTGCGTTAAGAGTCTTTTCAGGCATCGTATTTACGCAATCTTTCATGATCAGATTGTCAACGTAGTAGGTTTCGGGGAGTGACGGATCTTTTACACCTGTCGATGCCCAAAGTGGTCTTTGTTTGTTTGCGCCCTTTTCCAATAGCGCTTTAGCACGATCCGTATCGAATGCTTTTAAGAATGTTTCTGCTGCTAAACGCGCATTGGCAATAGCAATCTTGCTCTTTAGTGGGCTGTCTGGGGCAACTTCCTTCAAACGAGAATCTACTTCAGTGTCTACGCGCGACACAAAGAAAGAGGCTACTGAGTGGATGTTAGAGAGATCGATTCCAGCTGCGTCTGCCTCTTCCAAACCAGCGAGATAAGCGTCAATCACTTCCTGGTAGCGAATGTTAGAGAAAATTAGTGTGACATTTACGCTGATACCTTTTGCAGTAGCGGCGGTAATTGCAGGTAGTCCTTCCTTGGTGGCAGGAATTTTAATCATTAAATTAGGACGATTGACCTTCTCCCAAAGAAATTCTGCTTGATCAATTGTTTCGTGTGTGTCGTAGGCCAAATCGGGGGATACCTCAATCGAAACCCTGCCATCGACATGTGACGTTTTCTCCCATACTGGTAGAAAAACATCGCAAGCAGAAGTCACATCTTCACAGGTGATATCTAGAATCACGTCATCCACACCTACACCGATTGCCTTGAAGTGCTCTAGTTCTGGCTTATATGAAGGATCTGAAGTGATAGCAGCCTGGAATATAGAAGGATTAGTTGTGACGCCAACAACATTGAAGCTGTCGATAAGCATTTGCAGATTACCGGATTGAATACGTTCCCGACTGAGATCGTCTAACCAGATACTAACGCCTGCATTGCTCAATGCTTCTGTAATTTCACTCATTATTTTGCTCCTTCAATACTGCGCTTTACCGCTTTTGTTACGGCATCCGAATTAATTCCAAATTTCTTTAGTAGCAATGCACCATCAGCTGATTCTCCAAAGTGCTCAATTGAAACGTTTTCACCGTATGCGCCAGTGTATTTTTCCCAGCCGAGTGCGAGTCCAGCTTCAACAGAAACTCGAGCACGAATACTTTTAGGTAGCACGGTTTCACGATATTCAGCAGATTCTGCATCAAACCATTCGAAACTTGGAACGCTCACTACACGAACCGCGATATTCTCAGTTTCTAATTCTGCCGCTGCATCAAGCGCAACCTTCACTTCGCTTCCGGTAGCAAGAATAATTGCTTCAGGATCTTTAGTATCCTTTACAACGTATGCACCGCGCATAGTCTGCTTAGCTTCACTTTCTTCACGGGGGAGCACTGCAAGATTCTGTCGACTGAGAACAATACCTGTTGGTGCATCTGTAGTTTGTAGCGCTTTCAACCATGCCCATGCGACTTCGTTTGCATCGGCTGGTCGAACGATATTTAGTCCAGGGATAGCTCTAAGCGTCGCTAGGTGTTCGATTGGCTGATGGGTTGGCCCATCTTCACCTAAACCAACAGAGTCGTGAGTCCAAACAAAAATGCTTGGAATTTTCATCAGAGCGGCCAGACGTACGGATGGGCGCATGTAATCACTGAAGACAAGGAAAGTGCCTCCAAAAGCTCTGGTTTTACCGTGGAGCACGATTCCGTTTACGATGGCAGCCATCGCATGTTCACGAATTCCAAAATGAAGCACCCTGCCGTAAGGGTTAGCTGACCATTCAGCGGTTGAATGTTCAGCAGGAGCAAATGATGCAGCACCGACAATTGTGGTGTTATTTGAATCAGCTAGATCAGCTGACCCTCCCCAGAGTTCAGGAAGTAGTGGAGCAAGAGCGTTAATCACTTTTCCACTGGCAGCTCTAGTAGAGATAGATTCTCCCGGAGTGAATTTAGGTAGGGACTCTTCTAGGCCAGATGGAAGGTTGCCATTCTGAAGTCTTGTGAATAGATCAAGACCGGCAGGATTATTTTTACCCCAAGAATCAAATGATTTTTGCCAGTCATCAAGTTCAGCTGCTTTACGTTCTGAAAGAGCGCGAGTGTGTGAAATTACTCTTTCTGGCACATCGAAATGTTTTTCGGGATCTGCAGAGAGTGCAACTTTCAGCGCAGCCAGCTCATTTGCGCCCAAAGCAGAACCGTGGATCTTCCCAGTGTTTTGCTTTGTCGGGCTGGGCCAGCCGATGATCGTTTTGAGAATTATCAAAGTAGGTCGCTTTGTATCCGACTTTGCCTCTTGGATTGCCTCAAACAGCGCAGGAACATCTTCGGTGTATCCATCTGGCCTACGCCAATTTACTTCAAGTACCTGCCAGCCATAACTCTCATACCGTTTTTTCACATCTTCGGTGAAAGCAATGTTGGTGTCGTCCTCAATAGATATCTGGTTAGAGTCATAAATCGTAATAAGGTTTCCGAGTTGTTGGTGCCCTGCGAGAGAACTGGCCTCCGAAGTGATTCCTTCTTGGAGGTCTCCATCTCCAGCGATAACCCAAATATTGTGATCAAATGGGCTCTTTCCAGCTTCAGCATTAGGGTCAAATAGACCGCGTTCATATCTAGCGGCATAAGCAAAACCAACAGCTGAAGCAAGTCCTTGTCCTAGAGGGCCAGTTGTAATTTCTACGCCCTTGGTGTGACCGTATTCCGGGTGTCCAGGTGTGAGTGAATTCTCAGTGCGAAGAGATTTCAAGTCTTCAAGTTCTAATCCAAATCCGCCAAGATAGAGCTGAACGTATAGGGTGAGGGAGCTGTGGCCTGCGGAAAGGATAAAGCGGTCTCGCCCTATCCAATCAACATTCTTAGGGTCATGACGCAGTATCTTTTGAAACAGCAAATATGCAACCGGTGCAAGCGAAATTGCAGTGCCGGGATGCCCATTTCCTACTTTCTCAACGGCGTCAGCAGCAAGTAATTTTGCTACCTTAACTGACTCATCATCTATGTTTGACCATTCTAGGTTTGACAAAGGCTAAGGACCTTTCAGTTAGTATTTGAAAACCTGCCCTTTCAGTATCCCACCTGTATGGCTATTGGTGGGTTCTTCGTTACAATTGAAATGTGACTGTCACTACTTCCATTAATTCCGTTTCGGAAAGACAATTCACTCTTGGTGAAAGAGTCAAAGGATTCTTTGAGTTAACGAAACCTAGAGTGATGGAGCTTCTTCTTACTGTCACAATTCCGGCAATGTTTTTAGCTCAACGCGGATTTCCTCAATGGTGGTTGGTGATAGTTACGCTTATTGGGGGAGCTTTTGCTGCTGGAGCTAGCGGAGTTTTTAACTGCTACATCGACAGAGATATTGATGCACAAATGTCACGCACTAAGAAGCGCCCTCTTGTTACAGGTGTTGTAAAACCTGGCGAAGCATTAGTTTTTGGTGCAGTTTTAACCGCGTTATCCATTGCAATTTTCTTGATTTTCACTAACTGGGTAGCAGCGGCACTTGCAGCAGCTGCGATTTTCTTTTACGTGGTGATCTACTCACTGATTTTGAAGCGTAGGACTGCACAAAACATTGTCTGGGGCGGTATCGCCGGGTGTTTCCCAGTAGTTATCGGTTGGGCTGCTGTTACGGGAACTGTTGAGCCTGCTGCTTGGATCATGTTTTTGATTATTTTCCTTTGGACACCACCCCACTATTGGCCTTTAGCAATCAAATACCGTGAAGATTATGAAGCGGTAGATGTACCAATGCTTCCGGTCGTCCGCAATCGCACCACTGTTGGTTTGCAGATAATTCTCTATTCCTGGGCCATGGTGATTAGCGCCATTGTGCTGATACCGGTTGGGCAGATGGGAATCATCTATTCAACTGTGGCTATTCTTTCAGGTATTTGGTTCCTCTATGAAGCACACAGACTCTATCTTTTAGCGTTTTCTAAAGCAGCTAAATCAGGAGCTATGCGGGTATTCCATGGGTCAATCAGTTATCTGACCGTTCTCTTTATCGCTATTGCTGTGGATGCTGTGGTGCCTTTTTAGTCGAATAAACTAGGGCTACCATTACCGCTACCAGAATTGCTGCCAGCACCATGTGAATTCCAACTAGAAGTGGTGGAATGCCGATGCGTGCTTGGATGATTCCTACTACTGCTTGAACGGCAAGCGCGGTGAAGAATGCCAAACTCCAAATGAGGTATCGGCGATTCTTAGCAACAACTCCAATTATTATCAGCGCTAAAGTAATTGCCACTAACGCGTAGCTAAAGTTAGCGTGCGTGTGAGCTAAGAAATCCCAGTTAAGTCCACTGTTGGGGATGTCTTTATCACCCGAGTGAGGGCCAGAACCTGTTGTGATTACCCCTAAAACGACGACTATAAAAAGAAGCAGACTCGCGATATGGGTAAGTATTAATCCAAGTTTAGGAAGTGCAATCACGCGATTTGTTCCGTAATCTCAACTCTGATTACAAAACTGGCCGAAATTCCCTACAAGTGTGATGGAGCTAAATAGTAAGCCAACAATCCACAGAGTTAAACAGGGAATCCAACGGTTATTCCACCGACGGTATACAGCAACACACCGAAACCGATAAGTAATGCGTGAACGAACGAATCTTTTCTATCGTGCCGTAGTTTCCAAGTCACAACAAAAGCGAAAATTGCCAGAATCACTAGTACCGGACTCATTAGACGGTTTCCGAATTCTATGAGTGAGTGGTAACTGAGTTCTTCGGTTGGTATCCAAGACTCTGGAGTGCAAGTTGGCCAATTTGGGCATCCTAAACCTGAACCGGTGAGTCTTACTGCACCACCTGTGCCGATAATCAGGGTGTTTCCGACGAGGTTCAACCATGCTGCCAAATGCGCTGCCGCTGGGGCTTTCGAGTCTATTCTGTGAATAGCCATTAAGATTCCTGACTTTTCTGATATTTCGGGCTAAACTTGAGGAGTAAAGCGCTTGTTTCGCTCTGCGTAATGCAAGTCTTTGTTTAGTCTACGACTGACGAACTGAGTTAGGCGAAAACGCTTTATGCCGTCTAAGTGATTGAGGTTGTAATGGCAGAGATTCTTATTGATCGCCCTGAACTAGAGGGTTTGGGTCAATATGAGTTCGGTTGGCACGATAAAGACCCAGCAGGGGAAGAGGCCAAACGAGGTTTATCCGAAGAAGTTGTTAGCAACATTTCCGATATGAAAAATGAGTCGGAATGGATGCGCAAAAACCGATTAAAAGCCCTGGAGATTTTTAAACGCAAACCAATGCAGACTTGGGGTGCGGATCTCAGTGAAATCGATTTTGATCAAATTAAGTATTTTGTGCGCTCAACAGAACGTCAAGCAAATTCTTGGGAAGAACTTCCCGAAGAGATTCGCAATACTTATGAGCGCCTAGGTGTCCCTGAGGCTGAAAGACAGCGTCTTGTTGCTGGAGTAGCGGCGCAGTATGAATCTGAGGTTGTTTACCATCAGATTAACGAGGAACTCGAAAAGCAGGGTGTTATTTTCCTAGACACTGACACTGCGCTTCGTGAACATCCTGAATTTTTCGAAGAATATTTCGGCACAATCATCCCAGCCGGCGACAATAAATTTGCAGCACTAAACACTGCAGTATGGTCCGGAGGATCTTTTGTATATGTTCCACCGGGTGTTCATGTTGAAATTCCTTTACAGGCGTATTTCCGCATTAACGCCGAAAACATGGGGCAGTTCGAGCGCACTCTGATTATCGCTGATGAGGTTCATACGTTCACTACATTGAAGGTTGCACCGCACCGATTTACAAATCCGATTCGCTTCACTCTGCTGTTGTTGAAATCATCGTGAAGAAGAATGCTCGTGTTCGTTACACAACCATTCAGAACTGGTCTACAAACGTCTACAACCTGGTAACTAAGCGTGCGGTTGCGCATGAGGGCGCAACAATGGAGTGGATCGACGGAAACATCGGTTCTAAAGTCACTATGAAGTATCCATCAATTTACTTAGCTGGTGAGCATGCAAAGGGAGAAACGCTTTCGGTTGCATTCGCTGGTCCTGGGCAACACCAGGATGCCGGTGCCAAGATGATTCATCTTGCTCCTTACACTCAGTCATCGATTGTTTCTAAATCGATTGCCAGAGGTGGGGGCCGCGCGGGTTACCGCGGTGAAGTTTTGGTTGATGCTAAGGCTCATCACAGTGCAAACACTGTTCGCTGTGATGCTCTTCTTGTAGACGATATTTCTCGCTCAGACACTTACCCTGCAATCGATATCCGCGTGGATGACATTTAACGGTCACAAGCAACAGTTTCAAAGTTGGTGAAAGATCAACTCTTCTACCTAATGAGCCGCGGTATTACTGAGGAGGAAGCAATGGCGATGATCGTGCGTGGATTCATCGAACCAATTGCTAAAGAACTTCCCATGGAATACGCAATGGAACTGAACAAACTCATTGAGATGGGTATGGAAGGCTCGGTCGGTTAGCCATGACTGAAGTCGTAAACGCTACTACTGCCGTGCCCGGATCTGAAGCGCACTCTCATGGTTACGGTGTGCCGATCCAGACTCGCTCAGAGCGGCCAACATCGTTTGAAATTGCTGATTTTAGTATGCCTTCGGGGCAGGAAGTGAACTGGAGACTCTCACCCCTGCAAACGATAAAGCCTTTACTTGCTGATTTGAGCGGTGATTCTATTTCAGTTCCGGATTTTACCGTTTCCGGAAATGCTGCGAACTATATCGGTGAAGCCCCCATTGGTTCAAAGATTCGTGGAAGTTTCTTCAAACCGGAAGACCGCCCCGGTGTACTTACCTGGAACGCGGACAAGGATGGGTTCCTAGTACAGATTCCTGAGAATGAAGAGGTTTCTGAACCTATTTGGGTAGAAATTACTGGTTCTAATGAACGTAGTTTCGCCCATATCGTGATTGAGGCTGGTCCTAATTCAAATGCAATTGTTGTACTTGACCACAAGGGTCGCGCAAACCTGAGCGAAAACGTAGAAATTCTGAGCAAGGTCAGGGCAAACCCTTATCGCCTTACAGCGTTGGGATGATGAAGCAATTCATCTGTCTAATCGCAAGCTACTGTTGAGAAGGATGCGCATCTGCGTCACTTTGTTATTAACTTTAGCGGCAAAGTAGTCAAGTCAATCCGAGTATTGAACTAACCGGATCTGGTTCTGAGGCTGAAATCTTCGGCCTAAGTTATGCAGACGCTGGTCAACATTTGGAAAGCCAAGTGTACATGTACCATAAGGGTCCTCACACTAAAGGCAACGTCCTCTATAAAGGGGCTTTGCAGGGAGAAAGCGCCCGTAGTGTCTGGATTGGTGATGTGCTAATTGGCCCAGAAGCTATTGGTACAGATTCTTATGAGGCTAACCGCAACTTGGTTCTAACAGATGGCGCTAGAGCATACTCTGTTCCTAACCTTGAAATTGAGAGTGGGAATATTGAAGGTGCCGGACACGCTTCTGCAACCGGGCGTTTCGATGATGAACAACTGTTCTTCAGGGCGGTCATGGGATTTCTGAACTTGAAGCTAGACGATTGGTTGTTATTGGTTTCCTTCAGGAAATTGTGCAAAAGCTTCATCTTCAGAACTTCAAGAAACTTTCAAAACTATTGATAAAGAGTTAGAAGCTGGTGCATACGCATGAGCTACTACGTCTGCAAAATGATGAGCTTGGTGTAAATCAGCCAAGAAGAGTCGTACTTGACGGACGTCGATGGCGGTAGTGAAGAACTCTTTGGGTGTTGTGCACGCGATAGGCGACTCTCTCACCCACGAGGTGAAATTTCGCTTTCCGAAGGTTTTGCTGAAGACGAAACACTTGAATGCTGGGCCCACGGTTCAAGGTTTTCTCTACTCACCGGTGAACCACTTAATCTTCCGGCTTATGAACCTGTACCGGTTTATGAAGTCGAAATAGACAATGACGAAATTTATATTGATCCCGAAATCACAGTTTCGGTAGATGCTAAAGCAGGAGAAAATTAATGTCGAAACTTGAAATTCGTGACCTACACGTGGAAGTATCCACCGATCAGGGTGTGCGTCAAATCCTAAAAGGTGTAGATCTAACCATCAACAGTGGTGAAATCCATGCTGTAATGGGTCCTAACGGTTCCGGAAAGTCCACACTGGCTTACTCAATCGCCGGCCACCCTAAATATGAAATCACAGGTGGCAGCGTCTTGCTTGACGGTGAGGATGTTTTGGCAATGACTGTAGATGAACGAGCAAAAGCGGGTCTATTCCTAGCAATGCAATATCCGGTAGAAGTTCCGGGTGTTACAAACAGCAACTTTCTACGCACCGCCAAAACAGCTATTGACGGCGAAGCTCCGCAGATTCGTGGATGGATTAAGAACGTCCGTGAAGCGATGGATGGTCTTCGTATGGATCCATCTTTTGCTGACCGTAACGTAAACGAGGGTTTTTCTGGTGGCGAGAAGAAGCGTAATGAGATTTTGCAGTTGCAGCTTCTTCGACCAAAGTTTGCTGTTCTCGACGAAACAGACTCCGGTCTAGACGTTGACGCACTAAAAATTGTTTCTGAGGGGGTAAACAAGGCTCACCAAGATTTGAATCTTGGCGTTCTGCTTATCACTCACTACACTCGTATTCTCAAGTACATCGAACCTGACTTTGTTCACGTTTTCGTTGACGGTAGAGTTGCGGACCAGGGCGGAAAAGAATTAGCTGACAGACTCGAAGAAGAGGGCTACGATCGTTATAGCAGTACTTCTGGAGTTTAAATGGCAGTTATTTCATTATCACCAAGCAAAGAAGACGAAGTCTACGAAGCTTTAAAGGATGTCGTTGACCCAGAGCTAGGCATCAATATTGTCGATCTCGGACTAATTTACGATCTAGGTTGGGACGAAGATCAAGATGCCTTAGTGATTTCTATGACGCTAACTAGCGCCGGTTGCCCGCTCACAGACGTAATTGAAGATGATACAGCGAATGCTCTCGACGGAATTGTAGATGCTTTTCGAATCACCTGGGTTTGGATGCCTCCATGGGGTCCAGAAAAGATTACCGATGATGGGCGTGAAATGATGCGCGCACTCGGTTTCGCTATCTAAAATCTTTTAGTGCTAAATGTAAACGACCTCGAAATTAGAGTCGGGGCTAGAGTCCTGATGTCTGAGGTGTCTTTCACCGTAAATAAGGGAGACAAAGTTGGTTTAGTTGGGCGAAATGGTGCCGGCAAAACAACACTCACCAGAGTGATCAATGGCGAGTTTCTCTCTGCACACGGAACAATTACCAAGAGCGGGGAGATTGGTTACCTTCCCCAAGATCCGCGAAGTGGAAATCTTGAAGAAATTGCACTGACGCGGATATTGGATGCGCGAGGTCTTGGGCAAATAAATGAAGATATGCAACGATCAGCCAATGAAATGGCTGATCCACAATTGCACGATAAGGCGATGAAAAGGTTTGCTCGACTAGAAGCAGAGTTCCAAGTAAAAGGTGGGTATGCATCAACTAGCCATGCGAGTGCAATCGCTTTAAACCTCGGTCTTACTGAAAGAGTCCTATCTCAGCCGCTTAAGACACTTTCGGGTGGTCAGAGGCGCAGAATCGAACTTGCGCGTATCCTCTTTTCAGATGCAGAATTACTTATTCTTGACGAACCAACCAACCATCTTGACGCCGATTCGATTGTTTGGCTTCGTAATTTCCTAAAAAATTATTCTGGTGGTTTTATCGTTATCAGTCACGATCGAGATCTAGTTGCAGAAACGGTTAACCGTGTGTTCTATCTTGATGCAAATAGGCAAACAATCGATATCTACAATATGTCTTGGGACAAGTATTTAAAGCAGCGCGAAGTGGATGCCGAAAGGCGTAAAAGAGAACGTGCAGTGGCCGAAAAGCAGGCAAGTGCGCTTTTCAAGCAAGCAGATAGATTCGGTGCTAAAGCTAGCAAAGCGGCAGCGGCTCATCAAATGCGAGCTCGCGCAGAGAAATTACTCGGCAATCTTGAAGATGTGAGAGTCAAAGATAGAGTGGCTGCCCTACGATTTCCAAAACCAGCGCCATGTGGGCGCACGCCACTTTCTGCATCCGGTCTATCGAAAAGTTACGGTTCTTTAGAAGTTTTTACTGCTGTTGATCTCGCAATTGATAGAGGGAGCAAAGTCGTAATTATTGGACTAAACGGTGCCGGCAAGACAACGTTGCTACGTATACTTGCTCAGATTGATGAGCCGGATAGCGGAAGAATAGTGCCCGGACACGGTCTAAAAATAGGTTACTACGCCCAGGAACACGAAACACTTGACGTTAATCGTTCGGTGCTTGAAAACATGCTCGCCGGTGCCGGTGATGTCAGTGTTCAAGAAGCTCGTAATATTCTCGGGTCTTTTCTTTTTGTAGGTGACGATGTTGAGAAACCTGCTGGAGTTTTGTCCGGTGGTGAAAAAACTCGTTTAGCGTTAGCCAAAATTGTTGTTTCCGGAGCAAATGTGCTGCTACTTGACGAGCCTACGAACAACCTAGATCCAGCTTCGCGTGAGGAGATACTCAACGCTCTAGCTACTTTTGAGGGTGCAATCGTCCTGGTGAGTCACGATGAGGGAGCAGTTGCTGCTCTTAACCCTGAAAGGGTACTAATCATGCCAGACGGTCAAGAAGATATCTGGAATGATGAGTATCTAGAATTGATCTCACTTTCTTAAAGATTCGGTTTTGAGTCGATTAGAAAAATATTATCTTCCGTAGCGGTTTTGTAGCTCTTTTTGCACATCCTGTATTTCAGGTTCAAGAACTTGATGAGCTTCGTCTATTGCAGCCAGTGCTTTAGCCTCATTTCTCACTAACCAGAAATAACCAAATATCGCCATTAATGCAAAGACGAACCATTGCAGGGCATATGACAAATGGGGGCCTTCGTCAAGTTCTGGTTTAGCTAAAGCTGTGCCCGTTGCGGCAGCAGGATTCTCTGAAACAAGTTCAAAATACATTGAATTTATTGCGTCAGGTACTTCAGAAAGTGCTTCCGTGTGAATACTCGCCAAACTAGCTGGTTCTGTTCCGCTGGCTGGAATGTCATCTCTACCGGGAATTTTAGGTTCTATCGGTGTTGCGCGGATGACCACTGTTACGTTCTGTCCAGGGCCGTTGTATGGAATCGCATCATCGGGGTATAACCATCCACGATCAACCCAAACTATGCCTTCGTTACTGGTAAATGGAACCAACCAAATCTTGCCCATTTCACCAAACTGGAATCTGTTACGTACGGTAACTGCTGATTCGTAATCGAATTGTCCTTGCAAAGTTACTGATTGCCAACGGTATTGGTCGTACCATTCTTGCGTTGCATTGCTTTCTCCGGTTTCCGGAACGGTGAAGAATGCGTCCCAACTTTTAGCCGGTGCATCCCAGTTCGCTTCCAACAATTCAATTTTTTGTGCGGCTTCTGCTCTACGGTCAAACTGCCAAATTCCGAAAGCAACACAACCAACCGCAATCATTGCTAATAAAACTGCTAAGCCAATCCATCTTGGTTCTTTTATAAATCCATATTTCAAAGAACTAGTCATTAGATTGTGAATCCTTGCGGCTTGCTTCTATCTCATGTGGTATCAAATTATTTTTCGCTGGCAAGGTTGCAACATTCGCGACGATAACAGCAAAGTAGGGAATGAAGATTGCTCCTAGAGCTGGAATAATCATCCACCAACCGTGCACAAAAGGAATTACCAAGATGCAGATAACCCGAATGCACATTGCAATCAGGTAATCACGTTTTCTTCTGTCATGATCTTCAGCCTTTGCTTGAAGACTCGAGATAGTGATTTTCTGCTTTTTCATTACCTCTAGCTTAAGCGCCACTAGGCTTGAATAACGGAGGATAAATGGAAAACAGAGTAGTTTTGGTAACTGGTGGCAATCGTGGAATAGGTTTAGCAATTGCTCAAGAATTTCTAACTCGGGGATACCCTGTGGCAATTACTTCAAGAGACGGTAGCGGACCTGAAGGTGCACTTGCTGTTAAAGCGGATGTCAGAGACAGCGAGTCAATCGCTAAGGCCTTTCAAGAGATTGAAGAAAAACTCGGTACAGTGCAGATTTTGGTCGCAAATGCTGGAATCACCAAAGACAACCTGCTCCTAAGAATTTCTGACGAAGACTTTATCGACGTAATTGATACAAACCTTACCGGGGCATTCCGTGTGCTTAAGCAGGCTACTAGAGGATTGGTGAAAAGTCGCTGGGGTCGGGTTATATTTATTTCTTCCGTTGTTGGGCTTTATGGCAGTGCCGGTCAAATCAACTATTCTGCATCAAAATCAGGGCTAGTGGGCATGGCCAGATCGCTTACTCGTGAACTTGGTGGCAGGGGAGTAACCGCAAACGTTGTGGCACCAGGATTCATAGATACCGAAATGACGGCTGTATTACCCGAAGATCAGAAGAAAACTTACCTTTCAAATATCCCAGCGGGCAGATTCGCTACACCGGAAGAGGTTGCAAAGGTTGTTACCTGGTTGGCCAGCGATGATGCTGCCTATATTTCTGGTGCAGTAATTCCTGTTGATGGTGGCTTGGGGATGGGCCATTAGGTCGGATATCTATTTAGATACTTCAAATTCCTAAGACTGAAATAATCTGCGATAAATCACGATTATCGATCACTAAGTGGGCAGCTTTACGAGCCAAAGGCTTTGCATTGAAAGCTATGGAAAGGCCTGCAGCTGCAAACATTTCGATATCGTTAGCTCCGTCTCCGATAGCGATTGTTTGAGATATTGGTATTTTCAGTTGATTTGCCCAATTCTTTAGTGCTTTTGCCTTACCGGCACGGTCAATAACTTCACCTGTAGTTTTCCCTGTGAGAAAACCTTCAGATATTTCCAGCTGATTTGCCGCACAGAAGTCTATGTCTAAACCTTTAATAAGGGGCTTTATTACTTCAATAAATCCGCCAGAAACTAGGCCAAGGTAGCCGCCAGCATTCTTAACTGCATTCACTAGTTTTTCGGCACCTTGAGTCAAAGAAATCTGGCTAAGAACCCTGCTGTGACATTCGGGAGCTAAACCTTTAAGCAAGGAAACTCGCATCTTGAGACTTTCTGTAAATTCTATTTCACCTTGCATTGCCTTTTCAGTAATCGAGGCAATTTCTGTTCTCATGCCAGCTAAATCTGCAAGTAGTTCGATGACTTCTTCATTAATGAGCGTCGAATCAACATCCATAACCACGAGAAAAGGTTTATTGTTTCGACTCACCCTTTCAGAATATGGCATTTCCGCCGAGCTTATCGGCAAGGCAGTCTAAGAACACGGTTATTAAGAATTAGGCTGAATAGCATGGCAGATGTTTTACAGTTTTCGGACGTAACGGTAAGGCGAAATGGGAACCCGATTTTGTCAGATATAAATTGGGAAGTCACCTCCAATCAGCGCTGGGTTATTCTTGGTCCCAATGGCGCAGGTAAAACCACTTTGCTTTCTTTAGCTGCCACAATGCTTTACCCTTCAACAGGCACTGTGCAAATTCTCGGAAAATTACTTGGACGAGTAGACATTACCCAGCTACGCACCCGGATAGGGTTTGCGGGCACCCAGGCTGCCAGGCGTATTCCAAATAATGAAACAGTAGCCGACGCGGTTTTGACTGCTGTTTGGGGTGTTTCAGGACGTTGGCGTGAGCAATATGAAGAAATTGACTTAAAGAGGATGCGCAGAGTGCTTTCAGAGTGGGAGCTTTCAGATCTAGCAGATCGCACCTTTGGAACTTTGAGTGATGGTGAGAGAAAACGCACTCAGATTGCTCGTGCAGTAATCAGCGACCCAGAATTGTTATTGCTTGACGAACCGGCAGCGAGTTTAGACCTAGGTGCCAGAGAGCAGTTTTTGAACCTACTTACCGGATATGCTGTGTCTCCAACTTCACCGGCAATGATCATAATTACTCACCATGTGGAAGAGATTCCTAAAGGTTTTACGCACGCGCTTCTTTTGAAGGACGGAAAGATTCTAAAAGCAGGGGAAATTTCTGAAACTATTACTGCAGATAATCTTTCTGCCCTTTATGATCGAGAACTAATTCTTACCGAAACGGATGGTCGTTTCTGGGCACGTTCGAAATAATTCTGCTAATATAGAGCGGTTGCCTAGGTTTATATATACCAAGGCAAAACTAAAGTTTTTTAGGAGAATAATGAAAGCCGAAATTCACCCAGAGTACACTGCTGTGGTATTTCGTGATCTATCAAGCGGCGAAGCCTTTTTGACCCGTTCCACCAAGTCTTCAGATAAGACTATCGAGTGGGAAGACGGCAACACTTATCCTGTTATCGACGTTGAAATTTCTTCTGCATCACACCCGTTTTACACAGGTAAGCAGAGAATTCTTGACTCAGCTGGTCGTGTTGAAAAGTTCAACCAGCGCTTCCAGGGCTTTGGTGGCTCGAAGTAGATAAGCCTAATCACCGCTCAGGTGATTCTTTACAGGATCTGACTATAAAGGCCAGGTCCTGTTTTGTTTAAAGCTTGGTTCTTTGCCCTGAGACTTAAGCCACATCTGGAAGTTCTCTTCCTGAGCGGCAGCCCAATGGATTTGTGCATCATGCAACTCTTGAACTGTTACTGGAAGCTGGCCAGCAAATTTATTGGCAATTGCTTGAGCGATTCTCCCAGCCGCAACCGCATCTGCCAACGATTCGTGAGCATCCTCGCCTAGTGGGATTCCATAGTGCGCCGCAGTAATTTCAAGAGTGCGTTTACCTTTTCGATAGCGGTCAACTTGTTTATCGATTACTAGGGGATCAATAACCGGTTTTGGATTAGTAATTGGGTCTAAATCATGTCTCAGAGCTTCATATCGCAGCAGAGAGAGATCATAAGGAGCGTTATAAACAACAACAGGTATCCCCGCGGAAAATAGCCCCTGAAGAGAATTAATAATCTCTGTCACTGAAGTTTTAGCATCAGCACCGTTACGGAGCGCTATTTCGTCAGTAATGCCATGAACAGCAGTGGCTTGTGGCGGTATTGGGATACCAGGGTTCACTAACCACTGCTGTTTGCTTGTTACTTCCCCAGATTTATTCAGTGTGGCTATGCTCGCAGTCACGATTCTTGATTGGCGTGTGTCTATACCTGTTGTTTCGGTATCAAAAACTGCAATATTGTTTACCCACTGAGGAATTTCTGCATCGGCGTCCATAAGCAAAGCCTACGGCAGTCTTCTTGAGTAAACTCGAATTAATGAAAATTCCTGACCTATCTCAATTAGTTTCTACAAAGCAGATTCAAGAAACCTCATTTGGTAAAACAGCATATTGGAGATACGGGAAACCGGATTCAAAGAACAAGATCATTATGTTGCACGGATATCGTGGCGATCATCACGGGTTAGAACCGTTTGCTTATGCACTTCCAGATTGGGACGTCTATATTCCAGATCTTCCGGGTTTCGGCGAATCTACAGACTTGAATGTCGACCACACGATCGAGAATCTTGCTGCTTGGCTGAATAACTTTCGTGATCTGATAGACCCAGAACATAAGGCGTTGATTTTGGGGCACTCATTCGGAACTATTATTTCTTCTTTTGCTTTTGGTCACGGCATGAAAGCCAAACATTTAGTTTTGATTAATCCAATTCCACAGCCAGCTCTAGAAGGCTCAGACAAATTTATGAACATGATCACAAACGCCTATTTTTCATTTAGTGGCTGGGTGTTTGAACCGCTGGGATCGTGGCTTTTGAAACATCCGTTAATGGTGCAAATTATGAGTTCTGGTTTAGCTAAAACTAAAGACAAAGAGGTGCGTAAGTGGATACATGCGCAGCACCACGAGTACTTCAGCAATTTTGACACCAGAAAGAAGCTCTTACAGTCCTACCGCGTAAGTATCAGCAATGATGTTGCAAAACAAGCTCCAAACATCGATACCCCCACACTAATTATTGCGGGGGCTTTGGATGTAATTGGTCCAATTCCGATGCAAGAACGTTTGGCTGGTTTATTTCCAGACGCTAAATTAATTGTCCTAGACGAAGTTGGCCATTTAGCTCATTACGAAGCATTCGAAGAAGTTGCTACTGCCATAGATAATTTAGTGAATAACTAAATCATTCATCTGTGCTTGGTGGCAAAGGTGGTACTGGTGTTGGGAGTTTTGGTGAAACATTGTCGCCACTTGATTGGTGTCTGATGCGACGCATTACCCAGGGGAAAAGATGATCTTTCGCCCAAGCAATATCTTCCATTTTCTCTTTCCGCCAGGGGAGCGGCTGCACAGCTGGCGGCTCAGGATCCTCTAAGTCGTGCGGTACACCTAGAGTTCTTAAAACCATGGCTGCGACCGCTTGATGACCCAGCGGAGCTAGGTGCAATCGGTCTTCATCCCACATTTTTGGATTCTGGATTGATTTCAGTGCCCAAAGATCTGCAACGATTGCACCAGTGCGGGCAGCCTCAAGTCGAATGTTTTCATTCTGAATAGCAACTAGACCGCGAATTCTTGAAAAAACTTTAGAAAATCCTACGTCCACCCCTGTAAATACGACTACAGTAGCGCCGCCAGATCGAAGTCGTTCAAGTGCTTCTCCTAACTTGGCAGCGATGTTGTCAGGGTTCGCACCTGGACGAATGGTGTCATTACCACCGGCGGAAATAGTTATTAGATCAGGGTTTAGCGCGAGTGCTTCCTCAACCTGCTCATCAATTACCTGCTGCAGTAGCCTGCCTCGAATTGCAAGATTGGCATACCCAAAATCAGGATTGTTTTTAGCAAGTTGCTCTGCAACTCGATCCGCCCATCCACGAAGGCCGTTGGGTCTGGTTTCATCCGGGTCCCCAACGCCTTCTGTGAATGAGTCACCAAGCGCTACATATCTGTGAAATGTCATAAATACCTAAAGTCCATAATGAAGAGTTTAGATTTTAGTCATGGCTTCTGTTAGCACCTTGCGAATAATTGCTTCCAACTCATCGAATTCTTGCTCTCCAATGGTTAGTGGCGGCGCGAGTTGAATTACAGGGTCTCCACGGTCATCTGCGCGACAGTACAGGCCTTCCTTAAACAGTGCCTGTGACAAGAATCCTCGAAGTAATTTTTCAGATTCGGCATCATTGAAAGTTTCTTTAGTTTCTTTATCCTTTACTAGCTCGATACCAAAGAAGTATCCATCGCCTCGGACATCGCCAACAATTGGAAGGTCAAGTAGTTTTTCAAGAGTCTTCCGGAATTTTGGTGAGTTAGTCCTGACATTGTCTAGGAGTTTCTCGTCTTCAAAGATTCGCAAATTCTCAAGCGCAACGGCAGAGCTAACCGGATGGCCACCAAAGGTGTATCCATGCATGAAGGAAGTTGTTCCTTCTGTAAACGGTTCATAGATGCGATCTGAGATGATTGTTGCTGCAAGTGGTGCGTAACCGCTGGTAATACCCTTTGCACAAGTAATCATGTCTGGAACAAATCCATAGTGATTACAAGCAAATATTTCACCTACGCGACCAAAAGCGCAGATAACTTCGTCGCTCACAAGTAATACTTCGTATTCGTCACAAATTTCACGAAGTCGCTCGAAATATCCGGGAGGTGGGGTGAAGCAACCTCCAGAGTTCTGAATTGGTTCGACAAAAATTGCTGCGACAGTCTCTGGCCCTTCTTGCAGGATTGCTTGTTCAAAACGGTCTGCTGCCCATCGGCCATACTGTTCATAAGAATCGCCAAGGAATCCTGCTTCTTCAGCGCGATACCAGTTTGTGTTAGGTACTTTCACCCCACCTGGCGTAATTGGTTCAAAAGGAGCGCGAATACCTGGGATACCGGTTACTGCCAAAGCTCCCTGTGGTGTGCCGTGGTAGGCAATGTTTCTTGAAATTACCTTGAATTTCGTTGGTTTGCCCTTTAGCTTCCAATACTGCTTAGAAAGCTTGAATGCAGTCTCAACAGCCTCGCCACCACCGGTAGCGAAAAATACCTTGTTCAGATCGCCTGGTGCATAGTCGGCTAGCTTATCGGCTAACTCGATTGCTGCAGGATGCGCATAAGACCAGAGCGGGAAAAATCCTAACTGTTCTGTTTGTTTAGCTGCTACTTCAGCAATTGATTTTCTACCGTGTCCGGCATTCACTACAAATAGACCGCTAAGACCATCGAAATATTTGTTTCCGTCTGAATCCCAGATGTGATGGCCGTCACCTTTAACGATGATCGGCATGTTGCCTTTATTTACTTCAGATTGTCTACCGAAGTGTAACCAGAGATGATCTTTCGCCATCTCTTTTAATTGATTTGTACTGTATTCCATTTGTTATCTTGTTCCCCAGTTGTATTGCTGTTTAGCAAGTTTCAGATATACGAAACTCTCAGTGGAGAGTACCCCTTCATAACCACGAATCGTTTCGTGGATGATTCGCATTAGCTCGTCATCGTTTTGACAAACAACCTCAAGCAGAATGTCGAAATCCCCGGCCACCAAAACCACATAGGTGACTTGGGGGATTTTACCGAGCTGTTCTGCGATAGTGATTGCATTACCAGAGACGCGAACACCAATCATGGCTTGACGAGCAAAGCCAAGTTGCAATGGGTCAGTTACAGCAACTACCTGCAGTACACCTTGATCAGTTAGCCTCTGGATGCGTTGGCGCACAGCTGCTTCGCTGAGCCCAACGGACTTTCCTATGTCTGTATAGGATTTGCGGCCGTCAACCTGCAACTCACTGATGATCTGTTTAGAAATCTCATCAATGTTTACTGGGCGACTTTTTATAGCCATGCTGCAAGTGTCGCACTATAAACACCGCTTTGCAAGTCATATCGTGGTGTTTTTACTTAAAGACAACTAATTTCGCAGTGTTTTACAATTTTTTATAGGTTATGAGTATGCTCTACACATGGCAAAGAAACTTCAAAACTTTATCAATGGAAAATACAGCGATGCTGCTGGTGATTCACTTGATCTAATTGATCCGGCTTCCGAGAAGGTTTATGGAACTGCTGGCATTAGTACTGCTGAAGATGTCGATTTGGCATTTACTGCAGCCAGCAGTGCCTTTGATGGGTGGCGGGATTCAACACCTGGTGAGCGCCAACTTGCGCTTTTCCGTATCGCAGATGAAATGGAAAGACGCGCTGACGAATTTGCGGATCTTGAATCACAAGACACTGGAAAACCTCGAACAACGCTTGTCGAAGATGAAATTCTTTTGTCGGTTGACCAAATCAGATTTTTTGCAGGTGCAGCAAGAAACCTTGAAGGTAAAAGTGCAGGGGAGTACATGCCAGAACATACTTCCTATATTCGCCGTGAACCTATAGGCGTTGTCGCTCAGGTGGCTCCATGGAACTATCCGCTCAATATGGCAGTTTGGAAATTTGCTCCAGCAATCGCTGCGGGAAACACAACCGTACTAAAACCGTCTGAAACAACTCCACAATCTACTTTGCTACTCGCTGAAATTGCTGCCGAATTTCTACCACCGGGTGTTCTGAACGTAATAGTTGGTGACAGAGATACAGGTAGAGCTATGGTCAATCATCCGGCACCCAGTCTAATTTCGGTAACCGGTTCGGTTCGTGCAGGCATGGAAGTTGCCATTGCAGCTTCTGCCGACCTAAAGAGACTTCACTTAGAACTTGGGGGTAAAGCACCGGTTATCGTATTTGACGACGCAGACATACCTGCAGCAGTCGCTGGAATTGGAGCAGCTGGATACTTCAATGCAGGACAAGACTGCACTGCAGCAACGCGTGTTCTAGTGCAGAAACAGGTTCATGACGAGTTTGTATCTGAAATGTCCAAGTGGATAAAGGAAAATGCAAAAACTGGTGCACCGCTTGAAGAGGGTATTCTTTTCGGGCCGGTGAATAATCAAGACCAGTATTCAAGAGTCTTAGGTTTCTTTGATGATCTGCCATCACACATTGATGTGGTAGTTGGCGGAACACAAGTGAAACGTGCTGGTTACTTCATTGAAGCGACTGTGCTAGACAATGTGCAACAGGATGATCGGGTCATCCAACAAGAAATCTTTGGTCCAGTGATTACAGTGCAGACCTTTGAAACCGAAGCAGAAGCTCTGAGCAAAGCAAATGGAGTCAACTACGGTCTTGCCGCGTCTGTTTGGACACAAAACCACGGTCGAGCATTGCGTATGACCAGATTGCTTGATTTTGGTTGCACCTGGGTGAACACTCATATTCCAATAGTGGCGGAGATGCCTCACGGCGGGTTCAAGCATTCTGGCTATGGAAAAGATCTCTCAGCATATTCGTTCGACGACTACACACGTATCAAGCATGTGATGAGTTATTTCGGCGAATAGGGTTTCTATTACAAATTAGCAAAATATGCTAATTATTGTTTTCAGAAATCAACTTATGCTCAAGAATGTAATAAATCGAAAAAATTGTGGTTATATAAATATCAGGTTTTAGCAGAGAAACGAAGGGGTTTGCTATGAAACAACAACGCGAGTTGCCAAAGGATCCTATTGTAAGGGACCTAGTTCTTAAAGCTAGAAGGCAACAACTAACACGTCGTACACTATTGGCAGGTACAGGTGGTGCTGCTGCTTTGGCTGCACTTGCTGCTTGCTCTACAGGTTCTGATGAACCTAACGGAAATACCGGACTAACTCCAGCTGAAGACCTTTCAGATACCCAAAAAACCATTACCTGGGCAAACTGGACTCTTTATCTTGATGAAGACGACGATGCTAACCACCCATCATTGGATCAATTTGTTGAAAAGACAGGCATCAGCGTTGATTACAAAGAAGATATTGACGGCAATAACACCTTCTTTGCAAAGATTCGCGACCAACTTCTGTTGGGCCAGGACACCGGGTATGACACATTTTGTTTGACCGACTGGATGGTATCTCGTCTTGTACGCGGTGGACTAGTTCAAGATCTAAACGCAGCGAACATCCCGAACAAGAAGAACCTGGTTGACGACCTTGCCAACCCAGACTTCGACCCTGGCCGCAACAAGAGCATCCCATGGCAGGGTGGTTTTGCCGGTGTTGCATGGAACACAGAGGCGCTTCCACAGGGCATCAAGAGTCTTGAAGACATTTGGAAGCCTGAGCTTAAAGGTAAGGTAACCGTTCTTGACGAACTTCGTGACACTATCGGTCTTATTCTCATGGCTCAGGGTGTAAATATTTCTTCAAACTGGGGTGACAACGAGTTTGCTAACGCAATTGATTACCTCCAGCAGAAGGTTGCAGATAACTGGGTTCGCCGTATTACAGGTAACTCCTATACTGAAGATCTAGAGCGTGGAGACGCAATTGTTTCATTCGCTTGGAGTGGTGACATCACCATGATGAACTACGAGCTTGGATACGATAAGTACGCTTTCGCACTACCTGACAGTGGTGGAACCTTATGGACCGACACATTCTCGGTTCCTATGGGTTCTCCTCACAAGAAGAATGTCGAAACCATGATTAACCACTACTACGAGCCTGAAGTGGCTGCAGAAGTAGCGCTCTGGGTGAACTACATCACTCCTGTTCTTGGCGCGAAAGAATTCGCTCTTGAAATGGATGAAGAAGTGGCTGAAAACCAATTAATCTTCCCAAGTGATGAAACTCTTTCTCAGGCACACATCTTCCGGTCGCTAACTGATGAAGAAGACAGCCGTTACAACGAGCAGTTCCAGAAGATTGTGCTTGGCGCATAATGATTGGCAACTTTGCTGAGGCTGGCGCTGATTTAGAGCTAGTCGGAATTTCCAAGAGGTTTCCTGGATTCACAGCAATTCAAGAACTGGATCTGCTGATTCCAGCAGGTTCGTTCTTTGCCTTACTCGGCCCGAGTGGTTGTGGGAAAACCACAACCCTCCGGCTGGTAGCTGGCCTGGAGGAACCTACTACCGGAAAAATTCTTATTGGTGGTAAAGACATCACCAACATTAAGAGTTACCGCAGACCTGTTAACACGGTTTTCCAGAGCTATGCACTTTTTCCGCACATGACTATTTTGGAGAATGTGGCTTTCGGTCTACGCCGGAGGAAGATTCCTAACGCTATTGAACTAGCAACGGAAGTTTTGAAACTTGTTGAACTAGAACATGCTGCGAATCGCAAGCCCAGTCAGTTATCCGGTGGACAGCAACAGCGAGTGGCCCTAGCGAGGGCTGTCGTAAACAGGCCTGCACTTTTACTCTTAGATGAACCACTCGGTGCACTTGACTTAAAACTTCGCCGCCAAATGCAGTTGGAGTTAAAGTCAATACAGAGCGAGGTTGGGTTAACATTTGTTCACGTTACTCATGACCAGGAAGAAGCCATGACCATGGCAGACACCATCGCGGTTATGAACAAGGGACGTATTGAACAGATGGGTTCACCCAGTGAACTTTACGATCTCCCACAGACTGTCTTTGTCGCTAATTTCTTGGGGCAATCCAACCTGTTTTCCGGCAAAGTTATTGAGAATAATGCAAACAGTTTCACGGTAGATGTTTCTGGAAAAGCTGTAAAAGTGCCTACCAAGAGAGCTCAGAGGCATTCAGGATCCGTAACAGTCGGTGTTAGACCTGAAAAATTAGATATGCATCTAAATAAACCAAAGGATGCTGCGAATCTGAATATTTTAGGTCCGGGTGTTATTTCTGATGTTTCTTATACGGGTGTCAGTTCCACCTATTTCGTGGATGTTCCGGGTATTGGAAACATGACTGTTTTTGCACAGAATCTCGAGGAGAGCGAAAACTTTGGTGCTGGGCAACAGGTTTGGCTTAGTTGGGTAGTAGACCATACTTTCGGTTTAGCTGATATGCCTGAAGATGAAGGCAAATTTGTGCGTGATGATGACACCACCTCTCTTGCAGCTCTAGAACTTGCTGACTTGATTGAAGAAATAGAAGAAGAGATGTAATGGCATTCGCGGCCTTTTCAACAAATGCTGCGCCAGTAGAAGCTGCGCCAAAGAAAAGATCTTGGATAGCGCCATTCTTGCTACTGCCGGGCTTGGCATACCTGTCGCTATTTTTTCTAGTTCCGCTAATTGCATTGTTGCTAACCTCTTTTCAAGCAACAGAATTTGGGCCACTCGGTAAAGAGTTCGTTTATGCATTCCAGTGGGAAAACTATGTTCAAGCCATAAATGAATACATGCCACATATTGGCAGGTCATTCTTTTATTCGATAACAGCAACAATTTTTGCTTTACTTATTGGCTATCCGCTTGCCTACCTTATGGGCGTTACACTCAGAGATTTCCCCATGTGGAAGTCCCTGGTACTAATGTTGGTAATTGCGCCCTTCTTCTTCTCATTTTTGCTTCGCGCATTAGCTTGGAAACAACTTTTCGCAGACTCTGGGCCTGTGGTTGGTGTCCTGAACATGTTAGGACTTTTTGGCCCCGGAGATTACCTTAACGGAACCGACTTCTCGGTTATCTTTGGTCTCACATACACGTTTATTCCATTTATGACATTGCCGATTTATACTTCGCTGGATCGGCTAGATATTCGTTATTTAGAGGCTGCTGGAGACTTATACGGAAAACCTGCCACAAACTTCTGGAAGGTAACTATCCCACTTTCAATGCCTGGTATTGTTTCAGGAACGTTGCTAACTTTCATTCCCGCAAGTGGTGACTATATCAACGCATCCAATATGTTCCTTGGTAGCCCCAGCACCGCAATGATTGGTAATGTCATTGAATCTAATTACCTGATTACACAAAACTTCCCAATCGCTGCTGCACTATCAATTGCACTGATGGCAGTGATTCTGGTGGCAGTTTCAATATATATTCGCAGGAGTGGAACGGAGGATCTGCTTTGAAAATCAAAACTAGTCAGCTTCCACTAATTATTGTTTCTGGGCTCATTCTCATATGGATGATGATTCCAATCGTTTATACGATTATTTTTTCATTCAATGAATCTGCAAAAACCAATATTTCTTGGCGCGGGTTTACACTCGATAACTGGTTGAAGGTTTGTGATAACGCAGAGGTTTGTGGCGCTTTTATAAACTCAATTACAGTGGCGGTAGTTTCCACTATCATCGCCACTGCCTTGGGGACGATGATCGCTGTTGCACTTGTCAGATACCGTTTCAAATTCCGATCTGCCGTTTCTTTACTTCTTTTCATGCCGATGGCAACTCCCGAAGTTGTTCTTGGTGCAGGCTTAGCGTCACAGTTCTTTGCCGCAGGCGTTGAAAAAGGACTGGTTACAATCATCATTGCTCACACCATGTTCTGTATTTCGTATGTGGTCGTTGCAGTGAAAGCTAGGGTTGCAAGCCTTGACCCAGCGCTGGAAGAAGCTGGCAGGGACCTATATGGGTCACCTCAAGCTGTTTTCTGGAGAATCACCTTCCCGCTTTTGCTTCCAGGTATCGTCGCCGCAGCACTGCTTTCCTTTGCGTTGTCATTTGATGACTTCATTATTACGAACTTCAACTCAGGGCAAGTATCGACCTTCCCTAAGTTCGTGTATGTAGCAGCAGCCAGAGGCGTCCCTGCGGAAGCCAATGTGATCGCATCAGGTGTATTCTTTGTTGCTTTGATACTCGTGCTCAGTGTGCAAATATTCGGATATTTCCGAAGAAAGAAGCTAGCGAAAGTAAGCGCATAATCTGCTTAAAATTTCGGTTTGCTCTGCAGAAGCAATGTCGCTTTATTCGATAATTTGCAAGATTGATTCTTCAAAAACACGATCATGCAGTTCAATATCTTCAACGGTGGTACTGGGACTCATAAGAGCCATATTGTGAAATGGGGTCATGAGTATTCCCCGATTTAGTGTGTAAATATGCAGATACTGTTGGATCTCAAAATCATCAGCCGTGGCGGCTTCTGCTCCGGTAACGGGTGCTTCGGGTCTAAAACTATACTCACTTCTGCAACCAAGTTGAGAAACCTGCCATGGTAGTGAATATTTATCAATTACTTTTTGTACACCAGCAGTCCAAAGAGTTGCCATTTTAGTCATATGGGAAAAGTTCTCTTCAGTAAACACCTCTTCGAGTGTGACCTTCATTGCAGTCATGGATAAGGCGTTTCCTGAAAGCGTGCCGCCGATTCCAGCGACATCAATGTCTTCCAGATCAATTAGATTAATAATCGAATTTTCCATCTGAGCGCTAAGACCGAAAGCACCTGCTGGTATACCACCAGCAATTGTCTTACCAATGACTAAAATGTCAGCTTTGAGTCCTAATTGCCCTGATAAACCCTTCATCCCGGCACTAAATGTATGTGTTTCATCGACTATTAGAATCACCCCGTACTTATCGCAGAGTGCTCTAACACCTTCTAAATAGCCTTCCTGGGGGAGAACAATGCCAATGTTAGTAAGCGCTGGTTCAATAAGAAAAGCAGCTATATCACCAGTTGCAAAAGCATTTTCGAGTCCAACTAGATCATTAAATTCAACAACTACTGTGGTAACAGCTGCATCTACTGGCGCGCCTATGTTGCCACGTCTAGTTACGGTTTTGCCTTCATCGTTTAGTGTTGCGAATGTTTCATCTACAGTACCGTGATAGCAGTAATCATGAATTGCTATTTTTTGGCGCTTTGTTATTGCGCGAGCGTAACGAATCGCATGACGATTCGCGTCTGTTGCTGTCAGAGTGAATTGCCAGTATGGCAAGCCGAATCTTGCACTAAGATTTTCAGATACTGCTATAGCGTCCGCTGTGGGTAGCATAAATGTAAATCCATGATCCAGTTGATTACCAAGTCGCTTAACTGTAGTTGCAGGGGAATGACCTGCCATTGCGCCAGTGTCACCAAGGCAGAAGTCAACGTAATCGATTCCGTCTACACATTCGAAATGGGAACCACTGGCAGATGTTACAAAAACCGGGAATCCTCCCGGCCATTTACGCATCCATGACATAGGAACGCCACCGAGCATATGTTTTGCAGCTTGTCCTGCTAGAGCAAGGCTTTGGGGATGAGTATTTACAAATCTTTCAACTTCTTCGTTGAAAGCAGCCTCAAGCTTAGCTCTGGAGATCACGATTACACCGCTTGACTAAACGCTTCTCTAATTACGGTTAGGGCATCGTCTAGTTGCGCATCAGTGATTGCCAAACTAGGAAGTGTGCGAACAACGTTATTGTAAGTTCCGGCATCAAGAAGAAGTACACCCTGCTGCGCAGCGTAGGAAACAATTTTCTTTACTACATCTGGATTCGGATCTTTTGTGCCCGGGTGTACGAACTCCAAAGCAACCATTGCGCCGATTCCGCGAACATCGCCAACAAAGTCAAATTCTGCTTTTAGCTCGTTGAAGACACTGAGTAACTTTTCACCGATCTGCTTCGCACGGTCTAGAAGTTTCTTCTCCTCAATTTCCTTGTAAACCCCAAGTACTGCAGCACAGGCAACAGGATTACCACCAAAAGTTCCACCCAAACTGCCAGGGTTTGTAGAATCCATAATTTCTGCTTTACCCGTTACAGAAGCTATCGGTAGTCCGCCACCCATTCCCTTAGCACTGAGAACTAAGTCTGGCTCAATACCAAAGAACTCCGAAGCATACCAATAGCCCGTTCTAGCTGTTCCTGACTGTATTTCGTCTGCAATAACTACGACATTATTAGCATTTGCCCATTTCTGGAGTGCAGGAAGAAAACCTTCAGCCGGTACAATAAATCCGCCTTCGCCTTGAATCGGCTCGAAAATTATGGCTGCAAGCTGTTCAGCACCTATGTGCTTTTCCAGATATTTAATAGTGTTTTTGGCCGCCTCTTCGCCGGTGAGCCCGTCATGGTAGGGATAAGAATTTGGTGCGTGGTAAATATCGCTGGCAAAAGGACCAAAGCCTAGGTTGTAAGGAACTGATTTATAGTTCAAAGCCATCGTCAGGTTAGTCCTACCGTGATAGGAGTGGTCTAGCGCTGCTATTGCAGATTTGCCGGTAAATTTACGAGCAATTTTTACTGCATTTTCTACCGCTTCCGCTCCCGAATTCACAAGGATCGATTTCTTCGCAAATTTTCCCGGGGTAATTTCTGCCAACTTTTCAGCAACAGCCACATAACCTTCATAAGGAGTAACTGTAAAGAGCGTGTGAGTTAATTTCTCCAGCTGTGCTTTCGCTGCTTCAACTACGGTGTCATTTGCGTGACCCACCGTTGTAACACCAATCCCGCTTCCCATATCAATGAAAGCATTACCATCGACATCAACAAAAATGGCGCCTTTAGCGCGTTCGATGTATACGGGGAGTGCGCAACCCGCGCCGTTAGCAACAGACGCTTTGCGTCTTTCGTGAAGTTCCTCTGATTTAGGCCCAGGAATGGCAGTAACTATGTTTCTTGATACTGGAATATCGCTAGTAGACATGTTTAGAGCATACCGCGAAATACTGCGAGAAAATGGTTACTTTAAGTATGAAAGTGGCCGGTTGAAATACAACAGGCCACTTACTCTGGTGCGCGAAAGGGGATTTGAACCCCTACTCCCTAATTCGGGAACTAGCACCTCAAGCTAGCGCGTCTACCTATTCCGCCACCCGCGCATGCACCGAGAAAGAGATTAGCATGAATTATGGCAAATTTGGAAAACCTAGACCGGACCGCAGCTATTGCAAGAGACCTTATCAGATTCGACACCAGTAACTGGGGCGAAGGGAAGGCAAACCCTGAACGGCCAGCTGCTGAGTATGTGCAGTCGTTACTAAAAGACCTTAATATTGAATCAGAAATTTATGATTCAGCGCCAGGTCGGTCGAACCTAATTGCTCGTATCCCGGGCACGACAATTCTGAACTTGCTCCTTGATTATTCATGGTCATTTGGACGTTGTTCCTGCAGTTGCAAGTGAATGGAGCGTCGATCCATTTGCTGGCGTTGTTAGGGATGGTTACTTGTGGGGTAGAGGCGCGATTGACATGAAACACATGGTTGCCATGATGGTTGCTTCTCTTGAAAGAGTCTTCAAAGACGGTAGAAAACCTAATAGAGATATTATCTTTGCGCTTTTTGCCGATGAAGAAGCGGGTGGCCGTTTTGGTTCTCATTACATGGTTGACAATCATCCCGAGTTCTTTTCTGGTGCAGAAGCTGCCATAAGTGAAATAGGCGGATATTCAATTACTGCTAACGACCAACGAGTGTATTTATTGCAAACAGCAGAAAAGGCGCTCATCTGGATGAATTTAAAAGTAACAGCAGAGCCAGCACATGGATCTTTAGTTCATAAAGAAAACGCAGTCTCGATTCTTTCTGAAGCAGTAACAAAAATCGCGAACCATGAATGGCCAATAAATTTGACCCCCACAACCGAAGTGATGTTCTCAGAATTGAAAAGAATTCTAGGTTTAAATCTGGAATCATCTGTGCAGGACCTACTGACTGCACTTGGACAGCATTCAAAAGTTGTGTCGGCAAGTTTCCAGAACACGAGCAATCCAACTGGCATCTCGGCTGGTTACAAACACAATGTTATTCCGGCAGTGGCTAGCGCAACTATCGATATTCGCACGATTCCTGGACAGGAAACTGAAGTTATTAACATCATTCAGGAACTTGTTGGACCAAAGGTTGAGATTTCTTTTGTAAATCGAGATATTGGTCTCGAAGAAAATTTTTATTCTCCAATTGCCGAAAAAGCGAAAGAATTATTACTTCGTCATGATCCGGGTGCTGAAATAATTCCCCTAATGATCAGTGGCGGAACCGATAATAAAGCACTAAAGAAACTTGGAATCGCGGGATACGGTTTTGCGCCGTTACAGATGCCAGAGAATCTAAATTTCTCAAAATTATTCCACGGAATTGATGAAAGAATACCGCTGCAGGCTTTAGAGTTTGGAACAGATGTTCTCACTGACTTGATACTGGAGTTTTGATGTTACTAGCGATCTTGCTTGGAGCGATTCAAGGGTTAACCGAATTTCTGCCAATCTCTTCAAGCGCTCATCTGCGTATTTTTGGTGAGCTGTTTTCCCACCAGGATCCTGGTGCTACATTTACTGCTATCACCCAACTGGGTACAGAACTGGCGGTTATTTGTTACTTTTGGCGCAAGATCTGGAAAATTATTAAAGCTTGGTTTAAGCAGTTTAAGGGCGCAAATAAACTAAGCGAAGAAGAGAAACATGATGCCAAACTTGGTTGGTTAGTAATTATCGGCACAATCCCAATCGGTATTGCAGGTTATTTCTTGCAGAGCTTTATTCGTGATCAGTTTCGTTCATTATGGATTACAGCGGCAATGCTTATAGTTTTTGGAATATTACTTTGGCTAGCAGATTATTTCGGTAAAAAAACGGTGGAGCTTGGCAACGTTACCTACTCTAAAGGAATAGGAATGGGCTTGGCTCAAACTCTAGCTCTAATACCCGGAGTATCAAGATCTGGCGCAACAATTACGGCCGGACTTACTTTCGGTTTGACCAGGGTTGCAGCTGCAGAGCTGTCATTCCTTCTCGCAATCCCGGCAGTGTTTGGAAGTGGGCTCTACGAACTAAAAGAGGCTTTAGGTTCCGTGGCTACTTCACAACAACCAGCATTTTCAATATTAGAAACAGGTATTGCCACTCTTGTGGCGTTTATTGTTGGATTTTTAGTCATCTCAATGCTGATGAAATGGATTAAAACTAGAACTTTTTTGCCATTCGTAATTTATCGAATAGTTCTTGGACTAGTTTTAATCGCCCTTCTCGTTACCGGGATTCTTTAAGAATTCCTCGAATTCTTTAGCGATTGCGTCGCCACTTGCTTCAGGGGCATCTACGGCATCCCGTTGTTTTTCTAATTCGTCAATGTATATGGAAAGTTCCTCATCGCCTCTAGTGGCGATATCCACGCCTTCTTCCCAAATTTTTGCGTCGTCTTCTAATTCCTTTAATTCAAACACAGTATCTGTATGCGACTCTAAGGCTCGAAGGAGCGCCAGAATTCCTTTGGGTGACGGCGCATTGTGCACATAGTGAGGTATCTGCGCCCAGATAGACATCATCAGTACATCTTCTTCAGTTGCAGCTTTATCAATGGCACTAGCAATCCCAATTGGACCTTCATACTTAGATTTTTCGATATCGAGTTCATCGGCTAAAACAATATTATTTGTGGTCGGGATAACCAAAAACGGCCTTGTATGAGGCGCGTCTGAGAGCATCGAACCCAAAAATAAGATGCGATTAATATGTAGCTCCACTAAAACGTCGAGCAAGTCTTCAATAAATGAATGCCAATAACGCGATGGCTCAGGACCGATAAGTACAAAGATTTGTTTATCCAATGATGATGCCGGTCCATATATTTCAATACTCGGCCATTGAATACTAATGTTGCCCATATCGTCTCGATTTTGAACAGGACGATAGTACTGATAATCGATGTAGTCTTCCGCATCGAATTGATGTCTAGATACCAAAGAGAATTCATTGACGATTCTTCTTGCAGCACTGGTTGCGGCGTCACCCGCATCATTCCAACCAGCAAACGCCGCGATAAGCAGTGGGCTTTGCTTATTCCACATTGTCAAAATTTTCTCCTTCAATAGGTGATAACTCTAGTCTAGAATTGCTATCTTGATTGAGTGAGTTCTTTGAGTGTTTTTCAATATGGCGACCGTGTGCAACTAACCGGACCAAAACAGAAAATGTACACAGTTACCCTAGAACCCGAAGGCGTTTTTCATTCACAATGGGGTGTAATCAACCATGCGGACATCGTTGGAACACCTGAAGGCTCTGTAGTAACAGCCGCTAAAGGTGGGAAATTTTTGGCATTCAAACCGCTGCTACAAGACTTTGTAATGGCCATGCCTAGAGGTGCAGCGATTGTGTATCCAAAGGATGCGGCGGCAATCATTGGATTTGGAGATATTTACCCTGGTGCAAGGGTGTTAGAAGCAGGGGTCGGTTCTGGCGCATTAAGTCTTTCACTATTGAGAGCCATAGGCGAAAACGGTGCTCTATATTCTTTCGAATTACGCGAAGAATTTGCTGAAATTGCGAAAAATAATGCGATTACTTTCTTCGGCAAAGAATTAGACAATTGGGAAATCATTATCGGCAATGCCACTGAACGAATTACTGAAGTTCTTGAAGCTGACTCAATTGACAGAGTCGTTTTAGATTTATTAAAACCCTGGGAACTTTTATCCGCGACTGTAAGTGTTCTTCGACCCGGTGGTGTTTTAGTTTGCTATGTGGCAACTGCTACACAGCTTTCAAGGGTTGCAGAGGCTATCAGAGACACTGAGAGTTTTACTGAACCTGCGGCATCAGAAGTTATGATACGCGGATGGCATGTTGAAGGCTTAGCTGTTCGCCCAGATCACCGAATGGTTGCTCATACGGGTTTCTTGTTACAAGCCCGAAAGCTAGCACCAGGTACCAAACTTCCACCAGCTAAACACAAAAACAAGACTGAGTTTGATGCCGAGGATGTAGAAGCGTGGACTCCTGGTGCTTTAGGAGATCGCGTGGTTAGTTATAAACGTTTAAAGAAGAGTGTGCAAGAATCAGTGAAGAATTCGAACGCTGTAACAACAGAATCTGAGTAAAAAAGAAAAGTAGAATCAATTAATGGTCAGTTCACGTTTTTCCAAGAATAAGTTTCTTCCTGCGGTTGCTATTTTGGGTATCGGCACCCTCTTCTTATCTGGATGCTCACTACAAAGCGATGATTCAAAAGTTTCCACCTCATCATGTGCTGCTCCAGGAGATCTTTCTACCCTTGTCGAAACAACAGGTAACTTTGGACAGCTTTCGGATATTGAGTACCCAAGACCTTTCAAAAGCGCCGGTATCCAAAGAAGTGTCTACCAGCTGAAGGATTCATCCTCAAATGAAATAGTAGAAGTGAATCGTCCAATGGAGATTCGTTACGCACTATATGCTGCAACCAACGGACTGCTTTTAGAACAGAGTGGCTTTCAAGAAGGTGAGTCAACGATTCTTACCTCACTTACAGACATTTCAACACCGTTACTGAACAGCTCTCTGCTATGTGCAAAAGAAGGTCAAAGAACAGTAACAATAGCCCCGGTTTCATCTCTAACTCAGAGTGATACTGAAGGTTTATTTGGACTTTCACCTGAAGAGACTCTGATCCTTGTTGCTGATATTGAAAGAATTTATCCAGCCCAATCAGTCGGAATTGAGAAGACGCTCCCTTCTGGATTCCCGCAAGTAGTTTTCGCCGCTACCGGTCAACCGGGACTGACTTTACTCGATGCAGCACCTCCCGCTGATTTTATGAGCGCCACATTGGTCGAGGGGCAGGGGAGTGTAATTAAAGATGGTGATCAGCTAGTTGTTAAATACACCAGCTGGGCGTGGCAGAAGCCGCTAAAAGTAAATTACACAACTTGGAATAGCGGACAGCCTGAAATTCTTACGGTACAAGCTGGTAGTACAAATATGAGCGAAGGGTTGAAGCGAGCGCTAGTAGGTGCTACTTCTGGTTCTCGGATCATGGTTATCGTTCCTCCCGCACTCGGAAGTACCGCGAATGTGACAGCAACTTCGACGATGATTTACGTTATCGACATCTTGGGCGTCCGCTAGGAAAATCTTGCCAGAGGAACGTAGCGTAGGTGAGCGACTGCTCAATCTTGTCTATGCTTTGGCTCAAACCAAAATTGGTCTAACTAAGAACGATATTCTCTCGGTAGTTGAGGCCTACAGCAATAGTAAAGCTGATAAAACTTCCATTGAACGGATGTTTGAACGCGACAAAGAAATACTTCGCGACAATGGCATAAATATCACCGTTTTTGAACCGCTGGGGGATGACGGTAATAATCAAGATTCTCGGTACTTAATAAGCCAAGAGGAAGTTACTTTCCCTGCGGAAGTAACTTTTGATGCTAAAGAAATGGCGTTACTGAACTTAGCGGCTAGTGCTTGGAATAATGCCGGGCAATCTAAAATGCTAGGTTCAGCTCTCTTCAAGTTGAAAGCCTTGGGACAATCCTCAGAGGAACACTTTTTCGATGTCCGTCCACAGATTCCAATCGTAGATAAAAATTTCTTTGAAATTGAATCTGCAATCGAAGAAAATAGGGAGATTACATTCACTTATTTAAAACCTGGCGCAAGTTCTGTAACTAAGCGCAGACTTCGCCCTGAAGCGCTCTTAGAATTTGATTACCGGTGGCATGTCTTTGGAATTGATCTTTCGAGTGAGAAACCTAGAACTTTTTTGCTGAGCAGAATCGTTGGCGAAGTAAAAAAAGAGGGTACAAAATTTGTTCCTTCGATTGCTATAAAAGGCAAGTCTGCCGCTGAATTTGCTTTAGAAGATCTAGCTAGATTTGCGGATCAAAATACTGCGATTCTTAAAGTGCAACCACATTCGCGGGCAGTTGGGGAGCTTAAAAAACATGGCCTACGATTTAGTGGAAACCATGACAGTATCAACAAACAAGTATTTGATGTTCCTGCTGAATATCTTGATGCTGAAATTTCTTTCGTAGATTCAGAACTTTTTGCTGATGAACTAGCTAGTTTTGGCCCAGAGGTAATAGTTCTTGAACCTGCAATGCTGCGAGAAGCAGTAATTGCTAGGTTGCAGATTGTAAACGGGTTACACGATGGAGCCTCGGACGGTGGTGAATAATGGCAGCTGCTGAAGCTTTCGAGTGATCGAGAATTTATTTTCCGTTTATCTCTTGTTTCATGGGTGTTAGACCATCCAGGTGTCAAGTCTTCTGAAGTAGCGCAATTCTTTAATGTGCCAGAATCTACCGTAACTGAGATCTTTACTAATTTAACGACTGTTCCGATTCCAGAATCGACCGAGATAACTTCACCGAACAATTACATTGATATTAACTGGGACGCACTTGATTTTGAGGGCGAATTAGAAATAAATAGTCATCCAGGTCTTAGTCGGGTACCTAGACTGAACCATAAAGAGTTTGCTGCAATTATTTCGGGATTGCAGTTCCTTAAATACATTGCCAGTAGAGAAGAAATTCCTGTTATTGATGTTCTTTTAAAAAAACTTAAGACGGGAAGCGCAAATGAACATTCTTCAGTGTTGATTCAGGATGCCCCGATTTCGGCAAATATAGATTCGATAAGGCTCGCGCTTAGTGAAAAAAAGACACTAGATATAACTTACGTAGGTTATGAGGGAACAGTAACTTCTAGAACAATTGAGCCTATTGAGCTTTTCTCCGCAGATGGCCGTTGGTATCTACAAAGCTGGTGCCGTCTCAGAAATGCTCCCAGAAGCTTTAGCATTGACCAAATTCAAAGTGTAGAAATCAACAATGAAAAATTCGAACGCAGAGATTTCTTCAATACATGGGAGACCAGTTTTACTAATACTCAAGCAATTTATGTTCAATTAGAAGTTGATCCCGTCATTATCCCTTTTATTAGTGACTGGAATTTCAAAAGAGTCGACGCTAAGGTAATTGAAATCCCCGTCTACCATTTTCATTCTCTGAAACGTCTTGTTACTAAATTTGCAGGCAAGTTAAAAGTTGTTTCGCCACCTGAAGCGGTGAAGGAAGTAACTAAGTGGTCTAATGATGCATTAAATAGGTACACAAAATAGTAGGGTTAATATGTTCTCAATAATTTCACGTAGGTCTTCAAAGGAGTCAGATAATGCGTAACCCTTGGGTATGGGCAGGAATAATCCTTTTAGTGTTAATTCTTTTCGCTGCTCCTAAATTGCCAATTTTTGCTAAATCGCTGGGGCAATCCTTAAAGATTTTCAAAAAAGAAATGAAAAACGAAGATATCGAGGATCCTGAAAGTTCTGATTCAGCCAATTCTCTCGATAAGAAAAACGATTCTAAAGAATAAGATTGGCTGTTCGAGCTAAAAATCCTGAAAGAAGGATGTCGCTAGGCTCTCATTTAAAAGAGCTTAGGAATCGCTTCTTCATTATTGGCTTTGTACTTATTGGTGGCGCTGTTGCCGGTTTTTTCTTAACGGATTTTATTTGGGAGTGGCTACGCGAACCCGTCACTGCAATTGCCGAAGAGCGCGACGCAATTTTGGTTTATCCAACAATAACCTCATCTTTTGATCTAAAACTAAAGGTTTCTTTCTTTATTGGAGTAATTATTACTTCTCCGATTTGGATGTACCAGATTTGGGCATACTTTCTTCCGGCACTTACAAGGCGAGAGAAAATCTATGGACTTTCCTTCTTCCTCATTTCTCTACCATTATTCGCATTTGGCGGAGTCGTAGGTTGGTACATACTTCCGCAAATGGTTCGCATCCTTTCTTCCTTTACCCCCGCTGAGGATGCCTCTTATTTCAATGCCCCTGAATATTTCACTTTTGCGTTCAGGCTCGTTATTGGATGCGGTATTGCTTTTGTAATTCCTTTATTACTAGTGGCGCTCAACTTTTTTGGACTCCTCTCAGCGGCGACCATAATCAAGCAGTGGCGGATTGCCATCATAGTGTCTTTGCTATTCGGAGCAATAGTTATGCCCGCTGGCGATCTAATGTCAATGTTTACAATTGTTGTTCCACTTTTTGCACTGTATATTTTGGCCTGGTTTATCAGTTGGATCAGGGAAAGATTCGTTAAACCTAAAGAACAAATAGTCGTATAAGTTTCATGGAAAATCCTAAATTAAAAGAATTTGAAATCGCACTCGGTTTCACAATGGATTCTTTTCAGTTAGAAGCATGCACTGCAATTAATAATGGTCTAGGAGTCTTAGTCGCAGCGCCAACAGGAGCAGGTAAAACTGTTATTGCACAGTATGCTATCTACCTTGCAACTCGTAACTCCAAGGATAAAGTTTTTTACACCACGCCCATGAAGGCGCTGAGTAACCAGAAATATTCAGAACTTAAATCTGAATACGGTGAGCACAGGGTGGGGTTATTAACTGGCGATAACAATATAAATTCTGAAGCACAAATAGTAGTTATGACTACTGAAGTTCTAAGAAATATGCTTTATGAAGAATCTACAACCCTAAAAAACCTTCGTTGGGTAGTGATGGATGAAGTCCATTATTTAGCGGATAGATTCAGGGGAGCGGTCTGGGAAGAAGTCATTATTCATCTTCCACAGGAGATTAAAGTAATTTCACTTAGCGCTACGGTTTCTAATGCTGAAGAATTTGGAGAATGGTTACAAGAAGTCCGCGGAAATACAAAGGTTGTCGTTTCCGAACATAGACCAATCCCACTTACACAACATGTTTACTACTTGCGCGAATTAAGCACCCTGTTTACGGACGATAGTGACAAGCGCATGATTAATCCTGAGTTGGTGAGAATCTTAGGTTCTGGATATCGCAGTTCGCAAAGAGCCAAAGATGTTTATGGTCGAGGTAAAGCTAAAACTCGTGCTGTTGCCAAAAGAAACAGGTTTGACCGTGTTGAAGTAATTGAAGCACTACAACGCTCTAACTTACTCCCCGTAATTTATTTTGTATTCTCCAGAGCTGGGTGCGAACAGGCAGCGACCGCAATGTCACGTTCTGGTTTGGTTTTTACTACAGCGGATGAGCGCAAACAGATAGAGGAGTTTGTATTACAAGCAACAGCAAATATTTCTAGCGAGGATCTATGGGTACTGAATTTTAACCCTTGGTTCAACGATTTACGTAAAGGTTTTGCTACTCATCACGCTGGTTTGATCCCTTTGTTTAAAGAGATTGTCGAGGTCTTATACCAACGCAAATTAATAAAAATTGTTTTTGCCACTGAAACTCTTGCACTCGGTATTAATATGCCAGCAAAAACGGTAGTGATTGAGAAACTTGAAAAATATAACGGTATCGCTCAGGTTCCAATCACACCAGGTGAATACACACAATTTACTGGAAGAGCCGGCAGACGCGGTATTGATACCGAAGGCCATTCTGTAATTATCTGGAATGAGGGTATGGACATAAACAGCGTTGCTTCCTTGGCCTCGAAAAGAACATATCCGCTTAATTCAAGTTTCCGCCCCAGTTACAACATGGCGATCAACCTGCTTGCTAAGTTTGATCGCAAAAAAGTGATCGAAACTCTGCAGCTTTCATTTGCGCAGTTTGAAGCCGATCGAAGCGTGGTATCCCTGGCTAATAAAGTTACAAGCGCAAGGGAGAGTCTAAGAGGCTACGAAAGATCTATGGCATGCCATTTGGGTGACTTTAGCGAATATTCACGCATACGCAGAGAAATTTCTGATCTCGAACGCCAGACACGAAAACAACTTGATAAAGGAAGAACTGCTCGCCTAGTTGAAAAGATTCATAACCTACGCGAAGACATGAGGCATCACCCCTGCCACCAGTGTAAGGAACGAGAACAACACGCGAGATGGGGCGAAAGGTACTGGAAACTGAAACAAGAAATTAAACAGATAGATAGTGAGATTTCTAGACGTACTAATGCGATTTCTAGGCGTTTTGACCAATTATGTAATGTCCTAACTAACATTGGTTATTTAGAAACAGCAGATAAAGACATTCTGATAACCGAACAAGGTGAGATGCTAAAAGGAATTTATGCAGAAAGAGATTTGTTAATTTCACAAGCATTGTTACGGGGTATATGGCAAGATTTGAACTTTGCGGAAATAGCAGCAATATCGACTTTGATGGTTTATGAACCTCGCCTAAACGAACCGCCTATTCCCCGCAAAATCACACGTAACTATCAAGATGCTCAAGCTGAAACTTTTGCATTGTGGTCGGAGTTGCAGGGTATAGAGATCGAACACAAGCTTCCCGGAACTGATGTGCCTTCTACTGAACTATCGTTCGGGATGTATCGTTGGGCAAGTGGCGACTCTTTAGAGGACGTTCTAGCAGAGTGTGGACTGCCTGCCGGTGATTTTGTGCGCTGGTCTAAGCAGGTAATAGACATTCTTGACCAGATTTATGGCACAGGTTTATTGGGTAATATCCCTAATCAGGCGATTGAAGCAATTAGAAGGGGAGTAGTGGTACTTGAATAAACTCATAAACCTGCTAATTGCTGCTGTATCTGGCTTTCTGCTTTCTTTCGCATATCCAAATGCAAACATTTGGATAATTGCTCCAGTTGCGGTTTTCGGCTATTTTTGGGCAATGTCTGGATTGAAATTCTGGATGTCGGTGCTAGTTTCTACCGTTTTCGGTGCTGTGTTTTATGGCTTCCATGTTGCTTGGATGACTCTTTACCTTGGCCCGATTCCATGGGCTGGTTTAGTTTTCGGAATGACTTGTGGTTTTACCGTTGCCGGCGCATTACATTACTTTTCCAGTAAATTCTTGGCAAAGGATAAATCAGCAATAACGTATGTCTGGTTGTGGCCCTTGGCTTCCGCTGGAATTTGGATTTTCCGCGAAAGTATCATGAATGTTTTTCCATACGGCGGTTTTCCATGGGGGAGAATTGGCCTTTCTCAATCTCTTTCACCAATTGCAGAGCTTGCTAGTTTAGTGGGAATTACCGGTCTAAGTTTCTTTGTTGTTTGGGTTAGCGCATACATTTTTGTACTCATAAGCGCAAAGAAATTTACAATTCGCACTACCGCTGTTTTACTAGCAATCCTTTTATTCGGAATATTTGTTCCCGTTTGGCCAGTAACGCAGGGGGATAGCATTCGTGTTTTGGCTGTCCAAGGTAACGCGAATGCCAGGCTCGATTCCAACGATCCACCAGGAACTGTGCTCGGTAACCATTTTCAGGCTACCGAACCTTATAAGAATGAAAATGTAGATGTAGTAATTTGGCCGGAAAACGCATCAGACATCGATCCGCTTCGCAGTTCTCAGGCTGCAACTGTTTTAGATATTGTGAGCGGCTGGTTTAACGCACCACTGCTTACGGGGACTATTACCAAAAGGGACGATCTCTATTTCAACACCTCGCTGAAATGGGAATCAGGTAAAGGCGCTACTGACTTCTACGATAAGAAAGCTCCAGTGCCATTTGCGGAGTATATGCCAGACAGGGAGTTTTACTCTCTACTAGCTCCAGATTTAGTCGCACTTGTCACTAGGGATTACCAATTCGGTCAAACAGATGCGAACTTTGATATATCAGGACACAATCTTGGAATCACTATATGCTTTGATATTGCGCATGACTGGCAAATACGTGACTTAGTCGCAACCGGTGCTGAAATTATTGTCGTTCAGTCCAATAATGCTGATTTTGGAAAAACAGAACAGGGTAATCAACAACTTGCAATTGCAAGACTTCAAGCCATCCAGTCTGGTCGAGCCGTGATACATATCTCAACAGTTGGTTATTCAGCAATAATTGCGCCAGACGGAACTACTATTGATTCACTGACCCCATTTGAAGCATCCGCTATGTTGCAGAACGTTCCTACTGCATCCGGAATTACTCCTGCTATGGCTTTCGGAGTTTGGATTGATTTGCTGCTCACTTGGGGCGTATTTATTCTCGCAATTGCAGTTGTTTATTTTCGCAAAGGTCTAGACTTATCTAGTGCCAAATCCAGTAATTAGTGCCAAAAGCCTAGTAAAGAAGTTTAAAGATTTTGAAGCCGTAAAGGGCATCGACTTTGAAGTGGAACCAGGTGAATCTTTTGGGCTACTCGGACCTAATGGCGCCGGTAAATCGACAACAATGCGCATGATTGGCGCTGTTTCCAATAGAACTTCGGGCGATTTAGAAATTCTAGGCATGGATCCAAGCGTTGATGGGCCGAAGATTCGTGCTCAGCTTGGTGTGGTGCCACAAGCCGACAACCTAGACCAAGAACTTAAAGTGTGGGAAAACCTCTACGTTTATGGTCGATATTTTGGCATTGACAAAAAGATCGTAAAAGATCGACTTGAAGGATTACTTGATTTTGCACAGCTGAAAGATAAACGAAACGAGAAGATCGACGATCTTTCAGGCGGTATGAAACGAAGACTCACCATCGCGCGTGGCCTTATGAATGAACCAAAGATTTTTCTTCTGGATGAGCCCACAACAGGGTTAGACCCCCAAGCCAGGCATATTCTTTGGGACAGACTATTCAGACTACGTGAGCAGGGTACAACACTTGTTTTAACCACTCACTATATGGATGAGGCTGAACAGTTAGCTGACCGCCTAATAGTTGTCGACAAGGGGCAAATTATGGCTGAAGGATCTCCGGCAGCCTTGATACGTCAATACTCATCTCGTGAAGTTGCCGAAGTAAGGTTTGGCTCTGACTCTAACCGGTCTGCGGCCGATGCCTTATCAGGGGTAGGGGATCGTATCGAAGTTTTACCCGACCGCATCCTTATTTATGCCAACAACGGCGAAGAAATCCTTAGCGAAGTCCACAGGCGCGGATTAGTGCCAATTACTTCTTTAGTAAGGCGTTCGAGCCTTGAAGATGTCTTTTTAAAGCTGACCGGAAGGTCGCTAATCGATTGAATATTCTTAGTTTCGGAACACGCGCTGTAATTGCCCATAAGCTGCGTGCATCCAAAGATTATTTGGGTACAGTTTTTGCAGAAACATTTTTATCTCCCGTTGCCTATCTTTTTGCGCTCGGAGTAGGGCTTGGCTCACTTATTGATGCAAACGGACAAACAATCAACGGCATAGGTTATCTGCAATTCGTTGCTCCAGCACTGGTTTGTTCAACAGCTATGTTGACTGTAGCTGGAGAGCTTATGTGGCCAATTTTGGGCGGATTCCGTTGGAACAAGATATTTGAAGCAATGTTTGCGACGCCGATTTCACCCGCTGAAATTGTTCGTGGCACATTATTTTTCGCATCCATTCGTGGAATGGCTGCCACTGTTGTTTATACAGTAGTTGTTTGGGCATTTGGTGGATGGGTTAGCTTCGAGTCGGCACTGTGGTGCATCTTTTTCAGTCTTCTGCTGGCGTTATCGTTTGGTATCTGCTGTTTATGTCTTTCAGCAAAAGTTGAACAGGATTCGATACTTACGCTTTTCTATAGATTCATTGTTATGCCACTTTTCCTGTTCTCGGGTACTTTTTTCTCATTAGACACATTGCCTATTTATCTACAACCAATCGGTTGGCTTTCCCCTTTATGGCACGCGACACAGTCAACTCGCGCACTTTCATATTGGCCAGAACAAGCATGGCTAGCACCAATTAGCATCATTTATCTGCTGCTTATTTTTACTGTTTTCTATTTAGCCTCCGTTCGAATATTCACTAGAAGGTTAACCAAATGAGTGCGATTATTCCGGGGCTATCTTCTATGTATGCAGGCAATGCCGGCTCAGTTATATCCAGGGGAGTACGTGCAACTAAAAGCACAAATTTTTGGATCGTGATCTCTGGATTTTTTGAACCAGTTTTTTATTTACTTTCGATGGGAATAGGCCTGGGTGCCCTCGTCGGTGAAGTGGAGAGCTCTGGAAAATTGGTGCCTTATGCGGCATTTATTGCTCCAGCGCTACTTGCTGTTTCGGGAATGAATGGCGCTATTTATGACTCCACGATGAATGTCTTTTTCAAGCTCAATTACGGCAAGATTTATCAGACAATGCTAACCACGCCACTTGGGCCACTAGACGTCGCACTTGGTGAAATTTTCCTAGCACTGCTCCGAGGCGGTTTATACGCAACAGGGTTCTTAGGAGTGATGCAATTATTCGGTCTAAATCTATCCTGGACCGCCATTCTAGCCATCCCTGCAGTAATAATTATTGCCTTCGGTTTTGCTTCAATAGGAATGGGAATCACGAGCTATATGACTAGATTCCAGCAACTTGATTTGATCCAGTTTTTCTTATTGCCTATGTTCCTTTTCTCAGCAACTTTTTATCCGCTGAGCGTTTACCCTGAAGGCGTACAAGTTTTTATTCAAGCGCTTCCGCTTTGGCACGGAGTTGAACTAATCCGCGCATTAACTCTTGGAACTTTCAGCGCCGGTCATTTATGGCATCTACTGTATTTCGTGGTCATGATCGTGGTGGGACTTATCTTCACTTCGAGAAGACTAAAGAAGCTTTTCCAAGACTAAAAAATTTAGGACCTGAGATTTGTAATCTCGAGGTCCTAAAAAATAAGTTATAACTCTTTAAGAGTTGTTCCCATCATCAACAATCTTGCCGCGAGCGACACGTAGTTTGTGGAGACGGTCCTGAAGAAGTTCTTCTAATTCTTCTTCACTTCTGCGTTCAAGCAACATATCCCAGTGGGTACGAACAACTTTATCTTCATCTTCAATTTCCATGACTGGGGTTCCGTCAGGGGAGAGTAAGATACCAATTTCCGCTGTGAGTGGTGATTCCCAAGTCTCTGGAATTTCAGCATCTGCTGAAAGTGTTATTTCAAAATCTTCTCCACCGGGGATTCTGTATGTTGCAGTAATTCTCTCGGCGAATTCTACGCCGTCCTCACTTTGCAAGCTCTGTGAGCCTAGGCGCATGCCTCTTAAACTTCTATCTGCCATTTGTCCTATCTTACCGTAACTGGGTTTTTTGGAACATCTCGTAAATCAAATCGGCGCGATCGGTTACTATCCCATCTGCGCCCAATTCAATGAGTTGCTTTGCTTTTTCTGGATCGTTGATTGTCCAATAGTGAATCTCTGTACCAGATTTCTTCACCGCTTTAATCCAACGTTTTGAGGCGAGATTTATTCCCGCAAAAGATACCGGGATCTGTAGTGCCACAGCGTTTTTCAATATCCTCTTCATCAAACTCCCCAGCCCAGTGAAGTGAAATAGCAGTGCTAATACGACTTCTTTTTGAGATGCAGAAGTGACAATCTCTGGATCAAGATTCCTAAGTTGCTTCAGAGTTGAATGTTGGAAGCTTGCTAGCAATACCCGTGATTTTGCGTTCAAATCATTGATTATTTTCACCGTTGCCGTAATAGCAAGTGGAGTTTTTAAATCTAAATTGAAACGCTCATTGGGTAGCTTCTCCAAAATTTCTCTAAGGGAAGATATCCCGCTCGATTCACCGATTTTTATGGCTTGCAATTCGGCAAAGGTGTGCTCCGAAATCATGAAATTTTCAATTCCGTAGCTTGCTAAATCAGGATCATGACAGAGAACAATTTCGCCATCACTCGTGACTTGAATATCGCTTTCGATATAGTCTGCACCAGATTTAAGCGCTGCTTTGAAGGCCTCTAAAGTATTTTCTGGGGAATAGACCGCAAAGCCGCGATGCGCAAATAACCTGGGTTTCGATGAAGAAAGGTAAGAAGCGGCAAACGAATTTATCTTCATCTACCGCTCCGTATTCGTGTTGTAAAAATGATTTACTTTATGCCTTTAAATGCTCCGCCCAAACCTTTGAGCGCTTCCGTCAGTTCTGCAGGAATTACCCAAAGTTTGCTTGATTCACCATCAGCAATCTTTGGCAGTGTTAGCAAGTACTGGTAGGCGAGAAGTTCGGCATTTGGTTTACCTTCATGAATTGCGTTGAAAACAGTAGCAATAGCTTTGGATTCACCATTTGCTTTAAGAATTGCAGCTTGAGCTTCACCGTCAGCACGTAAAATTGCTGCCTGCTTTTCACCTTCTGCACGTAGGATCTCTGACTGCTTATCTCCCTCTGCGGTAAGAATTGCTGCGCGTCGATCACGTTCAGCGCGCATCTGCTTTTCCATAGCGTCCTGAATTGAGTGTGGAGGGTCAATGGCCTTTAGCTCCACACGACTTACGCGAATACCCCATTTGCCAGTTGCTTCGTCTAGGACGACTCGTAATTGACCGTTGATATTGTCACGGCTGGTTAGTGCTTCTTCCATGTTCAGACCACCAACCACGTTTCGAAGTGTTGTGGTTGTCAACTGCTCTACAGCAGCCAGATAGTTGGTGATTTCATAGGTAGCATCCCGAGGATCCGTAACCTGGAAATAAACAACAGTGTCAATGGAAACTACCAAGTTGTCTTCAGTAATTACCGGCTGTGGTGGGAAAGAAACAACCTGTTCGCGCATATCGATTAGTGGACGCATGTGGTCGATAAGCGGAACCAGGATATGTAGGCCAGGGGTGAGAGTCTTGTGGTATCGTCCCAGCCTCTCAACTATTCCATTTGCCCCTTGAGGCACGATTCTGATTGCTCTGAACAGCACAGTCAATACAAAAATGACGATTACTGCAACAACCAGCAATCCTACAATTCTGCCGATTTCTGGATCATCAAACATTAGTTCTCCTTGCTAACGACAGCGAATGCGCCATCAATCTTCTCAATTTTTATCTCTACTCCAGTAGCAATAGATTTTCCATTGGTTTTAGCACTCCAGGTTTCACCATTTTCTAGACGAATCTGGCCACCTAAATTTGTAACTTCTGAAAGCGTTATACCGCTCTTTCCGGTCAGTGCCTCAACATTAGTTTTATGAGGATCAGCATTTTTTCTAAGCGCAGCCAAAAGCGGTGGTTTTACTAAGAAAAGCAGCAATACAGAGAGAGTTGCTGCAATGATTACTTGGGCCCAGAAAGGTAGACCTGAAAGGCCAGCAATCAAACCTCCAGCTGTACCGAGGCTAAGCATCAAGAATGTAAAATCCAAACTGTTCATCTCAATTACGAGCAACAGCAGAATTAGGACCAGCCATATTAACCAGGCGATTTGTTCAATCGGCATTTCGTGCACCTAACAAAGTCGATTACTGATGAATTTGTGTCGGTTTCCGACACAGTTTTAGACTACCAGTGTCGCGCCACATTCAAAGGACTAAGATTTCTCTGTATTCTTTCTAAGATAAAGAAAACAGGAAAGGTTTGTAATGAGTAGTCCATTACCCACTAATTCACTTTCAGGTAAATCAGCTTTAGTTACCGGATCTTCAAGAGGAATTGGTGCCGATACTGTTAAATATTTAGCCTCTGCCGGAGCCGAAGTAGTAATTAATTACCGGAGCAAAGCGCCACGTGCTGAAAAGCTAGCAACTGAAATCAACGAATCTGGCGGTAAGGCAATAACTGTTGGTGCAGATCTCACTGTTGCTGATTCATTATCAGCTCTTAGAGAAGCAATAGATTCTGCCTACGGCAAACTCGACATCCTGGTTTTGAATGCCAGCGGTGGCATGGAAAGAGACATGGGCGAAGATTATGCGCTGAAATTGAACAGGGATGCGCAAATGAACACAATAGATGCGCTTCTTCCGCTAATGCCTGCAGGTTCCCGCATAGTTTTTGTCACGAGCCACCAGGCACATTTCATTCGTGAAGTAGAAACGATGCCAGAGTACGTTCCTGTTGCACTTTCTAAGCGCGCAGGGGAAGACGCCTTGCTTGCACGCATCCCTGAATTAAAAGAAAAGGGAATTGATGTGGTTGTAGTCTCCGGTGACATGATCGAAGGAACAATTACTGCAACGCTCCTCGAAAGAGCGAATCCTGGCGCTATTGAGAGCAGGAGAGTGGATGCTGGAAAGCTCTACAACGTTGCTGAGTTTGCTGCCGAAGTAGCAAAGGCAGTTGTTGAAGAGGCACCAGCAGATAACGTCCGCCTGATTGGAGATGTTTCCAGTTTTCTCAAATAATCAAAGTTGTCGTTGATAATATTATTATGTAATTATTTAGTAAGCGGTTAACAGCTGAGACATGAGATATGACGCAGTATGAAACGTAGAAACATGGCCAGAGCTTTACTGGTTGATCAAGAGAACACCATTTTGATGTTTAAATTCAAGTTATTGAATTCTAAACGTCAACCTTCATGGATAACTCCTGGAGGCGGTATCGAATACGGAGAATCTCCGGCAGAGACAATTGCTAGAGAACTTTGGGAAGAAACCGGTCTTTTAGTCAAAGAAGTACCGCCGCCCATATACGAGGACGAAGTTAAATTTCTGAGAACTGCTGGATATTCACGTGATTCTGTTAGCAGAAGAACGTTTTACGGTTTTCGTGTAAATCGTTTTGAAACATCCAAAACAAACTGGACGCCAATCGAACTTGAATCAACACTGGATGAACGCTGGTGGAATATCGACGATCTAGAAAACACATCAGAATCCTTACAAGTTTCATTCTTACCTGATTTAATCACCGGAATTGTTAGCGGGAAGCTTCCTGCGGTGAGGATAAATAATTCTGAGCGTCTTATTCTCCCAGAATAAACAATTGCCGATAATGTATGTTATGTAAATATCTAATTATGATTTATATGGCTCATCGGCCAACTACTACCCAATCGCTAATGCACTTGATAGATTTCTAAGAGATAAATCAACGGTGAGCAATCTTCACCAAAACTACACAGGTTGGATGATAATCATGAACGTATTTCTCCTAGAAGCACTCGGTACAGGGCTATTGGTTCTTATTGGTAACGGAGCTATAGCAAACGTGCTCCTTAAGAAAACCAAAGGAAATGACAGCGGATGGCTTGTTATTGCTCTGGGATGGGCAGGAGCAATTTTCGCAGGTGCTGCAGTAGCGTGGTCAGTTGGCGCACACTTGAACCCTGCGGTAACACTTGGATTAGCCGCGAACTCCCTTTCTTCGGGCTTGACTGTCGATTTCGGAATTGTTTTATTACAAATATCAGGTCAATTCTTAGGAGCATTCGTAGCTGCTCTCTTGGTTTATGTAACTTATAAACAGCATTATGACGCGACCTCAGACAGCTCGACGATTTTGGCAACTTTTTCAACTGGCCCACAGATTAGAAATACGTTTTGGAACACAGTAACCGAAGCTGTAGCAACATTCTTGCTAGTCATCGGTGTTCTGTTCTGGGTAGGCAACGGTGATTCATTCACTGGCCCGCTAATGCTGGCAATGCTATTTGTTGCAATTGCAACAGGTGTAGGTGGCCCAACCGGTTTTGCTATCAACCCTGCTCGTGATCTAGCTCCAAGGATTGCCCATGCAATTTTGCCAATAAAGGGCAAGGGATCTAGCGACTGGGGTTACGCTTTAGTGCCTGTTATTGGCCCAATCATTGGCGGTGTGCTTGCGGGACTTTTCGCAACAATTGTTACCTCAGTTTTAGCAGCATAAACATAGAAGCCCTCTCCCCCTATGACTTTTTTACTAGCGATTGATCAGGGCACAACAAGTACACGAGCAATTGTTTTTGATAAGGATGCAAATATTCGTGGACAGAATCAGCTGGAACATGAACAGATCTTTCCTAAACCTGGCTGGGTCGAGCATGACCCATTAGAAATATGGGAAAACACTAAAAAAGTCATAGCGGGGGCAATTGCTGATGCCCAAATACAAGCAAGCAAAATTTCTGCAATCGGCATTACGAACCAGCGTGAAACCACAGTTATTTGGGATAAAACCACAGGTAACCCGATATATAACGCTATCGTCTGGCAGGACACCAGGACTCAGGAATATATAAATGAAATTTCAGATTCTGAATTTTCTGAATTGTCACAGTCAATTACTGGACTCCCGCTAGCGACTTATTTTTCAGCCAGTAAGGCAAAGTGGATTCTCGATAATGCCTTTGAAGGCACCCCTGACTTTTCAGAAGAGAATTTATTACTTGGCACAATTGACTCCTGGCTCCTCTGGAATTTGACTGGTGGCATAAACAGCGGTTTACATAAAACTGATATTACGAATGCCAGCAGAACCCTGCTTTTCAACATTCAAACCCTGGAATGGGATACCCAGATGATGCAAAAATTCGCGATACCTGAGTCCCTACTCCCCCTAGTTCAAGCATCGAGTAGTAATTTTGGTTCAGTAAATGCGGGGATATCTATTGATGGAATAGCAATTACCGGAATTTTAGGCGATCAGCACGCGGCACTATTTGGACAAACAGCATTTTCGCCAGGTGAAACAAAATGCACATACGGCACCGGAAATTTCATTCTTTTCAATACTGGTAATGAAATCGTGCATTCTGAAAATGGACTCATAACAACTATTGCATACCAACTTTCAGGCGAATCTCCCGTCTACGCTTTGGAGGGCTCTGTTGCAGTTAGTGGATCTCTGGTGCAATGGCTAAGAGATAATCTGCAAATTATCGATAGTTCCCAGGAAATAGAACAATTAGCTGAATCTGTACCCGATACCGGAGGAATGTATATTGTTCCTGCCTTTTCAGGATTATTTGCACCATACTGGCGCCCAGATGCCCGTGGAATTATGGTGGGGTTAACTCGTTTTATAAACAAAGCTCATATTGCACGCGCTGCTCTTGAGGCAATTGCACTGCAAACAGCGGATATCGTCAATGCCTTCAAAAAGGATTCGGGTTTTAGCCTTGAACAGTTGAAAGTAGATGGCGGAGCCTCCGAAAACGATCTACTCATGCAAATTCAAGCCGATTTTCTTGACGTCGAAGTCATTCGACCTTTAGTCACTGAAACAACAGCATTAGGAGCAGCCTATGCCGCCGGCTTACAAGCTGGGGTATGGAAATCCCCCGAAGAATTGAAGTCACACTGGGCTGAAAATAGGCGCTGGAAGTCGAAAATTAATTCCAGAGATAGAGAAAGTAAGTTCCAAGAATGGGCAAAAGCAATCGAAAAATCATTGGAATGGGTGTAACGCGAATTCTAATCAGTGTTACAAAGAGTTGCTTTGCTCAATCCATGCAGTCAGCTTCTTAGCTGCAAGACCAGAATCTATAACATCCGCAAGTTCAGCGATAGCGTTTTCAAAACGTGAACGAATGTCCAAATTAAGTTCAGCGGGATCTTCACTTAGTTTGAAAGCAATCATCCCAGCAGCAGCGTTCAAAAGGATAATGTCTCGAATTGGTCCTTTCTCTCCATTCAGGATATTTAGGGTGATTTTGGCATTCTCTTCCGGAGTTCCCCCCTCAAGATCGCTAAGCCTTGCTCTTGGAATATCAAATTCGAGTGGATCAATATCGTGTATTGTCATATCTCCACGACTGATTTCCCAAATTTTTGAATGTCCAGTTGTTGTAAGTTCATCAAGGCCATCTTCGCCTCTAAAAACTAAAGCAGTAGCACCCCTAGTTCTGAATACACCTGCAATTGCAGGAACTTTTTCCATATCAGCAACACCGATGGCATTTGCTTGACTACGAGCAGGATTGCAAAGCGGACCAAGAAGGTTAAATACCGTAGGTATTCCTAATTCGCCTCTAATTGGCGCTACATTCTTGAAACTCTGATGATAAACAGGTGCATAAGCAAAAGCTAAGTTCAACGATTCAAAATCTTTAGCTACTTTCTCTGGCGAATTATCAATTTTCACACCGAGTGCAACCAAAACATCACTAGCGCCACTCTTAGAAGTAGCCGCCTTATTACCGTGCTTAACCACAGGGATGCCTGCTGCAGCCAGAATTATTGATGCAGTAGTGGAAATGTTCACTGTTCTATGGTTGTCACCGCCGGTACCAACAATGTCAAGGGTACGATCATGAATTTCAAGTTTTCCAGCTTTTTGAAGTACCGCGTCTCTGAAGCCGATCAGTTCATCCGCTGTTTCACCTTTGGCTCGCAACAAAGCAAGGAAAGCTCCAATTTGTGAACTAGTGGCTGTCGCATCAAGTATTTGTTCCATAGCCCATTCAGATTGACCGATACCCAAATCTCGCTTATTTATAAGATTTGTCAAGATTTCAGACCAGGAATTCTCATAACTCATAGTCCAATCCTAATAAACCGCGTGCTAATGAACTTTAAGCTTCGCGTAATCAGACATAATAGATACGTGAGTTCAACAATTTCTCCTTCGAATCGTTTTGCCGGGATTAGGCGCCCCGATACTACGCAAGCAGGGACAATCGTCTGGCTTGGTAGCGAAGTTATGTTCTTCGCGGGGCTGTTTGCAATACTGTTTACCTTAAGAGCAACTGCATCTGAGCATTTTGCACACGGTCAAAGTTTGCTTAATGTCACTTGGGCGACAATCATTACAGTAATTCTGGTTGAAGCATCATCAGTTATATAGCTCAAATGGCAGTCTTCAAAGCAGAAGAAGATCCAATTAAACTGCGCGGATACGGGCTTAACCCGAAGAACTGGGGAGCCGCAGAATGGTACATGCTCTCTGTTCTCCTCGGAATTCTCTTTATCGCTGGCCAAACATATGAATACGCTGTTTTGGTTTCGGAAGGAATCACTTTCAGTTCAGATCCATGGGCATCTGTATTCTTTCTAACCACTGGTTTCCATGGACTTCACGTAATCGGTGGAATCATTGCAATGCTATTTGTTGTTGGTCGTATCTACGCCACAAAAGTTCCAAGTCATAAAGAAGCAACTACCGCAATTGTTGTCTCCTACTACTGGCACTTTGTTGACGTAGTTTGGATCGGGCTTTACTTCGCCATTTACTGGATGAGATAGCGAGATGTCAACATTGAGAAAAAAGAAACAAGCAAGACGTAGCGGCCTAGCTTCTGTAGCACTTGTCGTATTTGGACTGCTACTTACCGGAGGGGTTTACGCAGTATTCAACAGCACTAGCGCAGACGCCGATACCTCAACATATTCAGCAGCACAGATAGAAGAAGGTAAGAACCTATTCGTAGCTAACTGTGCAACTTGCCACGGCTTAGATCTAGCAGGAACTAATGCAGGTCCAAGCTTAATTGGTGTTGGAGCCGCCTCTGTGCATTTCCAGGTTGGAACTGGACGTATGCCTATGGCTAACAGTGCACCCCAAGCCCCTGTAAAACCAGTGGTATTCACTGAAGAACAGATTCTTTCACTAGCAGCTTATGTAGCATCAATCTCTCCAGGACCTGCAATCCCCTCCGATAAATACTTGGATGCTAACGGGGAAGCGGCAAATGGTGGCGAGCTATTCCGCATTAACTGTGCAATGTGTCACAACGTTGCTGGTGCCGGTGGAGCTCTTACCGGGGGCAAGTTTGCGCCAGCCCTAGATGGAGTGGCTCCAGTGCACATTTACGAAGCAATGATTACTGGCCCACAAAATATGCCTGTTTTCAACGATATGAACATCTCCCCTGACGACAAGCGCGACATCATTACTTACCTGAAGTACATGGAAGCAAACGCTGGTCCAGGCGGGTTCACACTTGGAAGCTTGGGACCAGTTTCTGAAGGTCTTTTTGTATGGATTTTCGGCCTTGGTGGAATTCTAGGCATTGTAGTCTGGATGACTTCAAGGGCTAACTAGGAGTAATAATTGGCTAAAGAACTAGAAAACCCCGAATCTGCCGATCACGGTAGTGCTTTAATTCCTGCAGATCCTATTAAGGATCCTGGTTTACCTCCGCACCACACTAGGGTTACAGACATTCACCCTAGCAAGGAGCGTCATGCCTCTCGCGTGGTAGCTACATGGTTCTGGATTTCCATGATCATGAGTATTTTTGCAACTGTTGCTTACTTTGTTTGGCCAATCAAACACGGTGATCTAGGCACGGTGCGCTTATCTACCACTCTCTTAGGTGTAGCTGTAGGTCTGGCCCTGCTATCCATTGGCTTGGGGGCGGCTTACTGGGCAAAACATCTAATGGTTGATACAGAGTTAGTTGATGAACGTCATCCAACTAGCTCTGATGAAGAAACCAGAGAAATCGCTGCCGAATACATGCATCTGGGGAATGTTGAGTCTGGATTTACTAGACGGAAGCTAATTCGCAACTCACTAATCGGCGCCTTAGCACTATCTCCGCTACCGGCAGTGGTAATGCTTAGAGATTTGGCTCCTGCAGATGACCCAAATGTGCTTCTGAAGCAAACAATGTGGAAACAGGGTGAGAGATTAGCGCGTGACCCTAGCGGTACTCCAATAAAAGCTTCAGATGTCACACTTGGTAGCGCATTCCACGTTATTCCTCAAAGCTTGAACAAACTTCATGGCGCAGAAATGCTAAATGAGAAGGCTAAAGCAATCGTATTGCTTATGCGTTTGAAGCCAGAAGACCTCAAAGAGCTTCCAGAGCGGAAGGGGTGGAGCTATGACGGGATTGTTGCATACTCTAAAGTTTGCACCCACGTTGGTTGCCCCGTGGCTCTTTATGAACAGCAGACACACCACTTACTTTGCCCATGTCACCAATCAACTTTTGATGTGACCGAACACTGCAAGGTGATTTTCGGACCTGCAGCTCGTCCGTTACCGCAATTACCAATTGCTATCGATAGCGAGGGTTACTTAGTAGCTCAAAGCGACTTCTTAGAACCTGTTGGTCCTTCTTTCTGGGAGCGTGAACGATGAGTCAAACCACTGTCGAACCTGAGCGCGGAAAACTTGATCGCTTTTCTAGAGCGGCTGCAAGTTACGTCGATGATCGCACCAAGATTGGTGTTTTGGTAAAGGAATTCGGACGTAAGATTTTCCCTGACCACTGGTCATTCATGCTCGGTGAAATTGCGCTATTTAGCTTCATCACTATTTTGATTACCGGTGTGTTTCTAACACTATTCTTTGATCCTTCGATGGCTCATGTTGAATATGAAGGCTCTTATCTACCACTTAAGGGTATGGAAATGAGTGCCGCCATGGCATCCACGCTTGATATCTCATTTGATATTCGCGGTGGCTTGCTGATCAGGCAGGTACACCACTGGGCAGCATTGCTTTTCAACGCTGCAATCGGACTTCACATTCTTCGAGTATTCTTTACCGGTGCTTTCCGTAAACCACGAGAAATCAACTGGATTATCGGATTCTTGCTATTTGTGTTGGCCCTAGTCGCTGGTTTCACTGGTTACTCACTGCCTGACGATCTGCTTTCCGGAAACGGTCTACGTATTATTGATGGATTTATCAAGGCACTTCCATTTGTAGGCGTTTGGATTTCATACCTACTCTTCGGTGGAGAATTCCCTGGGGATGATTTGGTTGGAAGATTCTACTCCCTCCATATTTTGGTCGTTCCTGCTGTAATTCTGTTACTTATAGGTATCCACCTCGTGCTCGTGTTCCTACACAAGCACACCCAATACCCGGGACCAGGAAAAACTGAAAAGAATATTGTTGGCCAGCCAATTTTGCCTGTTTACGCTGCAAAAGCAGGTGGATTCTTCTTCATTGTTAGTGGGTTTGTATTCCTACTTGGAGGTATATTCCAGATCAACCCGGTTTGGAACTACGGACCATATGACCCCTCCCCCATTTCTGCTGGTACACAGCCAGACTGGTATATGGGATGGACAGATGGTTTCCTCCGATTAGTGCCTTCCCATTGGGAATTTGTTCTATGGGGTTATACATTTTCAATGAACCTACTAGTGGTTTACATCGTCGCAGGTATTTTCCTAGGTCTTGTTGCGCTGTATCCATTCATTGAGGCTTGGATTACCGGTGATAAACGCGAACACCACTTACTAGATCGTCCACGTAAGGCAGCTACACGCACTGGTATTGGTGCCGCAGGAGTTATGTTCTATGCGGTCGCCTGGGCTGCGGCGAGCTCGGACTTGATTGCAACACACTTCCATCTAAGCCTTGAAGGCGTAACTATATTCCTGCAAATCCTACTGTTTGTCGGTCCTGTGTTCTCCTTTATAATCGCTAAGCGTATCGCTTTGGCGCTTCAAAAGAAGGACCGTGAGATAGTTCTTCACGGTTCAGAGAGCGGTTATATCGTGCGTCTTGAAGGTGGGGAATATGTGGAAGTCCACAACCCTATCGATGACGGGCTTCGCTGGAAGCTACTTAGTTACCACAGTGACTACGAACCTTGGATGCTTCGCCCGAATGCCAAAGGTAAAATCGGTTTTTGGAGAAGAACTCGTGCAGCACTTTCAAGATTCTATTTTGAAGACCGTATTGAACCGGTGTCACAATCAGAGCTTGATGCAGCACGTCACGATCACAAACCAGAACTAAATACTGGTCACTAAATAACCCTAGTTGTCGGGGTCCGGGTTGAATTTATCCCCGGACCCCGCTTTTATATATAACCACCTACATGAGGTCCATCACAGCATATTTTTTGTACATTAAGAACAAAATTTATGGTGTTTTTCGCGCTTTTATTACTAATTGCTAAGCTGAACTAACACTTACAGTTTTTAAACTCTGCCAATGGCGACAGGGGGAATATTGACATTATCGGCTCATAACCTAGAAGTGGTCTATGAAGACGTTATGCTCGTGCTTAAGGGTGCGAGCATAAATGTACCAAAGAACGGCATAGTCACACTCCTCGGAGCCAATGGTGCTGGTAAGACCACACTCTTGCGTGCAATATCGGGTCTACTAGGTGTGCATCGCGGAAAAATTACTCGTGGACATATTTCAGTTGATGACGTAAAACTTGATACTGATCAAGCCCCTGCTGTGGTTCGTGCCGGAGTAAGCCAGGTAATGGAAGGCCGCCGTATATTTATCGAATTTACTGTTGAAGAAAACCTACTTGTAGGTGCGCACACAACGCCACGAGCAGCAATAGATTCGAAGCTCGATTACGTTTACGAGATGTTTCCCGCCTTAAAAGGTCGCAAGAAGCAACATGCAGGATATCTTTCCGGCGGAGAGCAACAGATGTTGGCAATCGGACGTGCACTTATGGCTGAACCGAAATACCTAATTCTCGATGAACCGAGCCTAGGCCTCGCACCACAAATTGTTTCTCAGATTCGCGATTTAATCGTGCAACTAAAGGAATCTGGCTTAGGCATACTGCTGGTTGAACAAAATGCTGCCATGGCTCTTTCAATAGCGGATCATGGATATGTGATGGAAAACGGAAAGATCGTGATGGATGCCCCCGCTAAAGCGCTCCGAGAAGATGAAGACATCCAAGAGTTCTATCTAGGGCTTGGGGAAAGCGCCGGCAGTTTACGAGATGTTAAACATTACAGTCGCAGAAAGAGGTGGCTATCATGAGCGCAAACCTTCAATCAGCTACTACTGCAACCGAATCTACTACTAAAAAACTTTTAGAAGTTTCAAACCTCACTCTAAAATTTGGAGCTCTAACCACGCTAGATTCAATTGATTTCGATGTTAATGAGTCTGAACTTTTCGCAATCATTGGTCCAAACGGTGCTGGTAAAACATCGACTTTCAACTGTTTATCAGGCGTTTATAAACCACAGAATGGCAGTATCAAACTTCATGGCGAAGAACTAATCGGTAAAAAGCCAGATGTCATAGCAGGTCTCGGTATCGCTAGAACTTTCCAGAACATTGAACTTTTTGAGAACCTATCGGTTTTAGAGAACCTGATGCTTGGAAAACACCTAAAGATCAGTTACAACTGGATCGAAGCAATGCTCAGAATGGGAAGAACTCGTAAACAAGAAACCATCGTCAGAAGACAAACAGAAGACATCATCGATTTTCTCGGACTAGCAGCAGTGCGCAATACTCCCGTAAACTTCCTCCCCTACGGTGTAAAGAAGCGCGTTGAATTGGGCAGAGCTTTAGCCATGGACCCAGCACTCTTGCTACTCGATGAACCAGTTGCGGGTATGAATTCAGAAGAAACCGAAGATATGGCTCGATTCATTCTCGATATTCGTAACGAACTAAATACTTCAATGATCATGGTCGAACACGATATGCGTCTTGTGATGGATCTAGCTGACAGGGTAATGGTTATCGACTTTGGCAAAAAGATTGCCTTAGGAACCCCTGATTCAGTACAGAAAGATACGGCTGTAATTTCGGCATACCTTGGCGGCGCAACAGACGAAGTAATTGCTGAATTTGCTGGAGGTGAGGTTTAGTGCTGACTACAACTGCATCACTTGATCAAATCTCAATTCGAAAAGGCAGTGAACCTTTTAAAAAACCTGCGACTGAATACTTTTCCAGAGTATTAATTGAAAACGCGCAAAAGTATCCGAACCATACCGCACTTAGGTTTAAACAATTTGGACTTTGGCAAGACATTACTTGGGGCGCTTATCTGGAATCTGCTCGCAAAGTGGCAGCAGGGCTATATGTACTTGGCATACGCCAGGGAGATAAAGTAGCAATTCAATCGGAGAATAGGCCAGAATGGCTTTTTGCTGATTGCGGGTCAGCAATCCTACGTGCAGCAATCGTTGGCTTGTATCCCACAAACCCAATCGCTGAAATCCGGTACCTCCTTCAAGATTCTGAAGCAAAGGTTTTAATTGCCGAAGATCAAGAACAAGTAGACAAAGCACTGGCAGTTTTTGATGACTGCCCAAACCTAGAGTGGATTGTTTATCTTGATGCTCGTGGTCTACACAATTACGATCATCCCAAATTAATTTCAATTGATGAACTTATTGAAAAAGCTGATGGTGGTTACCAGAATTACCTAGCAATTTTTGATGAGATCGATCAAGAACGCACCGAAGAAGATATAGCCACTCTTATCTACACCTCGGGAACTACAGGCCCACCAAAAGGCGTAATGCTGACCGCCAAAAACATTTCATTTGCCGGTCATGTATTTTCCGTTGAAGGCGGAGTTTTCGGATATGGACTAGGACCAAACGATTCAATGCTTTCTTATCTTCCTCTCTTCCACGTGGTTGAAAGAGCGCTATCTGTTTGGGGTAACTTGCTGGTTCGAACAGTGGTTCATTTTGCCGAATCAATTGAAACAGTTACCCAGGATCTTGCCGAAGTGCAACCTTCACGGCTATTCGCAGTTCCTCGCATATGGGAAAAAATTCAGGCAACAGTTGCTATTAAAATCGCCAGCGCAAGTCGACTAAAAAAGTTTTTCTACAACATAGGGCAAAGACTGGGCAAAACCATAGCAGCCGAACGTATTGCCAACGACGGTAAATTCAATTTCAAAGCAAAAGTGCTCTACGCAATTGGTTATCCAATTATTTTTCGTCCTTTAAGAAAACGGCTCGGGTTGCTACACGTAAAGCACTCACTTTCAGGTGCAGCACCGATTGCTCCAGACACACTGCGGTTCTTCCTTGGACTTGGTCTCCCCCTTTATGAGGCTTACGGCATGACTGAAAATTCCGCAGTTGCCACTACTAACTTTGCTGACGCAATGAAAATCGGCACTGTCGGACAAACTCAGCTCTGGTCCGAAATCAAACTAGACGAAAACAATGGCGAAGTACTTACCCGAAATGACGGTACTTTTGTTGGCTACTGGAAGAAGCCTGAGGCGACAAAAGAAACTATAACCGCCGACGGATGGCTAAGAACTGGAGACGTAGGTGAATGGGTCGGTGATGATCATTTACGCATTGTTGATCGCATCAAGGACATCATTATCACCGCGGGAGGAAAGAACATTTCTCCTAGTGAGATAGAGAATAAATTGAAAAGCTCACCTTTCATCAAAGAAGCGGTCATTATTGGTGATAAGCGACCATACCTTACTGCTTTGATCGGAATTGAGTTCGATACAGTAGCTGACTGGGCTAGTAGAGAACATATTGAGTACACAACTTATCGTGACTTAGCAAGCAAACCAGAAGTAATAAACCTAATTAAAGGTCTTGTTAAAGAAACAAATAAAGAATTCGCAAGAGTTGAAGCTATAAGAAAATTCAGGATGCTAACTAAAGAACTCGATCACGAAGATGGTGAACTAACCGCCACTCAGAAGCTGAAGCGAAAAGCTTTCGAAGCTACTGTTCCTGGACTAGTTGACGACATGTATGCTGGCACATCGGCATACCCCGGTGCAGACCTAGGGAGGGAAGGATGAACGATCTTATCCACTCTCTAATCTTCGGAATAGCCCAAGGATCGATATACGCACTAATAGCGCTAAGTTTCGTAGTAATTTTTAGAGCAACCGGTGTGCTCAACTTCGCCCAGCCGGCACTTATGATTCTTGGCGCTTTTGCAACCAGCGTTTTCGCAATAGATCTAGGGTTGAACTACTTCATTGCACTCGTCCTAGCGATGATAGTGATCGCTCTACTAAGTATGGGAATTGAGCGAGTGGCCATACGACCCATGGTTGGTCAATCCACATTCTCTGCAGCACTAATAACGGTTGGTTTATTTATAGCCCTCTACGTTATTTCCACCCGTCTGTTTGATTCCAAACCGAGAACAGTGAATGACCCTTGGGGAGTCTCTGCGCTATGCCTGGGTGGAAACTTGAAAGAAGAATGGGGTTTCGTATCCTGCGAAGGCGGGTTAATTATCTACTGGCATTCAATTGGCAAAATTGTTCTCGCCACTATTGTTATTGCTGCGCTGTTTATCTGGTTAGCCCGGTCCAAGTACGGCTTAGCTATGCGAGCTACTTCAATGGATCAAGAAACCGCTTTAGCTCAGGGCATTAATGTCGGCGGGATGTTTTCTACCTCCTGGGCAATTTCTGGAGCGATTGTAGCCCTTGCAGGAGGTTTATTTGCAGCTAATGGCTCGGTCATCCAATCAACTGATGCCCTATTCGCGCTTGTAGCGTTGCCTGCTCTAGTTCTGGGCGGCCTTGACTCACTAAAAGGTGCAGTTATCGGTGGGCTTGCAATAGGTATTTTGATGAACCTTACTAAAACATATCAAACGGCAATCGCACCATGGTTGGGATTGAATTTTGAAAACGTTGTTCCTTACATAGTGATGATTATTGTGCTTCTGATCAGACCATACGGACTATTTGGAACAAAGGAGGTGCAACGAGTATGAGCGAATTCGAAATTAAACCAGGACTTACTGGTGCAAGTAAACAATTAAATTTTGAGAATTCCAAAGGTGTTGTTCGTAGTGCCATAAAACGGGGACGCCCCACACTGTACACCTCTTATGAAACCAGTATGCAAATGGTGAATACCAACACTAAGAAAGTATGGCTGGGCTTATTAATTCTCTTTGCGTTATCTCTCCCCTTTACCAGCAGTGGCGGATGGTTACACGCTTTTACTCTGTTGACTATCTACGCAATTGCCGGCATTGGTCTAAATCTACTCATGGGTTACGCAGGACAGATTAGCCTAGGACACGCATTCTTCATGGGACTTGGCGCCTACACCGCAGCTGTTGTTGCTGGAGATCCTGCCAGAAACGCTTTAGGTTTCGGCCTCGATCTAGCAATCGCGCTCCCCCTTGCGGCAATTATTCCCGGGATTGTCGGTCTCATTGTTGCACCACTTGCAACTAGAGTTCGTGGCCTATATCTCGCGGTTCTTACCCTTGGTCTTCTATTCATTGGTGAGCAAGTTTTTAAAACCTGGAGCGGCCTATCGGGTGGAGCTGGAAATGGCAGGTACTCAGCGCAAAGAATTTTATTTGGAATCGATCTGAATGCAAACACATACGCAGTTGGGCCATTTATCTTCACGCCTGAGGTTGTTTATTACCTGATTTGTTTAACGCTACTAATAGCGCTGGCAATACTTGCTAAGAACATAGCCCGAAGCAAAGTAGGTAGAGCCTTCGCAGCGGTGCGAGATAGAGATATTGCCGCTGAAGTAATGGGAGTTAATCTTTATAAAACCAAAACTCTCGCTTTTGCACTTTCAAGCGCCTATGCAGGTATTGCAGGCGCTCTGCTATCAATACTGATTGGAACTATTACTCCAGAACAGTGGAATCTATTTATGTCAATCGACATTTTGGCAATTGTTGTTATCGGTGGTGTCGCAACTATTTCTGGCTCTATAATCGGTGCTGCTTTCGTGGTATTACTACCCGTCATACTTCGAGAACTTACTCAGTTCATCCCTTGGCTCTCGGTTTCAAGTGGCGGATTAATAAACGTATTCCAACTACAAACAATCTTGTTCGGAACATTAATTGTGGTGTTCGTGACTATAGAGTCTAGAGGGCTATTCGGCCTTTGGATTCGTATTCGCAACTACTTCAAAGCGTGGCCGTTCTCCTACTAACAACTGAATATAACCCTTGCAATGGTGAAAGGAAATAGCATGAAAATGCGTAGAAAGAGCCGTATTGCTCTCGCGCTAGCAGCCGCTTCGGCACTAGCACTGGCGGGATGCACCACGGTTGATACAAAGCCAACAATTGGTGTTGGTGTCACCGAGGAAGCCTGTCCAGATGCTGTAAACCCTGAAAATGGTTGCATCTACCTAGGTGTCCTCTCAGACCTTACTGAAGGTCCATTTGCTGCTCTTGCAGTACCGATTACAGATGCTCAGCGTGCATTCTGGAAGCGAGTAAATGAAGAAGGCGGTATCGGTGGTTTTGACATTGATATTGACAAGTACACTCGCGACACTAAGTATGTAGCAACCGAACACGCAGCAGCTTACAAGGACATTGAAAACCACATTCTTGCTATTGTGCAGTCACTTGGAACAGTGAATACTGAGGGTGTTTTGCCAGACATGATTAGCAATAATATTGTCGCAGTGCCTGCTTCTTGGTGGTCTGGATATTCATTCAAGGCAAACGATGGTGGCATCATCCTTGAAACTGGATATTCCTACTGTGCTGAAGCAATGACTGGTCTTGACTGGTTCTCTGAAAACCATTACAAGCCAAGCGTCATCGCCGCTGTTGGTTACCCTGGTGACTATGGTGGAGACTCTGCTGCTGGTGTCCAAAAATGGGCGGATATCAATGACGCACAAACTTTGGTGGTCCCTACCGGACCAAACCAGGTTGTAGGTGACCAAAGCAAGGTAATTGCCACAATTCTGCAGGCAAGTCCTCGCCCTGATGCAGTTGTAATCGCCGCTGGACCAGCGGAAACCGCTCAAATTGTTGGTGGTCTTGCCGCTAACGGTTTCCAGGGCCGCTTCCTAGGTTCACTACCTACATGGAACCCAGCACTATTGGGTACAGCAGCAGCTCCTGCACTCCAGGGACTCTACAACCACATGTCCCCTTATGAAGGATGGGACGGCACTTCCAAGGCCCTCGACGCTATTAGGGATTCTCTAAACGGGGAAACCCCAGCTAACCACGGCTACGTAATTGGATGGGCGCTGAACTACCCACTAAAGGCCGCCCTTGAAGCAGCAGCTGCAAAGGGCACGATCGACCGAGAAACAATCGTAAGTGTCATTGACGGGCTTACTGTTGACTTCGAAGGTATGATCCCTGCACACACCTACGGTCCTGAAGGTAAGGCCGCCGTAGCACAGGAAGTAAACATCTCTGCCGTTGACGCTAGCGTAGAACTTGGTCTAAAGACCATCGCAAAGTTCTACAAAGGCACCACTTTTGACAAGAGTGATTACTCCGCCGCTTGTGTTGCATCACAGTAATGTGAAGTAGCCAAGCAGAATTACTGCGCTAGGTGGGGGCTGGGAAACCTTCCCCCACCTTTTCTTTTAAACAGCCCGGATAATCGCCGGACCTTCTAAAACAACTTCACCACTAGACGATCCTGAAATCACAACTTTGAGTGGCTGAGCTTTACCGGCGACTTCTGTGAGAAACCAGTTTCGTCCAGCCTGTGAAAGTATTAGCAATCCATCTTCTGTACCGACAGGATGAAAGCGATCGTTACCAAAAATAAAAGTGTCTAAATCTAAATTGGTTTTTAGCATTTCTGCTGTTGCTAGAACATTGTCAACGTTAATCCCAATTTCACAAATGTACAGAAAGTCCTGAACGCTGAAATCACCCGGCGTTTGATTAGGAATATTTCTGTGTTCGATCAGTTCCAGAATGTTTCCTTCCTCGTCATACCAGTAGATTGAAGACGAGTTCCAAGCATCAGAAAAATTGAAAACATCACCGTTTTCGTTACTAATCAGTTTTGTTTTCTGCAGCAACCATTCTCTAGCTAGGCTGAACTTTCCAGTAGGAATCATTACGGCAAAATGAACAGGGTAAGCATCTTCTGAATATTCAAAAACCAGGGTAGATCGCCCAATTTTTACTTCAATGCTCTGAGGTGTTTCTTCTGTATCTAACCCCAATAATTCTCCGTAATGGTGCAAAACTTTAGCTAAGTCCTTGCTTCGAATGCTAACTGTTTCTATCCTCATGCGCGCTTCAGCTACTTTCTTTTCATAAGGCAAGTATTCTTAAATCTAGATTATTCGTACTCATAAAGCTTATGGGGTTACCTTTGAAATTAACTAGGCAGTTACGCTCAGGACCTGTGCTAACTACGCACACAAAAGCTATTGAGGCAAATACCAAAACCTTTCTTGACGCGGTAAACCCTGGCGATATAGAACGTAGCCACGACGCTTTAGCCAAATCAACACCTCACATCATGGCCGTTGTGAAAGGCGACGGTTACGGTCATGGATATACCTGGGTTGCCGAAGCCGCGCTAAATGCTGGTGCGACTTGGTTGGGTGTTACTTCGTTTGCTGAAGCGCAAATATTGCGAGAAGGTGGAATTACTCACACGCCAATTCTTAGTTGGTTAAATTCCATCGAAGTCGATGCCAAAGATTCAGTTGAATTGGGAGTAGACATCGCTATTCCAGGACTAGAGCATCTCAAATCATTTTTAGCTACTTGCGCTCCTCCAGAGAAAAATAAGAGCGAGAGACGGGCAAGAATCCATCTACAGTTTGATATGGGGATGGCCCGTGACGGTTGTGCAGAAGAATACTGGCAAACACTGATTCAAGAAGCAGCGAAAGCGCATAATGATGGGTTGATTTCCGTAGTCGGACTAATGAGCCACCTTCGAAATTCCGGAGAAAAGGATCTTGAAGATAACGCGCTCGCTGTAAAGAAAATGCTCAAGGTAAGAGCACTGGCAAAAGCTGTGGATTTGCATCCAGAAATAACCCATCTTGCAGCCACAGGTGCCGCACTTACTGACCCAACAACACACTTCGATATGGTGAGAATAGGTGCTGGGCTTGTCGGAATCGACCCAAGCGAAACTCTGAACTTAATTGGTGCATCCACTCTTACCGCCCCGGTAATTCAACACAGAAGAATTAGCCGAGGAGAAACCGTAGGATACAGCAGGACTTGGACTGCACCTGCTGATACCAATCTTGCACTAATTCCAGTTGGTTATGCAGATGCCATTTTGCGAAAAATCCCCTCCACTGCTGGAGTACAAATTGCAGGTAAGCGATTTAATATTGTTGGTCGTGTCTCAATGGATCAAGTGGTTATAGAAACTGGCGACTGGGAAGTCCCTCTAGGTGAAGTTGCTACGATTTGGGGACCTGGGACAGACAGTGAACCAACCATACATGATTGGGCTATATGGGAAGATACGATAGCCCACGAAGTTGTCACTACAATCGGACCACGCATTGCTAGAGCCGTAACGGATTAGGAGTAACTATGAGCGAAAAGAATCTGCAGAAGATCGCTGTAATAGGCGGTGGGGTAAGCAGTGAACATGACATCTCTTATAAGTCCGGCAAAGGTATCGCAGCAAACCTTGATCCTGAACTTTTTGAGTCAGTTTTTCTATATATAACTCGTGAAGGTATATGGGCGGATGACACTGGCAAAGAACTTGCCCCAACTCCATCACTCAGTCTCGCGAAAGCTCTTGAAATTATTGCTGAATGCGCAGCAGTGATTCCTGCAGTTCATGGCAGACACGGAGAAGATGGCGCATTGGCCGCGCTTTTTGAACTCGCACAAATACCGGCGGTTTCCTCCCCGCTTAGGGCAGGATCATTAGCAATGGACAAATGGGTTACCAAGCTGATGGCAGCAGAGATGGGTATCGGTGGAGCAGACGATCTATTACTTTCAGAGAAATTATCCCCAGAGACAATTGACATTTTTGTCGAAGAGTTTGAATGGGAAGGACCAGTAGTTGTTAAACCAGTTGCGGAAGGATCCAGTTTCGGTGTTGTATTTGTCGAGTCTAAAGCAGATCTAGCAGAGGCAATTTCTTCCGCGTTTCAATTTGATGATCGAGTGATTATTGAAGAATTTGTGGGTGGTCGCGAGGTAGATATTTCCGTTTTTCGTGATTCGGATGGCAATCTCAGAATCTCTGCTCCCTTAGAAATTCATCGTGACAAAATTTTCGGTTTTGATGACAAGTACCATGGGGAACCGAACTTTACTGTGCCTGCTATTTTGACGGATGAACAGCACCAACGCATCCGTGAAATTGCGGAATCAATGTACACAATTCTCGGATGCATTGGCGTCGCTAGAGTAGATTGCTTTATCAGAGAAGACGGTGAAGTAATCCTGAATGAAGTAAACACAATGCCTGGTATGACTGAATTTTCTCAGGTGCCCAGAATGTACGCAATTGAGGGCCTTAGCTATACAGACTTGTTAACAGAGCTAATAGCAGCAACACTCGAAAAGCATTAACTGTTCCAAATCGATGAATTCTTACAGATTTTCAGCGGAATAAAACAGCAAAGCATCTCTGACAAAAGTCGCTCCCGCCTCTCCCCCATAATTGGCTGCAAACCTTGGATCTTCAACATACATTTTTGCAAGGCCCTCAATATATCCGACCAAATCCCCGCCCACTTCTGTAGCAGGGGTTCCTGGTATGCTTCTTAGCCATTCCACATGCTTTGCGGCAATTGCTTGGGCTTCTGCGCTCTCAGGACTTACTCCATTTTTAGCAGCATTCATCCATGCTTCGCCCAAGCTAGTTATGGTCGCTTTCCATTCTGTTCGTTCTGCTGCTGACATGCTCCGATACCATTTGTCACTCTTCTTGTATGAATCACTCCCCCAACGCTCAGTAACTTCTTTCTCGTACTGGGTGTGGTCAAAACCATCAAACATTTTTTCAATCACTAGTTCTTTTTTCCCTTCTAAGGCAGCAACGGTATGTTTTACCGCTTCAATTTGCTTTACTAGTCGATTCATTTCTAATTCGAGCAGATTTAAGTGGATTGAAAGAGCCTGCTTCTCATCCACCTGATCTTTAATGATTTTCTGCACTTCCGGAATCGAAACTCCGAGATCTCTGAGCATTAGAATGCGCTGCAACTTAACTAATGAATCCCTGTCATAGTAGCGATAACCGTTGTGACCAATTTTGGCTGGAGCCAACAAACCAACAGCATCATAATGGCGAAGTGTTCTACTAGTAACACCCGTTATCTTTGCAATATCTTGAATCGACCAAAACATATTTTTACGATACACATTGACGTTGCGTCAATGTCAAGTTCCATGCAAGTCATTAAAAAATAAAGTGCGCCCAGAGAGACTCGAACTCCCGACCCCCTCGGTGTAAACGAGGTGCTCTAACCAACTGAGCTATAGGCGCTAATTGCGAACTTCGCTAATTGTGGATTTACGTGAGATATCTCCACGAAATGCGAAGCCGCTAAGCAATCATACAAGGAAATACTCTCCTTTCAAAACTACGAGCGGAAAAATTTATGACTGCAGAAATTATTGACATCAGTAGCCTCTCGAACATTCCCAGAACATTCAAAAAGTGAGTAGTCTTATCTATGGAACTACGAATTGCATGTCAAAAGCAGTGCATTTTTGTATGAATGCGACATAGTACGCACCCATAGATATAGAAGCAAAAAGCGGAAGGTCAAAATGGCTGTTAACGATCAAGACCCATATTCAGTCTCAGAACTTGATTCAGATCCAACAGAAACAGCGGAGTGGCAAGAGTCACTTGCAGGGTTGGTACAGGATAAAGGACCCGGTCGTGGCCGAGAAGTAATGCTTTCACTTCTAAAGAAGTCAAAAGATCTGCACCTTGGCGTGCCAATGGTTCCGACCACTGATTACATCAACACTATTTCCGAAAAGAACGAACCTGATTTCCCCGGCGATGAAGAAATAGAAAGACGATACCGCTCTTGGATTCGCTGGAATGCAGCTATAACAGTTCACCGTGCTCAGCGCCCTGGTATTTCAGTTGGTGGACACATTTCCACATACGCCTCTTCTGCATCCCTCTACGAAGTTGGCTTCAACCATTTCTTTAAAGGCCAGGATCACCCAAGTGGCGGAGATCAAATTTATTTCCAGGGACATGCATCCCCCGGTGTTTATGCAAGAAGCTTTCTTGAAGGCCGACTATCTGAACAAGATCTCGATGGCTTCCGTCAGGAAAAAAGCAAAGCACCTCATGCGCTAACGTCATATCCTCACCCACGGATGATGCCTGAATATTGGCAATTCCCAACAGTTTCCATGGGACTTGGCCCGCTAAATGCTATCTACCAAGCAATGACTAACCGCTACCTTGAAAATCGTGGAATCAAAGACACTTCTGAGCAGCGCGTCTGGGCATTCCTAGGTGATGGAGAAATGGATGAGGTTGAGAGTCGTGGTGCGCTCCAACTAGCCGCAAATGAAGGCTTAGACAACCTTACATTTGTGATTAATTGTAATCTTCAGCGTCTTGATGGCCCAGTTCGAGGCAATGGGAAAATTATTCAGGAACTTGAATCATTCTTCCGAGGTGCAGGCTGGAATGTAATCAAAATCATTTGGGGTCGTGAGTGGGACACTCTTATCAATAACGATACTGATGGTGCCTTGGTCAATTTGATGAACGCTACTCCAGACGGAGACTATCAGACATACAAGAGTGAATCTGGTGCTTTTGTGCGCGAACATTTCTTCGGTCGAGACCCACGAACCCTTGAAATGGTTAAGGATTACACCGACGAAGATCTTTGGGGTCTTCGCCGAGGTGGCCATGACTATCGTAAGGTTTATGCAGCCTTCAAAGCAGCCACAGAGCACAAGGGTCAGCCAACTGTTATTCTCGCGAAAACCATTAAGGGTTATGGACTAGGCCCATACTTTGAGGCACGTAACGCAACCCATCAAATGAAAAAGCTACGTCTTGAAGACCTGAAGCTATTCCGCGACACTATGCATATCCCTGTCACGGATGCACAACTTGAGGAAGATCTATACAGTCCTCCTTACTACAACCCTGGTCCTGAAGACGAAGCAATTCAGTATCTTCTAGAAAGAAGAAGAGCACTAGGTGGTTTCATCCCCGAAAGACGCACTAAATACACTCAAGTAAACCTGCCTGAATCCAGTGCATATGAGATTGCTAAAAAGGGTTCTGGTAACCAAGAAGCTGCCACCACAATGGTCTTTGTGAGAATGCTTAAGGACCTTCTCAGAGTGAAAGGATTTGGCGAGAGAATCGTCCCAATCATTCCTGATGAGGCAAGAACATTCGGTATGGATGCATACTTCCCAAACCAAAAAATTTACAACCCTCACGGACAAAACTATGTTTCAGTCGACCGCGAACTGCTGCTTTCCTATAAGGAAAGTCCACAGGGACAGATTATGCATGTCGGCATCAACGAAGCTGGCGCAACAGCAGCCATGACCGCAGTTGGTTCGTCATATTCAACACAAGGCGAAGCGCTAATACCGATTTATATCTTCTATTCAATGTTTGGTTTCCAACGCACCGGAGATGGTATTTGGGCAGCCGCTGACCAGTTCACCAGAGGCTTCATGATTGGCGCAACAGCCGGACGCACAACACTAACCGGCGAAGGAACCCAACACGCAGACGGGCATTCGCCATTGCTAGCATCTACAAACCCTGCAGTTGTCTCTTACGACCCAGCTTACGGTTACGAGATTGCATATATCGTTGAATCCGGTATCAACCGCATGTTCGGAGAAAAATCCGTTGACCCAGACGTGTTGTATTACATCACCGTCTATAACGAACCGATGATTCAGCCAGCAGAACCATCAGGAGTTGACAAAGAAGGAATCATCAAGGGAATCCACAGGATTAGTACCGGATCTGGAAATGGCGAGAAAGCTCAGCTACTCGCCTCCGGTGTTGCTGTTCCTTGGGCTCTTGAAGCACAATCTCTGCTTGAAAATGACTGGGGCATCAGTGCAGACGTTTGGTCAGTTACTTCTTGGAGCGAGCTTCGCAGAGATGGTTTAAACGCAGATAAAGAGAACATGCTAAACCCAACCGCAAAGCCAAAGGTTGCATATGTAACCAATAAACTTGCCGATGCTCAGGGACCAAAAATTGCTGTATCTGACTTTATGCATGCAGTTCCGGACCAGATTCGCAAGTGGGTTCCTGGAACCTACGCCACACTTGGTGCTGACTCTTTTGGTTTTGCTGACACTAGAGCTGCCGCTAGGCGTTACTTCCTAATTGATGGTCCAAGCATAGTGGTACAGACCCTTCACACCCTCGCCGAAGAAGGCAAGATTGACTCTTCTAAGGTGCAAGAAGCTATTGAAAAATATGACCTGCTAAATGTAAATGCTGGAACCACCGGAACAGCTGGTGGAGAAGCATAGGTATGACTAAAAAATCTACCGAGCAAATAGTTTCTTGGTTGCGAGGAATTTCCGGTGAGCTTTCCACCGCAACAATAAAGAATCTAGACGCTACACTTCCCTGGTACCGCGATATGCCGCCAGGGCGTCGAAGCGCAGTGGGGCTGGTAGCGCAAGCGGGTATTTCTTCCTTTATAAAATATCTGGAAGATCCCCAGGCAGAGCCTTGGGTCGCTGCAGATGTATTTGCAGCGGCTCCTAGGGAACTGCTTAGATCCATATCACTACAGCAGACCCTGCAACTAATTAGGGTCACGGTAGAAACTGTAGAAGAAAGACTACTTCTTGAGGAAGATGACGCACTCACCAGCAGAATCAGACTTTACTCTAGAGAGATTGCGTTCTCCGCAGCGGATGTATATGCACGTGCTGCAGAAGCTCGTGGTCTCTGGGATGCAAGGCTTGAAGCACTCGTGGTTGATTCAATCCTCACCGGTGAATACGATGATGAACTTCCCTCAAGAATTGCCGCCCTGGGCTGGCAAGGTAAAGGCGGAGTTTGCGTGGTTGTAGGACGCGCAACAGAAGCGGTTGAAGTTGATCAAATCCGTAGAACTGCACGGAAATTCAATGCTGATGTTTTAGTTGGTGTCCAAGGGGTCCGGCTAATTGTCGTTATTGGCTCAGCCGACGAGGGCGAGGAATCCAAACCTAACTTTATGGACATTGTTGAAGGACTCACTCAAAACTTTGACGAAGGTCCTATTGTTGTCGGACATCCAGTAGAGAGTGTTGTTGAAGCTTCGCGTAGTGCCAAAGCAGCGCTCGCAGGTTTTGCTGTAGCTGGTGCTTACCGTAATTGCCCGAGACCTGTACTCTCCGACGAACTGCTACCAGAAAGAGCCTTAGCCGGTGATTCGCAAGCCAGACAGCGTCTCGTTTCTAAAATTTATAACCCAATCAAGAATCAGGGCGGTGAACTACTCAATACTCTCTGGTGCTATATAGATAATGGTCGATCACTTGAAGCTACCGCTCGCGAACTTTTTGTGCATCCCAACACTGTTCGTTACCGTTTAAAGCGGATAGCAGAAATAGTTGGTTGGGATCCGATGGGTCCTCGTGAAGCGCAAATTATGCAGTCAGCAATAATAGTGGGGTCTATTGCAGATGCAGGAACTGTAAGAAGTCGACAACTCAAGAAGTAATTTATCGGCGGTTTGCTACACAAACCATGACAAAGAAACTGGGAAACTAGAGTGGTGAAAGTTTTAGGCGTATTCCCTGGGCAAGGTTCACAAACACCAGGAATGCTGACTGAATGGCTAGAAGATTCAGAAAATGTTTCATTTTTGAACGAATTTTCGGAGCATGCTGGAATTGATCTAATTGAACACGGGACTGTAAGTGACGCAGAGACAATCAAGGCAACAGAAATAGCTCAACCGCTAATTGTTGCAAGCAGCTTGCTTAGTTTTAATGCGCTAAAGAAAGCACTCCCTGAAATCAATTTCTTCGGAGTTGCGGGGCATTCCGTCGGTGAAATAGCTGCGGCAGCAGCATCCGGAATTCTTAGTTCTAAAGATGCCGCTGAACTTGTCGGCGTGCGTTCTAGGGCAATGGCAGAAGCCGCTGCCAAAGTCGAAACGGGGATGACCGCCCTGGTTGGCACGATTACCGATGAAATCAGAAACGCGATCACAGATCTTGGCCTTTATGAAGCCAACTTCAACTCCGAAACTCAACTTGTAGTTGGCGGATCTAAAGAGAATCTCGGAAAACTTCCGGATGCTGAACTAGCTGGAATACGAGTAATTCCTCTACAAGTTGCTGGCGCGTTCCACACACCGTTTATGGAAAGTGCGGTTGCTGCTGTGCAGGAAAAGATCGCGACGATTAATGCAGACAATCCTGAAATAAATATCTGGACTAATTTTGACGGTTCACTAGTTGCTACTGGAACTGAATACCTCAACTACTTAGCAACCCAAGTTGCCCATGTTGTGCGCTGGGATCAAACAACTTCTGGAATCGCTACCGCAGCACCAGAACTGATTATTGAGTTCTTGCCCGGCGGTACACTTGTAGGGTTATTAAAAAGAGCCATTTCCGGAGTCCCCACTGTGGCAATCAAAGGGATGAATGATATCGAAAAGGTAAAGGAAGCGATTTGATGCTAAAAACGCCTGAACCCACAACTTTCTCGCGAATACTATCCGTAGGCGCCTCCAGGGGTAGTAAGGCTGTGACCAATGACGATATTGCCGGACCAATTGATTCCAGCGATGAATGGATTAGACAACGCACAGGTCTAATCACCCGCGCTCGTGCTGCGGAAGGTGAAGAGGCGGTAGATTTTGCTACTGCAGCATCGCTTGAAGCTATAGAGAAGGCCGGCATTAGCCCCGATCAGATTGACGCCATTATCGTCGCCACAATTAGCAACCCTGTTCCAACTCCTTCACTGTCGACTCTCCTTTCCGCTCGTATCGGAGCTGTTGGGGCAGCAGCATACGATATTTCAGCAGCCTGCGCCGGCTACACATATGCTGTGGCACAGGCTGATGCACTAATTCGCGCAGGTTTAGCAAAATATGTTTTAGCAATTGGAGCGGAAAAACTATCTGAATGGATTGATCCAACAGATAGATCGATTTCATTTCTTCTCGGTGACGGAGCAGGCGCCGCCCTGATTGGTCCAAGTGACACCCCCGGCATTTCTAAGAGCATTTTGGGCTCTGATGGTTCTGCCTGGGACAAGATTTACATGACAAACACTCTTTTCGAATACCGAGACGCTAAAAACACAACTTCCGATAGCGACACTGCAGAAATAAATTGGCCAACAATCCGCCAAGAAGGACAAGCGGTATTCCGTTGGGCGGTTTGGGAGATGGCAAAAGTCGCAAAAGAAGCTTTAGAAATCGCCGGTGTCAAACCTGAAGAACTGTCCGCGTTCATCCCTCACCAAGCAAATATGCGAATCATTGACGAATTCGCTAAACAATTAAAACTTCCCAGCAACGTAGTAATAGCTAAAGATATTGAGACCACTGGAAATACTTCAGCTGCTTCAATTCCCTTAGCTACGCACCGGTTGCTTGAGGAACACCCAGAATTATCCGGCGGATTGGCCCTGCAAATTGGGTTCGGCGCGGGGCTAGTTTATGGGGCTCAAGTCGTGGTTCTGCCATAGGCTATATACGCAAGTCAATTGACCCAAGGAGAAAGAAACAATGGCATTATCCGCTGATCAAGTACTAGCTGGTCTAGCCGAGATCGTCACCGACGAGACCGGTATTGCGACCGACGCTGTACAACTTGACAAGTCATTCACTGACGACCTAGACATCGACTCCATCTCCATGATGACGATTGTGGTCGCAGCTGAAGACAAGTTCGGCGTAAAGATCCCAGACGATGAAGTGAAGAACCTAGTTACCGTAGCGGATGCTGTGAACTTCATTACTTCGGCTCAGGGCTAACAATCCTAATAAGGGCCCTACTGTTTTGAAGTTAGGCATTGCGCAATAAATCGTGTACCACCTATCAATAAACCGTAGGGCTCTTTTTAAAACCCTAATTATCCGTCTTGACTGTCGGAAGGCTTGACGTAATTAAATGAGGAATAAATGACCAAAAAAATTGTCGTTACCGGTATCGGCACTACTTCCCCACTTGGTGGAAATGTAAAAGACACTTGGAAAGCTTTACTTGCCGGTGAATCAGGTGTGCGAACTATTGAAGCTGACTGGGTAGCTGAGCACGATTTACCTGTCACTTTCGCTGGGCAAATTAAGGTAAGCCCAGAAAATGTCATGGAAAAACATGAATTGAAAAGACTTGACCCATCCACCCAGTATGCGCTGATTGCAGCTAAGGAAGCCTTCGAAGATGCAGGTTCTCCCGATGTTGCTGGTGAACGCTTGGGAGTTGATTTCGCTACTGGGATTGGTGGTCTCTGGTCTCTTATAGACAGTTGGGAAGTGCTGAAAGAAAAAGGTCCCAGGCGGGTTTACCCTTTGACCATTCCCATGCTTATGCCTAACGCTGCTGCTGGAAATATCTCTATGCAGTACGGCGCAAAGGCTGGCGCTAGAACCGTGGTTTCCGCGTGTGCCTCTGGAACCGAATCAATTGTGGCAGCATACGATCATCTCCAAGCCGGCCTTGCAGATGTGGTTATCGCTGGTGGCACTGAAGGTGTAGTCCACCCACTACCTTTGGCAGCTTTCTCTGCTATGCAGGCACTTTCTAAGCGCAATGACGATCCGGCAGGTGCATCAAGGCCGTATAACACTGACCGTGACGGTTTTGTACTTGGTGAAGGTGCTGCTGTGCTAATTATTGAAACGGAAGAGCACGCTCTAGCTCGTGGAGCTAAAATCTATGCTGAGCTCGCTGGTGGTGCTGTAACTAGCGATTCGTACCACATAACCGCTCCAGACCCTGAGGGTTCCGGAGCAGCCAGAGCGGTTATGGATGCGCTAGCCATTTCCGGTGAAGAGTTGAGTGCAGTAAATCACATTAACGCCCATGCAACCTCCACTCCAGTTGGCGATTTAGCAGAATATAAGGCACTAAAGGCCGTATTTGGCTCTAGAATCGATGAAATCCCTGTATCAGCGACAAAGAGTTCCACTGGCCATCTTCTGGGCGGTACAGGCGCTTTAGAGGCACTTTTCACCGTGTTGGCTATTCATGAGCGTGTTGCTCCACCAACCATTAACCTCACCAATCAGGATCCTGAAATTCCGTTAAAGGTTTCGGGAGAGCCACAACCTCTTGGTGACGGGCGGATAGTTGCCATTAGTAACTCATTCGGTTTCGGTGGACATAACGCTGTAGCAGTATTCCGAAGCTACGAATAACCTGTAAAAACTAAAAAATGTGCCACACCAATTCAGGTGTGGCACATTTTTATGAATGAATATCGTTAGCCAACTCGGTGTAACCAAACGACAGGGTTTAGGTCTTGGCAACTTCGGAAAGGCTCTAATTCGGCATCCCAGGCTCTACCAAGTGCAAGGTTTAGCTCACGGTGAAGCTCCACAGTGTTGGCACCTGCGCTTTCGATTGCGGCTAGAATTCTGTTTTCAGGAACCACAATATTTCCCGCTGTATCGGCTTGTGCGTAGAAAATTCCCAGATCGGGTGTGTGCATCCACCTTCCCCCGTCAAATTCGGCTGTAGCATCTTCGGTCACTTCAAACCGTAAATGTTCCCAGCCTCTCAATGCACTAGCGATAGCGGCCCCCATCCCCGATGGGCCACTCCAGCTAATTTCACCACGCCATGAACCAGCAAGCACAGGCTGAGTCTGCCAATCTATGGTGACCGGCCAGCCGAGAGTGCTTCCTATCGCCCATTCGACGTGTGGACGCAAAGCATCGGGTGCTGAATGAATTAAAACTGCACCTCTTGATATTGCAACCATTTTTACCTCCAACGTTATTCGTCTTCCCCAACGAATTACTGAGGTTATTTAGTTGCTTGAGTTCATAATACCCTTGAGATGTGCGCATAGCAATTATTTCCGACTACTATCTCGACTATTTGGGCGGTGCCCAAGTATCCATGATTGCGCAAAAAAATGCCTTAACTGATGCAGGCCACCAGGTGTTTTTACTAGCTCCACTGAAACCACCAAACACCGCAGTTCCAGAATGGCTTAACAGACCCAGTTTCCGACTGAAATCCCTTGAATTACCCGTGTTCAAAAATGGGAAGAAAATTCGTTCGAATTTAAAAGAGTTTTTTGAAACAAACAAAATCGAAGTGGTGCATATTCAAACTGAATTCGGTTTAGCAAACGCAGCAATAGGAGTCGCCAATGAGATGGGTCTTCCTGTTTTACACACAGTTCACACAATCTACTGGCAGGCTCCTGGTAAACTTCAAAAGCCTGTCGCCACAGTAATGCGCGCACTGCTTCGAAAAGTTACTGGCAACTCGCTTGTAAAAATGACGATCTCAGGTAGCGATATCGAAAAGGTTTTACAGGATCTAACCCTCAATACTGCTAATAGTGTCGACGCGGTAATCTCCCCCAGTGCTCATCAATTATCTGACATGCAAGCGGCGGGTGTATCTAGTAAAGCAATCGTTCTCACCAACCCCTTTACAAAACCTAATAGCGAGCCTGCTAAGCCACTTCCAAAGACTTTGCCCAGAATTGCCCTGATTGGCAGGTTAGTTCCAGAGAAAAGGCCACTCGAATTTATAAAAGCTTCCGTATTGGCACAGAAGAAAATTGATTTCGAATTGAAAATAATTGGTGATGGCCCACTCTTGGAACAAGCGAAAATTTTGGCTAAGGATGCAAATATCACCTTTACCGGAAGACTCAATTCAGACCTGGTGCAGCAAGAAATAGATAACTCACACTGTGTTGCTGTGGTTAGCTACGGTTTTGATAATCAACCGATGACGATCATTGAGGCAATCTCAAGGCATCGAGGTGTTTTTTATGTCGATCCGAAACTCACACCAATTATTGAAGATGCTGGCTTTCCGACAGAACCGGACATACAGTCGATGGCAGATGGAATAGTGAGTCTACTCAAAGATGCACAACTCGAAAAGCTATCCCTGGCAGCAACTACAAAATCTGCCGATTTTAGTCCGGAAACTTTTGTAAAAGGCTATGAACAGCTAGTTAGCGAGCTGTCAGGTAACCGTTCTGCCTGAGATGTAGATTCTGTGTAAAGCACGGTCCGCTCTCCCGCCGAAATTGCAGTTAAATATCGATTACTGGACGGTGGTAATGGGCAGTTAAATCTGTCTGAAAAAGCGCATGGCGGAAGATATGCCAAGTTAAAGTCAATAAAAATTTCTGTCGCAGAACCAAGCATTGGAATATAAAGAAATCTAGGACTGTAGTTTTTAGGGATATTTTCCTGGTCAACAGTTAAATCGCTGAAAGTAAGTAGATAACCAGAACCCTCTGAGAGCAGAACCGAGTTATAAGTTTTTCCTTCAAGCTCAAAACTTATTCTGGCCACGTCCTCATAGACTTGCGGTATTCCTAGTGACTTCACTCGCGTCAATTCGGCTGTATCGCCTGCGGTTGTTGAGATAGTTGCTTGAACTTTGAAATCTGGATTGTAGGGGTATGCCGCAATGCCTGCAAACCTATCCAAATAAGAATCGCTTAAAACCTCAAATTGTCCGCTACGATCGAGAATCATTTGTTTGCGTCGCTCTCGCCAACGATCAATCTTCTGATTCATCATCAATTTCCTGTATCGGCATTGTCATAGTGATAATCGGAAGTGGAGCGGTTAGTAGGAATTTTTCGTCATCGTTAATGATTCCTGGATGCACTAGGCGCAGTCTGCGTTTCGGAGTGCGCTCGTACTTAAGTCTGAGCCCTCTAGCTATTACTAACCAAGTAACTCCGACTAAGAAACCAATTAAGCCAGCGAGAGCCGCAAGATAAAGCGCCCACCTCGGAGTAAGCACGTCAGCTACCCAACCAATAACCGGAGCGCCGAACGGAGTAGCGCCCATCAGTACGGCGGTATACATTGCCATAATTCTTCCGCGATATTGAGCGTGAGTTGTGGACTGCACCATTCCGTTGGCAGTCACAAGCATCATTACAGAAGAGAAACCAACGAAAATTAGCGAAACCGCAAATGTTTCGTAAGTCGGCATTAGTGACGCTATACCTGTCGCTGCGCCAAATAGACCCGCTGAGATCATAATCATGCGCATTTTCGCACGCTTTGCTCGCGCAGCCATCAATGATGCAGCTAGCGACCCGATTGCGAGAATAGAAGAAAGTACTCCATATTCTCCTGCACCCTTCCCAAATTCAACCGCCATCGTCGATGCATAGATAGGGAAATTCAATCCAAAAGCACTAACGATAAAAATAATTGCAAATACTACGATTAGGTCCGGCCTGGTTGCTAGATATTTGAATCCAGCAGAAAACGGCATGTCTTTGCGATTTATCTCTTTGCGAGGCACCAACTCGTTTACGCGAAGAAGCAGCAAGCTACCAATCACCATGAAGAAAGACGCACCATTGATTATGAAAACCCAACCGGAACCAAAAATGACGATTAGTAGACCTGCCAACGCTGGGCCAATCAATCTTGCCGAGTTGAAGGAAGCTGAGTTTAAAGCAATAGCGTTTGCAACCATCTTGGACTTCACCAAGTCAGTAACAAATACCTGTCTTGCAGGCACATCAAAAGCGTTAGTTACACCTAGCAAGAAAGCCATGATGTAAACATGCCAAAGCTGTGCATGACCGCCAAGCAGTAGCAACCCTAGTGTCATGCCAAGGGCGGCGAGTGTTGCTTGGGTGACCAACAATACTTTTCTACGGTCAAAACGGTCCGCAATTGCTCCTGTAAGCGGGAAAAGCACTAGCTGTGGAACGAACTGCAACGCCATCGTCACACCGACTGCGCCAGCATTGTTATCTGTCAATTCTGCAAGTACTACCCAGTCTTGAGCTGTTGCCTGCATCCAGGTACCGACATTTGATACTAGAGCACCAAAAAACCAAATCCGGTAGTTGAGGACACCGAGAGAAGTAAAAATACCCTTCACTAGTACCAAGCCTCCTTATGCAGGAGATTATTCATGCGCAACCAGTTCTCTTCTTGAAGATGCCACCATTTATATGCAGGCCCAAGCGGAAGCTCTACGGGGAAAGCATAAAAATCGAACTCCTCACTGAAGCCGGTTTTAAACGCCCAAAGATTAGAAGAAGGATCCTTATCTTTACGCCACGGTCTAGGAATGTTCCCGAGATCGTAATTGATATGCCCTGTCTCCACAAGGTCGGTCATTATTGCATGTTGTAAATATCTAGCCGCGAAAATCTTCGGTTGAGTTCTAGTTGAACCGCCTTCTCGATACCAGGCTCTATTGCCGAATCGAAGTACGAAAGCACCCGCTAGTGTCTCTCCCTCATATTCGGCGAACCAAAAATCTCCGTAACCCAATCGATTCAGGATGCGCCACTCAAGGTTCAAATATTCTTCATTATGGAAGTATGCTCCGGTGCGTTTTTGAGTTAGGTTCATCATGGAAATCAGCAGCGCAGCATCAGATTCGCTGTAATCTGCCCGCCGGATTGAAACTCCAGCCTTTTGTCCCTGCTTTACCTCGTAACGGGCACGTTTTTTATAGGAAGCAAGTAGTTCATCCTCAGTTCGAGGAATATTTACGCTCACACCGTACATGTAGTGAACTGTTCGTCCTCGTTTCCATCCACGCGATGCAAAAGGGGCGGTAAGCATTGGAGTGTTGGGTTGGTTAAAATCAACTTTAAGTGCGGTGCGTTTTATCGATTTCTTTGTTTTACCCCAGGAGGTTAGAGCTTCGGCAACTTCGGCATTTACCCCGCTAAGTCTAGGAGCCAGAATCAATTCACCGATAAAAGGGGCGGTCCGACTCAGAGTTTGGAAGTGATACGGAGAATCTCCGACCTGAATTGAGTGACGTTCCGGACGCCAAGGAGAACAGCCCCTAAATAATCCCCACCCGTAGCTCTGAGTAAAGTGAGGCTTGTCTTGACAAGAAAGAACCTTGGAGTCCCACTCTTTTGCAGTTTGCAACTGTGCATCGATATCGCGATCACTGAGTTGAAGGAGTTTGATAGCCGTAGCTCCCACCTCCTAATCTCAGTACCAAAAATGTAAGCATTTTTGACATTCGTGGGGCCTGCGGGGCTTGAACCCGCGACCAACGGATTATGAGTCCGCTGCTCTGACCAGCTGAGCTAAGGCCCCGTTGTTCTATTTTGTTTCTGGAACCTCTCCACGATACAACTTTTCGAAAGTATCTAAAGTCGTTTTTATGTCGTGTCCCTTAACAATCTTAAGGCTCTCTTCACGCAAATCCCTGAGCTTCTTATCAGGAAGCTCTATAAGTTTATTCATTTTCTCGGTTAGATCCTCCACGTTATCCGGAGCAAAAAGATAACCATTTTGGTCATCGTGCACCAGGTGTGGAAGTGCCATAGCATTTGCAGCGATTACCGGCAGTGCACTGGCCATAGCTTCCATGGTGGCAATAGATTGCAATTCTGCTGTGCTCGGCATCACGAAAGCAAAAGCCTCGCTGTAATCTTTGATTATGTCGGCATCTTCGCGGTATCCGGTAAATTCAACTCTTTCCTGAACACCTAATTTTTTAGTAAGTTCAGTGAGGTGTTTACGCTGATCACCTTCACCAACAATTTTTAGTTTGACATTGTGTTTTTGAGCCACCTCAGCAAATGCTTTTATAAGAACATCAATTCGTTTCTCAGCATTTAGTCTGCCGACAAAAAGCAGTGTTCTGGGGTCCTTGTCGGACCAATCAGGTTTGTAACCACTGATGTCTAAACCGCAGGAAATTGGGTATACCCCGGTAATTCCTAGTGCTTTTTCAAAATATTCAGCCGCTTTCAAAGTGGGAGTAGTTATCGCTGACGCTCTAGCAAAAGTCTTCGCTGCAGCATTCCACGCCATTTTAATAAACCAGGGCTGAATGAACTTTGGAAGCATGGTGTGTTCGATAAGGTTCTCAGGCATCGTGTGATTTGTGCCAATAATCCTGATACCACGCTTCTGTGCTTCAATCGCCATTCCGCGACCAATGATTATGTGCGACTGGAAATGCACTACATCCGGTTTAACAAGATCTAAAATTCTGCGAGATTTTGAGCGGATAGTCCAAGGCCAAGTGAAACGAAGCCACTCGTGAGGATACCAACGATAGCTCTTCAATCTGTGTACAGTCATCTCGACGCCAGCAAAGGTTTCCCTACGAACACCCTTACCGCGATCCGGGCTAGGTGCAACAATGTGCACTTCATGACCGCGCAAAATTAGTCCAGCAGCTAAACGTTCAGTAAAAATTGCGGCGCCGTTGATATCGGGGCCAAACGTGTCAGCGGCAATAAGGACCTTTAGAGGTTTTTTATCTGCTTTAGGCACTATTCAATGTTATCTAGTGCGCGCGATTTTCGAAGAGCGACCTCGGGGTGCGTCTTAGATAACAACCAAACTCCTATAACCGCGATAGCTCCGAAAATTACTAAAAGTGCTGAAGCATAGCTAGGCATAGATAGCGCTTCCTGAAAAATTATGATTGCAATCAACACGGCAATAATCGGGTCTATAACCGTAAGCCCAGCAATAACTAAATCTGGAGGACCTGATGCATAGGCAAGTTGCACAAAATAACTACCAAGCAATAGTGCAATCACTAGGCCGCCCAAAGCAGTAAGGGTAAGCCAAGTTACCAATCCGAAAGATATTTGAGAAAGCACCACTTTGGCCAGAATTGCCACGAAACCGTAAAGGACCGCGGCAACAACTACATAGCTGAATGCGCGCATCCGCTCTCTATAAAGCACATAGGCGATACCTGTTGCAATCAGAATTACTAGCAGAACTATCACTACAGCGAGTAATTTCTCGTCGGTAATAGGGTTATTTACCGCATAAAACGCAGTTATTAGCACGAAACCTGACACCCCTACCAAACATGCCGTCACAGCCGTTAGCGTTTGTTTAGTGGGTTTTGTTCCATTCATTTTCCAATTTAAGAATGTAGTAAAAACTAGCGCTATTGCGCCAACAGGTTGCACAACAATGAGTGGCGAGAGACCAAGGCTAACCAGTTGCATAACGATTGCTAACCCGAGCAAGAATGTACCTAGTAACCAACTGGGTCTCTTTAAGAGTCCCCCGACTTGACCCAGGTTTAAAGTGTCGGTATCTCCGCCAACTTTTGAGACACCGCGATGCTGAAATTGTGCGCCTAAACTCATCGCAACTGCGCCAAGAATCGCGAAAGGTATGCCAGCCCACTGCCCCTGCGGGAGCTGAATTGGGATGGAAAGCGCATTCATAAGCACATTCGACAATAACCCACTTCTGAGCAGATTAGAATTATTTATATGCCTATTCGTCCAATTGTCATTACCGGAGAGCCGGTATTGCACACTCCAGCTAAACCAATTACTGACTTCAACGATGATTTAAGAACACTCGTCGAGGACATGTACGAGACAATGGATAAGGCTCCAGGAGTAGGACTTGCCGGTCCTCAGGTTGGTGTCCCACTGCGCTTATTCACCTACAATTTCGAGGACGGTAAAACCCATTGGCGAGGCGTTGCCATCAACCCAGTTCTTTATATTTCTCCAACACCAATAGGCGACCCCGATCCAGCAACTGAATCTGAAGGTTGCTTATCTGCGCCCACGCTTAGATACCCACTTCGCCGAGCGGAGCGGGCAATTTTAGAAGCAGTGGATATTGACAATAAACCTTTCCGAATTGAGGCTGAAGGATGGCTTGCCCGCATTTTCCAGCACGAATACGATCACCTCAACGGGATTCTCTACATTGATCGGTTGAACTTCCTAGAACATCGACGCGCAACCAAGGCATGTGTAGAAAACGGTTGGGGCAAACCTGGCCTAACTTGGACACCAGGAATTGACGGTTACGAAAGCTAGAAGCTACTAGTGATCGAGTAGAACTAGCCCATTCATCAAATCCGGAATGCTAATCGAGAGATTTAGTCCGAGCCCAGGTGCTTCCTGAAGAATAAGGGTCCCGCCATATAGTTCAACTCGTTTCTTCAAAAGTTTGATGCCTTCAGTGGTTTTCTCATTGATAAGCGACTCAGCATCAGTTTGCGCATCATATTTCGTAGCTTCGTTGATACTGGTCTCATCCATCCCTTTTGCACGCATACCGGCACGAATTCCGTCATCAGTCATTGTCAAGCTGGCGCCGCGTTCACCCCAGGTAACAACAGCATCCACATTTGTTCCAGGACCACCAAACTGCAATGAGTTTTCAAGGGCCTCTTTCAACATTTTGAAGAGCGAAAGACTCATCCCGCTTGATGTTTGCGCCTGACTCCCCTGGGTTGCGAATTTAATGTTTAAACCCAGTCCCCTGTACATATCTAGCAACTCTTGAACCGATAGATCTAAATCAGAATCTTTCGCATTTGGATCAATTACACCGATAGCTCTTCGAATTTCCGCAACGGTTTCACTTGCCAGGCGGTTTATCTCAATAAGTTTTCTCTCGACAACTTCAGTATCTGCTTTGACAACAGCTCGACCCGCCTCTGCTTCTCGTTGAAGTTGCTTGACATGACTAAGGATTGATAGTTGCAAATCACTCAAAAGTTCGATGCGAGTGTTCTGCTCGGCGAGAGATAATTTTGCAGAATCGAGAATCTCGGTTAGCGCTTTTTTATCGCGCTTGATTATGGCCTTTTTCTTGAGCGCTTTAGTGTCAGCATCTTTTGCAGGTTTTTCAGATTTTGATATTCGCTTAATCATTACTTCCAGTCTTTCCTAGTTACCTGCCCGTTTGCTGGAAAATTTGGCTCCCCCACTTGGACTCGAACCAAGAACCTATCGGTTAACAGCCGATTGCTCTGCCAATTGAGCTATGGAGGAAGGCGCTTAGATACTCTAACAAAAATTCACTACATAATCTAACTGAAAACAGAAGTTCCTGCTAAGTGCATTATCGCTGTCTCGCTATGCTTGCGAGCTCTGCAACATAGTCATTCAGGGCACCTGTATTTCTTAGGGATGCGGAGGTGCGAATTGCTGTTTGTTCACCCTTTTCAAGCACCAGAACTTTGGAAACAACTTTTGAATAGAGCGCAAAATCATGCGAAATAATTATCGAGCTGAATGAATGATTATTCATTTGCTCTCTGAGAATTTCGTCAAGAAGGTCTCGCAAACTAATGTCTAATCCCCTGGTTGGTTCATCAGCAATCCAAAGTGCCGGTTCCATGATTAGTGACTTGGCAAGCGCGACTCGCTGCCTTTGGCCGCTTGAGAGCTCTGCAGGGAGATGACTCAACAACTTCAGTGGCAAGCGCATCTGATCAATAATTTTTGCGACCCGATTCTGTAAATCTTGACGATCGAATTCTGGATTTCTCTGGATGATTGGAAGCGCAATATTCTCACCAACAGAAAGTGTCCCAATTAGTCTTGTTCCAGCATCGTGGGGCAGAAAACCAACCTGAGCGGATAAAAAGATTTTCTCTCGCCTAGTAGGTTTATCGATATCTACACCAAGAACTAATGCACTTCCGTCAGTGATTTTGGGTCGTTTTTCCTCGGTGGCGCTAACCGCAAGAAGTTTTGCAAGGGCAGTCTTTCCAGAACCTGCTGGTCCAATTAGCGCTAGATTGTCATTTTCCTTAATGGTGAAGTTAACGTTTTTTAGAACCGGCCAAGTGTATCTACCCGTGTATTTGGCTGATAAATTTTTTACCGCTACTTTAGGTTCATCATCTTTCAACAAGTTCTCGACGCTCCTGTTCCAAAGTCATGAGATTGTGCTGTATTTGGCGATATTCTTCCGAGCCTACTTCAGCCCGTTGCAAGGCAGCCAATAATCTTGCCTTTATTGAAACCATATCGCGTTCAATAAGTGCCTTCAGCACACCAGTGCAATATCTTCTTATTTGATCTTCACTTACTTTCTCATCAATTGGCAGTGGATAAGCTGCTAGTTGTTGAACAAGTTCTCGTTTCTGTTGATCCAAAGAGGTAGTAATTTTGCTGAGCCAGGTGGCAGAAGTTAGACTTTCGACAGCCTCGAAATATTGCACAACAAGGTGATCTTTTAATTCATTCACAGTTGGGTTACGCAATTCAATTATGGCGATCCTTGTGACAAGATCGCTACTAATTACTGCTGGTTGCTGAATCAACGATTGTAAGACGCTGCGCTCAAGTGGTTCTAATTCCTTGAGTGACACTTTTGGAAGCATTTCGGCGCTCGTAGTATTTTCTTCCGTACTGATGTTACGAGGATCGCGTGCTTTAGAACTGGCTTCACTGGCAGATTCAACTTCCCGCTGCACCACTTTAGGGTCTAGCCCCAGCCATCCTGCTAGCTTTCGGACATACTCTGGTCTTAGTGCAGAGTCGCGTATTGAACGAAGTAGCGGGGCACTCTGTCTCAACGCCCCGTACTGTCCTTCGACGGTATCAAGATTGAAGCCTTCAATGGTTGAGCGAATCATGAACTCAACCATTGGCTTCTTATTTTCAATCATTGCCCGAATCGCATCATCGCCCTTTTGCTGACGTAGATCAGCGGGGTCCAAACCGTCTTCTGCTACTGCAACATATGTTTCTGCAGCAAAGCGTGATTCTTCAGCAAAGGCTCTAATCGCTGCTTGTTTTCCAGCCATATCCGGGTCGAATGTGAAAATTACTTCACCGGCACTCTTTGCGGTATCTCCCATAACGCGACGAATGAGTGTGACATGTTCACTTCCAAATGCGGTACCGCAAGTGGCAACTGCTGTATCCACTCCTGCAAGATGGGCGGCCATGACGTCGGTATAGCCTTCCACCACCACCACTTGACGATTGGAGCCAATTGATTTTCTGGCTAAATCAATACCGTAAAGCACTCTGTTCTTGTGGTAAATCGGGGTGTCGGGAGTGTTCAAGTATTTGGGGCCATTATCAGTTTCAACTAATTTCCTCGCGCCAAAGCCAAGAGTCTGCCCAGTTAGATCTCGAATTGGCCAAACTAGGCGATTCCGAAACCGGTCATACCCGCCCCTATCAGAAGCAACCACTAACCCGGCGGTTATTAGTTCCTCAAGTTTGAATCCTTTAGCAACTAGATGTTTGCGTAGCGCATCAAAAGAGTCTGGCGCATATCCCACCCCGAATTGTGCTGCCGCTGCACTATCAAAACCACGGCTAATGAGGAATTCTCGTCCGTGTTTTGCTTCCGGAGTAAGCAACTGCATTTTATAAAAACTCTCAGCAAGCTTGTTTGCTTCAAGCAATCTACTGCGCTGGCCACGTTCCGCCTGATCTTTCGCGTTTTCTTCGTAGACAATCTCGTATCCAATGCGCGCGGCGAGTCTCTCCACGGCCTCAGTGAAACTTATGTTTTCCATTTTTTGCAGAAAATCTATGACGTCGCCGCCCTGAGAGGTGGAGAAGCAATGATAGACGCCGAGTGCGGGTCGTACATAAAAACTCGGTGTTCGCTCATCCTTAAATGGCGAAAGCCCGACCAAAGAACCGGAACCGCTTTGTTTGAGCTGGACATATTCGCCGACGACATCTTGAATGTTCGTCCTCGTCTTTATGGCTTCAACATCTGAAGCGCGAATCCTTCCGCTCATGCCCTAATTCTAGAGTGCCAGTCAATGGCTCCTCTATCAGTTAGTGAAGCGACCTGGTCAATGATGGCTCTCCTAGCAGCTATTTCGCTATCAGCGCGTTCGAAGGCTTCCTTGAAAATTGGTTCCAATTCACTTGGCGAGTGCTCCCAAAGCCAGTCAGCAAGCTCAATAATAATTTCACGCTGTCGTTCATATTCTTGTTGCCTGGTGTCTAAATTCATGACGAAAGAGGCGACAATGCCTTTGAGTAAATCAATTTCCATATCGGTCTCGTAAGGGCGAATTACGCTACCTTCAAACCTTCCCAATACTTTCTGGCTTTCAGATGCACGCTGCACGGAAGTTGCAAAACGACCGATCAGCGAACTGGTTAGATCCTTGAGCATGGCGTGTTCTTGAAAAGTTCCACTCCATTTTTTAGGCCAGCTAGGCAGTGCGGAAAGTGACTCTAGCGCTAAAGCAAGACCGTCTAAATCTTTAGTGCCGACCCATTCGGCACTGTCTCTGATTAGTGCATCCCTGATTCCAGGATCGAGCAGGGTAAGCGGGTCAATGAATCCGCTCACCACAGCGTCCTCAAAATCATGAACACTGTAAGCGATGTCATCGGCAAGATCCATCAGTTGTGCTTCGGCACTTTTCTGTCTTGGAAGTGAATGGGCGCGAATCCACTCATAAATTTCGCTGTCACTCTGGTAAAAACCAAACTTTTTCGAAGACTGTGCGAGCTCATCCTGCACTGCCCAAGGATATTTAATGCAGGCATCCAGTGTCGCCCTTGTCAGGTTAAGACCCCTGCTTTGCCCTTCAGCATCAAAAGTTTTAGGTTCTAACCGCACCAGCACGCGAAGTGTCTGCGCATTGCCTTCAAAACCCCCGAACTTTTCAGCCCAGAGCGCCACAGCTTTTTCACCATTGTGTCCGAAAGGTGGATGCCCCAGATCGTGGGCAAGACATGCTGAATCAACGATGTCCGGATCAAGCCCCAAAGTTCCTGCCATCTCCCTGCCAATCTGCGCAACTTCAAGCGAGTGCGTCAAACGGTTTCGAGCAGAATCAAGGCCCGCTAGCGGGGAATGAACCTGGGTCTTCATGCTCAAACGCCTAAGCGCACTCGAATGCACAATGCGTGCACGGTCACGAGTAAATGCAGAACGACTAGACCTATGAGTCTCTGGCACAAATTGCTCTAGGTCTTCACTCTGGTAAACGTATGAACTAGCCACCTGAAGTGTCATACTCAGTTTCTACTAGATTCGCTTTTTCGTCTTGAGCGAGATTTCTGCTTTCTAGCCAGCGATCTGGCAAATGCGGCTTTTTCGGAGTCCCAGCGCGCCCTCTAGGACCTTCAGCGTCTGCACCCGGGTATTCTGCACTCAAATCCAGTTTCCCTAGAAGATCATCAAGCTCTGCATAGCTGGATACCTTAGCCAGTGCCGTGCGTAATTCACCGCCAACAGGGTATCCCTTCAAGTACCAAGAAATGTGTTTCCGGATGTCTCGGCACGCTCTAAATTCTCCGCCGTCATCATCGGTACCAAAAAATTCACCAAGTAATCTTGCATGTCTAGCGATCGCAGTCGCAACATCAGCCAAATTAGCCCGAATTCGGCTGTCTGAGCCTGTAAAACCAGATTCGAGGTCATGAAACAGCCACGGCCTACCAAGGCAGCCTCTACCAACAACAACGCCATCACAACCGGTTTCAGCCATCATGCGTAGTGCATCCTCCGCCGACCAGATGTCGCCATTACCAAGAACTGGAATTCCGGTGATGGTTTGCTTGAGTTTAGTGATTGCGGCCCAGTCAGCAAAACCGGAATAGTGCTGGGCTGCGGTACGAGCGTGCAAAGCAATAGCCGCCACCCCGGCATCTTCAGCAATCTTGGCAGCGTCCAAATAGGTTATATGGTCTTCATCAATACCTTTACGCATTTTCACGGTGACTGGGATGTGCTCAGCAGCTTTCACAGTGGAATTCACGATTTCGCGGAAAAGGTCAAGCTTCCACGGAAGGGCTGCTCCCCCGCCTTTTCTGGTTACTTTAGGCACTGGGCATCCAAAGTTCATGTCAATATGATCGGCAAGGTTGCGTTCACGAATCATTATCGCTGCCCTGGCAAGACTCTCCGGCTCAACTCCATAAAGTTGGATGCTCCTAGGTGTTTCAGATTCATGAAACTGAATCAAACGCATAGTTGTGGGATTTTCTTCCACTAGCGCCCTGGATGTAATCATTTCAGAAACATAGAGTCCGCCACCGTATTCAGCAGAGAGCCTTCGAAAAGCGGTATTGGTTATGCCTGCCATTGGGGCAAGCACCACTGGCACCTCGATAGGAATATTTCCAATCTTGAATGCACTCAAAAGCTATGCCCCAGCAAGTCTTTCGGAAAGATAACTCTGCAGTTGGTCGAGTGATACTCGCTCCTGTGCCATAGTGTCACGTTCGCGAACTGTAACAGCTTTGTCCTCTAGGGAATCAAAGTCAACTGTTACCGCAAACGGGGTACCTATTTCGTCACCTCTGCGATATCTACGGCCAATCGCTCCGGAGTCGTCAAAGTCGACATTCCAGAACTTGCGCAAATTATCGGACACTTCGCGGGCCAGAGGCGAAAGCTGTTCGTTCCGCGAAAGTGGGAGTACAGCCACCTTTACCGGAGCAAGACGAGGATCGAGTTTCAAAACCACGCGGGTATCTTCACCTGCTTCTTTACCGCTTGGAACAGTTTCTTCCTCGTATGCTTCAACCAAAAACGCCATCAATGAGCGAGTTAGACCAAATGAAGGTTCAATAACGAAAGGTGTGTACCTAGTACCGGTTGCTTGATCAAAATATTCCAACTTTGCACCGCTGGCATTAGCGTGTGAAGTTAGGTCAAAATCGGTGCGGTTTGCAATACCCATAAGTTCACCCCATTCTGAACCTTGGAAACCAAACTTGTATTCGATATCGATGGTGGCTGCAGAGTAGTGCGCTCTGTCCTCGTCAGGAACATCGAACTTTCTCATATTGTCTGGGTCAATACCGAGGTCTACAAACCAGTTCCAGCAGTAATCGACCCAGTGGTCAAACCACTCTGGCGCTTCGTCGGGGGCGGTGAAATATTCGATCTCCATCTGTTCAAACTCCCTAGTGCGGAAGATGAAGTTTCCCGGAGTGATTTCATTACGGAATGCTTTACCAATTTGGGCAATACCAAAAGGTGGTTTCTTCCTAGAAACAGTAAGCACATTGCTGAAGTTCACAAAAATACCTTGCGCTGTTTCAGGGCGAAGATAGTGGAGGCCTTCTTCATCATCCACAGGTCCAAGGAATGTCTTCAATAGGCCAGAGAATTGCCTAGGCTCTGTCCAGGCTCCGCGAGTTCCGCATCCGGGGCAAGGAATCTCTGCCATGCTCTCGGCTTTTCGACCTTTGCGAGCCTCAAAATCTTCCTCAAGATGATCCTGACGGAAACGCTTATGGCAGGAAGTGCACTCAATCAATGGGTCCGAAAATGTTTCAACATGGCCGGAGGCATGCCACACTTTTCGAGGCAAAATAATTGATGAATCAAGAGGCACCATATCGGCACGGCTTCTAACCATCGCCTGCCACCACTGACGTTTAATGTTTTCTTTAAGTTCGGTTCCGAGTGGTCCGTAATCCCAAGCCGATCTAGACCCTCCGTAGATTTCTCCAGACTGGAAAACGAAACCTCTACGCTTGGCCAAGTTAATGACTGAATCGAGCTTGCTTACAGCAGCCAAAACCACTCCTAATTTTGAAAATACAAAACCCACGCCAAAATGCGAAGGATACTAATCAATCCTACTTGGTAGACCTGCTGGGCTTGTCTTGTGCTCCACCAAATCTGCGCTCTCTGGAGGTATACCAGCTAATGGCTTCCCACAGGCGCTCCCTCGAATAATCTGGCCAAAGAGTCTGCTCCCAATATACTTCCGCGTAGGCGCTCTGCCACAACTGAAAATTACTGAGTCTTTGTTCGCCCGAAGTGCGAATGTATAAATCCACCGGAGGAGCATCCGGAATATACATATTTCTTTGAATTGTGGAAAGCTAGATTGCTTCGGGTTTTAGTTTGCCCTGTTGCACCTCTTTTGCAACTGCACGCACAGCATCCAAAATTTCCAGTTTAGAACCGTAATTTACGCACATGGTCATAGTGAGACCAGTGTTGTTTTTTGTAAGCTCTTCGGCATCTTCAAGCTCTTTAATGACTCCAGTCCAAAGTTTTGGACGGCGTCCAGACCAACGGATGCGCACATTCCAATCATGAAGCTGGTCACGCCTGCGCCTAAGCACCTGCCTGTTGAATCCCATTAGGAAACGCACTTCGTCTGGAGAACGCACCCAGTTCTCTGTGGAGAAAGCAAAAACGCTCAGGTGTTCTACCCCCGCTTGAGCGGCACCGGCGACTGTATCGAGTAGCGGAGCTTCACCAGCTTTATGACCCTCAATGCGGCTAAGCCCTCGCGCATTTGCCCAACGCCCGTTGCCATCCATGGTTAAGGCAATATGTTTTGGCACAGCTGAATCAAACTTTGGCGGATACAAGCCAGTCCAGTCCAAAGGCTTTAAAGGTTCTAGCATTTCGCGCCTAGCCACTAAAAGGCTCCTACTTTCTGTTCAGTTGAAATATTTCGCTCAACGTGCGTAAGCGATCTAAGCCCGCGATCTAAATGCCACTGCACATAGGCAGCAATAATTCCAGTAGATCTACTCTTTGCGCTGGAACTCGAAGTCTCAACTGTATCCCAGTCACCGGCTAAAAGTGCTCTCAGGTGCCCAAGAATTTCTGAATCCAGGCGCATGCTCCCAGGTGGTGCTACTTCGTCACTGACCAAACCACCAGACTCAATAACGAAGGCTGTGTGCTCACCCAATTTTCCAGTGATTGCGCACCTGTCTAAAGAGGGTGCCCAACCGGCAAAGGCAAGAGCCCTCAAGAGGTAGGAATCCAAAATCATCGGTGCCGAGTGCAGACCTTTGGCTAGTGCCCTGAGGCCTCCAACTAGGAGTAAATACTGTTCAGCACTACCAATAGACTCTGTAAGCCTGTCGGCAGTTTCAATCATGGCGCTCGCTGCTGTATAGCTCGGATAATCATTAGCGATTTCAGCGCCGTAAAAAGCCAAACCCTCAGCCTGTTGCACAGTATCCAGGTTTCGTCCCTCATAAAGTTGCACGTCAACAACTACTCCGGGCTCTAACCGGGCCCCGAACTTGCTAGAAGTTCGTCTAACACCCTTAGCAACAGCTCTGCGCTTTCCATTGTTTCGAGTCAAAAGAGTGATGATTCTGTCTGCTTCACCCAGTTTCTGAGCGCGCAAAACAATAGCCTCATCTCTAATTAGCACCACAATTCAATTATTAGCCTGATGGTTAGGCGGAAGCTGTAGCAAGGGTTGGTGAGCCTTTAACTGCTCGCTCATTTCTGTTTGTAGCAGACACAATGGCCTTCAAGCTGGCAGTAGAAATATCGTGATCGATACCTACACCCCAGTAACGTTCAGTTCCGAACTGCAATTCCACGTATGCAGCAGCCTTAGCATCCCCACCAGCGCTCATAGCGTGTTCAGAATAATCAATGAGCGTAATCTCTATTCCCCTTGATTTCAGAATGCCAAGAAACGCATCGATTGGACCGTTACCGTTTCCAGAAACCCAGCTTTCATCCTCAAACTCGCGAAGCAGGATGCCCAGTTCAACTCTTCCAGACATATCGCTCTGTGTCCTTGTCGAAAGCAATTCAAACCTTCCCCACTTTTCTTCCTCAGCCTCAGCTGGAAGATATTCGTCATAGAAGATTTGCCACAGCTCTTCAGTAGTGACTTCACCCCCGATGGAGTCTGTCTTTGCCTGCACGATTTGTGAAAATTCAATCTGTAGTCTTCGAGGCAAATCTAGGTGGTGGTCATGCTTCATAAGGTAAGCAACCCCACCTTTACCTGACTGAGAGTTCACGCGCACAACCGCTTCGTAACTGCGGCCAAGGTCTTTGGGGTCAACTGGTAAGTAAGGGACTGCCCAACTTATTTCATCAACACTCTTGCCAGCAGCTTCTGCCCTAGCGTGCATGCTTTCAAAACCTTTTTTGATAGCGTCCTGATGTGAACCACTGAAAGCGGTAAATACCAGGTCTCCTGCCCAAGGGCTTCGCTCATGCACCTTCATTTGGTTGCAGTATTCAGCAGTTCTTTTGATCTTGTCGATATCGCTAATATCCAGCTCTGGATCAATTCCTTGGGTAAACAGATTCACGGCAAGGGCGATTAGATCAACGTTTCCGGTTCGTTCACCATTGCCAAATAGGCATCCCTCAATGCGGTCTGCGCCAGCCATATAACCCAGCTCAGCTGCAGCTATTGCAGTACCACGATCATTATGTGGGTGAAGTGAAAGTACAACCGAGTCTCTCCTAGCAAGCCTCGCATTCATCCACTCGATGGAATCTGCATAAACGTTAGGTGAAGACATTTCTACCGTTGCTGGCAGATTAATAATTATCGGACGTTCCGGTGTCGGATTTATTGCCTCGATAACCTGGTTGCTGATATCCAAAGCGAACTCAAGTTCTGTGCCTGTATAGCTCTCCGGTGAATATTCGTAACGTATGTTTGTTTCCGGCACTTCTACTTCAAGCGATTTACAGAGCGCAGCTGCATCCAAAGCAATATCAATAATGCCCTGCTTATCAAGGCCGAATACAACCTCCCGTTGAAGCACACTAGTGGAATTGTAGAAATGCACAATCACATTCTTTGCGCCTTTGATTGCTTCATAGGTTCGTCGAATTAAATGCTCACGGCACTGCACCAACACCTGAATAGTGACGTCGTCTGGAATTGCGTTATTTTCAATCAGGTAACGCACGAAGTCATAATCCGTTTGGCTGGCACTTGGAAAACCTACCTCAATCTCTTTGAACCCCATCTCGACCAGAGTTTCAAACATGATGCGTTTGCGTTCTGGATCCATTGGGTCAATTAGTGCCTGGTTTCCGTCACGAAGATCAACGGCGCACCAGGTTGGTGCTTTAGTAATTTTCTTGTTTGGCCAACTACGTTCAGGTAGCTCGACTTTAATCTGTTCCGCATAGGGAAGGTAGCGGTGGAAGGGCATCCCACTTGGTTGTTGTTTGTTGTTCAATTCACTCATCTCCTAAAAATTTTGACGCCAGAATCTCCGCGACGAGTGAGGCCTAGAGAATTAGGACTCGTCGCGGCTACTAAGGAGTAGTGAATGCCTGAACACAAAAAATATTCTACTTAAAAACCGAGGCGCATGAGTAATTTAGGGTCTTTTTGCCAATCTTTTGCAAGTTTCACCTGCAAATCTAGGTAAACATCTTCACCCAATACCCTTTTAATTTCGGCTCTTGACTCTGAACCAATCCTGGCAAGGTTGCTGCCGCGCTTCCCAATAATGATTCCTTTTTGCGAATCGCGCTCTACCCAAATTTCAGCAAAAACTCTTGTCAAACGGTTAGCTTCAGCGGGGAAAATATCGCTCACTGTTACAGCTATTGAGTGTGGAAGTTCTTCTCTAGCAGAGTCGAGAGCGCACTCACGAATAATCTCCGCAATGCGAATTTCCCTACTGTCTTCGGTAATCATCCCTTCTGGATATAGTGCTTCGCTTCTTGGCATCAGAGATCCGAGCAGTTCTGAAAGCTCAGCTAATTGTTCTTCGTCATTGAAAGCGGTCGGGATTACCGCATCCCAGTCGAAAAGCGCGGAAATTTCTAGAAGCCTGGCCGCTACCTCTGCCCTAGATACCCGATCAATTTTGGTGAGAATACCGATTTTCTTAGTTTTTGGATATTTGACCAAATTTTCGATTATGCGCTTGTCTCCTGGCCCAATTTCTTCGTCAGCAGGTAGACAGACACCCAAGATGTCAACCTCAGAAAGCACTGACTCAGTCATGTCATTTAGTCGCTCACCGAGCAGGGTTCGCGGTCTATGAATTCCAGGAGTGTCAATAATTATCACTTGGAAGTTTGGTTTATGAATGATCCCCCGGATCGCTCTACGAGTTGTCTGTGGCTTATCAGAAACAATCGCCACTTTCTCACCGATCAGAGCATTCATGAGCGTTGATTTTCCGGTGTTTGGACGCCCAAGAAAAGTCACGAAACCAGCGCGGTAATCATCCTTTTTGTGGCGAGATTTTTTTTCAGTCATCAATATCAATTTCAGTTTCTTCAGGAGCTAAACTCTCAACGATTAGTTGAGTAACTCCACTTTTTCTTCGCTCTGGTTTCACAGCGGTGATTGTTAGGTCACCCACCTGCACCTGATCTCCAGCTTTTGGTAACCTGCCTAACTGTTTAGCGAAAAAGCCACCAACAGTGTCAACATCCTCGTCCTCTAATTCAAGACCGAAAATGTCTCCCAATTCCTCGAGATTTAGCCTTACCGAAACTCGGTATTTATTCAAAGAAAGTGGCGTAACTTCAGCATCTCCATCGTCGTACTCGTCTTCAATATCCCCAACGATTTCTTCAATAAGATCTTCCATCGTCACAAGGCCGGCGATACCGCCGTATTCATCTACAACTAATGCAATGTGCACACTTTCTTTCTGCATTAGTTTTAGTAAGTCATCAACTTTCATTTGCTCCGGGATGAACGTTGCTTCGCGCATAATTTCAGTCACTTTATCGAAGCTGGCAGATTCAGGATTTTTCTGTGAAACTTTCACAACATCCTTCATATAGAGCATGCCGGCTATCTCATCTGGTGAGTTGTTTTCTACCGGCATCCTCGAAACCCCAGTTTCAATGAAATGATCCAAAGCTTGCTGGATTGTGAATTCTTTATCAACGGTCAACATATCAATACGAGGCACCATGACTTCACGGGCAATTGTGTCGCCAAACTCAAATACGGAGTGAATGAGTTCTCTGTCATCCTCTTCAATCAACTGCTGAGAGGTGGCTTCATCTACCATGCTCAATAACTGTTCTTCATTAGTGAAGACGATTGTTGGGGTGCGTCCAGGGGTAACCTTGTCACCTATAAGCTTCAAGAAACTTGCCAATGGGCCGAGCAAAATTCGAACCAGTCTCACTGGAGCTGAAGTAAGTTTTATAAATGTTTCTGGATTCGCGCGACCAATTGCTCTAGGGCTAATTCCGCTAATTAGGTAGAAAGCAAGAATGACGGTCGCTGCCCCCAGTAGAGCAGCAAGCCAGAGCGGCTCAATTCCTATTAGGAAGCAAACTGTAATAAGTATTGTGAAACTTACTTCGCACAAGATTCGCAATAGGTTCAGTGCGAGAAGATGAATTTCCAACTTCCCAGCAATTTTCTCGATACGCTGCGCTTTTCTAGAGTTCTTCGCAATATCTAGTAGATCGGCTCGACTAGTTACTGCAAATGCACCTTCGGTTGCAGCCAAAAGTGCAGAAAGAACCAACAGCAAACTTGCTGCGGGGATGCCTATCCAATAAATCATTTACTCTGCCGCACTATTGAAGGCTTGCAGGATCTCATTTTGTAAAGAAAACATTTCTGTTTCATCTTCGGTCTCAGCATGGTCGTAGCCCAATAAATGCAGTAGGCCATGAACTGCCAGTAACTGAATTTCTTCTGATAAAGGAACCCCTCTTTCCTTCGCACCAATTTCTGCATAACTGGGGCAGATGACTATATCCCCTAGAATGCCTGGTTCACTCAATTCTTCGTCGTTACCGGGACGCAACTCATCCATGGGGAAGCTAAGCACGTCTGTGGGTCCAGGCTCATCCATCCACTGCACGTGCAGTGTCGTCATGTATTCTTCCTCAACAAATAAAACAGCCAGTTCTACTTCAGGATGTAAGTAAAGCTTCTTAAATGCGAACTGTAACAATTGCAAAATTCCGGTTTCGGAAATCTCGTACCCGCACTCGTTGGTAACTTCGATACTCATTTGCGTCCTTGCCTTGTTTTGGTATCTTTGCCTTCATTTTGGTGTCTGGCATCTGTGCGCTGTTTGGTATCTTCAATGGCTGCGTAGGCGTCCACAATTTTGGTAACTAGTGCGTGACGGACAACGTCCTTGCTGGTGAGATTTGAAAAGTGGATGTCCTCAACATTTTTCAAAACCTTAGATACCTGCTTAAGTCCTGAGAAACCGTGGGCAAGGTCAATTTGGGTCACGTCACCGGTGATTACCATTTTCGAGCCGAAGCCTAGGCGAGTTAGGAACATTTTCATCTGTTCATTTGTAGTGTTTTGTGCCTCATCCAAAATCACAAAACTACGATTGAGGGTTCTTCCACGCATATACGCCAAAGGGGCAACCTCGATCACGCCGCTTGCCATAAGCTTCGGGATTAGTTCACCATCAAGCATCTCCTGTAGCGCATCGTAAAGGGGCCGCAAATATGGATCAATTTTGTCGGTTAGCGATCCGGGAAGAAAACCTAATTTTTCTCCCGCCTCAACCGCTGGACGCGTAAGAATAATCCGGTCAACTTCCTTGTCCTGCAAAGCTCTTACCGCACATGCCATTGCTAGGTAAGTTTTTCCAGTTCCGGCAGGACCGATGCCAAACACGATAGTGTTCTTTGCTATTGCGTTAACGTATTCGCTTTGACCTTTTGTCTTGGGTCTAATGCTTTTACCCTTAGCAGTAAGAATTAGTTTGGCAACACCAGAGCCTGTAAACGCAACCAATTCCTCTATAACTACGGTTGCTTTTTCAACTTCTTGCCTATCTCCCTCGATAGATATTTCGTTATTGCGCACGTTAACTTTCACAGCGGGCACTTGCCGTTGAAGTTCTTTTAGCAATAGGTCTTCCGGACCAAGCAATCTAATCATTGCCTGCCCATCGACAGTCATTTTGTGAGTCGCTACCGCGGAAATATCACTCAACTAAAGTGAACCTTCACTTAATTTGCCTCCAAGAATATGTGCGTGCACGTGAAAAACAGTCTGCCCTGCATTTTCGCCAGTATTGAATACCAGTCTGAACTCGCCATCGCAGTATTCGTCGGCGATTTCCTTTGCAAAAGCAATCATCTCCGAAAGCAGCTCAGAATTCCCAGTTGCAAGTTCGACAACATTGCGAAAACTGGGATCTTTAGGAACCACAAGTATATGGACTGGCGCTTGTGGCGCAATGTCGTTGAAAGCAATCAAGCTCTCATTTTCTTTCACAATTGACGCTGGAATTTCTCGATTGATGATTCGAGTAAAAATACTAGCTTCTTGACCGTTTTCTTGAGACATATTCATATGTTACCGACTACCACTTTCCAAGCTTCAGGTTTAGAGCAGACATAGCGGCAGCTCCGGCTGTGGATGTGCGAAGAATTTCACTGCCTAGCCGCACCAAAGTGGCGCCAGATTTTTCGAACATATCCAATTCACCCTCAGTGAAACCGCCTTCTGGACCAACAACTAAAAACACTTTTTCTCCGCTAATTTCAAGCTCACTAAGTGCAACACCAGCGGCAGGTTCGAGCACAATAATCTGCTCTTTTGTTGCAAGATCAGCTACAGCCGGCGAAGTGATTACTCCGAGCACTTGAGGAATGTGCGGTCTAATCGATTGTTTAGCTGCTTCACGAAGTATTTTCTGCCATCTTTCGCGGTTTTTCTCAGCCTTTGCAGCATCCCACTTCACAATTGAACGGCTAGCTGCCCAGGGAATTACGCCAGCGACACCCAGCTCGGTTGCCATTTGTATAGCCAGTTCGTCTCTGCCGCCCTTAGCCAAGGCCTGTACTAGCCAGATTTCTGGCTTCGACTTTGTTGATTCGGAAGACATCAATATTTCAAGCACCACTTTTTTTGGAGCAACCGTTATTGCTTCACAGTGATAAATTGTTCCATTGCCGTCGCCAATCTGGATAGTCTCTCCCTGCTGAAGCCTGGACACAGTAGCAGCGTGGTGCGCATCTTCACCTTCGAGAGTGATTTGATCACCAATATTTAGATTCTCTAGCTGCTTGCTGCTGTCAAGGTAATACAGATTAGTCATAGTGATTTATGCTACCTAGCTGCAAATCTATGGCGAAGTTTTTCAAAGAATCCTTGGCCGTTCTTAGCAAATTTTGGGGCTGGGTCTTTTCTTCCCTTTCGGATTTTCTCCAGAGCTGCTTTATCATCTGAACTGAGTTTTGCAGGGGTGACAGCTTGAATAATGATCCTTAAGGAGCCTCGACTATTTCCGTGCAGCTTTCCAAGTCCTCTTGATTTAAAAACAATTTCGTCGCCACTCTGGGCCCCTGGTTTTACTTCAATTTCGATATCTCCATCAATACCTTCGAGTTTTACAGATGTTCCGAGCATCGTATCTATCGCAGAAACGTCTAGAGTTGCCACTAAATCGTCCCCGTCCCTGGCAAAAATTTCATCTTCGAGCACGCGCATTTCTAGATAAATATCTCCAGCAGGACCACCACCGGTACCAACTTCGCCTTCACCTGAGAGCCTTATGCGCATCCCGTTCTGTATTCCTGCCGGAATATCAACATCTAAGTCACGCTCTCCTCTAACACGCCCTTGACCCATGCAAGTTTCACAGTGATCTTCAATGATTGTGCCAAATCCGGAACAGGCGCGACACGGTTGAGTAGTGGTCATTGTGCCAAGCATTGAGCGAACCTGCTGTCTTGTGTGTCCTGCACCTTTACAGACTGAACATGTTACCGGCGAGCTTCCGGGAGCTGCTCCAGAACCAGAACAAGTAGGACACAATACAGCAGTGCGCAAATTCAGAGTCTTTTTTACTCCGAACATCACGTCTTTAAGAGTCAAATCTAGATTTACTAGAGAATCTTCGCCACGGGATGCACGAGACCTAGGCCCGCTTGCCTGCCCACCACCAAAGAATGCTTCAAAAATATCACCGAAACCGAACTGACCACCGGGAAAACCTCCACCGAAACCTGATGCGCTACCCGACCCACCTAGATCATAATTTTGTCTTTGAGCTGGATCGGAAAGCAACTCGTATGCGTTAGTGACTAGTTTGAATTCTTCAGCTGCCTCGGGAGACGGGTTGACATCCGGGTGAAGCTTTCTAGCCAAAGCTCTGTAGGCCTTTTTTATCTCTTCACTAGAAGCGTCTTTTGCAACACCAAGAATCTCGTAATAATCAGCCAATTACTCCCCCAGAGTTTTCGATAAATACCTTGCAATTGCGCGAATCACGCTAATGGATTGTGGATAATCCATTCGGGTTGGCCCAAGCACGCCCAATTTGCTGGAATTAAGTTTGTTGCCGTATTGAGTGGCAATGATTGAAGTTTCTTCAAGACTTATGTCGACATTCTCTCTTCCAATCAAGGAGCCTATGCCTCTGGAGTCTTCCTGTAGCTGTGCGAATAGCTTCAAGAGGGTTACCTGTTCTTCAATTGCTTCAAGGACAGGATAAACACTAGAGCTAAAATCTTGCTCAGTCTTGACAAGATTAGCTGCACCTGAAATCACTAGACGGGAGTCAAACTGCAGTTGCGAAATACCGAGAAGTCCTTCACGCATTTTCACTAAAACTTCCTGAAGTTCAAGGTTGGATGCTTTAGGCAATTCTTTCTGTGAGATTGCCCCAATAGGTTCACCGGTAGCAAATTCTCTAATCAAATTTGCCAAAACTTGGGTGTCTTCAGAAGAAACTTCCTGATCAGTATCAATTAATAACTGTTCAATTCGTCCGCTTGCTGCAATCACAATAAGCAAAAGTCGCTTAGAAGAAACACTGATAATTTCTAGTCTTTGAATCAGATCATTCTTCAATGACGGATATTGAACAATCGCCACCTGGTTTGTAAGTGTTGCCAGCATCCTTGTTGCTCTTCCTAGGAGTTCATCAAGATCAGTGGCTCCGTCGAGAAAATTGTTGATGGCGCGCTGCTGAGATAATGTGAGAGGCTTCAACTCTTCAAGGTGATTCAGGAATACTCGATAACCCTTGTCAGTAGGGATGCGCCCACTTGAGGTGTGCTGTTGAGTTATCAGTTCCTCTTCTTCAAGAATTGTCATGTCATTGCGCACTGTAGCGGCAGAAACGTTGAACCCTTGCTTTATAGCAATAGATTTAGACCCCACAGGCTCTCGTGAAGAAACATAGTCTGTCACAATTGCCTGAAGCACTCTAAGTGCACGTTCAGAAATCTCAGCCAAATCATTTCCTAGGTTACTTTGTTGGCACTCAATGCCCCTGAGTGCTAATTATACATTCCGAAGATTTAGACACACCAAGCGAATTTCTTTGCACAAAAGTGAATTATGGGGTTATCTTTTGGATATGGCTTGTTTTGAGCCAGCAATAAAAATGAAAGGTCAACTTACAAATGTCTGAGATGCCTCCTACACCACCTGCACCGCCTGCAGGTGGAGCAGCTCCTCAACCAACCGGACCACTTACTCCTGAACAAGACAAGAACTATGCTGGACTATCACACCTATTGGGCGGCGCAGTTGCCGCACTAGCAGCAGTCTTTGCTTTGTTCTCGTTGATTCCTAGTAGCGGTTGGGGAATTACTCTATGGACTGGGCCATCGAATTTCTGCTTCATTCTGCTAATTCTTGCCGCCGTTCCATCAGTAATTTTCTATTTCGTATACAAGGATCGCGGTGCATGGACTGCGCAAGAATCGAAAGAAGCACTTAACTTCCAGATTTGGGTAGCAATGGCTTCAGTAGTGCTTTGGATTGTTGCTTCCATAATTTACAACGCTGTCGCCACCTCAATTTTCACCGGTGGCTACGGAGGGTTCAATGTAGTTTCAATCGTTGTGAGCCTTGCAGTTGCTGCTCTTGCGGCACTAAACGCATGGTTCTCATGGAATGGTTACAACGCTGTTAAAGGCAACAGCGCCTACCGTTACCCAATCCTTCCAGTTCGTTTCATTAAGTAAGCAACCGTAGGATAACCGTATCGGCTAAAAGACGACCGGTGAGTGTCAATACCAGACGCTCGCCGGTCGTTTCTTTTTCCCCTGTCTGTGCTTTCTCACTAATTATTTCCTTTGTTAGCAGTCCCTCAGAAACAAGTTCAGAAACTGCAGGATGCGCTTCCGGCTTTATATCCGCCAATTCCAGTCCATCAATTAGTCGCGACCTTAGCAAAAGCCCCTCTTCGTAGATTTGCTCTTCGCTAAGCACTTCACGTTGCAGTGCCGGAGATAAGTTATTTGAAAGCCTTTCTGACCAAGCGGCAGGATGTTTCACATTCCACCAGCGCACTCCGGCAATATGCGAGTGCGCACCCGGCCCATAACCCCACCAATCATCTCCCTGCCAGTAGGCAATATTGTGTTTGGAACGGTGCTTGGGAGTCTTAGCCCAGTTCGAAATTTCATACCAGCTAAAGCCTGCCTGGGTTAGCTCAGCATCCAAGTATTCGTACATTTCAGCCTGTAAATCATCGCTTGGAGGTTGAAATTCGCCCCTGCGAATCTGACGATGCAGTTTGGTACCTTCTTCAACAATTAGTGCATATGCACTTATGTGATTTGTTTCTAGCGCAATTGCCTCCTGGACGGTTTGCTTCCAGTCACCAAGACTCTCGCCCGGCGCACCATAAATCAGATCCACACTTGTCTCTAGGCCGGTAGCTTTCGCTAAATCAACTGCGATTCTCACATTCTCTGGGTTGTGCGTGCGATCCAGTGTCGCTAGCACGTGAGGCACTGCAGATTGCATCCCGATAGAAATCCGGTTTACACCTGCCGTAACTAAGGTTTGGAGATACTCTGCCGAAACAGTATCCGGGTTGGCTTCCAAAGTAACTTCTGCTTCTGGTTCAAGTCCAAAAGTACGCGCTAAAGTACTGATAACTTTTGCAATGTCGGCAGCGGGAATAAGGCTCGGTGTTCCGCCTCCAAAGAAAACACTCTGCAATGGATGTTGCCACTCATTGCCCACATCGGTGCCGGATTTGCTTAGCTCGTCTGCATCAAAACCATTCTGCGTTGAGAAAAGCACCTCATTGGAAAATTCAATCTCTTTGATGATTGCCCCAGCCCAGTCTGTCCTTGAAAACCCTCGTAACTCGGTCGCTGTATAGGTGTTGAAGTCACAGTATCCGCACCGCACAGTGCAAAAAGGCACGTGTACATATGCGCTGAAACCACGTTCAGAGGTGGTAAACATTCTTAGCGATTCGGAAGGAATACTCCCGTCTATCGGTGCTGGATCACCGATTGGTTGTTTGCTCACAAAGCATCCAAATCTGCTGAAGTTCCCGAGGCAATCGTTCGAAGCATCGTCTTACGCATCCTGAAAGAAATCAGTTTCACAAAAGGCCAAAATATTAATGGCCAACCCCTGGCGACCCTGCCGAATCCACGCAATTTAAGCCAAACTTCATCGCCTCTTTGATAAACGATAAACGCCATCTCAGACTCCAATAAATGCCCTGGAAGAGTGCCAAGAGCGTACCCAAACTCTTCAGGGGAATCTATATCAACCACCCTGCGCACGGCAAGTCTTAGAGGCAAAATTCCAAATAGACGTTTGGTAAGAATGACGGTTAGCTGATCATCCAAAGTTTTAACTCTGTAACCATTTGCCGTGTATTGGTAATACGCTTGCAATAGCCTGATTGTCAGTGAGAACCTGTTTTCACCAGCACCTAGCTGTTGTTTCATTGACCAACCACTGAAACCCTTTGGTGGATTCTTTGCGAGTTGTGGACGCAAGCTAGAGCCAACAGCCGCATAATTAACTTTTGAGCTAATTAGCTCCTCATCATCAGCCCGATTCCCAAACATTTCTACTTCTTTTCTTCAATATCACCGGAAAGTGCGGCAATGAATGCTTCCTGTGGTACTTCAACGCGACCCACCATCTTCATGCGCTTCTTTCCTTCTTTCTGTTTCTCCAGAAGTTTGCGTTTACGGCTGATATCACCGCCATAACACTTGGCAAGAACATCTTTACGCATGGCGCTGATTGTTTCGCGAGCAATAATTCTTGAACCAATAGCCGCCTGAATCGGAACCTCAAACTGTTGCCTAGGAATTAGTTTCCGCAACCGCTCCGCCATCATTACACCGTAAGAATACGCCTTATCTCTGTGCACAACTGCTGAGAAGGCATCCACTTTCTGTGCTTGTAAAAGAATGTCAACCTTTACAAGATCAGCTGCCTGTTCTCCCGCCGGTTCATAGTCAAGGGATGCATAGCCTTGCGTTTTCGATTTCAGCTGATCGAAAAAGTCAAAGACAATTTCACCAAGCGGCATTTGGTAACGAAGTTCAACGCGGTCTTCTGAAAGATAATCCATGCCTTCCATCACGCCGCGCCTAGACTGGCAAAGTTCCATAACGCTACCGACATATTCTTTGGGTAACAGAATTGCGGTCTTGACTATGGGCTCGTAAACGGCCCTAACTTTTTGATCTGGGTACTCACTAGGGTTTGTTACAACTAGCGTTTTACCGTCCTCAGTTTCTACTCGATATACAACGCTGGGTGCGGTTGCAATCAGATCTAAACCAAATTCTCGTGAAAGCCTCTCTGTAATAATTTCTAAGTGCAAAAGCCCTAGAAAGCCACAGCGAAAACCAAAGCCAAGAGCGGCAGATGTTTCTGGCTCGTACTGTAGGGATGCGTCAGAGAGCTTCAATTTATCAAGTGATTCTCTTAGCTCTGCGAAGTCGGAGGCATCTATTGGGTAAAGTCCAGAAAAAACCATTGGTTTTGGGTCCGTATAGCCGGCAAGTGGTTCTGATGCTGGCTTTTGTGCGCTGGTAACCGTGTCACCAACTTTAGATTGACGCACATCCTTCACTCCAGTTATTAGATACCCAACTTCACCGACACCCAACCCCTCACTTGGAATCGGTTCAGGAGATACCACGCCAATTTCAAGAAGCTCATGAGTTGCCTTGGTCGACATCATTTGCACACGCTGTCTAGGTTTCAATGAGCCGTCAATCATACGCACGTATGTGACAACTCCGCGATAAGAATCGTAAACCGAGTCAAAAATCATCGCCCTGGCAGGAGCTTCGGGATCGCCTTTAGGAGGTGGCACCAATTCCACAACCTTATCGAGAAGGTCCTCAACTCCAAGACCTGTCTTTCCCGATACCCTCATTACATCATCGGGACTGCAACCAATTAATTTTGCAATTTCATTGGCATATTTCTCGGGGTCTGCACTGGGTAAATCGATTTTGTTTAGAACCGGGATAATTACTAAGTCATTTTCAATGGCGAGATAAAGATTAGCGAGAGTCTGGGCCTCGATTCCTTGGGCAGCATCGACTAGCAAAATTGCGCCCTCACAAGCAGCCAAAGACCTTGAAACTTCATAGGTAAAATCGACGTGACCAGGGGTGTCGATCATATTCAGTGCGTAACTATTTCCGTCAACCTCCCACGGCATGCGCACTGCCTGGCTCTTGATAGTAATCCCGCGCTCGCGTTCAATATCCATTCGGTCAAGATATTGTGCACGCATTTGCCTGTCACCTACAACGCCGGTTAGCTGAAGCATCCGGTCAGCAAGAGTAGATTTGCCGTGGTCAATGTGAGCGATTATGCAAAAGTTTCTGATGTCTTTTGGATTAGTCGCGGCAGGTTTCTGAATTTGTTGCGCCTTGGGAGTCATATCGCAATAATTCTACTTGGGCTGGACTTTTTATTCTCGCCTTAGCGGTGTCGCTTTTACTTGAGAAAACTAGCTCGCTTCTTGATGCTGTTTTGAAGAATATGAGCTGGTTCCGTGCTATTATTGGTGTTTGACTTGTTGAGTTCCCCTACTCAAAATTTTGAAAATCTAGCACCGCATGCCCCTCTAACATGTGGTTAGAACGAAAGAAACCAATTGGCAAACATCAAATCGCAGATTAAGCGCATCAAGACCAACGCGAAAGCAACTGAGCGCAATCGTGCTATCAAGAGTGAACTACGTACTGTTATTCGCGACACTCGCAAAGCAATAGAAGCTGGCGATAAGGCAGCTGCAGAAACCGCACTTCGTCTAGCAAACAAGAAACTAGACAAGGCTGTTTCAAAGGGCGTGCTTCACAAGAACCAGGCAGCTAACCGCAAGAGCGCTATCGCTCAGCAGGTAGCAAAACTCGCCTAAGCTAAAAGTAACCAGAGAACCCGATCTAAGCATCGGGTTCTTTTGTTTTAAGGAGCAGTTATTTCTCGGAACTTCTATTGGATACGTTACGCACGAGTTTTTCTAAGGAATAGCTAGGAGTTCTGGCCTGACCTTTGATATCAGCATCAGTTTCTGCCACAAGCACTAACAACTTAGCTAGAACCCTTTGGTCCCATCCGCGTAAATCTCTACCGATGTAGTCAAACTGGGCCGGGCTCATCCCTAATGTTCCGCTGTAACCCTGACCGGTGCTTTGTGCATCTGCCACCTTCAGCATTGACCTGATTTTGTAGGTGAAGGCAGCAACAATTGGGACTGGATCCACTCCAGACTCTAGAGCGTGCCTCAAGAGCAGCAGAGCCTGTGAATATTTGCCTGCAATCGCAGCATCTGCGATCTTGAAACCGGTGGTTTCTACTCTCCCACCGTAGTATTTATTGACTTCAGCAGTAGAAATCACATCGGAAGCAACATCCCCTGCCAGTTGTTTACAGGCAGCCGAAAGTTCTGCCAAGTTCTCTGTGAATGCTTGTAAAAGTATCCGCAAAGCTTCTGGTTCTATTTTCTTTCCAGCAAGACGAAGCTCAGCTACCGCAAAATCTGACCTTTCCTGGTCTTTCTTCAATGGGAGACAAACCACCTCTATAGCAGAGTCACCTAAGGAACGTATTTTTTCCAGAGCTTTCTTACCTCGAACTCCTCCACCGTGTTTTACGACTAGAGTGACTGATTCCTGAGGATGGTCGAGGTATTCAAGCAAACCCTCTAGCGTTTCATCATTGCATTTCTCAAAGTTTTGCAGGGTGATTAGTTTAGGATCACCAAAAAGTGAAGGACTCGCTTGCCCACTAATTTCTCCCGCTGGAGCGTTTATTGAATCAATGTCAATACGTTCGCATTCTCCAACATTGTCTTTTAAAGAATCTCGCAATATACCCAGTGCACGGTCTGCTAGAAAAGTCTCAGCGCCAGAGATCAGCACTACTGGAGCAAGGCGAATCTTGTCCCAGGAAATAGTTACTGTCTTTGGAGGCACAACTCTAATCTAGCGTGACGACCAGACATGAAAGTTTAGTTCTCGCCAGTAAATTAGAGATAACCCGTGTAAGTCTGTGCGCACTACCCAAGAGTCCCCTGTTTTCTTAAGTGAATCCAATAGCTTCGCGGTCGGATGACCGTAATTATTTTTAGCCCCGACACCGATTAACGATATTTTTGGAAGGAGTCGTTCATTCAATTTTTCAGAAAAATCTTTAGATCCGTGATGAGCGACTTTAAGTACATCGATATTTGTTATTAGGCCTTGACGCATGATCTCTTCCTGACCAACTTTGCCAACATCCCCAAGAAGCAAAATTTCAAATGGTCCCTGGAAGTAGAGCACTAAGCTGTCTTCATTACCGCCGTTTCCGGAAACAGTTCTTGGGTAAATTACTTGAACTTCAAAATCTCCGAGCATGAACTTGTCACCAAAACCAAGCTCAAAGTATTTTGCTCCAGATGTCACAAGTTGTTGAAATATGCTCAGATTTTCAGCCGAAGATTTGGTGCTAAATATTTTGGTTACTCGGCCAGCTAGCGCATCTACACCACCGACATGATCCTTATCAAAATGCGATACCGCTAAAACATCTAAGCTGTCAATTCGCAACGTTTTAAGGCAGTTAGAAATCATTTCTGGTGATTCCCCTGTGTCATAAAGTAGTGTCAGACCTTTTGAGCGAATTATTACAGCATCCCCTTGTCCGACGTCACACTGGGCAATTACCCAGTCACTGCCACCAGCTATTTCAGATCGGGCACTACCTAACAACCCGAGGGTCAACAAACTGAGCACAACCGTGGAAAATAGAATTCTCATTCCCAGAAATGCTCGCCTACTAGAAAGAAATGAAACTAAAAGCATTCCAGTTACTAGGGCTGTGAATACACCGCCCACAAGGGGCAGGGTCAAAAATTCGTGCTCTGCTCGCAAGCCTGCAAAATAACTTGAAAATCGACTAATAATTTCTGCAGGTATCCAAGCAATAATTGCCAGAATTGAAGCAATCGGTATTGAAATATAACTGAGGATAAGCGCAACCAGCCCAATACTCATAGTGGTTGCCGGAGCGAGAGGCGCAGCAAAAATATTCGCTGGTATCGATACCAATGAAATTCCATCGTCTAGAAGTAGCAATACTGGCTGTGCACCAATCTGTGCGGCTAAAGGAACAGCCAGTAAAGCTGCAACATTTACTGGTAAAAATTTTTGGAGGAAGCTCGCTATTCTCGGTTGAAACAAAATTAGAGAAGCAGTTGCAGCACTCGATAACGCGAAACCAATACTTGTAGCAAGCCATGGCTCAATCAACATCAATAACAAGCAAGCAAATGCAAGAGCGGCGACTGCTTTAACCCTTTTCCCTCCTGCTAAACCGATCAGCACTATCACTGCCATAGCAGCTGCCCTCTGCACACTTGGTTCAGCTCCTACAAGCACCACAAATCCGGCAAGTCCCATAATGGCAACCAAATTCGCCCAAACTCGACCAAATCTTGCAAAAAGAACGTTTAGTAAAACTACAATTACCGAACAGTTCGCCCCAGATACAGCAGTTAGATGACTGAGTGAAGTGTAAATCATGTCTTTACGGAGTTGGTCCGTAACAGATGAGTCATCACCAAGAACCAATCCTGGAAGCAATTTAGATCCCTCCCCTGATACTGATTCCACTAGGTTAGGGAGCCTTGCTCGTAAGTCTTGAACTAGGAGATCAATACCAGTAGCTTCTGAAAATGAATGAACAGTATTGATTCGCACAAGTGCTTGGTAATCGCTCGCAGCACTGTTTATGAACCTGCCAGTGACAACGACCTTACTTCCGTAACCGCTGTATTGTTGTTCGAGATTTAGCACAAACAACCGAAGATTAGCCAAGCTATCGTTCAATACAAATCCCTGCACAGGGCACTTGGATTCAGTTTCTGATACTTGCTGACAGGTGCCATTTACGCGGAACTCTAAATTTGCGAAAGTTCCGGTCAATTCTGGAGCGGATGTCGAATTGATAATTATTAGAAATATCCAAAGAAGCAGCGAACAAGTTACAAGAAAAATTCCTGCTCTTGTTGGTGACCCAAGATGCTCTTCTATTTGCTTAGAGACTGATGTATTCGACAAGCCCATCAAATGTCTTTTGACCGATACCAGCAATGTTCATAAGTTGATGCAAATCTGTAAAACTCCCGTTTGCATCTCGCCAAGCAATTATCTTCAATGCTGTTGCTGGCCCGATTCTAGGCAGTGATTCTAAATCGCTTGCTGTTGCGCGATTTAGATTTATTTTCCCTCCAGCGCTTGCTGTTGAACTTGCCCCACCCGATTCAGAGATTTCTCCAATCCTAGGTACATAGATCTGCTCACCATCATTAATAAACCTGGCGAAATTTATTCCACTTTGATCAGCATCTTCCTCCAACCCACCAGCAAGCTCGATAGCATCTATTACTCTGTCCGCGAGTTTCGCATGCACTAATCCCGGTCTTTTAACTGCGCCAACGACGTGCACTACCGGACCTAACGATTTCTCTTCAACATTCGAAAGTCCTTCAGTTTCTTTTAGTCCCTCACCAACAACTGAATCTGCTGGTGTTCTTGCAACTTCAACAACTGCTTCACCTGATGCTGGGGTGGAAACTATCGCAACTAGCGTGGCAAAAATTGAGACCACAGCCATTCCTGCACAAATAAGAAAAGTGGCTCTGGGATACACCCATTCGGTAAGAAACGCTGCGAATCTTTCAGACATAATCTTGTTATGCCACGGATACGCCACTGATTTCTATCAGAGCATCCACTGTCTGTGGAAAGACAGTTTGATTGCTAAGTGTTGAGTAGCCTCAGCACGAAAAGGCGCCACATAATGCGGTACTAGTCCCTAAACAACAAAGTTGACTAGTTTAGGTTCTCTAACAACCACATGGCGAATCTCGGAAGTCTCCAATAAGCGCTTAATCTCAGCAGTATTGCGAGCCACGTCCTCTAATTCAGCAGCCGATATCCCTACCGGCACTTCCAGAGTTGCGCGAAGCTTGCCGTTGACCTGCACAACAGCCGTGATGCTTTCCACAACCAAAAGTGCAGGATCTGCCTCTGGAAGCCCCACTAGGGCAACAGTTGGCTCATACCCGAGGATCTCCCACATCTCCTCTGCTGTGTATGGGGAAAATAGGCTGAGCACGATTGTTAGTGCTTCGGCAGCTTCACGAACAGCCGGATCAGCTGCGCCACTACCAGAGTCAATTGTCTTTCGGGTGATATTCACCAATTCCATGAGCTTTGCGACCGAAACATTGAATTTGAATGACTCAATTAGCGAAGGAATCTGGTCAAGGAATTTGTGAGTCGCTTTCCTTAGTGTCTCATCCCCCTTACTGAAATCAACTCCAGGTTCAGAAGTCACATCTTTAGCGATACGCATTGCTCGCGCCAAGAACTTAGCAGAACCCGCAGGGGAAACATCTTCCCAGTTAAAAGAGTCTTCCGGTGGGCCAGCAAATGCCATAGTGATTCGAATCGCGTCGACACCGTATTTGTCTAACTCATCGGCAAGGTTCACACCGCCACTGCGCTTACTCATCTTTGCGCCATTGGAAAGCACCATGCCTTGATTAATTAGTGAAGTGAAAGGTTCTTGAACCTTCAACATCCCCATGTCATAAAGCGCTTTAGTAATAAACCTTGAGTAAAGCAGGTGTAGAATTGCATGCTCTACTCCACCAACATACTGATCTACGGGCATCCAGTTTGCAGCAATCTCGGTATCAAACGCTTTAGTGTCGTCGTTAGGATCGAAGAAGCGCAGGAAGTACCAGGACGAGTCCACAAAAGTGTCCATAGTGTCTGGATCGCGTTTTACCGGCTTTCCAGTTCTAGGATCAGTAGTGTTGATCCATTCTGCGGCTCCACCTAGAGGCGACTTTCCTTTAGGAGTTAAATCAAGTCCTTCGGTGCTTGGCAAAGTTAAAGGCAGTTGGTCTTCTGGCAGTGGAATAAGCTCTCCGTCTTCACCGTGGAGAATAGGGATGGGCGTACCCCAGAAACGCTGTCTAGAAATTAGCCAGTCGCGTAAGCGATAGGTTTTTGATGCGCGTCCAGTACCGCGCTCGGTTAAAACTTCAATTGCTTTCTGTATTGCATCCTGCTTTGAAAGCCCGTCTAGCGGTCCTGAGTTAATCGCCTTACCGGTGTCGATAATCGGGAAATCTGTAAGTTCAGGTTCGCGCACTTCTCCAGTTTCTTTATCGACAAATTCTGCAACCTGAATAACAGGCAGGTCAAATGTTTCTGCAAAGTCGTAGTCGCGCTGGTCGTGAGCAGGTACTGCCATAATTGCGCCATGGCCGTAGTCAGCAAGCACATAGTCAGCTGCCCAAATCGGTAGTTTCGCACCTGAGATTGGATGCAGAGCATAGCGACCGATAAAAACCCCGGTCTTTTTTCGGTTCGCATCTTGGCGCTCAATTTCAGTCATCCGCTGGGCGGCAACTAAGTATTCAGCAAAAGCTTCCTTGTATTCGTCTGCAGTTTCAGAAACCAGTTCGGCAGCCAATTCAGATTCTGGCGCAACCACCATAAAAGTAGCACCCCAGACGGTATCTGGTCGTGTAGAGAATACCGTTACTGGTTCATCCCTGCCTTCAACAACAAAGTCAATATCTGCGCCTTCGCTTCTACCAATCCAGTTACGCTGCATAGCAATAACTTTGTTTGGCCAGCGACCTTCTAACTTATCTAGATCATTCAGCAACCTGTCGGCGTAGTCTGTGACTTTGAAATACCACTGAGTAAGTTTGCGTTTTTCAACAACTGCTCCAGTGCGTTCACTCGTACCATCCGCTAACACCTGCTCATTAGCAAGCACAGTCTGATCCACAGGATCCCAGTTAACCCAGGATGCTTTCCTATACGCCAGACCTTGCTCGTAAAGTTTTAAGAACAGCCATTGATTCCATTTGTAATATTCGGGGTCGGATGTGTGCAGAACGCGATCCCAATCAAAACTGCAGGCGTAATTGAAGAAACTTTGGCGTTGCTGTGCAATATTTTCGTAGGTCCATTTCTTTGGATCAACCCCACGCTTGATAGCTGCGTTTTCTGCAGGAAGCCCGAAAGAGTCCCAACCGATTGGGTGTAAAACGTTGTATCCACGCTGGAACCAATACCTAGCAATAATGTCACCAAAAGCAAACGCCTCGGCATGCCCCATGTGAAGATCCCCACTCGGATAAGGGAACATGTCTAGAACGTATTTCTTCGGTTTGGAAGAATCGCTCAAATCTACTTTGAACGGCTTGAGTTCCTCCCAGACTTTCTGCCATTTAGGCTGCGTAGTTTGGAAGTCATAATCGTTTCGTTCGTTGGTATTTTCAGCACTCTTCACAATTCTCTAGGTTATCAGTGGCAATGGCAGTTAACCCCTTACTAAGCCTGCAAAGATTACTATTTCAGGGCAGCCAGGCGATTGATTCCAAAACTACTTTTGCTTTATACCAAGCTTCTGAAACTTCTGCTTCGGGTTCTGATTTAGCGGTGAGACCGCCTCCAGCGCCGATATAGATTCGTTCAGGAGTTTTTACTAGCGAACGGATGACCATCCCTAGTTCAACTCTTCCCTTCTCTAAGAAGCCAAAGCATCCAGAATAGATGCCTCGCTCTCCTGCTTCAAGACGTTCAAGAATAGGAACCGCAACTTCCTTAGGGAAGCCTGTCATTGATCCGGCTGGGAATGTTGTTGCTAAAACTTCCCTAAAGTTCACTTCAGGAAGAAGTTCGCCTTCAATTGTGGAAATAAGTTGGTGTACCTGAGCAAACGATCTAACAACTAATGATTCGGTCAGCACAGCGGTATTCGGTTTGCACACTGGAACTAATTCATCCACGACGGCCTGTGCTATTGTGCTGTTTTCTTCGATTTCTTTAGGGCTTGCTGCTAATTCTTGCCGCATTTGTTCATCCAGTACCGGGTCTGCAAATCGTGGTCTAGTTCCCTTTATTGGACTGGTTTTGATATGGCCGTTGGTTATAGAAATAAAGCATTCAGGGGATGCACTAATCAGTACTTCTCCGCCAACCCGCAAAAATCCGCAGTAGGGAGAAGTTGAAGTTGAGAGCAAGCGCAACCAGGTGCTTATTTCATCGATGGATGCGCGTGATTCCCATAGATTTGTAAGACACAGCTGTTTGACATCGCCTTCGGCAAACATCCGCTGACACTCTTTAATCAGCTCCCGATATTCAGTCTTGCTGTGACGCCAATCCCCACCCAGATCGCTGTCTTCTAGACTTCGAAATTCGACAACACCCGGTTCTTCAACTTCAGGGAGTTCTGCGAGAAATCCCCAATCGCCGCTGAGCGAAGTTACCACTCCAGCGGCATCAGTCTCTAACCAACTGTTCGCTAAAAACCAACTAGGTTTTCCCTCATAAGTCACTAGCCCATAAAAGCGCTGATTTTCAAGAATCGGGTTCGATACTTGATCGATATCTGTGTAGAGGGCTTCCGGAAGAAAATCTACACTCTCTTCCCCAATTGCAAAATGGTTGAGGCCTGAACCACTAGCGTCCACAAACCACGCAAGCGGATTTGTGGTTAGGTGTGCTCTTTTGAAAAGCGACTCAATATCAAAATATTCGCCCAGTTTAGGTTGAAGGGATTCAAAGGTCATAAAGTAACTTTATGGGTATTTCCAGCGACACAAAAGACGAAATTTTCGAATGGGACGGGTCATTGTGGATTCCTACCTCTGCCGAGAACGTTACTGGAACCCTGCAATCGAGTACATCTTTCCTAGTAAGGGACTCCCGGGCGCTAACACTTGAACTACATCTTGACCGACTAATTCGCCAAGCAAAATATTGGAAATTTGATTTCCCTTTGGACGCTTGGGTTTCTGCGCTAACGCTCATCCACAGTTTTATTGATTGCTGGCCAAGAATTGATCTGATAGAAGACAACCGTCTTATTCTTAGAATTCGCGCTATTCCTGCAACATCAGACTCAATCTCAATAACTACTTGGAACGGTGAAGACCCCAGAAAACTTCCTGAAATTAAAGGCCCTGATTTAACGAGCTTGATGAAAGCAAGAGCAGTCGTAAACGAACAGGGAGCCGACGAAGGGATAATCTGCGATGCAAGTGGATTTATCGCTGAAGGTTTTACAACCGGCATTCTTTGGTGGGATGGCGAAGTGCTATGCCTCCCCACCGAAAAGCAACCAAAACTGGTAAGCACGGCTGTGCAAGCAATACTAGGAATTGCATTGGGACTAGGCGTGGAAGTAAAAGCAGAAGAAGCTCACCCTGAACAGTTACACGGGAAAGCGGTTTGGACTGCAAATGCGCTCCACGGGATACGATACGTAAATTCCTGGATTGAGGGCCCAGAAGTGCTAATTGACAGCCAAAAAGCTGCGGTATGGCAAAAAGTCCTCGATTTATTTCGACAAGAAATTCCTACGGTGAAATAAGTGTGCGGAAGATTTGCCGTCACTGAAAGTGCGAATGAAATAATTTCAAGATTTAAAAACCCCAGGTTTGATCTTGCAGATTTTCCGATCTACCCATCATTTAATATCGCACCAACAACTCCTATAACTATTGTCACAAAAAGTGAGAAGGATCAAGGGCAGGTTAGGTTCTCCAGTGCCAGGTGGGGACTTGTTCCGAGTTGGGCGGATTCTCTAAACATTGGCGCCAGGATGATTAATGCAAGAAGCGAGAAAGCACTCGCCGGACCGGTTTATAAAGACCTGATGAAAACTAGGCGATGCATAATCCCGGTCAGTGCTTGGTACGAGTGGCAGCAAACTGAATCCGGCAGTAAGCAACCTTACGCTATCAAACATCCCGAAGATTTTTATTTCGCTGGTCTTTACGATTTTTGGCGACAGGATGCCAAGTCACCATGGCAAATATCCGCAACAATTCTCACCCAAGACTCTGTTGAGGATGCTGCAAAAATTCATGAGCGTATGCCAGTGATGCTAAACAGCAAGAATGTTGATCCCTGGCTCTCGCTTGAAACACCACCTACTGAATCACTCGAATTAGCACTTAATTGCAGTAAAACACTCGCAGCAAGTTTACAAATATGGAAAGTTTCCACGCGGGTCAATAGAGTTAGTGAGAACAGTAAAGAATTATTAGAGAAGTATGAAGAAGACGGATTGTCGCTCGGAATCTAGAATTGTTAATAAAATCATACCTTTGAGTAAAGGAACGCAATAAACATGCAGAGTATTGCCACAGCATTAGTGCTTGCAGGGAAGATTAATGACCAGCAGGCACAGGAACTGTTGGCCAGTGAAGCAACGAATTTTAATTCAGGGCAAGTATTTGTAGACAGCGGCCTAATCACTAGCGCAGACCTTGCTCAAGCAATCGCAGTCGTCACCGACACTGAGTATGTCGACCTTTACGACACCAATATCGAGTTGTCTGCAACCCAAGCTGTTACTGCATCTCTTTGCCGTCGATTGAAAGTGCTACCAATTCGCAGAGACCCTACTCGACTACTGCTGGCAATGCTCGACCCGACCGATGTGCTTGCGATTGATGAAGTAAGCGCTATGACGGGAGATTTCGTAGTTCCTGTCGTCGTTTCCAAGGATGCACTGATTAGTTTCCAAAATCGATACCTGCGTAGCGACGACGAATTAGCGTACCTTTCCAGCACGCTCAATAGCGTAGCCACAAAAATTAACGACCGAGAACTTGAAGACGTAACCGCAGATGATGCGGATGCACCGATTATTCGATTTGTAAACCTGATGATTTCGCAGGCTATTCAGGACCGCGCTTCAGACATCCACGTTGAACCTGGCGAGAAGCAATTGAAGATTAGGTTTCGTATTGACGGACTGCTTCACGAAATGCAAACTGCTGAGGCCGCTATCCAAGACAACGTCATCAGCAGGCTGAAGATAATGGCGAACATGGATATTGCTGAGAAGCGTAAGCCTCAGGACGGTCGTATAAGTTTTGACCATGAAAATCGCAATGTAAACCTTCGTGTAGCTACTCTCCCAACCGTTTGGGGTGAAAAAATCGTCATGCGCATTCTCGACAGTGCAGAAAGTATGCTGACTATTCGCGAGCTTGCGCTTAGCCCATCCAACTTCAAGAGATTCACTGAGGCACTTCACAAGCCCTATGGAATGATTCTGGTTACCGGCCCTACTGGATCTGGTAAATCCACCACGCTTTACGCGACCCTGAACGAAATTGCTAAACCTCACCTGAACATAATTACTGTTGAAGACCCTGTGGAGTACCGTCTCGACAAGATAAGTCAGATTCAGGTAAATCAGCGCGCAGGAGTAACTTTCAGTACAGCGCTAAGCGCAATTCTTCGATCCGACCCTGACGTTATTCTCGTGGGTGAGATTAGAGACTTAGAGACCGCCCAGATAGCTGTGGAATCTGCGCTTACCGGTCACTTGTTACTATCCACCCTCCACACAAACGATGCTCCAAGTGCGATCACCCGTTTGATTGACCTTGGCGTTGAACCGTTCCTTGTAGGTAGCGCCCTTGAAGCAGTAGTTGCACAGCGCCTGGCACGAGCACTTTGCAACCGCTGTAAAGAACCATTCACGGCCACCGATGAGATCATTGCTCAGCTCGGTATTGAAGATGCTTATGAGGCTGAAATATTTAAACCACGTGGCTGCGCCCAGTGCTCGGAAACCGGATACTTTGGTCGTGTCGCAATTCACGAGGTTATGCCAATAACAGAAGAAATCGAGAATGCCTCAATCAAACAGCTCCCAGCTTCGATAATTCGAGAAATAGCAGTTTCTGAAGGTATGACCGGTCTACGCGAAGACGGTTGGCGCAAGATTCGCCAGGGACGCACATCTATTGAAGAAGTCCTTCGGGTAACGGCATGAATTCTACTTCAAGTAATTACACTGAATTCAAGTACAAGGCCTATGACAGCCACAGGCGTATTCATAAAGGTTCTCTAAGTGCAGTAAATATTGAAAACGCTGCGGCTAGTTTAAGAAACCAGAATCTAATTCCGGTTAATCTAACTCCAGTAGGTAAAACCGGCTGGAACACCGAAATTAACCTCTCCTCAAAATCGAAGATCAAAGCTAAAGATTTGAGCCCTGCATTCTTAGAACTAGCTGCAATGTATAAGGCCGGGCTTCCTATAACTAAATCTCTCGAAGCGGTTCAACATCAAACGGAGAGCGAGGCACTCAAGGAAATTTTCCGAGACATCCGCGTTGCTGTTGCCCTGGGTATGCCGCTGTCTTTGGCGATGTCTGAGCACTCTAAAATTTTCGATGCGCTTGCTATAAACCTGATTAGAGTCGGTGAAGAAACTGGCTTCCTCGATATTGCATTGCAGGATCTTGCCAAGACCTACGAAACAGATTCTGAGATTCGCGAAAAAATCCGCTCGTCAACTACATATCCGAAAGTAGTTGGGAGTATGACCCTAGTAATTGTTGCCGCGTTGATTGTTTTTGTGGTGCCTGTGTTTGAGAACATGTTTTCAAACCTCAACAGTGAACTTCCCGCCGCTACTCAGTTCCTTGTTTTTCTCTCCCGGAACTTCTACTGGATACTCCCTCTAATTGCAGTGATAATCATCAGTCTCTACTTTGGTTGGAAGGCATTTGCTGGTTCCAAGAACACTAAACTCTACGCAGACAGATTCAAATTGAGTTTGCCCATTTTAGGTAAAGTTCAAAAACACATGATCATTGCCCGGGTTATGCGAGCACTTGCACTTATGACAAAGGTTGGGGTTCCAATTCTTGATGCGCTAAACATCGCTAGGGATCTTTCAAACAATAAAGTTTTTGAAGAAGCATTCGACCAGATTGAACACTCAATTACTTCTGGACGTGGAATTGCAGCTCCAATGGCTGCTTCCGGCCTGTTTCCTCCGATGGTTTATAACCTTGTGGCTGTCGGCGAAGATTCAGGCCAGCTTCCGCAAATGCTCACCCAAGTGGCGAACTTCTTTGAAACAGAAGTGAAATACAAAGTAGAACGCCTTTCTTCCACTATTGAACCGCTGATGCTTGGCGCTTTAGGTCTGCTTGTTGGTGGGATTGTAATCTCCCTCTACTTACCAACATTCACCATGTACTCACAACTTGGCTAAGCTATTTAGCATTTACCGTAATAACCTCGTTTTGACTCCTACTAAGGTAGAAACAAGATAAACTTAAAGCGACAAGGTTGGTAAATGTCACCAAAATTGTCTCAACATCAACCCAACAAGAAAAGGCAAAAAATGTTAAATAGACTTCAAGCAGTCAAGTCAGAGCTTCGCGCTGGCAAGGCACGCGGTTTCTCCCTAGTTGAGCTGATTATTGTTGTAGCGATTTTGGCTATTCTTGTAGCGATTGCTATCCCAATTTTCTCCAACATTCAGACTCAGGCACAAACTTCAGCAGCTAAGGCTAGTGCATCCAATGGTGCTGCAACCGTAGCGGCAGCAGTTGCAGGCGGAACTACCGACATTGCAACAATTACCGCAAGACTGACAACCATGAGCGAAGACGGAATTGCATTGTCACTTTCTGCACCTACTGGCTCAACTGCTGTCACTCTAGACAACTACTGTGTAACAGCTACGCCAACCAGCGGGACCGCACAGACCAGCGGTCCAGGCTGCTAATCAGCACAAACTAACCATCATTTTGGGTCGTACAGGATTTTGTGCGACCCAAAATGCGGTTTATGGGAAATCCAAACAAAGCGATGAATGCAAAATTATCTGAACAAAAAGGCATGAGCCTTGTTGAAGTGCTTATCGCGCTCAGCTTGCTGATGATAATTGTTGCTGTCATTATGCCTATTTTTCTGAACGGCTTTCAAAACGTTAGAGATCTAAAATCACAAATAGCGGCTGATCAATTAGCCAATGCCCAAATTGAGATGGCTCGGGAATCAAGCACTACCTGCGCAAACTTACAAACATTCGCTAACGCTGCTTCTAATCACGCTGATACAAAATTCACCATCGCGAAATCATCCATAACTTGCCCAACCTCATTCCCTGATCTAGTTGATTTCTCAGTTTCCATTAGTGAGGCTGGCGAAGTTTTGAGCACGCTGAGCACAAGAATCCTGGTGACACAGTGAATGAAAAACTCATCGCAAAACTGCGAATTAAACTTCACTCAACTAGAAGCAACCAGTCTGGTCTTTCACTTGTAGAACTAGTGATTGTTATCGGAATCTTCGCACTACTTTCAGTTGCTATCGTGGGCGTATTTATTTCCACTAACAGAGCGAGCGAAGGCGCCAGCTCTGGAAGTAACCTTTCAATTCGCGCAGTCACTGTAGCCAACTCCCTACAAACTGGTCTTAGTTACTCTTCCAGTTTCACTATTACTCTCGTGGGAACATTCACCGAGGCTATAACGGCACCGGGGATTGACGCATCCGGTGCAACCATATGTAGATATTGGGTATTCGGCTTTGACGGCAGTGCCTATTACCGCGAATCACCTACAGCGATTCCCCTGCCCAACAGCGCTGACCCTGACCTAACGGGTTGGTCAACACTCACAAATGAACTTTCTAAGGCCAAAATGAACTACTTCACCCGTTTTGGAACAAACACTTTACAGTGGGCATTTCAAATCACAGCAGAAAATGGTGAAACAATGATCTTAGAAGGCGCTTCAAGAGCCCTATCAGTTTTAGGAACACCGCCATCATGTTGAAAAATAGGACCAAGAGTAGAAGGCTGATTGAAAAATTAGGTCTTAAGATTCAGAATCAAGCAGGTGCAGCACTTGCTAATATGCTGATTCTACTTTTTATTGTCGTGACCCTATCCACCGTCGTTGCTACTGCAGTAACGTTTACCGCCCGCACAACAAACGATGCCAATATTGACCTCCGCGCAGACTCCGCAGCACAGGCGGGAATGGATCATGCTTATGTTGCTCTCTACCAAGCAGTATTAGCAGGAACTCAAAACTCGTTATCGACGATTAACAATTCCAATCCCGACTACCAAATTTCCTTCACGAACGCCGGTAACGGTGTAATAAATGTGGTCGCTACTGGAACATACTCGGGCAAGACTTCAACACTAACCGCTAGCGTTGCATACGAGGCGATCAGAGACGGTGGAGGCAATGCCTCAGGTGGTTCTGATCTTGAGCTTTATTCCGGTGCTAACATCACCTTTAATGGCGGCAATATTGTGCGCCAATCAGGTGTTACCACACCAATAATCAACTTAGATCAGGGCAATTTGACCTGCCAGGGTAGCGGTATAACATTCAACGGAAATATCTTGTTGTGGAATGGAAACCTGAATTTCGCACACAGCGGATGTTCTGGGGTAGGCGATGTCTACGTTAACGGTGATGCCAACTTCACTATGTCTTGTCCCGGTATTACAGGAAACCTTTATGTCACTGGAAACGTAACTTTCTCACAGGCATGCCCTATCAAAGGCAAACTCTACGTTGGCGGGAACCTTACAATCACTCAGTGGAACCTTACATTTAGCGACGATGTCTACATTAATGGCAATATCACCACGCAGGGTGGTGCAAGATTCCAAGGTAACGTCTACACAAACGGTGTGTTTCGAGCTAATGGCAACAGCGTGACAGTTTCTGGAAACCTGATTTCAAGTAGTAAGGCAAACAATTTCTACTTTGGTGCAAGCAAATACAACAAGTATGTCACTGCTACCAATGTGCACATCGGAGGCACAGTGGAATCAAATACAGGGGAGCCAAACCTGAGTGGGGGAACTTTCCTCCAAAATCAAAACATCAGCACATTTACTGAGGCGAATAACTTAATTTCTGTTTTTCCCGGTAAACCACATCACTGGTACAGCTACATTAAGCCCACATCGATTGACGGATACACCTGGCGAACCGAGAGTTGCAGTTTATTCAATGGTAACTCTGCAAGCGGCTGGAATCTTTTAGGATCATTGACGACCCCAACAGTATTCGATTTGGGCAACTGTAATGTGGTTGGATCCTGGCGTTCCACAAACGTGACCGTTAGTGACGACGTAATCATCTTTGGCTCTGCATTCCAACTTGAAGCAATGACATTTGTGGCAGCAAGTGGTAAGACGCCCAAAATTCATTTCATTGTGCCCGATGCTTCTGAAGCTGCAGGAGCACAGTGTGTTTCCTCGACTACGACATCCAACCTACAAGGTGTGAAGATGGGTTCTTCCAGTTACAAAGGCATCAGCGGACTGATTTACACTCCGTGTGCTGTAAATCATCGCTGGAACGGTGGCTGGTGGCGTGGAGTAATTTATGCCAATACATTCTTGCTTGATACACAGGCGACTTTAGAAATCTACCCGATGACGCTACCCGGCGCTAAAGATTTAGAAGGAACCGGAGGTAGCAATTCCAATGATGGCGAAGGCGAAATCACAGAGGTAAACCTAAGTTTCCTTAGCAAACATCCGGGCTAATAAATGGCTCCACTAAATGCCCTAATAGTTACTATTGCTTTTGTTTTCGGAGCAATTATTGGTTCATTTCTGAACGTGCTGATTTTGCGCATCCCTGCCGATAAAAGTCTGCTGAATGATAGTACTTGCTCAAACTGCGGAAACAAACTTGGTGCGTTCGAGAATGTGCCAATAATTTCGTGGATATTTTTGCGTGGTAAATGCCGCAATTGCAAAGCAAAAATTTCAGCTCAGTACCCTCTTGTTGAATTATTTTCAGCGCTAGCTTTTGGGTTCACCACGTGGATACTGGTTGTTCCTGTCGAAGACACAGCCGGAGCCGACTGGACTCTACTGATTGCTATTGACTACCTGATATCAGTTTCTATAGTGCTTTTTGTGATTGATGTTCGCGAAAAGCTACTCCCCGATTCCGTTGTCTTCCCCAGCTATTTCGTGGCTGGCGCTTTCTTAATTGCATCGAAACTAATCGCTGGAGACCCTGCAGGAATTCTTTGGATCATAATTGGCGCAGCGATTAGTTTTAGCTTCTACCTACTACTTGCCCTAGTTAGTGGCAGCATTGGTGGTGGCGACATTAAACTCGCTGGAGTCCTAGGCATGTATCTCGGATTTTTCGGACTCGGACACGTTATTTTGGGCACAATTGGCGCATTCATTCTTGGTGGAATATTCGCGCTAGGACTGGTTTTATTCAAAGGTGCGAAAAGAAAATCAGAGGTTCCTTTCGGTCCCTGGATGTTGCTAAGCACTTTCCTGACGCTTTTATTTGGAAGGCAAATTATTGCCTGGTACATTGCCCTCATTGGACTATGAAAACAGCTAGAGTTAATAGTGCAGAAACGTTAAAGATCGGGGGTTTGATTTGGCACTAAGCCATATCGTTGGTGTGGAAATTGACGCACACACAATCCGCGCAATTGAAGTTAAAGGCGCAAACACTGGAAAGCCGACCGTTTTTGCAGCTGCTGAGACAAACATCTCTTCTAGCAAAACTTCGAGTGACGAATTACCCGATGAAACCGAATTAGCAATCGCTTTCGAGAAACTTTGGCAAGAAGGTAAATTCTCAACCCGAGATGTTGTGCTTGGCATCGGGGCGCAAAAAGTGCTGGTTAGAGAAGAAACTTTCCCGCTACTTCCAGAAAAAGATTTGGCAACCGCAATCCCCTTACACATTCGGGGAACATTGCAGGTGCCAGTTGATGAAGCAGTGGTTGATTTTTATCCCACGGAAATAAACGATAGCGAAGAAGATTCAACCATAACTGGCATTTTGATCTCTGCGCCGGTAAATACTCTGCAGAAAATCACCCAAGCAGCCCACACTGCCAAACTCAGGATTGAGAGCATAGATTTCTCAGCCTTCGCTCTTTCCCGACTTATGCGTGCACTCGATAGTAAGGGCGTAACCATGCTCAACTACCTAGGACAGCACTCTTCATTTATTGTGATCAATAAGGATGGCTCCCCTGACCTAATTAGGGTGCTCCCAGTTGGAAGATACTCACTTTTCCAAAGGGTTATGCAGGTTGCTGGAGACAGAATAGACCCAAGAATTCTACTTGAACTATTCCCTGATCTTCCAGAAGAACTAGGCGATTTAGACTTTGACCCGATAACAAAATATGTTAATCAGATTATTAGGCAAATCACGGCCACACAGGATTACTACGCAGATAACCGTGGCACAGCAGTGAACAAACTTCTAGTGCTTGGTGTTAGTCATAAGAACAAGGGTATTCAAGATCTAACGTCTGCCACTACTCAACTACCGATTACCCACCTTGAAATCTCTAAACTATTCAAGTTTAGAAACCAGTACTTATCAGCACTGCTAAAGCGCAACGGCACTTTCTATGCTGTTGCACTTGGACTAACATTGCACGGTGTGAAATGACACTAACAGACGATGACGACCTAACACTTTCGCTCTTCAAGACCAAGAAGCAGAAGAAAGTAACAAATTCAAGGCTGGGAGCAACCCCCTATGCCTCGCTAATGCCACCTAGCGAAATAGCAATTCGTGAATCTCGAACAGTAATTCGCACCACGATTTTCTTTGCGCTAATTGTATTTGCCGCTTTAACCGCCTTTTGGGCCTGGTCACACCTGCAACTTATTGACTCCAACCAGAAACTGATCTCGCTCAGGGAGCAAAACACTGAGATTATTGCTAAGCAAGCTCGATATTCCGATACTGAAAAAGTCACTAGTAGGTTGGGATCACTTGAAACAACCAAGTCACAGATCGATGCTTCAAAACTCGACTGGTCAGAACTGACGGAAGACATTTTTGCCGCCCTGCCAGATGGCACCAAAATTACTGACATTATTTTTCAAATTCAATTAGCAGATGCAACATCTGGTGCGCCGCAACAAATTATCGCTTTGATTCAAGGAATTTCTAATGAAGTTTCGCTGATTGAAAGTTACCTCGCGAATCTTCGTGAATTTGCTAGCGAAATCAATGTTATTTCACAAGATTCCCCAAGCAGCTCGGAACATAAATTCTACCTAGAAACCAGATTCTCTTTTGAAGCCTACAAGGAGGCACTGCAGTGAAAGACTCAAAACTTCTCCGCCCTGCCCTACTCCTTCTTATCCTCGCCGTAGCCGGAATTATTGGCGCCTATGTGATTTTGCCAATTTGGACTGAAAAAAGCAACATAGATAACCTCATTATGGAGGCGGAAACTCGCAACCAGGTTCAGATCACCAAGCTACGCAAACTTGAACAAGATTCAGGAAACCTTGCAGAACTTACTCGCCAGTTGGAAACACTAGAGCTTTCAATACCTGCAAAGGATGAGTTCGAAGACTTTATCGTCCAAGTTATTGAAGCAATAGGTGACTCTGGCCGACTCGAATCATTCTCAACCACAGCAAGTGACGGTTCCACAACGGGTGTGAATCTGGACACGAATGCAAGCCAGAGCGGTTTTTCCCTAACTATCCGCATCAAGGACACTGAAAGTTCAAGAGCTATGCTCGACAGATTACAAAACATTAGCCGCGCCTTCTTGGCTGAGAAAGTTAGTGTGGCCACTACCCCCGGAACCAATGAGACGCGGCTAGTTGTTGAAGGTGTTATCTTTTTCGTTTCTAACTAAATTAGAATCGAACTTTCAGTTGAATCTATTTTGAAGCTTCGTAGATGCTCTGGATAGCTGAATCGAGCAGGGCATTAAATTCTTCGTCACTCTGCTTGGAGCTGAGTCCCTCAGTTAGAGCTCTGGAGAAGGATGCAATAACTCCGCGGTTCTTGGAAAGCTTCACATTGGCATCGTCACGGTTGTATCCACCAGAAAGCGCAACAACCTTGAGTACATTCTTGTGATCAACAAGCTCTGCGTAGAAGTCATCAACAGTCGGGATACTAAGCTTTAGCATCACTGGTGCCGATACAGTTTCTAGACCCCTCAGCAGTTCTTCTTTAAGAATAACTTCAGCCTCTGCCTTATCAGCAGCGTGGATGTTAACCTCCGGTTCGAGAATAGGCACTAGACCTCCTGCTAGAACTTCTTCTCCAACTGCAAACTGTTGAGCCACAATAGCCTTAATGCCTTCAGCATTTGCAGAGTTGATAACTGAACGCTCCTTGGTGCCAAAAACACCCTGAGAAGCAGCTTTTGCAAGGGTTTCACTAAGCCCTGGGATTGGCTTCATCAACTGCACGCCATTTACTTCATCCTCAAGACCCTTATCGATTTTTAGGAATGGGACAACCTTTTTAACATCCCACAAATATTTTGCACTTGGCTGGCCTTCAATCTCGCGATCTAAAGTCATTTCGAAAAGGATTGCACCAAGGATGCGCTCACCAGTGAATGCTGGACTTGTAGCAATTCTGGTGCGCATTTTGTGAATGAGGTCGAACATTTCGGCTTCGTTACTGTATTCACTTTCTTCTACACCATAAAGCTTCAGCGCTTTTGGTGTAGATCCACCGCTTTGATCGAGGGCCGCGATAAAACCGTGGCCATTTGCTACTAAGTCGTACATTTCTGCTGACATATTTAAATCTTTCTTGTGTCGGAATTATTCGCACGCTAAAAAGCGTTTGAGGTAGGAGAAACTAATCTCCTACCTCAAATCTACTAGCATTGAGCGTGTTTAGAGCGGTAGCTACTCGATAGAACTCATAACATGCTTGATTCTTGTGTAATCCTCTAGGGAATAGAGCGAAAGGTCTTTACCGTGACCACTGCTCTTGAATCCACCGTGAGGCATTTCTGCGGCTAGTGGAATGTGTGTATTGGTCCAGACTGCGCCAAAATCGAGATGTTTGCTCATTCTGAGCGCTCTAGCATGATCTTTTGTCCATACACTCGCTGATAGACCATAGTCGACATCATTAGCCTTTTCTAGTGCTTCTTCCTCAGTTTTGAAAGTCTGCACCCCGATAACCGGACCAAACACTTCAGTCTTGACTAGCTCATCGTCTTGCTTAAGTCCTGAAACGACAGTTGGTTCGAAGAAGAAACCGTCGCCATCAACTGCACGTCCGCCTGTCTCTACTTTCGCGTGTGCAGGGAGACGATCAATGAATCCATTGACCCGCTCAAGCTGGTTTGCGTTATTTAGCGGGCCGTAGAAGGTATCCTCATCTGCCGGGTCACCGTATTTGCGTTCTGCTACTTCAGCAGCGAGCTTGGCAGTGAATTCCTTAGCCACTGATTCGTGAACCAGCACACGGCATGCTGCGGTGCAATCCTGCCCGGCATTGAATATACCTGCGTCTGCAATTCCCGAAGCAGCGGCATCTAGATCTGCATCATCAAAAACGACAACCGGAGCCTTACCACCAAGTTCCAGGTGACTGCGCTTCAGTGACTTGGCAGCAGATACTGCAACCTCAATACCAGCACGCACACTTCCGGTGATAGACACGAGTTCAGGAATAGGGTGCTCAACAAGCGCCTTGCCCGTGGAAGCGTCACCAAGAATTACGTTGAATACACCGGCTGGCAAAATGTCCTTAGCCAAATCGGCCAGCAATAGTGTTGATTCTGGAGTGGTGTCGGAAGGTTTTAGTACCGTAGTGTTTCCAGCAGCCAGTGCAGGTGCTATCTTCCAGACTGCCATCATAAGCGGGTAATTCCAGGGCGTAACTTGCGCAACCACACCGATTGGCTCCCGCCTGATTGAGGAAGTAAGACCGGGAAGGTACTCCCCCTGTGCCTTTCCTTCAAGGATGCGCGCAGCACCAGCAAAGAAGCGAATATGATCAGCAGATGGCCCAATTTCTTCGGAAAGAATAAGCGCTATTGGTTGCCCAGTATTCCTGCTCTGTGCCTCTGCTAATGCCTGCCCGTTTTCTTCAATAAGATCGGCAAGTTTTAGCAACACGCTCTGACGTTCTTTTGGAGTTGTTTGCCCCCAAGTCTTGAATGCTTCTTTTGCAGTTTTTAGCGCAAAGTCAACATCCTCAGCTGTAGAAATTGGGCTCTGCTCGCCAGCCTGCCCCGTTACAGGGTTTACGAGTTGAGTAAATTGATCGGACTTGGTGGCCACGAATTTCCCACCAATAAAGTTCTTTAGAACCATTCGTTTTATACCTTCCCCTCTTTAGGAACTTGTCTCTAAAATAGTCGCTTTGCAATAAAAAAGATATTCACGAAGATCTGCTATCTTCCGCCAACACTTCCACCAGAGAAACCGCCACCGGAAAAGCCGCCACCACCTGAGAAACCTGAACTGCCACCACCACTGGAACTGCTCGATGAAAACGATGTTGACTGTATGCCACTGGTTAGTGAATTCATGGAGATACCAGCGAGAGCATAACCGCTCGAGATATTTTCTTCAGGAATTTGCGCATTCAAATCTTCAAGCACCTTCTGCCACTCACCTTCAATACCAAACAGAACTGCATATGGAAGCAGCTTCTCGTAAAGGTTCAAAACATACTGTGGATCTGGTGTTGCAAGTGCCTGCCCAGATTCTGTCCAAGGATTGTAGCCTGTTGCGCGTTCCTGCTTGCGATCCGCGGTCATTGGTGCTTGGAGCATCCTGAATCTATCTGCCTCGGCAAGTTTTATGTAGTCGCGGATACCTAAAACGTGCCAGCGTAGTGCCATTCCATCAGCACTAAGCTGCCTAGAAGGCGATGAAGTGATAGCTGCCGAAATATTTCCTAAACCAGCAATAATTACTGTTAGTGGAACCAGCCACCCTGGAAGCGGAGCATATGCACCGAAATAAAGCATGGCACCAAAGGCAACCAGTGTTATTAGGAACATCCACAGACCGAGCATGCCGTTCTTTGGCTTGTCTGTGTAAAGGTTTGAATCCTTCACCCCTTTAACGAATTCATTGCGCATCACAGAGATTCGTTTAGCTCTAGCGTCACTTACTGTGCCCAAGTTGACTTTGGTATCGGATGTGTAGTTTGGCCCGAATACCGCCTCCAGAATTTTCGCATCGTCACCATTTCTAGTCGGAGCACCGGTAGGCATAATCGCAAAATCTCTGCTCTTTGCTTTCTCTTTATCAGAAGTAAATTCTCTGCCAGATTTGGTGACCACTTTTACCTGCTTATTCACCACAAGGTCAATTACAAGAGTTGGGAGAGCGCTAAACCACTTACCCATCACCACAGACGAAGCAACTATGCCTTCTTTTGGCGGTAGATACTGCGCGATAATCGGCTTTGGCATCTTCCTGTTGTATTTAAGACGATCAAGAATTGAGCGAATCAACTGCAGAATTGTCATTGCCACGGCAACGATTCCCGACCATAACCCAGCCCAAAATTGAGAGGGCATCGTCCTTTCAGGGAATGTTCCGGGAGCAAAACCAATATCCACCGAGAAGACCTCATTGGAGTTGGTTCCGCCAGCAACCTTCGCAACTATTACTGATGCCTCGTTTCCTTTTGCAGGGGCAAGTTCTGGCCAGACGCTATCGTCGGCTACCGTACTGGATACCGTGCACCGCGAACTTTCGGTTGTTCCTTGAGGACCAGCCCAGCATGCGGTTCTATCATCTAACCCCGTGGCTAAATCGCCTGCAATATGAATGCGCGCTTCAAGTTGCAAAATTGGTTGAGGAGTCTGGGGTGGGTTCACATTTGGATAAAACTCGCTACCGTCTTCAAAATCTCTCACAATGTTGTCCATCGTGTAACTGATTATGTAGTGAGTCTCTCCGTGCTTATAAGTATCGTCATCAATAATTATCCGCAGTTCATCATCTTCAGATTCCGTATAGAAGTAGATTGGTTCACCACGTTCGTTCACAATTGAATGCACCTGCGGATTCGTGCTGTAGAAACCGTCAAATTCCGAAACTGAGCGAATAATGCCACGATTTTGGTCATAATCAGGGAAAACTGCCACCCAGTGCTCAACGATTAACACCTGTGATTTATTAGCACCTGGATTTACCCCTAAGTAATAGTCAACTTCCAGTGACGAAAAATAGAAGTCCTCAACAGAAGCCTTGGCGTGTGGGGCAGGAACCAGCAACAGAGCTAAAACTGCCAATAGCGCACCGAACAGGAAGCCTAGAGAAATGCGTTTCTTGGTCAAATCCAATTGCGGAACCTCCATAAATAAGTGCGGTGTAAACCCAGTTTACTTACCGGCTCCCATATTGGCTATCACTGCAAAACGCCCATCCGCTTCTCTATTACCAGCTTTGAATTGACTGTGAGAGAAGTATTCTTCACTCTTGTCAGTCTCTGCGGGGTTGTCGACTATGTTTTCTAACTTCACACCAGCGTCCTGAAGTTGGGCGAAAACAGTCTCCTTCATGCCCGCTCCCCCGAGTTTCCAAATTTGGTATGACTCTTTGCTCGGAGCAGGACTTAGCCAAACCTGCAGCTCTGCAGAATCAACCCCATAGTCACTAACGAGTTTCTGAACTGAAAGGAACCCACCGTTTTGTTCGAGGCTGTGCCTACCGAGGTGTGAAACCATTAACACTTGCTCACGAGGTGAATAAAGAACAGTCCCGACACAGTCAGCAAGTGCAAGAAAAATAGTAACTTTTGGATCGGTGGTGATTAGTGCATCTGCGACTTGAGGAACTTCTAAATCTCCCCTGATTGTCTTGCCAAGCTGTTGTGGATTAACTTCCTCATAGTGCGTGTAAGAAACTTCATCGTTGTACATAATTGTCACAAGGGCGGTCTGATCAATATCGAGGACATTGCTCGCCAAGAAACGCTCACGATTTGCTCGCACTTCTGAATCGCTGAAATTCCCACGGTTTAGCATTGAGCCGTCACTCACCTTTGAAAATTTCACCAACACATCCTCAAGCTTAATATTTAGAATTGAAATATGAGTGAAACAAAGTCCCTAGTAATGTTTGGTGCCGACTGGTGCGGTGACTGCAGACGAACCAAGAAACAACTCAACGAACTACAAATCCCTTACGAATGGATTGACACCGTAGAAGTTGACGGTGCCGCTGACGAGGCGCGTGCAATTTCCGGACGCACAAATATCCCTGTGGTTGTTTACCCTGATGGCACTCATCACGTGGAACCAAGTAACCAGGACGTTGAAGCAAAACTGCGTGAATTAGGGATGCTCTAAACAGTTAAAAACTGACAGTACTCGGTTTGTTTTTTCATAATTTCTTTTTATTCCCGAACCGGAATAATGGGGTAGAATTTAAGTATGAAAATTTCAGAAAAAACCTTTGTGGTAACCGGTGGCGGAAACGGCATCGCGCGTGAAGTTGTGCTTGGGCTTCTTGCAAAAGGTGCCCGTGTTGCGACACTAGACCTGAGCAAGGACGGCCTTGCAGAGACTGCCCGCTTAGCAAATGCTGGCGACAGACTCTCCACCCACGTGGTAAACATCACCGACCGTGCAGGTGTGGAAAAGTTTGCTGAGGAAGCAATCAAACTCCATGGTGCAGTAGATGGTGTACTCAATATCGCTGGTGTTATCCAAAAATTCGTCAAAGTTATTGACCTTCCCTACGAAGAAGTCGAAAAGGTCATGAACGTCAACTTCTATGGCGTAGTTAACGTGGTCAAGACATTCTTGCCTCACCTCATCACTCGCCCGGAAGCAGCCATCCTGAACGTATCTAGCATGGGTGGTTTCGCGGCAGTTCCTGGTCAGGCAGTGTATGGCGCATCCAAAGCGGCCGTTGCGCTCCTTACCGAAGCGCTTTATGCGGAGCTCATGGGCACTAATGTGCAGGTGACAGCCATCTACCCTGGCGCAATCGCCACAGATATCACTAAGAATTCCGGTGTCGAAAACCCGGGTGGCGAATCCGCTGAAACTACACCTTTCAAGATGACTTCGGCAAAGGATGCTGCAGCAGTGATTATCACAGCGGTCGAGAAGGGTAAGTTCCGCGCCATGATCGGTGGGGATGCTGCTGCTCTAGACAAGATGAAGCGTTTTAGTCCTCGAAAAGCTACTGAGCTTATTGCAAAGAAAATGGGAAGCCTACTCGGCTAAACAAAACAGGAGAAGATAATGGCAACTAACTGGGATAAGGAAGTAGATTTCCTAGTCGCAGGCACCGGTGCCGCTGCAATGGCCGCAGCCATCAGTGCAAAGCGTAATGGGCTAGATGTGCTCATTGTTGAAAAATCAACCATGTGGGGTGGTTCGACACTCTACTCCGGTGGTGGTGTTTGGATTCCAAATAACCACATCATGAGGAAGAAGTCCTCTGATAGCACTGAGGAAGCGCTCGAATACTTCAAACAGTGTGTTGAATACACTGGTCCTGCTTCAAATGAGGCACGGCGCGAGGCATTCGTTTTAAACGGTCCTCGAATGATCAAGGAACTTGAGGGTGAAGGTATCCCTTGGGTGCGTGGAACCAAATACCCTGACTACTATCCGGAGCTTCCCGGCGGAAAGATCGGCCGCACACTTGAGGTGAAGCCGGTCAACGTTAAAAAGCTCGGCGACTGGTTCGGCAAGAGTCGATCCTCTGAAATGGGTATGCCTCTCCCCGTGATGACTGATGACGTGTACGAACTTGCTCGTGCATGGAGCAGCATTTCAGGTTTCTGGCGTGGTGCCAGACTTGTCGGCCGCAGCTTACTTGGTGCCATCACCGGACGGAAGCTTCGCGGAATGGGAACCGGCCTAACCGCACGGCTGATGTTGATTATCAAGAAATACAATATTCCAGTCGAGCTATCTACCCCAGCTAAGAAACTGGTTGTAGAAAATGGACGCGTTGTTGGTCTTGAAGTTGAACACGAAGGAAAAACCCTACGCTACAAAGCAAATAATGGTGTCTACTTTGGTGTTGGTGGCTTCGCTAACAACAAAGAATGGCGCGAAAAGTACCACGGCATCCCCGGTTGGTCTGTTGCTAACCCAGACGACCGGGGTGACGGTATCGTCATGGGTGAAGAAGTCGGTGCAGCACTAGACCTAATGGATGACGCATGGTGGGGTGCAGGACTACCAAACCCTGACCTGGAAAACCGTGGAGGATTCGCAGTTTGGGAGCGATCAATGCCTCACTCAATAATGGTTGATGCCGATGGTAATCGCTACGCAAACGAGTCTGAGTCCTATGTTGACTTAGGTCACCACATCCTTGAAAACAACAAGAAAACTGGAACAATCCCAACCTGGTTGGTAGTCGATCAGCGACACATCAAGCGTTACCTGTTCTCTGGAACTCTTGGCGCAAAGCAGAAGTATATTGACCGCGGCTGGCTTGTCGAGGCTGACACTATCGAAGAACTAGCAAAGAAGATCAATGTAAACCCAGAAGGTCTAAAAGCAACCATTGAAAAATTCAACGGTTACGCAAAGACCGGCAAGGACCTTGACTTCAAGCGAGGCGACTCAGCATATGACAACTACTACTCAGACCCTTGGCTAAAGCCAAATCCGAACTTAGGAACGATTGAGAAGGGCCCATTCCGGGCATACTACTTCGTGCCAACTGACCTCGGTACTAAAGGTGGACTCGTTACCGACGAGCACGCCCGTGTACTAGATAAGAACGGCAAGGTTATTGAAGGGTTCTACTCCGGCGGTAACACCACCGCTTCGGTAATGGGACGCACCTACCCCGGTCCTGGAGCAACAATCGGCCCAGCGCTTACATTCGGTTGGCTAGCTGGCGAGCACGCAGCAGGAAAGTCTAAGTAGCCTAAAACTAAAAACCGGCTCATCTCTGACCTTTGGATGAGCCGGTTTTATTGTTCAAGGTAATAAAAATGGTTTTGTTAAACCCGACATATAAATCTTAGATTTTTAAAGATTTTATGTAGGATACCTTTGAATGAATTTCTTCAAAACTATTTTCTTAGTGTTTCTAGGGGGTACCTTAGGGACACTTGTGCGTTTCGCCATCGCAATGACAGTACCAAATGTGGGTGACTTCCCGACATCGACCTTCCTAGTAAATGTACTCGGCTCCTTCCTGATAGGCATCCTCTACGCGATTCTGGTGAAACGTCGCAAACGTGACCCTGAAGGTGCTACAGACCTTTATCGCATTTTCGGCTCCGGTGTGCTGGGAGGTTTTACTACCTACTCCCTATTCGCTTTCGAAAATGCAAGGCTAATTGACAGCAGCGACATTGTGCTCACACTCTGCTACGGAATTGGCTCGGTTGTTGCAGGAGTTATTGCCTGCTGGCTAGGTTTGCACCTGGCGAAAACCTTCGCTAGAAATACTGAGAACGGCAGAGCTAATGACTGATCTGGTTCTAGTTATCTCTGTGGCTTTGGCAGGTGGTGCAGGTGCTGCCGTTAGGCAGATTGTGCATGAAGCGCTCAAAAGCACCAGCGAAAGAATGCGCTTTCCCATCTGGTTAATGCTTGTGAATATTACCGGTTCCTTCGGGCTGGGTTTCATTTTGGGATTCCCATTCAATGATCCCTATTTAGTAACTGTGCTCACAGTCGGTTTCTTCGGTGGTTATACCACTTTCAGCACCGCCAGCCTTGACACCACTAAACTTTTGAAAGAGCGACGGGTTTTGGCAGGTGTTATTTACGCCTTCGGAATGCTTTTGCTATGCGCTATTGCTGCCTATTTGGGTTACCAGCTCGCTTCCTGACTAGAATCACCGCAACTGCGGCAATTGCAACTACAAGGAGTAGACCTCCCCAGAGCAAGAACTGACCATTGGAAGCGTTATTTCCATCATCAATTACATCGGGAGTGACGGGATCAGGAATCACGGTAGGCGGTTCCACCGTTGAGACCAGGGTCAAAGGTAACGCATCCACCTGACCACTACTCTGTCCAATAAATACTAGGTGATGGTCACCAAGGCCCAGAGCAGACAGATCAACATTACTGAGCTGAACTTTGCCATTTACTACAGGGAAACTGCCAATGAAGACAGGGGTTGAGTAAGCATAAACATCAACCATGTTGTCGTTACCTGTCCACGGCAATTGACCTGTTAGCGGCTTGCTTGGGTCAAAGTTATTAAGCGGGTTCGAGGATGGAGTGTCGAATTTCTGAGCTGAAGCTTCAGGATCAACTCCGGCGTTGGACAACAAATCAGCAAGACCCGCAGAATCCTGAGCAGGAGGTTCTGCCACAGGCCCTGCTTCAACATCTGGCTGAGGTTGTGGCGGTGTATTTGTTCCACTATTAACAGGTGTGCTTGGAGAACTAGAAGATCCCCCACCAGTGCCAGGATTGCTAGTTCTGATGATTTCTACGTTACTGCCAGGGAAATCACTTGAACTTACTGCCTTGCCATTGATTGTTGAAGTATCAAGCAGGGAAAGCTTGGTTGCATTATTGTTTGAAACGTTTGCGTCATTGCCTGCAAAGACAACCTTGCCAAGAGCAATTTTTGCACCGTCTGCACCGGAAATTAGCGCATCAGTTGCAGAATCTGCAAATTGAATACCATATTGAGAGTTTTTGATGCTAGTTGTGCCTTTAAATACAACTCCATCAATAGGTTCATTTACCGCTTTGCTACTTACCGGATAAAAAGCAATAGCCGCCCAATCGACATCGTCGATACTCACATTGTTAAAAGTGATGTTTTTAGAGAGCACTCCAAAGGTGTCATCGAACTTAGCTGTAACCGAGACACCATTCTTGGTAAACCCTTCAATACGGACATTACTTAAAGCAATATTGCTAGAACTATTTATGTCGATTGCGGTAGTTCTACGAACAGTATTGTCGTTACCCCTCAGAGTTAGGTTCTCAAAAATAACCGCGTCGGTTCCTCTGACATTAAAGAGTTTTCCGGTACCTAAATCATCTGTCTGCTGAATTACGACTTCACCAACACCAACGATTCCAACTGATTTCTGGAAAAGATCGAGACTGGTCAAGTTATATGTACCTGAATTAAGCACTATTGTGCCACCATTTTCAATTGCTCTTACTGCAACAGTGATATCGTCGCCAGGGTTTAGAGTCAAACTATTCAATAACTCATTGGTAAATGAAAGCTTGTAATCACGTACTGAGATATCGGCAAATTGCGCTGTTCCGTCACCAGAAACACTGAAACCAATACCTGCAACTGCTGATACCGCACCTGTAATGCCGAAATCTAGGTTATTCGGATAATCTGCAAAATCACCGGAGTATTCAACTCCACCTTGGTAAGTTCTGGCATCAAAGCTGTAATATCCCTCAATCGAAATATCATTTGCAAGTACGAACTTAGAACAGTGCCCGATCAGTTCCCCATCACGCCAGTTAATAGAAGTCCAGTCATTGCTAAGTGCGTAGTCGTCCGAAAGTTTGCAACTTACTTCTACAAAATTAGTGGTTGCGATATCCGGTCTGACAAAAGTCTCGGTATACTCCCAAATGAAGTTGTAGTAGAGCTCAGGAGTTCCAGAAATAACTCTTACCGATAGTGAAAATACATCACTAGCTGGGACAGTTGAACTGGTTGATCCTCCAGAAAAAACATTTAGCGGATTGGTCTGCTCAAGATACCCGTCTAATGGAGCAAAAGTATTGGAAGAAGTGTGGTGCATCAGCCCTGTTCTCTGCGAACTGGTTGAGGTTAGTTGGAGAACCTCCCCTTTCGTGACATCTTCGACAATGCTTATACCTGAAAGGTTCGTAGCCTGCCATTGGTCGCTACTAGTTGTGCCTATTTGAGAATAGTGAGTGAGAAGTTCACTCACAGAAACCGCGTTTGCTACAACATTTACGCTTCCAGTAATGAGCAGAGCTGCAATTCCTGAGATCCCCAAGAGCTTTTTGAGTTGTGAATGTTTTGAACTTATAACTACTTTGTTACTAACTTCATTGTTCATAATCTGTACAGAATTCCTTAAAAGTTCACGTTAAACCGTAACTTCACTCTAACACATGTGTCAATTTCGTCTACCAGGACGATATTTCGAAACTGTCGGGTCGCCTGTAAGCCAGAATCTCCAAGGAAATAGGTCTGTGCCAGCTTCGCCGCTAACTCCTACACGAGGTCCGCGGCTCACTCCTGCAGAATCTGCGGTTAGGAAAGTGGTGGGAAGTTGGATACTGGCAGTTGCGTTGGCAGTATCGGATTCTTGAAGCAAATCTACTCCGTCGTGAATTCTTCGCTCCAACCCCAGTGACATCGCTAACCTTGCTGGCCCACTTGCAAGATCGCTCGGGTGCTTACTACGCTCTCTCCTACTTAGCGCTATCTCTCGCCCTGCAATAACCTCGCCCGCTCTAAGGAGAACTCCGGATGCTCTACCTGCGGGCGAACAAACAACGTTGATATTGCTGTAAATTCCGTAGATCAGATAAACATATAGGTGGCCGGGTTCGCCAAACATTGAAGCGTTACGAGCTGTCTTGCCCATACGAGCATGCGATCCTCCGTCGTGGATATCACCAGTGCCTAAGCCGTGATAGGCCTCAACCTCGGTAATCCTCACCGACACTAGTTCCCCATCGACACGGCTGGAAATGACTGAGTTGAGCAGGTTTGGAGCGACTTCTAGCGCATCCCTCATAAAGAATTCACGCGAAGGAAGTGCCATGCTTCTAGACTACGCCTCAACTAAATCCGATTAGTTTTTGAAATTTGACTGTAACTGCGAGATTTCTCGGGCAAGGTTATCTCTTGCTCTTGACTCCCAAATCTCGTGAGCAGATTCGGTGCGGTAGATTCGCGGTTGCTCCAAATATTGATTCAGGATGCCCGCACGCGCTTTGGAGAAATCTTCGGTGGCGATGTGTGCATACTCTCCTCTTACCGCCTCAGCATATTGCTGATACCTTGACTCTCCTGCTGCAAATATTGCAAGATCAGCGTCTAAGAGCTGTGCAAGCCCAGGGTCTACTGACTTAGGTGACTCTGTGGGTGAGGTGGCAATAATGTATTCCGAGACCTGTTGCAAAACAGCGCTACCGAAGTCGAAGTGTGAGAGGGAGCTGACGGCTAGCTCCGCCGAGGCATGCTCGTCGGTAGGTTGTCCTTGATAAACAGCGTCGTGAAACCAGGCAGAAAGCAGCGTAACTGGCTGAATGCGCTCTCCCCTAGTGCCGAGTTGATCCAGCGAGAACAGCACATCTTCCAAGTGCTTCTCATTGTGGTAGCTGCGGTGTGCCTCATTCCAACGTGTGATGAGTTCCTCACCCAAGCGCGCCCAATCATTCACCTGGTTGCCACGCAGGGAAACACGAGTGATTTCTGGAAGTTTCGCCCATTCTGCAACCAAGAACTCGCGACGCCTAACTGGACGAACCGAGTCGCGATCAATATGTTTCACACGCAGCCCAGCACCGCGAAGCAGATGAACCACCTCTTTGGCGCTTACTTCATTGGCTCCCAAAGCAACTACGCGAGAGTGCAGGGACGCAGGCACATCGTAGTGATCAATATCGAAGCCTCTACGCGGAAGCGGCACCCGCTTAGCGAATTCGTGCAACTCTTCATAACTGGTGTCAGAAACTAAATGACACCAAAGAGTGCCGTGGGCTGGCCACATTGGCGGGTCGACGAATATAGCCACAGGGTTAGGCTATCTGTGCGCTTACCAGTAGAAGATGGTGTAGAACTTGGTGAGGGTTTCGTGAATCTCCCAAACACCCTGCCATCCCTTAGGGAAAGCTACGCTATCGCCAGGACCGAATTCTTTCGCCTCTCCGCCGTTCTCGGTAACAGTCATCCGGCCGCTAATAATGTAAATAACTTCGGTGTTGTCAACAAAGTTCCACTCTGATTTACCCGGTTCGCAGCGCCAGTATCCGGTGTAGAGTTCCTGCTCTTCCAGCTCGTGGAACGCTGCAGTATAGGAGTTTGTGGGGCCGGTTAAGGAAACTCCAAGCGGAGCCTCAAGTAGTTCTGCTTCGATACCATCAAAAGCGTTATTTACATTCAGTGAATCGGTCATAGTCTTACTATAAAGGATGCCCGTCGAGCATTCTCAGATAACTCATCGCCGGTGAACCCAGACCCTTCACCCAATAATTCGAGAGCTAGTGCATACTCTGCAGTCAAGTCTGAATTGAACAGCGTTAGGTCATCCGTGTTTATAGTGAAATTCACACCGGATTCCGCGATCTGCTTCACAAGATGCTCGCTAAGACTCTTTACTGCGCCAGTCGCCAAATTTGAAGATATAGCTAAATCTAGAGTGATATTGCTTTTATGAAGCTCATTCATTAGCTTAGGATCCTGCACGGCAGAAATACCGTGTGCAATTCGCGCAAATTCAGCCCCTGATCGGTCAATAAGTTCTACAGCCTGCCATACGCTCTCGGGGCCGCTGAACTCCCCCGCATGGATAGATATTCCCACCTCGTGGTCACGCAAAATTGCTGAAATAATTTCGAGGTAATCCATCCTGCTGGTTCCCGGCTGAATATCCACCAGTGCTAAACCGGCAACGTTTTTCAAAAGTTTCGAATCAATCAGCTTTTGAGTTTCTAGAGCTCCTCTGATTCCATTTCCAGCATCCAATTGCACCAACCAACCGATTATTGGTGAATATTCTCGCTCCCTTTCTTGATTGAGAAGCTCAAGCACTTCTTCTGCAGGGATATTCATAAACCTTGAGAGCTCGAGAGGATTGATTATCGGTTCTACGATTTCTATACTTTGAGAATTCCAATACTCTCTAAGAGCATTAAAGTAGCGCTCGAAGGCCTCTGGAGAAGAGACGATTGCTTTTGACCTAGTTAGACCCTGTTGAAGTTCCGCAACATTTGTAACTTGGAAATAGTTTTCCGGATGTCCGGATAGTTTTGCAGCAACAGCTCTAGGGATAGCAGCTTCAAAGTGGGTGTGAAGCTCAATTTTTGGCACTTCTAGTAGTTGCTGATACCCCATTGCGGCTTTTACGTTAAACCGTAGTTTTCCTGGAAACTGCCACCCTCATAATCCTTACGGTAGCGTCCCTTTTCTTGAAGCACGGCAATTACTTCTTTGAAGCGTTCCATGCCATCAAACTGAGCATCGACGTTAATGTTGAATCCATCGCTCACGCCGGTGTCAATCCATTCAATAATCGTGTCAGCTATGTATTCTGCGGTACCGAAGAGTGCACGCTGACCACGGGTAAGGTTGTGGTGCACGAGCTGCTTCACAGTGAAACCGTGCTCCTTAGAAACCCCACCGATATTGTCTCTGCGGTAAAGGATTATTGGGTCATCTGTCTCGAATTTTTCGAACAGTTCATAGTTCAGTTCCTTATTAGGGTCAAGCTCCTCCACTGGAAGCTCCAACTGGCGGGCAAGACCGTTAACCAGGAATTCTAGAGACATCATCTCGTCAAATTCTGCCTTACGGTGGCGAGCATCCGCTTCAGAAGAACCAACAACAGCGTAAAGACCGGGTAGCACAATCAGGTGGTCAGGATTGCGACCGTAACTAGCTGCGTGGGCCTTCACCTCGGCATAGAACTTGCGGTCATGCTCCAAATCTGGCTGGGAAGTGAAAAGCGCGTCGGCGTATTTTGCGCCAAATGCACGGCTCTGCGGAGAAACACCAGCTTGGAAGATTAGTGGGCGTCGCCCCTCGTAACGGCCGGTCATCTGCATTGTGCCTTTAGAGCTGTAATGCTTGCCTTGGAAGTCGACAGGATGAGCCTTAGACAAATCAATATATACGTCGTTTTCCTTGTCGGCGACAATCGCTTCCTTAGGGAGTGAATCCCAAAGACCGAGAAGGATTTCCATGAACTCAGTACCACGCTCGTAACGAGTTTCGCGATCCAATTTTGAATCAAGAGGTACCCCGAGCGCTTCAAGAGATTGGTCGCTCTGGCTGGTAACAACGTTGAGTCCGGCGCGCCCCTTACTGATTTGCTGAAGGGTAGCGATTTCTCTAGCTGCAAAATATGGGTGACGGTGAAGGAGGGAGGTGGTGGAAATCATGCCGATGTGTTTCGTTTCCATAGCGATTGCGGCAAGAAGAACTGCAGGGTCTAGTCCCCTGCGTGGCTTCCGCAGGAAGTTATTACCCAGCGCCGCGGGAGTGTCGGGGAGGAAGATGGCGTCAAATTTTGCTTCCTCAGCAAGTTTGGCAAGCTTAATCTGGTGATCAGCATCATCAATCAAAATCGAGGGATCATCGAACGCTTTCCACCCGGCATCATGCCTACCCGAGGTGTGAAAAATAAGATTCAGACGAATTTGTTTTGGCATATTAAATCCCGCCGCTAAGTGTCATTACCGTATCAAATCTTAGCAGGGTGGTGCTTTGAAAATAGGGAACGGCTTAGCGGTGTGAGACTATTTATTTCAAATGCCCAGTGGATAGAGATGGCTACTCTATCTCTTCTTCCACTTCATAAATAAGCGGTGGCGGATTATCTCCCGGGCGAAGCCCCTGCTCTTGCTGCTTAGAAAACTCCCCACCTTGACGACCTCCAAAAGGTCTACCGTGGTCTGCGAACTCTTCCCGAGCAAAAGTGAGAACCTTACCGCCAATAGTGAATGCGAAGCCGGTCCGCATCATGTAACCATCTAGACCATTCGGCAGTTCTGTGTTTGGGTAGCTGCTGGTATTTGCTTCACCATAAAGAATAAGTACATATTCATCAGTATCGGTATGGCGAATCTCAGCATGATTAGCATCAGCATGTTCTAGAAAAACATCCGCAGACTGGGATGAACCAATCAGGGTGATTTCTTTAGTGATATCCACAACTTCAGGCTCACCCTCAATGTAGAGATCGTCATCGGTCGCGATTAGTAATCTAGGTTCACCAGCCCCACGCTCAGCATGAGTGGTGGTGATTTCAGGTTCATTATTCTCAACAGACATAACTACTCCTTTTAACCTGAAGCTACTCCTAAAAGAACCCAAAATGCCAAATTATGCTGAAACGTTCAGGTTAGTTAAAGGCACTAATTTGAACAAAAGTTTTGGTAGCGGAAAGCTTCCTGTATTTTTATAGAGCAGTCAAAAGTAGGAGATCAAAACCTTGAGAGTTTCATATTATTATTCAATCGATCCCCGGGACCCAGACGTCTATCACTGGTTCAGCGAATGCCCCACAGGTAGGCAAATATCCAGCCATAACGAAGTCATTGGCACAAATGGGTATAGCAAATGTGAAGAATGCATTGAGTTAGAGATTTAGTCACCAATCTGCGCTGAACGGTACAGCCGCCACGGCATCGGATCTCCGGATTTACCGCCCGGGGTGAAATAATTTCCCCAAGCATATACGCGACCTTTAAATTCTGTTGCGATTGAAATAGCTGAAGTCTGATCATCAGCATTCCCTCCGAAGCTAAGCCATTGTTCACCGTCTTGCCAGGCAACGTTCTTCCACATCTGAGTATTTTGAGCGTAGCGAGAAGCCCAAAACACTGCCAATTTATTGTCAAGTACCATCAACTGAGCCTTAGAAGACAAAGTAACATTCTCTTGCAAGACACTCGGTTCAGTGAATTGCCAAGAAGAACCATCTAACTTTGCGATAGCGTATGCACGCTTCTTTTCACTATTGATGATCTGCACCAAAAACACGATCTGGTCACTAAACAAAATAGCGTTATCAAACATGATCTCAGGATCATCAAGCGCAAAGGCTGTCGTCACTGAGCAGTCAATATCCGGGTCAAGAATCAGAGGATTCTGCTCATCAGTTTGCTTAACCAGGCTGCCCGCATCCGGGCCCTGCCGGACACGGAGGTAGTCAACCCAGGAGCCAAGATACCACCCGCCTGCGCTGCTGTTCACACTCGTCTCGGAACAGTAATGTTCAGCAGTAGCAAACACCAGAGTATTTCCGTCGCTAATAACTTTCGCCGCCGAGGTCGGATGCTTATCACGGAATGTCCCAGCTGCGGTCCAGTTCTTGCCATCCTTTGACGTCCACAACCTTGCGTCCCACTTTGCTGAACGGGCGGTACCGGCAGCAACAAACTGTCCATTATGAACCGTCACAGATTCAAGCCAAACCTCAGCTTTTGAAATCCGCATAGCCTTCGGCCGCAAAACTTCCCATTTCTTACCGCCATCTGTAGAGCGATGCACAACGGCCTGATTATTAGCACGCCCCACCCCCACAATCGTTGAGCCGATTCGGGCATATTCCTCGATAACTCCGTCACCAACAGACTGTTTAGTAAAAGTGGCACCATCAGTGGTCTTATAAAGCACGGTATTACCCAGCACCGACCCAGAAAACCAGAGCTCATCATCTGTCTGGAAAGTACTATTGCTACTGGCTTGCCCAACCTTCACGGTAGCTAACTCAATAACTTCCCAATCGAGAGGCTGTAACGGATCAGGTTGATTGGGGGCCGACGTATCGCCGCCCGGCAAAGGAAGCCCGGATGAACATCCGGAAACTAAAGCAATGCTGACGGCAAGAAAAGCAGCCGATACCAAACGGACACCAGAGGAAAAGTTCTTCATAGAAAACGAAAGCATTAGAAATCTCCAATCAGATTCATGCCAGCCGACAGATAGCACCCATCCCCAATGATTAATGCCGCCCCGAATGCTGGCTCACTAAAATAACAATACGTTACTTACTAGTAAAAAATATCGCGTTTTTTCAAAAGTGAAAAGTATTCAATACGGATCAGTTCTGATTCGCTATTGAACTCTTAGCTACCCTCAATTTGAACTGTCGCAAATTTTGCGACAGTTGCTAAGCCGCTAAGCTCTTCTTGAAGTGAGCTCGATATATGCTTACCAATAGTCTTAACATCACGGCCAAAAAGCTTTGCAAGTTGCTGACGTTTAAGCCAAACAGTCTCACCATCAGCACGAACCTCAAGACTAATCTTGCCATCGGGCGATTGATAGATTTCAATACTGCTGTTGGAATTCATACTTAAAGCATATGCATAGCGTCTGACACAGATAGATGAGATTAAAGTTTTGTGTAAAGTGCATATTGGTGGACCTGAGGGGACTCGAACCCCTGACCCCCTGCATGCCATGCAGGTGCGCTACCAGCTGCGCCACAGGCCCGCGGCCGGATGGGTTCCGGCAACTGTCCTAGATTACTACAGGCCGCTCGCGACGGAGAACACGGACGACCCGCAGCCAAGCCGGATGCCGACTGCCCTGAGGAGTCGACATCCGGATTGAAAAATCAGACGTAGCCGAGGCTGGTTGCGGCGGCCCGCGCGATGACCATTAGCGGGTCGATTGAGCCGGCGCTGCCGGAGATTCGCATCTCGAAGCCTTCGACGAGGGTTCGGACCGTGTAGTAGCCGCCAGTTTCGCCGCTGTCATCCTGCCAGTAGCAGGCGTCCAGGAATGGCGGGCATTCGGACATGCCGAGGTCGGTCCACTGATTGGTCAGGTACTCGTCGCTCGGGGCGGCGCGCTCAGCCACGAAGACCATGACCCCGCCTCCCGAATTCGGGATGACCCAGAGGCAGGTCAATCCGCCCCGCTCGGCGAAATCTGTTGCTTCCGGATCGGCGGTCGACAGGTCGAGTGCTCGCGCTTCGAACGCGTCACCAAGCTGTACCCGGATGGTCGCCAGGGGCACGAGCGCATCGCAGCTTGCAGGCAACTGGAGAGCAGCAGGGCTCGGCGATGGATCAGCTGATGCGCTCGGGCTTGAATCTCCCGGACCCGCCGGCGGCTCTGACGGGGGTGCTGCCGGGGTACAACCCACGAGCACCAAGACCAGGCCAAGCGGAATCAGGGTTGAACGCAAACGCATTACTTTCTCCTTACTCATACATATCCCATGCCGGTTGCTGCAGCGCGAGCAGTCTCCATTAGCGGGTTGATCGAATCGCCCACTGCCTCAATGCGCATCTCGAACCCACCTACGAGTACGTGAATAGTCGTGTAGGTTGCCCCTACTTCTTCGAAGAAGATCTGCTCCCAGTAACAGCCGTCAAGGAATGGCGGGCATTCGCTATATCCTGCAGACTGCCAGCCTGCGAGCTTCGTCGCGTCAGGGACATCAAGTGGAGCGACATACACGGAGACGGAGCCGGCATCGGACTGTGGAATCCCCCAAAGGCAAATTAAGCCGCCTCTGTTACGGAATTCAATGGTCTCCGGACCGCCCCAACCGGCATCAATCGGGATGTACTCGAACGAGGGCCAGAACTGCTCGCGAATGGTGGCTAGCGGAACCAAGTCGGTGCAACTCGATGGAATAGCCAGGGCCACCGGTGTGCTGGACGGCTCGGGGGTGGATGATGCCACCGAGCTCGGTGAGGGAGTCCCGCTGGAGCCCGGCTCCGGGAGGTTCACAGTAATGCACCCTGTAAGCGGAAGTGCAATTATGGCGGGCAGTGCGAGATAGCGAAGCTTCACTGATCCTGATCCTTACGTCGGTCGGGCGTAGTTACGGCCATTCTCTCAACAGCCTGCGCAATTTACTAGCGATTCGAGCGTGTAAATTGCAACGTTTTGTAGAGGCCGCTGAACCCGTGAATTGCGGAGCGAAGCTCCTGAAGTACATGCTGCGCAAGGAAGACCTGAGTCAGCGGTCCGAGGTCATTTGCGGTGCCGCTAACGGCCACGGTCTCCACCGACATTCCCGATTCGATCCCGAAGACTTCGACCGCAACCGCGCCCTGATACGGGACATAAACCGGGGTGGTGATGACGAGTACCGACTCAGTCGCGGCACCCTCTCCCCCGGCCCAGAACCGAAACGTGTCGGCGGTATTTGCTCGCCTTAATTCGGGCTCGGATGACGGGGCAGCTACCACGCTGAATTCGCGTTCACCGGCATCCCAGCTTCGCACCAGCCACGACCCGAACCCCGCGCCGCCCGCACTCTCCCGATCCGGCTCGTCTAGGTCGAAGGCGCGCTGCATCCCAACCGTCATGGCGTCAATCTCGTTCGAGCCTTCTATTTGCAATTCGCGGGCGAGCTCTATCTCATCGCCTTTGAACTGCCTGCTGGCCCCAAGGAAAACCGCGTTCCACCAATCCAGCCCGGCTGCCTCAAGCTCGCGAAGAAAACGCGGTTTGACGATTCCCGCCCTGATCATCCCGCCGGTCATAACCACCGCGTCGTAATAGGTTCTTGCCGGCGGTGCAGTCCCGAGGAGTCCGAGCTCGCGGCCGACCGATTCGACCAACCGGCGCTGTGTCGGCGTAAACGTGGCATCGGCAGCGAGGTTGCGCTCCCTTCCGCCCCTGAAGTCCCAGTGATCCGAAGCGAAGCGTTCAACCTCCGCCAAACACTCCTGAGTGCCAAGCCTCCGCCACCGCGATTCATCGCCGCCGAAGCTCGAGATGATTCCGGAGTCAAAGAGTGCGCCCAGCCAGGTGTCGATTCGATCCAGATTGAGTGCTGCGTCATCCGGTCGCCGATCCCATCTGGGAAGTTCAACCATGCCTACAACCCCAGAGGTACGACCGGGCAATCCTTCCAGATTCGCTCCAGCGAATAGTAGAGCCGCTCTTCCTCGTGAAAAACATGCACGACGAGGTCTCCGAAGTCCAGCAATACCCAGCGCCCTTCGGTCCTGCCCTCGCGGCGCAAAGGCTTGAGGTCGAGTTCGCGCAGTTTTGCTTCGATTTCTTCACCGATCGCAAGTACCTGGCGCTCATTGCGTCCGCTCGCGAGGAAGAATACTTCCGCAAAAGGCAACGGAAGCGAAACGTCGAGGGCTACGAGGTCCTCCGCCTGCTTCGAGTCTGCCGCGGAGGCGGCCTGCTTCACGGCAGCGAGCGTCCCTGTGGATACCGTCACGATTCCCCGGTCGAAATTCTAAGAGTCATCGGCACCTGTCAGAAGATCTTGAAGATCATTCCGGCGGCGAAGAGCAGGATGACCCCGATCCCCATGGCGGCACCGGTAATTGACAGCCCCATAATGAGCTTGCTTCCCTTGGGCCGACGGGCGATTAGAACGCTTTGAGTTGAAGTGTGCGTGCTCACTGCATCGGATGCCCGCACCGGCGCAGAGTCCATCGATGCGATCTCCCGATCCCTCGGGTCTGCCGCGTTGTCCAGGTCTGAGGAATCAAACCGCGAACGGTTGTAGCCAGAGGTCGCGAGACTGCGAGGCAGATTCACGGTTCCCGTCAGCAGAATCTCACCGGTTTCACCGAGCGGCGCGGTAATCGTGCTGGTTGACGGGAAGTTCGGCATGACAAGCGCACTGGTGGTAATTGCGCCGCTTGCAGCAATGTCCCTGCTGTGGTGACCGATCAGAGAGGCGAACTGATCGTCGATTTCGGGTTGTCGAGACCAGTGAGTCGGAGCTGTCTCATATACTTCGGGAGCCGTCACTACCTCGCGAACCGGTACGTTCGGATCTGGAGTACTGCTCCCCTGAACCACTCGATCGGGAGTGCCGGACCCGGGAGTGCCGGACATCGGAGCACTGGACCACTGAGCGCTGAACTCCGTAAACCTCGGCGCCTCGGGAGCGGCGATCCGCTCTTCCGACGCGGGTTGCCGCATAGTCTCAGGCTGAACCTGCTGTACCGGCTCAGGCTGAACCCGCTGCGCCTGCCAGTCAATTGGAGGCTGAATCAAGTCCGGAACCGATTGAGGTGCGGAATAAGAGTCGGGACTTGCAGCCTCAGCCGAAGGGACATACGACGCCTCAGAGGCTGACGGCGCCACCGAGGGCCCTGACGCCACCTGAGTGTTGCCAAGCGCTGCCTCTCGGATTGCCCTCAACTCTCGGCGGCTAAGTGTTTGCTCGGTCGGCGGTTGCGTGCTCTTGGGGGACTCGGTCCCTGTCACCACCTTTGGGGGGTCGACGACCGCCGGCTCAACCTGCTCCGGAATGGTGCTCTCGGCGCGAACTCGGGGTCGGAGCCCACTGCCCGCGGAGCCCGTAGAAGGCGAAACCGGAGGTACTTCTGCTGTGGTAGAGAAAGCCTCGCCTCTGGCCTCCGGGCTATAGTCTCGGACTCTGAATCTCGGTACTTCGCCGGATTCCTGACGATTGTCCGAAGCGCGGGGTCTGCGCATTGGCTGCCCTGCCTCGGGGGCTGAATGCCTTGATCTGACTCTGAACTCCGGCCGAGGCTGGGCCGGCCCTTCTTGTGAAAATCCCTGATCAGAGGCGTAATTCGCGCTCTGGGTAGGAGCCGCTGGAGCCGCAACAGCCTCCGCCGCGGCGCGCTCGCTCTCCCGAAGAGCCTTGCGGCTCAAGGGGCGCTCCCCCTGGGAGGTTGTCAACTGGAACTCCGATACAGGTGATATTTCGAGATGTACTGCACAACCCCATCTGGAACCAGGTACCAGACCGGGGATCCCCGGTTCACTCGGCTCCTGCAGTCGGTAGAGGAGATCGCCAGAGCAGGCACTTCTAGCAAGCTTACGTGCTCCTTTGGCAAACCGGTAACCTTCAGGGAATGTCCCGGCCGGCTCACAGCTACGAAGTGGGCGAGATCAAAGAGCTGGTCAGCATCCTTCCAGTCTGGAAGTCCGGATAGCGCGTCAACTCCGGAGATGAAGAAGATTTCGGCATCCGGATTGAGTTCGTGCATCTCGCGAAGGGTGTCGATCGTATAGGTAGGACCACCCCGATCGATATCGACCCTGCTGACCGTGAAATCCGGATTGGATGCCGTGGCAATGACAGTCATGAGATATCGGTGTTCAGCGGCGGTGACATCCCGCTTCTGATAGGACTGGCCGGTCGGAACGAAGATCACTTCGTCAAGATCGAACTGCTGTCGAACCTCGCTGGCAGCGACCAGGTGACCGTGATGAATCGGATCGAAGGTGCCGCCCATGACGCCGATTCTGGAGCGTCGAGTCTGCTGAGCGGACATCTGTCGCTTAGTGGCCGGAGTGCTCGTTCTCACCCGTGCGGGCACGGCCACCGTGGCGGTTGGCTACATCACGAAAACTCCAGGTGATGAAGGCGAGCACAGTGAAGAGGATGAACGCGGTCAGCGCAAAGGCCCAGTTGGGCATGATGAGCGGAGCTCGCTCTTCAACTGCCGCGAGCATCAATTGCAACATGTCCCACTCCATTCCACGCCCCGTAACCTGTCGGGGCGACCAGTCCAATCTATCGTGAAATCGGCCGTCAATGGCTCAATTCGAGGGTTCGCCGCTCTCTTCGTCTGAATCCTGATCGGCCCAGATGCCAGCCTGCCTTTCCGCTTCGAGCTCGGCTCTTGCTTCGGCCTTGGCATCCATTCGGGCAAAATAGTCCTCTCGCCTGCTGGCTCTAGAGGGACGCTGAGTTCCGTCGAGCCGGGCATCCGTGCCTCGCGGACTCGTAATGAGCTCGGCGGTTGAGGTCAGAGTCGGTTCCCAGTCAAAGTCGACGCCCTCGCCGGAGCCGATTACGACTCTGGATCCCGCAACTGCGCCGGCGCTTACCAGCGCATCTTCAACCCCGAGCTTTGCCAGCCTGTCGGCAAGGTAGCCGATGGCTTCATCATTGCTGAAGTCGGTCTGGGCAACCCAGCGCTCCGGCTTCCTGCCGATGACCCGGTAAGTGTTGCCCGCCGAACCGCCCTCGACTCGGATGGTGAAATCGGCTGCGTCAACTGGCTTTGGCCGGATTATGATTTGCGGCACTTCGACTTGCCGGGTGCGATCCTTTTCGACAAGTTCGGCGAGGGCAAAGGACAGTTCCCGCAGCCCTTCATGAGTAACAGCGGAGATTTCAAAGACTCTAAAGCCCCGGGATTCGAGTTCCGGCCGCACTAGCTCTGCCAGTTCTCTTGCTTCAGGCACGTCCGTCTTATTCAGCGCAACCAGCTGAGTTCTCTCAAGCAGAGGAATCTGATTCTCGCCTACTGAATAGGCCCCGAGTTCCTTGAGAATGACTTCGAGATCGCTGATCGGATCGCGTCCGGGCTCGAGGGTCGCGCAATCCAGAACATGCAGGATGACCGAGCATCTTTCAACATGGCGCAGGAATTCCAGCCCCAGCCCCTTGCCTTCACTGGCACCTTCGATCAGGCCGGGGACGTCGGCCACGGTGTACCTGACGCCACCCGCATCGACCACCCCGAGATTGGGCTGCAGAGTGGTGAACGGGTAATCGGCGATTTTGGGCCTTGCCGCGGACATTGCGGCCACGAGGCTGGACTTTCCCGCGGAAGGGAAGCCTACGAGTGCCACGTCGGCGAGCATTTTCAGCTCAAGAGTTAAATCCCCCGTCCAGCCGGGAGTTCCGAGCAGAGCGAAGCCGGGAGCCTTTCTGCGGGTGTTCGCCAGCGATGCGTTGCCGAGGCCGCCCTGGCCCCCTTCGGCTGCCAGAAAACTCATCCCGGGCCGGTCGAGGTCGGCGAGAACTTCACCCTCGATGCTCTTCACCACGGTTCCAACCGGCACTCCCAGCACCACATCCGGGCTGCTGTAGCCGGTGCGGTTATCACCCATTCCGGGTCCGCCGTTTTCTGATTTGCGGTGTGGAGCGCGCTGCAGCCCAAGCAAGGTTGTGACCTGGGGATCGCTTTGCAGGATTATGTTGCCGGCATTGCCGCCATCGCCGCCATCCGGCCCCGCGAGAGGCTTGAACTTCTCTCTCCTGATAGAGACGCAGCCGTCGCCGCCATCGCCTGCGCGAAGGTGAAGCGTAACCTGATCAACGAAACTGGCCACGGTCACCTCCTAGGGCGGGTTCCAAGTTCATTAAATGCTGAAGGCGAGCCAGCGCCCGCCTCAAGCCGAATCGCAAAACCGCGACTCGAGTTTTGTAACCCCGAGAGCTCAGGCTCCAGGGGCCGAGACTACGTTGACAACCTTGCGACCTCCCTTGGAGCCGAATTCGACGGCGCCGGCGGCAAGAGCAAAAAGGGTGTCATCTCCGCCACGGCCAACATTCTCTCCGGGGTGGAAGTGGGTTCCACGCTGGCGAACGATGATTTCACCTGCGTTGACTACTTGGCCGCCGAAGCGCTTGACCCCGAGCCGCTGAGAATTCGAATCGCGACCGTTCCTTGAGGAACTCGCACCTTTCTTGTGTGCCATTTGATTCGGCTCCTCTACTTGATGCTCGTAATGCGGATCTTGGTCAGCTCGGAGCGGTGCCCCATGCGTCGCTTGTAACCCGACTTGTTGCGGTAGTTCTGGATGTTGATCTTCGGTCCGCGAAGATCGGCGATGACCTCTGCCTTGACTGTGATCTTGGCCAGAGACTTGGCATCGTGGGTGATCTTGTCACCATCGACGAACAGCACCGGGGTGAGACTCACCGAGCCGTCCTTATCGGCATTCACGTGGTCTACAACCACTACTGTGCCGACCTCGACCTTCTCCTGGCGACCACCGGCGCGCACAACTGCGTAAACCACTTAGAACCCCTAGTGTTTTGGGACTGTCCAAACTCAAGACTTCGGCGTAGAAACGGGCTCAGCCCAAAGCACACCGAGGATCGATCTTACCTGATCCGGCCGCACTCGGTCAAACCTGGCTCGGCCCTAGACTCGCTAGCGTGACCGTGCTGATTGACAAGCCTATGTGGCCGGCGCACGGTACGCTCTGGGCGCATCTGGTCAGTGATTCCTCTCTCGATGAATTGCATGAGTTCGCCGCGAGTTGCGGACTGCCGGAGCGCGGCTTCGATCTTGATCATTACGACGTACCGGCAAGTCGGCACGCGGAACTCATTGAGGCGGGCGCGGTTCCGGTGAGCAACAGGGAGCTGGTCAAACGGCTTAGCAGTAGCGGACCTAGAGTCAGGCAGCGCGATCGCCGCCAACCGAACCTCTGAGTCTGCCGTCCGGCTCCTTTAGCCGGGCAGATCAGTTCGGATTACCAAGACCGATCTCAGCCGAGGTTGCTCTCCTCGGCCGTCTTGGGCTCTTCGCTTCCCCCGACGAGTAGTTCTGCGTGTTCTGCGCGGTAGGCGGATTCTCGGGCAGCGAGTCAAGGACAGAGTCCAG